>JACKCD010000027.1 GCA_020634215.1 Ardenticatenaceae bacterium | reverse complement strand
ATTTCGCCATTAGGCAACCGAATTTGTTCGAGGGAAACAGTCAAAAGCGGGTGCTCTAAAATTGCCTCACTTGTCAAAACTTCCCACGCTTTTGCCATGCTTCTCTCACTCAAATTTTTACTTAAACTTGCTAATGGGTTGTCGCAAACGTTCTTCTCTTTGCACGATGACGACAACGTTTGCTTGTGTTTTCTTCCAGTATCGCACCGATTCGTTACGAATCGCATTACACCATTCAAGCTTGGTTATACCTGAGAAACGGCTGTTTTGCTTTCGCTTTCACGCTTTTTTTACGCCAAAAACGGCCGTTTTCCCCCCACCTAAGACTTCTCTCATCTCTTCCTTTCGCACTTTTTCAACCCTAGACAGAACAAACAGCCTACGCTATACTATGCTCCGTTCATTGAGCCAACCCCAGGTAACAAACCATTGGGTCACTAAGGCAAGCAACACAATTAGGGCAACAGCCCCGCTAATGGCGGGGTTCTTTAATTTAGGCAATGATAATTTGAACTGTTCAGACTGAGTAGCGGAAACCAAAGGCAAGCGTCTCAGCAACACAATGAGAACGCTCATGAGCTTGTAGTAACCTCAACTATCTTCACAAACATTCAATAAAATACAACTACCGGCAGCACCTAGACCAACACACAGCTACGGGCTGTTAACCATGATCAACCCATGAGGTACATAACCTTTGGGTTCAGTTTGATAGGAGAAGGTAAATGACGCACGAAGAGGCTTTTTACATCACTGACGAAGGATTGCAAAAAATCAAAGAGGAACTTGAAGTCCTCCGCACGACCAAACGCGAAGAACTGGCTAAAAAGCTGGAAATTGCTATCGCCCAGGGCGACCTGAAAGAAAATGCTGATTATCATGCCGCCAAAGAAGAGCAAGGCTTTACTGAGGGGCGTATTCGGGACTTAGAAGATGCGCTGCGGCGAGCCGTGGTTATTAAGGAAACTGGCCCCAGCGACCGCGTGCGCGTAGGCAGCACCGTTACCGTTTTAGATGAAGAGTATGGTGATGAAGAAACCTACAGCATCGTTGGCCCCCATGAAGCCAACCCCAGTGAAGGGCGCATTTCTAACCAATCCCCCATCGGGCGGGCGTTGCTAGGTGCAAAAATTGGGCAAATCGTTATTGCCAGCAGCCCCGCCGGGGAAATTCGGCTGCAAGTTCAGGCAATTGCTTAATTGACAAACCGGCATCATCTTTGTTATGATGCTCTCCACCTTCCCAACCGGGAGGCTAAACAATTGACAAATTAAAGGCAATGAGAGGGACAGGCAGGCAAACCGCTTGCTGCCCAGAGAGTGACAGAACTGCTGCAACTGTCATCTGCAATGTTTCGTCTGTGACACCCTTGAGCCGACTACTGAACGTATTAAACAAGTAGGTAGTTCCGGGAGCGCCCGTTAGCGCGTTAACGGCCGTTGTGAAAGCAAAACCCAACGGCAGCAAAAGGCCCCTACGGGGGCAAATGGTGGTGGTACCACGATGTGGCTTTTGTGTAATCCAAGCCCTCGTCCTCCAAAAGAGGATGAGGGCTTTTTTATTTGCACTGCGCCCTCGTCCTCCAAGTGGACGAGGGCGTTTTTGTTTCTGGGCAACTGCTCACCAAGACACAGATTCGCTGTGAAATATCATGAGCATCAGGTAAATCAGGCAAATCTGCGTCCCATTTTCTTTTGGAGGTTCCTATGCAAACTATCCGCTCAATTGAAGCCAGCCAGCACGTTGGGCAACCCGTGCGCCTAACGGGCTGGCTCCACAATCTGCGCCGTCTCGGCGGCATTACCTTTATTGTCCTGCGCGACGGCTGGGGCACCATCCAGGCCGTCACCGAAAGCGAAGCCGACCTTGCTCCGCTGCAAAATGCTGCCCTAGAAAGCATCATCGCCCTCGAAGGGCGCGTGGTCGCTTCGCCCCAAGCCCCCGGCGGCGTGGAACTGCACCAGCCCCGGCTATCGCTGCTTGTGCCCACCAGCGAAGCCCCACCCGTGCCGCTGCACAAGCCCACCATCACCGCCGGACTGCCCACCCAGCTTGACCACGCCGTGGTGGTCAACCGCCACCCACAGCGCCGCGCCGTCTACCGGCTGGCGGCAGGTACAATGGCTGGTTTCCGCCGCACACTGAACGAACGCCATTTTACCGAAGTGCAAACCCCCAAGCTGGTGGCCTCCGCCACCGAAAGCGGGGCCAACGTGTTTGAGCTAGGCTATTTTGGCAAGCCAGCCTATTTGGCGCAAAGCCCACAGTTTTACAAGCAAATCATGGTTGGCATTTTCCAGCGCGTATTTGAAGTGGGGCCAGTGTTCCGAGCCGAGCCACACAGCACCATTCGCCACATCAATGAATATGTTAGCCTGGACGTGGAGTTTGGCTTTATTGAAAATCATTTTACGGTAATGGGGCTGGTGCGCGAGGTGATGGCCGGGATTTTGGGCGAGTTGGCAACACACTATGCCGCTGAATTGGCACTGCTGGAGGCAGAGATGCCCGCCGTACCCGAAGAGATTCCCCACATCCATTTTGCCGAGGCGCAGGAACTCATTTTGCGGCTGCACGGGGTGGATGTGCGCGGCGAGCCAGACTTGTCGCCGCAGGATGAGCGGTGGCTGGGAGCGTGGGCACAGGCGGAACACGGCAGCGACTTTTTGTTTGTGACGGGGTATCCAATGGGAAAACGGCCGTTTTACACCCACCCCGACCCCAACAACCCCGCCTACTCCAACTCCTTCGACCTGCTCTTTCGCGGCACCGAGTTGATTACCGGCGGGCAGCGGCTGCATCGGTATGAAGATTATCTGGCGGCACTGGCAGCGGCCAAGCTGCCTACCGAACCATTTGAAACCTATTTGGAAGCGTTTCGCCACGGAATGCCGCCCCACGGCGGCTTTGCTATCGGGCTGGAGCGGCTGCTGATGCAGCTTCTACAACTGCCCAACGTGCGGCTGGCAACGCTGTTCCCGCGTGATATGCAGCGGCTAACACCGTAGAAAAGAGAGCTTGGAGATGGACACCTCCAAGCTCAAACAGTCATTGAATCACTTGCGAATAAAAGGCAGATAGATTTGCGATCTCTTAATAATCATCACGGAAGCGCGAACCGTGACACTCTGATTAGGTACATCTGGACTGGTGAGTATAATGTTTGCTGAATGTATTCCGTTGGTCAGGCTAGTGTCAACCAGCGTGACGATAACAGTAGCCGGGGTCATGCCTGAAATTGTGTCCAACTGTAACCACGTTTCATTGGTCGCAGCCGTCCACCGGATTGCATGCTCGCCACTTTGATTGGCAACCGAGAAGGTTTTGCTGGTCAGTCCATTTGCAGGTTCAAAAAGAAGAGTTTGTGGGCCAACCAATAGTTTGTCAGGCAATGAGGTGTCTTCACCAACGATGGTCAACTGTACGCTATCTTCAGCCACGCCGCCATTGCCGTCATCTGCACGGAATATGATAGTATGCACACCTTCACTGAGATCGTTGATACTCAACTGTTTTCCCCTTCCCAACAATCCATCTATACTTGAGAGCCACTGAAGTTGGTCATCGGCCATTGTCCCCGTGTCGATATCATAGGCCTCGCCTCTTAATCCAATTGTCGCATTGATGAGCTTTGTTTCACCATCGTTAGGTTCTACAATTTCAACCACTGGAATACGATTAGGAACAGTAAAGGTGTTGTTGGACTCATCCCCTGTTGTGTGAATGCCATCGCTAACCCATACTCGGAAGAGGCCTTGAGTAGTGGCGACAATGTTGCTGGCATCAATATCAACGCTCGTTTCAGTTATAAATTGAGCCACCATTTCCCAATGCTGGCCGCCATCAGGGCTATATTGGATATTGAATATAAGGGAATCTCCGTCAGAATCATTGGCCGTCCAGGCAACATGAATGGTTTCCTCTGCCAGCATCTCACCGCCATTAGGTGTGGTGATGCTGACACTTGGAGCAGCTGCGCCAGCCTGAACTGTGTGTAGCACGGTAGCGAAAGCTTCAATGTCTACTCGAGTTGTTCCCTCCACATAAGGCACCAGCTCTGTTATCATGAGTAGGGTAGATGAGGGATCGCCGCCAGGCGTAGGGCCAGCTTCTACCGGGTCAGGTGTGAACGGATAGCGTGCCAATTCACCCCCGTCGAATTGCGTAAGACAATGGCATAATCTCCGGGAGTGCGTGGTTCGATATCGTCAGCGTCGGGGATGATAAACAGGGGCGCTAGCTCAACTTGATTTGTGGCGGGGTCAATTGTCCCTATGATCGATAGGCGATCCATGGGGGTTGCACTGTGAGTTAGAATGGGGTTGTTTTGGAAGTGGGCCAGCAGTGCTTCATATGTAAAGTCACTCAGCCATTGATTGGGACAATAGCTCATCACGTCGGACCAATCGGCTGTGTAAATTTCCTGTGAGTGAATGTCAAAGCCGTAGATGGCCTGATCGCCGCTAAGCGAAGGACTGATCCCTCCATTTGAATATGGATAGGAGCCACCTCCTTCTGCCCCACAGAAATTTGCATGAGGACGGCCATAGGCGTGGCCTAACTCGTGACCTCCATACCAATCCCCATAGCTACCGTCAAAATCCCAACCCCAGCTACCTGCGCCGGTTGGCCCAGAGCCGACAAAGCCGGGCAAATTAGCACAGCCACGCATAAAACCGCCCGCGTCGTCAACCATGCCATAGTAATGTGTTCCAGCGGGAACGATACCATTGGCTAAATCTGAATTTCTCTTGGAGGTTAAAAGCGAGTTGACTTGCCCACACGATGGAAGATCGTTTCCATAGTATGTACTGCGGTGGATAACGTTGATCTGGCTTATAGGATAGGCGCGCTGTAGCCAGTCTACCAGCTTACTCGACTCTGGCGAAAAATTGTCAGAGCCTTTTTAACCATAAAGTTGGTGACAAAGCCGGAAGTGTGAGTGAAGAATTGGGCATAGAACACCGCCTGAGTGGGATAATAGCAAAACAATTAACCCACCGGTTCCAACAGGAAGTGTCCCATGCTTACCCGTATTTTACACAATTCCAACTCATTGCATTCCTTTTTCAACGAATTAGGTCTTGACCTATCTCTCCCCCAGCGGCAGCACATGCTCAATATGGCCGATGCACTGCTGGTTTGTGAAGAAACCAAGACCTTAGCCGCCCTACAGCGGCAATTTGTCCAAGCACCTGATGTGTCCAATATGGCTGATTTTCTCCGAATCAGTCCCTGGCAAGCACCTGATGTACGTGATGCGCTCCGAATCCACCAGGTCAACCGTTTGCTGGCGGAAGTAGAACAGAGCGAACCACCACCAATTATCTACATTAACATTGATGATTCGCTGGGTGAAAAAGACAAAGCTACCCGCCATATTCAGGCAGTGGATTGGCATTATGACCACAGCGAAAGCACGAAAAACAAGCCGCGCTATAAAAACGGATTTTGCTATCTGGTGTGTACCATGCGAGTTGGCAAACAAACAGCCACGGTTGACTTGCGTCTGTACCTGCGCCAGAAAACGGTGCGTCGTTTGAATCGCCAGCGAGACAAGAAAAATCGCCTTCCTTTGCGCAGCAAGTATCGGATAGCGCGGACTATTTTAGAGCAGCTGCACCCGTTGTTGCCTCAAGGCTGGAAAGTCGTGGTGCAATTTGACAGTTGGTACGCCTCTGCTCGCTTAATCAACTACTGTCGCCGCCAACGTTGGCATGTCACCTGCGGTTTGAAGTGTAACCGCCTCTTGAGTGACAAGCGCATTGACAAACATGCCCAAGAGTTAAGGCACAGGTGGTACACGAAAGTCTGTGTCACCACGACGGACGGGGATCAATCCATCTATTTTGTGCGACGGTGTGACGGCCGTTTAGCTGATGTGCCCACAGATGTCCGTGTTTTCTTTTCCAAAAGGCACCCGAGGGCAAAGGCTCTCTCGTACTTCATGAGTACGGAACTTAGTTGCTCGACCCAAGCGGTCTTGCAAGGGTACTCTTGGCGGTGGTCATGTGAAGTTGTCAACTTCTATACCAAAACCCAATTGGGACTAGCCGATTTTCGGGTACGCTCCTATGAGGCGGTAGACAGATACATAGTCGTCGTGCATCTGGCCTGGGCTTATGTAGAACAGCGGTTTGACCGTGAACGTTCGAGCCACATTCAGACTTACGGCGACATGATTCGGCAGCATCGAGACGAACATGCAGTGGATTGGTTAACTGGTGCGGTGGAAATGGCTATCGAAACGGGGGATGTTGACCTCGTTTTGCAATGTTTCCTGCGCTTAGATAGCCAAGCCACATAAACTTGATTAGCTGCCACTTTGTACGCTGACGGGGTTCAAAATGCGCTCTTTGAAGCCCGATTATTGGCGTACGCCTTTTGAAAGATTACAGAGCGTCTATTTTTTTGTTAAAAGTGCGATTTTCGCCAGAGTCGAGTTATGTTATACTGTTTCCATGTCTGGCGATTTACTGCAAACGAAATTGTATGTGCCTCGGTTACGGCCGTCCCTTGTCCCTCGCCATCACCTCATCAAAAAACTCAACCAGGGGCTACAACAAGGCTGCAAACTCACCCTTGTTTCCGCCCCGGCCGGCTTTGGCAAAACCACTTTGATTTCGGATTGCGGAATGCGGATTGCGGAATCCGAAGTCATTCCGCATTCCGAAATCCGCAATACTTCGGCAAGCTCAGCACAGGTTCCGAAATTGTGCTGGCTCTCTCTAGATGAAGGCGACAACGACCTAACCCGTTTCCTGTCTTACTTCATCGCCGCCCTGAACCAGAGCGGGGAAATCGAAACTGCCATTGGAGAAGGCGCGTTGCTCATGCTCCAATCTCCCCAACCGCCACCGATAACGGCCGTTCTGACCGCCCTGATTAACGAAATCGCCGCTATCCCTCATAAAATCATTCTCATCCTTGACGATTACCATCTCATTGATGCGCCACCGATCCATGATGTCCTCAGCTTCTTGCTCGATAATCAGCCGCCACATTTCCATCTGGTCATCGTCACCCGTGAGGATCCGCCTCTACCATTATCTCGCTTGCGCGCTCGCGGCCAGTTGAACGAATTCCGCGCCGTTAATTTACGTTTTTCGACTGCAGAAACTGAAGAGTTCCTGAACCAAATAATGGGATTAGGACTGTCCAAGCAGGATATCACAGCGCTTGAAAAAAGGACTGAGGGTTGGGTTGCAGGATTGCAATTAGCTGCCATTTCAATGCGGGGGCGGACTGATATCAGCAATTTTATTCACTCTTTCACCGGCAGCCACCACTTTGTGATCGATTATCTGTTAGAAGAGGTTCTGGCCCATCAACCAGAAGATATTCGAGATTTTTTGCTGCAATCCTCGATTCTCGATCGACTGACTGGTGATTTATGTGACGCTATAACCGGAAAAGAGAATGGGCAAGATGTGCTGGAAACGTTGGAACGCGCCAATCTATTCATTATCCCGTTGGATAATGAGCGGCAGTGGTACCGCTATCATCACCTGTTTTCGGATTCATTACATCAGCGTTTAAAGCAAACAACTCATGATCAGGAAAAACCATTGCACCTTAAGGCCAGTGAGTGGTACACCCGGAATGGGTTCCCCGATCAGGCGATTGAGCATGCATTGCACGCTGAAGATTTTGATCGGGCAGTTCGTCTGATTGAAGAACAGGCCGATGCTTGTTGGAAACGTGGGGAACACTCAAAATTGCAGTATTGGCTGGATACGCTGCCCGTAAAGTTATTATTTTCCAATCCAAACCTGTGTGTATTTCAAGCCTGGGAGCAATTTGCAAACGGCCAGCAAGATGCGGTCGAAGCGACCCTGCAGGTGGTAGAAAATTTGGATTCAAATCCAGATTCACAAAGGGAATCCGATAGAATGAGGATTCAAGGCCGGGTGGCTACCATCCGGGCTTTTCTGGCATTCCACAAAGGAGATTCGGATGCCATTTTCCAACACGCCCAACTGGCTCTAGATTATTTACCCGAGGACGATATTATCTGGCGCAACACCGTCTATGTCCCATTGGGGGATGCCCTTCATCTGGCAGGACATGTGGAAGATACCGCTCGGATTCGATTGGAGACCTGGGAAACAAGCAAAGCAATTGGCAATATCTATATGGATCTAATTGCCAGTATGAAATATTGCGTTACCCTCCGCCAGCAGGGTAAATTTGACATGATCAAGGAAATCTGTCAGCAGCAGATGATCCTGGCAAAGGAAAAAGGCTTATCATTATCGGCCGAGGCCGGCTGGATTCTGGCAGTATGGGGTGAGGTTTTGGCTGAGCAGGGCGATTTGGATCAGGCAGTTAAAAAGACCAGAGAAGGCAAAGAACTGGCCCAGGGGGGATATATTGGGATGCTCAATGTGTGCAATCGCCACCTGATCGTCGCCTTATATTCAAGCGGACATTTTGCAGGAGCGGAAGCAATCATTCAAGAAGTCGAAGAATATGGGTGGGATCGGCTCCCTCTCTGGATCGTGATTGAGATAAAAGCCTGGCAGTTACGCCTGTGGTTGGCTCAAGGCAAGATTGAAGAAACGTCGCAATGGTTAGCAGAACAAGGCCTGGAAGTCACTGGAAACCCCGATAGGTCTAACGAAAGGGAATACCTGACACTTGTCCGGTTTTTGATCGCTACGGGACATCCGTCTGACACACTCGATTTGCTGGAACGGGTATATATGAATGCTATTGATAGAGGGGATATATCGAGAGCGATCGAAATTTTGAACCTCCAGGCGTTGGCTATGCAGGCTGTAGGTGACACCGGGCAGGCGCTGACTGTCCTTGAGCAAAGCCTCACTTTAGCTGAGCCACGGGGTTTCCTTTTCGCCTTTGTAAATGAAGGCCCACCGATGGCGCGCCTACTCTATGAAGCGCTTTCTCAAGGCATTGCCCCAGACTATGTTCGCCGATTATTGGCTACCTTTCCAGTTTCCAAACCAGAACAGACCACACCGCCACAAACCCAATCCGCATTCCGCAATCCTTCGGCAGGCTCAGGACGGGTTCCGCATTCCGCATTCATAGAGCCTCTAAGCGAACGGGAAATTGAGGTACTCCAACTCATCGCCGAAGGGCTGACAAACCCGGAAATCGCAGCCAGACTTTTCCTTTCACCGCATACGATCAAGACACACACGCGCAATATCTACGGCAAACTCAATGCCCACAACCGGACGCAAGCTGTTTCCAGGGCCAAAGCTTTGGGATTCTTACCTGCCAACTAATCGCCTGGATGCCCAAAGTCGGCATTGATGGCCCACAAAACCGTTTTTTCTTCTAACCCTTCTTCTATCTTTGTGAAAATCTCATAGCCAGGCGACTGAGAAATCAACCCCCAGTTTTGTTGATCTCCCTTCTTCAATGGGTTTATTTTCATCTCTACGATTACCACCCTCGAATACCACGTCCGGGGTATGACACTACTACCTGTTGCCTGCAATAGTATACGTAGAACAAATCAGAATTTCGCTTTTCCCAAGAAGGACTGCCAAATAGCAAGTCAGTTAATGGAAAGCGAGAAAAATAATTACCTTGCAAAGGGAGATGAAAATGAACACAGAAAATATTAAATATCAGAAAGCGAAAAAAAGAGTAAAGGAAATAAGGGGCTTTTACACGCATCTTGTTGTGTATGTATTGGTCAACGCCTTCCTCTTTCTCATCAATATCACGACATCACCGAGTGTTCTTTGGTTCTATTGGCCGCTCTTCGGATGGGGCATTGGCATTGTTATGCACGCATTCTATGTTTTCGGTTTTGGGCATTGGTTCGGTCCGGACTGGGAAGAGAGAAAGATTAAAGAGACCATGGATCAGATCTAAGGAGTGTGTTTGGGAAAAGTAATGGATATAAAACTCTCATTAGACCAACCAATCATCTACCAAATCAAAGTTTCAGGTCAACCGAGAGCGAATTGGTCAGATTGGACAGATGGGATGATGGTTACGGCCGTTCACCATAGCGACGACGCCCCCGTCACAACCCTTACCGGAGCCTTCGATCAGGCTGCATTACTGGGTCTGCTGCGCCGCCTTTATTATCTAGGTTTACCGCTAATTTCGGTCAATTGTATCCAGCAAGAATGAATTTACAGAAGAAGGTGGACCAAGATAGTTTTCTCAGGATCATGCAAGATTCTGAGGTTTATGCGGCATTCAAGCCGGACACCATGTGATTTTTAGAGAAAGGAATGAAATTTGATGTTGAAAAAAATCTTAACCTTCATCCAGTATAAAACCAGTTGGCTGACGATTCTTGGTCTGCTGGCGTTCACCGGCCTGATGATGTTTATTATGAATGGCACTAAATTACCTTTCAGCAACCCGACCATCGTCGAGCATGCCGGTGGATTGACCATTCTGGATTTGCGAAAGTCCTATTCACCGGACGATGCTTACGATCTGTTTACGGAGCTGGGGGCTGTAGGCCGCCGAGCCTATCTTATCCTTCACCTTGTGCCAGACATCATATTTCCGATCGGCTATGCATTGACATTTGCCTTCATGAGTGCCTGGTTTTTAGTGCGCCTGCTGCCCTTGGACCATCGCCTGCAGTGGCTCAGCATGATCCCATTGATCTCTGGTCTGGCTGACGTGAGCGAAAATCTGAGCCTGGTGATTTGTAACCTGGCGTACCCAGGTCGGATAAATTGGCTGGTGCAGTTTGCCCACCTGTTGACCAAGGTCAAGTTTGGCTTGCTGCCCATCGGGGTGGTTTTCCTGCTCATCATTGTAGTGATGTGGTTCATCCGAAAAAGACCTGCGAGTAACGTGCCAAATGAATTTCTAACCATGCAATTTTTAGGAGGTAGAAAATGACGCAAACACAAATACCAAATCAGATGACGGCCGTTGTTCTAGATTCATTTACCGGCCCTGAGACGCTCCACGTTGAACAACGCCCAGTCCCAAAACCGGGAAAAGATGAAGTCCTGGTCAAAGTTGCTGCTTCACCGATTAACCCCTCGGATTTAGCCTTTCTGGGTGGAAATTACGGTTTCGACAACCCACCTCCGGTGGTTCCCGGTGGAGAAGGTTCAGGAACAGTGGTCGCCGTTGGGCCTGGACCAATGGGCCGCTATTTCCTGGGCAAGCGGGTTGCCTGCCTGAGTAATGGGGAAAGAGATGGCATTTGGGCTGAATATGTGGTGGCCTCTACAAAGGGCGGTGTCTTCCCACTAGATAAATCGGTCAGCCTGGAACAAGGGGCCATGTCGGTTATCAATCCGCTAACGGCCGTTGCCTTCCTGGAAATCACAAAAGGTGGTGGGCACAAAGCCATCGTCCTCACCGCTGCGGCCAGCGCACTGGGGCAAATGGTCAACCGCTTGGGGCGAAGTGAGGGGATTCAGGTTATCAACGTCGTTCGCCGAGATGCCCAGGTGGAACTACTCAAGGCGCAAGGTGCAACGGCCGTTTTGAATAGCAGTGATGTCGATTTCGATAGACAGCTCCATGAAGTCTGCCATCAGTATGACGCCCGCCTTGCTTTTGACGCGGTTGCCGGACCGATGACGGGGCAATTGCTCAAAGCAATGCCAAAAAACAGCACCGTAACGGTTTATAGCTGTCTTTCCCACAAATCGCCCCAAACCAACGTTGACCAGATCGTCTTTGAAGGCAAAACCGTAACCGGTTTCTGGCTGGGACCCTGGCTTTATTCCACTAAGAATTTGCTGCAAATCCTTATGCTTTGGCGGCGCTCCCAAAAACTAATCAGCACCGATCTCAAGAGTGAAATCCGGGTACGGTATCCGTTCCAGGAAGCCAGGAAAGCTGTCCAAGAGTACACCGATCATATGACGGGTGGAAAGATTTTGCTCACACCGATTATCTAATCGGCTTACTTGGAGGAAGAAATGGTAATTACAAGAGAAGGTGTTTCAGAAAATGTTGATCATGACATTCCGCAGTATACGTTATGGCAGATCCTCTTTATGTTTTCCTGGCCGGCCGTTTGGTTTTCGTTCCTGATCTACGTTGTGGGGCAGCAGTTCATCCCTGAAGGCGGAGTAACCCCAACCTGGGTATTGCTCACTGTCATCGTGCTGGGCACCGGAACAGAACTGGCGGCCGGGCTGGTTTTGCTCAGACGGGAGGGCGCCTCGTTGACCTTCGCCGCCCTGCGTGACCGTATCCATTGGCGATGGCCTAAAGGCTGGCAGGCATGGTTAATCGCGTTGGGTGTTATGGTCGCAGGGATGGCATTGAGCATGATGATGGGTGGTGCCAACCGAGCACTGGCTACAGTCCCAGGTTTTGTGCCCCCTGATTGGTGGCCGGCCGCCAGCAATCCCACTGTCCAGATTTCCAGTGTAGCAGATGCATTCCCGGACGTGGCTTTACAGGGGAATTTTCTTTTCGTGCTGTTGTACTTTGTGATTGGGCTGGTTTTCAATATTTTTGGGGAGGAACTCTACTATCGGGGATTCCTTATGCCAAAGATGCGGGACGTTTTTGGCAGTTGGGATTGGGTGGCAAATGGAATCTTATTCACGTTGAAGCACGTTTATCAGCGTTGGCTGTTTCCAGGAATATTGGTTAGCGGGCTGGGATTCGCGTTCACTTTTGGGCCACTGGGGAGCCTGCCGCTAGCGATGGTCTTCCACTGGATCGGGAACTTCCTGTTCCAAATGGTCTTCCTGGTAATGGCTGCATTTGGGATAGGCTAACTGACTACTAATCCAGATTGGAGGTTTGAGCGTGCATCAATATTTTATTTTTTTGATTGTCTTGTTGTCAGCTTGTGGCGGTACAGAAACGGCCGTTCCCAAAGCAGAAACCATTTCCTGTACGGCCGCTTACCGTGCTTCGGTTGAGCAGGGCATTGAACGTGAAGAAACGATTTTGTTGGGCAACACCGATTCGGAGCAGTCGATAGCCTTTACGGACATGGTGTTCCATGCAGCGTATCGTACTGGAGAAACGGACAATGAACGAAATATACGGGTTTGGGTGACGGATGTCGGGGAAGAGCCTGCACTGAGCGGAGCCGAAGCGGCCGTTTATCACACCACCCTCTATCAACTGCCCCTCAACAGCGGCCCACAAAACCAATTCGTTGGCGGGCACGGGTTTACAGGTTTGACATACAGCTATCAACCTGACTCAGGGGCAGAACTGCAATTTTGGTGTGATGTGGAGTAATGAAAAATGACGGCCAATAATATTAAGGAACGCCAATTAAATACTCTGAACATTTGACCGGCTAAAGCCTCGACTCCAGTGTTCAAGTTAAATAGTTGCCATTCCTAAGTTAAATAGTTGCCATTCCTAAGGAGAAAACTAATGAACAATCAAGAAGCTTATCAGAGAGCAAAAAAGAGAGTAACGGCAAAGGTTGGATTTTATCGTCACCTGACAATTTACATCGCTGTAAACATTTTACTCATCATTATCAATGTCAGCACATCTACTGAATATCTTTGGTTCATATGGCCGCTGATGGGATGGGGCCTGGCTGTGGTTCTTCACGCGTTGAGAGTGTTTGCTTTTTCCGGCGAATCAGGTGCCACAGAACGGATGATTGAAAAAGAAATGGAAAGAGGAGCGGCAAAGCAGCAATAAGCCTGAACCATGAATGAAAATGGAGCGCGGACTGCCGGTCCGCAAAGGGCGGGCAAGCTGCTCGCGCTCCATTTATACAGGAGGAATTGGGATGAATATCGTAATAATTTATGACAGCAGTACCGGCACCACCGCCAAGGCTGCGCAGGCAATGAGCAAAACATTTGCAGATCAGGGGCATACATGCCGGGTGCAATCAGTAGCAAAAGCTGACCCGGCTGACATGTTAGAAGCTGATCTCATATGCGTCGGGAGTTGGGTGAAGGGTCTGTTCTTCATTCGGCAACACCCAACAGAAGGAACGATGCGGTTCATTGAGCGGATGGGAGATCTGCCGGGCAAGAATACCATTGTCTTTTGCACCTACAAGACGGCCGTTGGCTCAACGTTGCGGCAAATGGCAAGGGCATTAGAAGGACAAGGCGCGAAAGTAGTCGGTCAGTTCAAGTATCGCGGCCCCGAACCAAACAACAAGTTTGCATCGTTTGCTGCATCCTTAACCTGAAAGAGTCTGTTCTTGGACAATATGCTCTGGTGTTTTAGGTTCCGGTAAATCTGCCCAGAGCATATTGCCTTTGCCTAACGAATGGAGAGGCAAATGAAGAGCGAAACTTCAATAAACAATCCCTCTGCCTTCGAGATTGTTTCGCAGTTTGTGGCGGCTCTGTCGGCGCAAGATACCGAAACCATGAAATCCCTACATGCAAAGGATTATGTCGTGGATTGGGTTTATGGCGACGCTTTTGAGAATCCGCCCAGTTCCGCAGAAGAAAGCGCCGCGTTCTTCCCGGCCTGGTTTGCCGGTTTCGCTGAGATAGATTATGACGTGAAGCGGACGATTGCCGCCGAGGAAGTCGTCGTCACGGAGTGGGTCTTCACCGGCACGCACACGGGGTCATTAGGTCCACCCGTTTTTGAGGAACGGCTCGCGCCAACGGGGAGAACGATCCAGTTTAGGGGTGTGACCGTTTATGATGTGCGCGAGGGACTGATTCAGCGCGAGACGATTTACATGGATTTGGCCACATTGATGGTGGAATTGGGGGCCAGGGTATGAATTCGCTACAGAATCACGCCCACATGGGGAAAGTCATGCAGGCGACACGGGTGGCAACGGCCGTTATGGAACCCCGCCGTGCTCGCATTATTATCATCCTTTTGGCGCTTTGCACCGCCCTCCAAATGACCAGTTTCGGCATGATCTTCCCCCTCTTTGCTAGAAAGATCGGCGATTTCGGCGATGGCGTGGCGGTCCTGGCAACGAGTGTGATGGCTTACTCACTGGCGGGCGTGATTGCCGCGCCTTTTATGGGGTCACTGGCGGATCGGTTTGGTAGACGGCCGTTAATCCTCGGTTCATTTGCTGTTTACACGGCCGCTTTCACCGGCTATTATCTGGCGGCGACTTCACTGGTATTCATCGTCATTCGCGGTTTGGCGGGGGCGCTGACGGCAGGGCTAGGGCCAGCGACGATGGGGCTTGTGGCCGACATCGCGCCCGAAGATGAGCGTGGGCGTTGGATTGGTATCATCGGCGGCGGCACATCGGCCGGTTTTATCATTGGGCCAGTGGTAGGCGGCTTGCTGTACGATAAATGGGGTTATGGCCCGCCCTTCATGGCATCCATTGGCATGGCGCTGATCACCTTCCTGATAGCATTTTTCATCATCCCGGAAACCCACACCAGGGAAGAAAGGCGCAGAGATATTCTTCACCAAAAAAGAGCTGCAAGATTGGCACCGGAAACGGGAACGGCCGTTTCCTTTTGGTCATCGCTGCCACACCCGCTGCTCGCCTTTGGCATCCTGCTCTTCATTAACTTGAGCATGATCTTCGCCTGGTTTTTCATCGATCCGCAACTGCCGTTCTACGTCTTTGACGAATTGGGCTGGTCAACGGCACAGTTGGGTGCGGCGATCAGTTTTTATGGTTGGGCGGCGCTAATTGGTAGTCTAACGCTGAGCCAATCCAGCGACCGGTGGGGACGCAAGCCAATACTCATCATCGGCCTCATTTTGCACAGCGCCCAATATGTCGGGTTGATGCTGACGAATGTTTATTGGGTGATCATTGCCGCCTTTATCATTGCCGGGTTGGGCGAAGCGTTGGTGAATCCGGCATTGAGTGCCGCTTACCTGGATATCACCCCTGAAGAACACCGTTCGCGGGCGATGGGCATCAAGGGAGCCGTTGGTTCGTTGGGCAGTTTATTGGCCCCAGCGTTGGTGGTGGTCATCGTTGGCACGGTTCCACCGCAAACCGTTTTTCTGATCTCGGCGGCCTTGATCTTAGCGACAGCGCTATTGGTATTCATCGCTTTGCGGCTGCCAGGGCGGATTGAAGCAGCGCGTGATTTGACCTGGGAAGTGTCTCAGGAACGCGTGATGGCGGCGCAATCTGCGCTGCACAGGGTGACGGTCAGTGCAGCGACGGCTCGTAAATTGAAAAGCGCGACTTGATTTGGGGAAACGGCCGTTTCTCGTCCCCCGCCCCCATCCCATCAAACAATTCAACTGAGCCACATCACCCTCTGGATAACACTTTCGGGGCATGACATTAACACCATCTCACAACTATGCTGGAAGCAAGAACCTCAATCTGTAGGGAAAGTAATGGAAACAAAACTCACATTGGATCAACCAATCATCTACCAAATCAAAGTTTCAGGCTGCTTGAGTGCGAATTGGTCAGATTGGATTGAGGAGATGACAGTTACGGACGAACGAGAAGCCGGAGGTTCTTCAGTCACTACACTGACCGGCACATTCGATCAAGCTGCATTAATCGGTCTACTACGCCGTCTCTATTACCTGGGGTTACCGTTGATGTCGGTCAATTGCATCCAACAAGATTGATGAGGGAAAAGAATACAAAAGTAATGAAAAAGCGCACATATACGGGAGAAGCTGATCTTAGTCTGCTCCAAATGTTCAATGCCGCAGCAATCGCTGCGACCAATCACTGCGGATATCTCCATCCCGGAGACATCCCCCATCACATTTACAGCGGAAACAAATATTATGATCCTGCTGAAACTATGACAATCTGGGAGGATGATCAAGGGGTGGCCGCATGGCTGCTGATAGGCCCCCGACACAAGAGTTATGACGCTCAAGTGCGCCCAGATTTGCGCGGCGGTGATTTTGAACGAGGCGTTCTGGAATACGCCGATGACCGCACGGTTGAACTGATGCGCCGGCATGATATTGCCGGCGACTGTATCTACGCAGTCGCATTTCGGGAGGACACGGCTCGATCTGAACTTTTGGCGGCGTTGGGTTGGGAAGCAGATGGTGGCTTGCCCTATGTGTTGAATCACATCGCAATCAAATCCGTCACTGTGCCTGCGCTTCCGGAGGGTTTCTCATTCCAATCGGCTAAAGGTATTGAAGATGCAGCCGCTCTGGCTAAAGTGCATAACTCTGCCTTCGGGGCAGGTTGGACTCCTGAGTTGTATCGGAGGGTCATGGAGTCTCCGGGCTATGAGCCCGAACGGGAGTTTGTCATTCAAGCCCCGGATGGAACCTTTGTGGCTTTCACCGTCACCTGGCACGATCATCTGAACCGTACCGGACTATTTGAACCGGTAGGCACGCACAAGAATCATAGACGGCGCGGTTTTGGACGCGCAATACTTCTGTACGGTATGCAGCAGATGGCCGCCGCCGGGATGGAGTTTGCTTCGGTTGCTCATTCTGATAGTAACAAAGCTGCCCGTGGGCTTTATCACGCTTGCGGCTTCAAACCGTGGCACATGCAAGACAGATATGTCAAACATTGCTACGAAAATAGGATGACATTTTCATCCTTCATTGTGCAAAGTCTCTGCATGGATCGTTAACGAGAAAAAATGGAGAAAAAATGAATACAAACAAAAAAATACCCAATTTGTAGATGTGAAGATAAATGTAAAAATCGTACTCGCAGCCTTATGGACTGCACATTTTCTGCTCTGGACGTTTGGGGATATGGCATCGCTTCTGCAAGAAATTGCTGCACCAGTTGATAACAACTTATTGTTGTTTGTCGCAGTACCGCTTGCAGTTATTCAAGCATTGATGATTGTTTTCTCTCTCGTGGGGAAAACAAAATGGATGCGTTGGGTAAATATAATTTTTGCTTTGGTTTTCCTATTATTCAATGTTGGGTTTTTAGCTGAAGCCCAATTCGGGTGGGAATACTTATTAGGAGCGGGATATCTGCTGTTCAATGGGCTTGTTGTCTGGTACGCATGGAATTGGCCCAAACAAGGGGCGTGACAAACGAAAGGGGAACGATCCGTGAAAAACAAAATCCAAATTATCCTAACGATCTCAATATTGCTCCCGGTATTTATATCAGGATGTAATCCCGCCGAGGACAAAACGACGGGAATTCCCCAAAATGCGCAAGCCGACGACATCATCAATCTTGAAGTCTGCACCTACGAAGCCAGAGATGTGGAATATGCCGCTGAATGCGGTGATCTGGTGGTACCCGAAAACCGCAGCGATCCTGATTCTCGCCTGATTTCCATCCCGATTACGCGGATTCATTCAACCGGCAACCAAACCGTAGCCCCGATTTTCTATCTTTCCGGCGGGCCTGGGGAATCCAATATCCGATTTTATGGCGGACGTGTGGCCTGGTTCATCGAGCAGCACGATATTGTTTTGGTCGGGTATCGCGGTGTAGATGGGTCGGTTCGCTTAGATTGCCCTGAAATCGTAACTACTAAGCCTCTGGCAAAGAGGGAATGAAAGGATTCCCAAGAAAGGCATCATGTAAGGCTTCAATCACATTCTGCCCTTGTTTACGCGCTGTTGAGATATAAGAACGAAGTGCACAGAACGTATCTGCACCGTTCTTGGTACGGAAAGCACCGGATACTTTTTGCTTGACCTTTACCATCCTGACATCCCGTTCCGCTAGGTTGTTGTCAAAAGGAACGGCAAAGTCATACATAAAAGCCAACACCCCTGATTTGTGCTTCACCAAGCGGTCAAGCAGGTTCTTTGGCGGTGATTGCTTTGGCCGCCCTCGTTTTTGGAGCGGCGGATTGATTGGCGGTGGGTTAGCGGCTAACCCTTGGCATATAAGCTTATCGTACTCAATCTCGTAGTAGGCCAAGCGGTCTGTCGGCAAACTCATGGCTGGCTCGGGCGTTGCCACCACTTCTGCCTTGATAGTCAGGAGCAGTTGCGCCAACTCTGTCGCCCATGATTGCTGATACTGTTCGGTCACAAATTGCAATTCACGCAGATGATGGGCGTTACAGAAACAGTGCTGGCTGTTATCAAACTGCAAGTAAGCGGAAAAATGGTCGTGAACCGCCTTGCCGTTAAACTCAGGCAAGATGCCCCCCGCGTCCATCCCTTCTTGTCCTCTTTTGCGGTGGACATGGTAATGTGTCAGTCCTGTTGTACTGGCAACGTGCAGCCACTGTAGTTCATTTTCAACACGCAACCCGCTTTCATCGAAATGGACGGCGGCGGCGTGGATCAGTTGTTGTCTCACACTGTCCAAACTGGGTTTGACCTTTTCAGCCAAGTCGTCGTTTGCCTGAATAACGACGGCTTCAGCAGGAGCTTGTCCATAGAAATCAGTCAACAATTCTTCGGTACGTGCCAGAGGAATGAAGTGGTAGACATTCAGATAACTGGTTTGCGCTTTCAGACGCGAACCGTATTGGGTTGGTTGGCTTACTTCTGGCGGAAACGCTCCCTTGACTTGTTGACCACAACCAGGGCATTGTTTGACTTCAACTTGATGTTCGGTCACTTCAAGACGGACGGGGGGGATGTCGAACACCTGACGTTTCTCATGCCCGACCGCTTCTATCTCCGACAAGTCGGTCTGACAATGGGGGCAATGCAAAAGCGGGTGCGGTTCTACATAGTCTGGTTCGGCAACCATCTTTAAGGTGTTGCCCTTATGACCGGGCTGCCCACCAAGCGGTCGCTTTCCTTTCTGGCGCAAACTGCGGGTCTTAGGTTTTTTGAGACCATCACTACTTGGTGGTTTGCTACTGTTACTGCTGTTCTTGCTTAACTGGTCTTGTAACTGATGGATGATTGCTGTTTGATTGGCGACGACCCTTTCCAATTCATCAATCCGAGCCAAACCACTCAGCAGCAATTCGATGAGGCTTTGTTTGTCACCTTATTTTTGCACGAAAACGTGCAAACAGAGGCGGTTTCTATTCATTTTGAACACCTAGCTGCAAACAGAGGGCATTTCTATTCCGATTTTGGGTATTGATTAGGCTATTTTCAGACATTGTGCCACGATCCTCAAAAAGTTCATTTGACTTAGAGCAAGAGGAGCGTGAAATGATGAAGCTGGAATTGGGTCTGACCCACGAATTTACTAACACTCAATATGCACCCCTAGCGGCTTTGTTGGCTTATTATGAGGCCGAAAAAGTCCTAGAACCTTTACAATCAGTCACATCAGCGACCCAAAACGGCGATTTTACGCTGGCTGAGAAGCTCGAACAGACCTTGGTGAGCATTCTAGCCGGCTGTGAGTACATTTCCGTTGTCAATACGAAACTTCGTCCAGAGCAACAATTGGCACAAGTCAAACGAATTAGTGGCTTTGCTGACCAATCAACCCTCTCTAGGGGTCTGGATGACCTAACTCAAATGAATCTCGCTCAATTGGAGCTTGCCGTTCGCCAAATCAGCGACCGTTGTAGCCAAGTCCGACATCATGATTGGCGTGCCTTTTTGGAATTGGACTTTGATTTATCGGCTTTACCCTGTGGACAACAGGCAGAAGGAGGTCAAAAAGGGTATGCCAGTGGTAAAAAAACAGGATTGTGCGCCAATTAGCTCGTGTCAATGCCATTTCTTACCACGAAACCTTATGGTCTGGCCTGTTTCCAGGTAACCAGTTGACCATGCAATGTTTGCAACAAGCGGTGCTAGGTGTCGAAAGTTCATTTGAGTTAGCACCAGAGCAACGAAAACGCACACTTTACCGCCTTGATGGTGGTTCTGGCACAGACGAAAACCTACGTTGGCTACTTGCCAGAGGTTATCAAGTGCTAGGCAAAGGCTTTTCCGGTAAGCGAGCCAAAGCGTTGGCCGACTCTGTTTCCCGTTGGGATGTCTATGATGAGCAAAGCCTCTTGGGTTGGGTGGCACCCCCTTTTGACCTCGGTCAACCTGTCCAAGTGGTGGTCAAAAGACGTTTACATAAAGGAAAACTCAAACATAGCTACTACGTCACCACGCTCTCTTTTCCTTCTAAGAAAGCCTTCATGCAACGGTATAACCAGAGAGGGGGAGCTGAAATTGAGCAATTTCGTGCCGATAAGAGCGGTTTGCATCTATCGGCACGTCGTAAGCGGAATTTCATGGCACAAAAAGCGTTGGTCTTACTCACCGATTTGGCTCATAATTTGCTGGCTGACTTTCATAGCCAGGCTTTAGCCGATTCCCGTTTTGCCGATTGGGGTCTTAAACGCATCGTGCGCGATTTGTTGGCCGTGCCGGGTCGGCTCTATTTTCGGGCACGACAACTCAAACGAATTGATTTGCTGGCCTCGCATCCTTACGCTGATGAACTGATTATTTGTTTGGAAAGGTACTGTAACGGCCGTTGTGGCTCAGACTTTGAATAGAAACGGCCTCCATTTGCATGGATTATGTTAAATTGAATAGAAATGCGCTCTGTTTGCGCAAAAATAAGGTGTCAGATAAAAATTCACTAGATGTTAAATTTAGTAATGTTCAGCTTAAAAAGAGAGATGCTACTTGGATTGACGCTCGCCGAGCCCAATGGGATGAGGACTCACCCTATAAAGTAAATGTAACATCCCAAACACTATTTTATGGATATGGTCCCGTGAATTTACCACCATGTCCTATAAGTGAATGTTGAGATTCTAATAATGGGTGGTTCAATATGTCAAAAAAAGATAGCTTGATAAAGTTTGCGTTAATTTGGGGGATAGGTCTTCTTGTGGGTGGAGTATTTTGGGTTGTTCGTACCCAAGCAAGAGAATACCGTGAGCCGATAAGGAATGTCATTGAGCATTTGCTTGGCAAAGAAATACCAGTTAAATCTGTTGACCTGATAGGTACAGAGAGAAAAGTTGTTGAGGTAACTTTACAAAGCGATACCACCAATCAGCTATTAAGTGCCAAAGATGTAACATATCTACATGCGCTTGAACGAGAGCTTGTATTCCTGCAAAGTACTGGCAGCTTGCCGGTTGATGCGGTTCGTATTGTTACCGTGAATAATGGGGGATCAGATACTATTTATTGGAAGGAAATGTATCTAAGTGAATGGGGTAGAAGTTATGAATCAAGGGAGATGTTGTCGGCAGAAACACAAACTGTGATCAAAGATACTATGCAGCACTTGATTCAGCCTATGCCAGTTGCTGTAACGCAATTTGGCATTGAGCAAGATGATTATGGGCCTGTGATTACATTGGAATTAGTAACACCAGATGCACAAGTTGCCAATACCTTTGTGAGTGAGATGATAATGGGTGCGGATGATCTGTTTAATGGATTGACCCGGCACAAACCGCTAGCAGAAATTGGTGTTCTTAAAATATTATTGTTGGATAGTGAAGGGACAATTCTGTTGGATTACACGCGAGATTATCAACTAGACAAAGAAACATGGTGGGAACACGACGATTTGGATGGGGAATGGTATCCACAACCGCCGCCTACATTTCTTGAAGAGTTGTTTGGACGGTAATTTTGTGTTGGCTATACTCTGTGCAATTTGAAACCCGTGGTTTTTAGGCACCTGTTAGGCAAAAAACCATTGTTTCATTCTAATTTGAGTATAGTGTGCTGCATGAGGTCAAAACGGCACGCTCATCTGACGTTGGTTGTCCAACGACGTTTTAGGTTAGTGGGGCAACCAGCAGGTGGACAACGGCTTCGTCGTCGGGGCGAATGAATACGTCCACTACGTCTATGCCGTTGAGGGTGCCGGTGTCGTGGGGCTGGCCGCCGGAGGTGGGGTAGAAGAAGGAGTGGGTGAGAATAACGGCCGTTTTTCCCTCAACCTCCCACTGCTCCACCACTTCTGCCGTGAAGGTTGTCGTATAGCTATCGTGATAGTAGAGGCGTTCACTTGTCATAATGGTAGTGTACGCCAATTTGTGATGTCGGCAACCCTTCACTAATTCCTACAGTGATTCTCAATCTATGAAACAACCGCTACCCCAGTCAAACCAAACCATGGGTAAGTGCGGGCGGGATGACCGGGATTGGCGCTGGCAATGCCGCTGGCTTTGTCTCCCGGTCGTCTCGTCCTAGTTAAACTGAGAATTGCTGTGCCGGGCGCGGTGGGCGAGGAGGGTGTGAACGGCCGTTTTTTAAGCCAAATGCAGCCCGCCGTCTACCGGAATGACAACGCCGTTGACGTAGGCGGCGGCAGCTGAAGCGAGATAAAGGGCAATCCCGGCCATGTCGGCCGGCCGACCAATTCGCCCCAGCGGACATTGTGCCTCAATATCTTCCTGAAAATTCTCCAGCATCCAGGCCGTCATTTTGCTTTCAAACGGCCCAGGGGCGATGGCGTTGACAGTAATGCCGCGTCGTCCCAACTGCACCCCTAGCACTTTGGTTAAATGATGAACGGCCGCTTTGCTGGCGCTATAGGCATAATTTTCCGTGCTGGGCACCTGAATCCCATCAATCGAGCCAATGTTGATGACCCGCGCCGGGTTGGTTAAGCTGGCGTTGGCTTCCAGCAGCGGCAGCAGTGCCTGCGTCAGCATAAAAATGGATTTGACGTTGATCTCCATCACCTTGTCATAGCCCGATTCGGGGTAGGTATCAAAAGGTGCGCCCCAGGCGGCTCCGGCGTTGTTGACCAGCACATCCAGCGATGCTTCCTGGGCTTGCAGGGTTGTGATCAGGGTTTCCCGCCCTTCATTGGTTGCCAAGTCGGCCGGGATGGCGAGACAACGGCCGTTTTTGGACAGCTCGGCGGCAACAGCGTGGCACACATCTGCCTTGCGTGAGGAAATGTAGACTTTGGCTCCGTTGGCGACAAAGCCGTGGGCGATCATCAGCCCAATCCCGCGTGAGCCACCCGTCACCAGCACAACCTTGCCTGCTACGGAAAATAAATCTTGTATCAGAAGGGATTGTTCGACCATTTCTGCTCCTTTAGTATGGTACGTGGTGCGTACCAAATCGGCTTTTTACGCACCACGTACCACGTTTGCCAACCCGATGAGCTACCCAAGAACTTGACCCGTTTAATCCCCACTAACGGCCGTTGTTGCTACCTCTGGAGACCACTCCCACATCTTGGTTAGCCACAGCAGCAGCGGCCCTGCCGTAACCACAGCCGCCAGCAGCGACACCCCCTGTGGCCCCGTGCCCAGCTTGTCTAGTGCCAGCCCGGTTAACCAAATGGAAAGCGACCCGGTGAAGGTTAATAGCGGCGAATTGCCTTATTCCTGCCTGATCAGATCCAACAACAAAAACGGCTTTCCCGTTTCCATGAGCAAATTTTGGCAAGGGCCGGGGGTACAGGTGTAGGGGTTAAACCAGCCGAGGCGGAGGGTAGCGGTGTCGGCCATCGGCACGGGCAGGTCGTGGTGTTGCAAAATGAGGTCGCCAGGCTGCCAGTGGGAAAACCAAATGGCCTGAGGGTCAAGGGCATCAAGACGATAATCTTCGCCCAACACATTGCCGGCCGCATCTAGCTGATGGACAAAGAGACGGCTGGCGGCGGTGGGGGTGGCAAGAACGCGCCAGTAGGTGATGAGTTCCTGCGTGCCGACAAGATCGTAGCCAAGGAATTGAAGTTGGTTGGCAAAAACGGCCGTTTTCTCCGTCATCTGGGATGTCAACTGGATTCCCGCATTCGCGGGAATGACATCTGTATCAGTAACGGCCGTTTTCTCCCCCTCCTCTACCTCCGGCACAAATCCATCCGGCAGCCGAATTTCCACAAACTCACCGTGATTTTGCTCTGCTGTCCCCCAACTGGCAAGCTGTGTTTGCCAATAGGGATGCAAATCAAGGATGGTTGGGCGATAGATGGAGCCATTGTTGGCTGGCAAAACCAGCGTACCGTCTAGCGGATTAAAATGACTCAGAGCGATGTCATCACGCTGGAGCGTTAGCTGCATGGTGGGTACGTCCATGGTGTCGGGCGACCAACCGGCAATGGCGGCGGTGTGGGCGGTGGGCTGGTGGTCGAGAAAAACGGCCGTTTGTGTCAATCCCGCCTGCCAAACAAAGCGCACTTCTTCATTCTGGGGCCATATCTGGAACACAGAAACGGCCGTCCACCAGATATGGTACCCCAGTACCGCGATTCCTAAGATATTCACAAAAACTGTGGATAAGTTGGGGGTAACTGGGGATAACTTGTGCCGATTGTGTATAACTACGCCGATGAACAAGGGTAAAATGGGCAAAATATTGATCATTCTTATGCTGCTGGGGGCATTTATCGTGACAAGGCTGGGCAAAACGGCCGTTGCCAGCCAAAGCAGCAAAAAAGCGTGCCGTTTGTCCCGAATTTTCCACAAAAACAGGGGAAGGCTTATGTAAAATATTGCCGCCAAAAGTGGGTCAAACAGGGGTCGCCCAGCCACATTTTGCCGCCACAGAGGGTCGCCGGCAAAGCCAGCCATGCCCAAAATTTTGACCCCATTTTGCAGTACTGGCACCATATCCCCAGCCAGCAACGCCCGCAGCGGTGCGTCCACTTCAGCAATGCGGAATTCAGAGCCAGGGTTAGTTTGCAGATACACAAACAAAGGTGCAGCAAGCACAGCAAACAGCAACCCAAAAAGCAGCACCCCACGCCAACGCTGCTTTAGCTCCGGCCAATGGAACAACGCCAAATACCCCACCCAGACCCCATAAAAAATCGGTACCGCCCGCGCCGCCATATAGGTATAGACAGTCAGCCCCGCGAACACCCCGGCCAGTGCAAAGGAAGGAATGGGACGCGGACGAATGCGGACAAACGCGGACAATTCCCCTCTGCCCCCCTGCTCCCCTGCTTCCCTGCGGTCCCACCCCCGCCACCAAAAAATGGCCGACAGACCAGCCAGCACGGGCAGGGAAATGGCGCGGAAGGCGAGGCGGCTGAAGAAGATGGCGGGGAAGAGAACGGCCGTTAATCCCATCCCCCACACCCCCACCTGTCGCCCAAACAACTGTCGCCCTAGCGCATAGACCACCGCCACCAAGAGCAAGCCAAAAAAGGCGGCCGGTAAACGCAGTGCCAGCGCATTATCACCCAGCAGCGCCACAAACGCCGCCTGCACATAGTGAAAGCCCGCCTCGTGGCCGTAGGCGCGGGTGAAATAGATGGCGTGTTTGCCCGCCAAAATGTCCTGCACAATCAGCCAGTTGGCAACTTCATCGTGCGTTAGCCCCGGCGGGGAGAGGGAAACAAAGCCATAGAGCCGGAAAAAGGCGGCAAGTAAGAGGAAAAATAGAGTTAACAGGCGATGGCGCATGAACAAACATAGGGATTGGAGACTGGAGATTAGTGATTCTGAACGGTCACAATCTCCAATCTCCAATCCCCAATCTCTTGTCTACGCAAATTTAAGACGGGTGGCAAGACGGGCGGGCAGGATGGAGCGCAAAATGTCCCGTTCTTCGTCGCCAACCACACGCAGCAGCCAGAGGGCAAGCAGGTAGGCAACGGGGCCAAGCAGGGCGGCAAGCAGGACGTGTAGCTGGCTGGCGGCCCACATGGTGAGGAACATAACGGCCGTTGCTGCCAGGGGTCGCGCCAAAAACGTCACCCAATTCAACCCCACCATGCGCTGCCGCAAATAATAGTCAAACACCGCCAGCAGCACCAGTTCCGACAGCACCGTTGTCACCGCCGCCGCTGGGTAGCCATTTGCCACGCGGGGGATGAAGAGGAGGTTGGTGACAATGTTGAACCCCACCGCCAGAGCAAACGCTCGCGGCTGCATCCGCTCCAACCCCAGCGCAATTAATACATAGTTGGTAACGCTGTTGAGCCAGCCAATGGGAATAGACCACATGATAATTTGCAGCGCCACCGCCCCGTGCGGCAAAAATTGATCCCCAGCCAAAAAATTGACCAAATCATAGGCCAGAAAGTGGGTGGCGGTGGCGATGGGGAGCGCCAACAGCAGCATGAGCTTGAGCGACAGCCGGTACATGCGCTGCGCCGTTGCCATGTTGTCGTGAATGGCGCGGGAGATGATGGGGAACAGGGCGAGGGTGAAAAACGAGGGGACAATTTGCAGGGCGTTGAACCATTTGTAGGCGCTGTTGTACCAGCCGACCACTTCGGAGCCGTTGATAAAGCGCAGGATCACCACGTCTACCGAGATAAAAACGGTTTGCAGCAGGTGGATGAGCATCAGCGGGAACCCTTTGCCCACCATTTGCCGCTGGAGCGACCAATCAATTTGCCAGGGGCCGGGCAGCGAGAAGCGGCCAAACGCCAGCCGCCCCAGCACGGCCAGGGTGATGAGGTTAACGATGATGGAAACGGCCGCTAATCCGACAAAGCCAAACCCCAACAGCAGCACCAGCACCCCTAGCCCCACCTTGAGCAGGGTGGTGACGGTGGTCATCGCCGCCGGGATTTCCGCCTGCTCAAAGACATAAAACAGCCCCGTTACCCCTTGCGACATGCCGGAAAAGAGCATTCCGATGATGATGAAGGTCAGTGCCAGCAGTTCGGGGGTGCTGATGGGGTTGGCCAAGAAACGGGAGCCAACAACGAAGACGATGACGGGAAGCAAAGCCACGCTGCTGGTGAAGAGCCGTAGGACGGTTGTATTGAGCAGGTAGCTGCTGGCGCGATCTTTGGCCTGAGCCACATCGCGCACGATAAGAATGTTGAGGCCAAAATTGGAGAGAATTTCAAAGATGATGGCGGTGGCGATGGCAAAGCTATAGCTACCAGCGTCGGCGGGGCCAAGCAGCCGCAAGTAGAAGGCGGCAAAGGCGAAATCAATCAGCTTGTTGAACAGGTTGAGCAGCATGGGTGCGCCGCTGTTTTTGATGACGCTGTGGGTGGCGGAAAGCTGGCCGTCGCTGCGAACATACCGCCGCCAGCCGCCGACGATGAGGCCAAAGGCCAGCACAATGACCCCCATAAAGCTGATGAGGCCACCAAGCTGGAAGCTGCGCGGGCTGTAGCGGTAGCGCACCGTCCATTGGCCGGGGCCGATGATGACCCCGCGAAAGTTGCCGTTGACGCGCACAATTTCAACTTCGCGCTCGTCGGCTTCTTCCCCACCAAACGGCCGTAAAAATGCCTTCCACCCCGGTGCGTAGCTGTCGTTGAGAATGAGCCAGGAAGGTTCGTTGACGACGGTATCTACCCACACTTCAATGTTGCGGTAGCTGGTGATGGTGGCAGGGGCGTTGGGAAGTGGGGCGTTGGGTGTGGGTGGTGGGGAGCCACGCTCTTCACCCCACTCCCCACTCTCCACGACAACAAAGTTGCGCGGGTCATATTGGGTCGTCATCGCCACTAACGCATCGGGAACAACGGCCGTTTGTGTTTGTGGCAGCGTGTAGGCGCGGGGGGCGACGGCCAGGTTTTCATAGACGCGCAGGTTGCCTTCCTGCCACACCTGCTGCAGCTTGGGCAAATCAACTGCTTCCTGACTGATGATGTATTTCACATTTAGCACATCGAGCAGCGGCGAGTTGAGCGACTCCCAGTTGGCAATGGGCTGGATGCGGTTGAAGGGAAGTTCGTTTTGCGGCTCAATAGCGGCCATGTAGCTGGTAAACTGTTTGGGGATGATGGAATCATAGCCGCGCACGTCTTCAAAACCCAACAGCCAACCGGCGTTGGCGTTGAGCGGTTTTTGCCCCTGCGAATCGAAGGTAGTAAACCGCCACGGCCCTGGCTGCTGCCGCAACCAATGCACTAGCGGCGGTTCATAGGCCAGCAGGGCGGGGTCAACGGCGGCGTGGAAGCCGCGATTGATGAGGAAGAGGTCGAGGATGAGAAGGATGGCGGCGAGGTGGGGGAAAAAACGGCCGTTTTTCCCCTGGCTCAACCGTAACACCACCCCCGACCCGACCAGCATCGCCCCCAACTGCAAAAACTGGGGGAAAAGGTAGCTGTAAAACGCCTGGGCACTGGGAAAGGCATCGGCGGCCAGTGCCATGCTGAGGAGAACACGCTCAACAAGGGATTGGACAACCTGTGGTTGTAAACGGCCGTAAACCAGCCACGACCCCGCCAACCCCAGCAAAGCCGCCACCCCACCCCAAACGAGCAGGGCGGCGAGGAAGGCAATAACTGACGGGTTGGCGCGTAACAAAAATAGAGATCGGAGATTAGAGATTAGAGATTTTGACCGAGTTCCCAATCTCCAATCTCCACTCTCCAATCCCCGGTCTATTAAATAATCTCCACCAAACCCCGCCAGCACCGCCACGCTCAGCGACAGCGGGAAAACCCAGCGAAACGGGGTGTGGAGTTGGTTAATAAAGGGAAGGCCATAGTACAAAATGGCGTAAAGTGGCGTGCCAAAGATAAAAGCAAGCGACAGCAGACTAAGACCGCCGAGGAACAGCGTTTGGCTGCGGCGGGCGCGATCCATGCCAGGGCGAAACAACGCCCAGCCCGCCAGCAGCGCCAGCACCAGCGGCAAAATACCGAGGTAAATACCCCCCTCGACATAATTTTTAATCCCCCAACTGCTGCTGTATGCCCCCCACGGGTTAACACTGCCCACCACATTGGTCACAAATGGCTGCCGCTGGCCGCTAAACACGTCCACATAGCTGTGGTGTGCCGGATTGCCAAAGAAGTTGGGCAACAGCAGCGTCAACACGCGCCGCTTGGGGAAGGCATAACCAATCACTTCCTCATAGCTGCTGGAACCTTCGCGGAAGTTGGTTTGGCCGACTTCAAACAGGGGGATGAACTGGATCGCCCCCAGCATGAGGCCAACCAGCACCATGCCAGCCAGCCAGCCAGCGGGGTTGAGTAACCGTAGTCGCCACCGATTGCCAACCAGTGGCTCATCTGACCAAAACAGTTCGCTAACGAGCCGCCAACCAGCGTAGAGAGCCATAATCAGCAGGGTGTAGTAGGTAAATTCGGCATGGCCGGCCAAGATTTGGCAGCCGAGGGCGATAGCACCGATGACCGCCCAAATGAGCGGCTGCCCGCGCCGCCGCACCAGTTGCTCAAGGCAGGCCAGCAGCAGCGGCAGCCACGCCACTGCACCAATGATCATGGGGAAAACAGCGGCACTGACCAGCAAAAAGCCGCTGCCCTGATACGCCAACCCCATCAGCCCCGCGCTGGGTCGCTTCATCCCCAGCACGCGGCCAAAGACGTAGGCCAACGTCCCGGCCAGCCAAATTTGGCTGACGGTGTACCAGCCGTAGGCTTTGGTGAGGGGCAAAATGAGAAAGAAGATGGAAAAGGGGTAGAGGGCGGCGTGCTGGCCGGTGGCGAGAAAGGGAACACCAGCGAATAGATTGGGTGTCCACAGGGGGATTTGGCCGTCGCGGAGGCTGTCGTTGACAAATTGTTTCCAAACGTAGTTCTGGATGATGAGGTCGCCGATGAGTGGGTTTTGCGGAATGGGCCGGCCGTCGGGCGACAAGGGCAGGTTAAATTGGGCAGAAACGGCCGTCCACGGTTCCCATTGAAACAGGTTGTCGGCCGGCAGCATCGTTTTGCTGCCCAGCGTCACGTTGCCAAACAACAGCAGCGGCAACACAAGATAAAGTGCCAAGATGAACAGATCGTTCTTGAAATTACCCAGTCGCTTCATACGCAAAAAAAGAGGGCTATTGCTAGCCCTTCTCATCCATTGTCGGGGCTAATCCCACCCCGGAACCGTCCGAATGAGCGCCCTCACCTCACTGGGGTTGTTGTCCGCCGCCGACATACTCGACACTTGAATGGAAAGCCGCTCTGCCTCTGGCAGCAGTTTGACCCGGTTCCGATCCAAGGCCGGATAAAAGTATTGGATAGATGGCTGCAAGCGCATTCGACACCGGTCGGCCAGTCGTTTTTGTCGGCCGGCCGTCGTCAAAATCACATAATCATGGCTATTGGTGTGGCCGATAAAATCATCCGGGCTGCCCGCATCTTTTAGCGCATTGCCAATCATCACCGACACCGCCCGTGTCACATCATCCGCCGCCACAAAACCGTATTTGTCACGAAACGCGGTCAGCCCACCCATTTGGATATAGACCACCCCCCAATCAGGTTGCCCCAACAGCTTGTCTAGCTGCTCACTCACAATAGAGCCTTCGGGCAAGGTGGTGACGGGGTTAAATTGATTGGTCAACTGGGTGCGCTTCAGGGCATTGCGAACGCGCAGCCGTAGTTCCTGAATATCAAACGGCTTCGTAATGTAATCCACAGCACCAAGCTGCAACCCACCATAAATATCCGTTTGTTCACGCTTCTCAGTCAGAAAAATAACGGGGATATTTTGCGTGCGTCGCCCTTCACGCATTTTACGGCACACTTCAAAACCATCTATATCAGGCAAGCGAATGTCTAGCACAGCCAGGTCAGGCAGCACTTCTTGAATCGCTGTGACAGCATCCTCCCCTCGGTTCGCGTTTTTCACATCATAGCCCTGCACGCGAAAATACGCCGTTAGCATTTCGCAAAGGTCAACGTCATCCTCTACGATAAAAATGGTTTGTTTTTTCTTTTCGTCAACCACACGTTACCTCGGTGACCTATTTGATAGGTTCCTTGTCGATCTTGAAGACACAACTCTTAGCCCCCATGCTAATACATTCTATCTCATCTACGCGGAACTCTAGCCCACCGCTTACCCAACGCAACGTTTCCTGCAAAATGCCCACGGCAATAAAGCAGGTGGGGCGGTCTGCATGTCGCCCCCAGCACATCGAGCAACGGTCAATATAATACATGAAGTGGTCATCAAACTCCTTGGCACGGCTGGTTTGGTCACTAAATTGGGAAAAAATGCGGGCAACGGCCGGTACGCCTATTCTTAGCTTGGTTTGCAGCGGCAGCACTTTGAAGGCCAGGTCACCTACGCCAGCCAAAGCGCCAAACTGCTTAAGACCACGCGAAAAGATGGCCCGCCCACCCCGCAACGCTAACCCACGCCCGCCTCGTGGCCCATAAATTTCATCCAGCCCTTGGTTGAGGTTGGAGATATTGGCAAAATCAAACCCGCGCTCCAGGTTGTCAGGGGGTAATGTGTCAATGAATTGCTGCATACTGGTCAGGTTGAGCAAGGCGTTTAAGCCATTGCGCCCCATCACTTCTTCCATCGCCACCAAAAGAATGCGCCCCATTTTGTTAGGGTAATAATAGCCACTTAGCGGAACTAAATCTCTCACAGATTCCTCCCAAATCACCTTATGGTTTGGTTGACCTTCTCCTCTGCATCATTAAAACATTGGGTATGAATAACAAGGAATAAAGTATAACAACGTGTTTTGTTTCAACAAAACGCATTTGCTCCCCAGTAGACCCTTTTTGCTAAAAATCTGCTATGCTTTGTCGAAGGTGCTGTACTTTACGAAAAAAGATTACCATAGGCTAGTATGTATGGCAAAAATTAATGATTTGGAAATTGGGTGACAACGGTGGCAACAGCAAAAATGCTTTTTCCCCCAGATTTTCGCTGGGGAACGGCAACGGCCGCTTTTCAGGTCGAGGGCAATAATACAAACAGCGATTGGTGGGCGTGGGAAACACAGCCGGGCACCATCCTCAACGGCCACCGCTCCGGGTTAGCCAGCAATTGGTGGGCCAATGCCGAAGCTGACCTGGACGCGGCGGCGGAAATGGGCACCAATGCCCACCGGCTGTCGCTAGAATGGAGCCGCATTGAGCCAGAGCCAAGCGTTTTTGATGAAGCAGCCCTGGAACGGTACCGCGCCATCTTGCAGGGGATGGTTGACCGGGGGATTGAGCCAATGGTCACGCTCCACCACTTTTCCAACCCGCTGTGGCTGGTGGAAAAGGGTGATTTTAACAGCGAAATCGTGCTGGATTATTTTGGCCGGTATGTGGGCAAGGTGGTAGACCGGCTGGGGGATTTGGTATCAAAGTGGATCACGATTAACGAGCCGATGGTTTACCTGTTTATGCGCTACCTGGACGGCACTTTTCCGCCTCCTCAGCGGCCGGGGTGGTATGGGCTGCGGGAGGCGTTTGGGCGACTGTTGGCATGTCATGCCCGCGCCTATCACATTATAAAGGAAGCGTATCCGGCGGCAGAGGTGGGCATTGCCAAGAATATGCCGATTTTTGAGGCCAAGCCAGGGAGTGGGATAGTTGGGCGGTGGTGGGCCGGCCGAATTGATTGGCTGTTTAACCGGGCGTGGATGGGGGCGATGGTTAACGGCCGTTTACCCCCCCCCTTTGGTCGTAGCACCATTCCCCACCTTGCCAACAGCTTCGACTTCGTCGGCATCAATTATTACACCCGCTTCTACACCAAGCTCGGCCTTGGCTTTGACTGGATTGAACGCGAATGGCCGGCCGGAACCGTTGTCAGTGATGGCAACTACGGCGAAATCTACCCTTACGGTCTTTATCGCGTCATCAAAAGCGCCCTACCCTACAACAAGCCCATCTACATCACCGAAAACGGCCTGCCCGACGCTGCCGACAAATTACGCCCCGCCTTTATTCTGGATCATTTGCGCCAGGTGTGGCAGGCCATTTGCTTCTGCTTTCCCGTCATGGGCTACTACCATTGGAGCTTGGTAGACAACTTTGAGTGGGATCGCGGCTGGACACAGCGGTTTGGGCTGATTAGCCTTGACCCAGACACCCAGGCGCGAACATGGCGACCCAGCGCCCACCTTTATAAGGAAATTTGCCATAGCTACAGCATCAGCAGCGACATGGCTGCCACCTATGCACCAGAGATGCTGCCTGTAATGTTTCCCGGCGAAGCTCCCGCACCTGTTCATGGTTGGTAACAGGTTGTGCTATAATAAGGGTGCAAAATTTTTTTCTTACAATAAAACGTATTGATGGAGTAGAGTCATGTCCGGACATTCTAAATGGTCCACCATTAAACACAAAAAAGCTGCAACCGATGCCAAACGTGGCAAGATTTTTACCCGAATTGCTAAAGAGCTGACCATGGCCGCCCGTGATGGTGGTGGCGACCCCGCCAGCAACAACAAGCTGCGCCTGATTTTAGCCAAAGCCAAGGCGGAAAATATGGCAAAAGACAACATTGAGCGAGCCATTAAGCGCGGCACGGGGGAGTTGGAAGGCGGTGAGCTGCTGGAAAACATGTATGAGGCATATGGTCCGCACGGCGTGGGCATTCTCATCGAAGTTGTTACCGATAACCGCAACCGCGCCATTGCCGATGTGCGCCATGCCGTAAGCAAGTATGGCGGCTCGATGGCAGAAGCGGGGTCTGTTTCCTGGCAGTTCACGCGCAAAGGGTATGTGAGCATTACCGAAGAGGTTGACCAGGATGAGGTTTTTCTGGTTGCCGCTGATGCCGGTGCCGATGATATCCAGTTTGGCGAAATAACCGAAATCTTTGTAGACATTGATTATTTCCAGGCGGTGCAATTAGCGTTAGAAGAGGCCGGGGTCGAGGTTGAGGAGTCGAATTTAGTTTACGAACCCAACAACCCGATTGAGCTTGAGCAGGGGCCGGCTTTGCAGGTGATGAACCTGATTGAAAAGCTGGAGGAGCTGGATGATGTGCAAAATGTTTATTCGGCTCTGGAAATTACCGATGAAGCGATTGCGGCGATGGGTTAATGCGGATTTTAGGGCTTGACCCCGGCACGGGGCGCACGGGGTATGGGGTGATTGATGCGGTGGATGGTCAATTAACGGCCGTTACCTACGGCATCATCACCACCCCGGCCAACACCCCCATGCCCCAACGGCTACAAACACTGTACCAAGAACTCACCGCTTTGATTAACGACTATCAGCCAGATACGGCCGGCGTTGAAGAACTATTTTTTGGGCGCAACATCACCACAGCCATCACCGTGGGGCAGGCGCGAGGGGTCATTTTGCTGGCACTTGCCAACGCCAATTTATCTGTAGGGGAATATTCCCCGCCCAAGATCAAGGATGCGGTGACGGGCTATGGCAAGGCTGATAAAGCCCAAATGCAGTTAATGGTACGCAACCTGCTTGACCTGGAAGAAACGCCCCGCCCCGATGATGCCGCCGATGGACTGGCGGTAGCGATTGCCCATTATCAATATTATCGGTTTGAAACGCTTTATGCAGAATAAAGAGATTGAAGATTAGAGATTGGAGATTAAACATAGCCATCTCCAGTCTCCAATCTCCAATCCCCAACTTCCCAACAATCAATGATTGCCAGCCTTAGCGGAACAATTCTCAAAATTGAAGCAGCCAGTCTGATTATCGGCGTGGGCGGCGTGGGGGTACGGGTGTTTGTGCCGCGTAACGTGCTGGAAAATGTGGGGGGAATCGGCCGTTCGCTGCGGCTCCACACTCACTTGATGGTGCGGGAGACCGAGCTAACGCTTTATGGCTTTGAATCGGAAGATGACCTCCAGCTTTTTGAGATTTTGCTGTCGGTGAACGGTGTAGGCCCCAAGGTGGCGCTTTCGATTTTAGGAACGCTTAGCCCGGAACTGCTCAAGAGTGCGGTGCTGCGAGAGGAAACGGCCGTTCTTCAGCGTGTACCCGGCATTGGCAAGAAAACGGCCGAACGGATGATGTTTCAACTACGTGACAAGCTGGATTTGACGGCAGCAACAACGGCCGTTTCCTTCGTCAGCGACATAGATGCCGATGTCATCGATCTGCTCACCGGGCTGGGCTACAGCATTGTCGAAGCCCAATCCGCCCTGCAAAAGCTTCCCCGCGAAGTCGGTGAACTGGACGAACGGCTGCGCTTGGCGCTGCAATATCTTGACCAAAATTGACAAAATAGTTGATATCCAAGCCAAAATCTCTACAATGGAGCTAGTTTTATTATACAGACAGTCCAAAATCATACGCTTTGGTCTGCCACATATCCCTAAAAGGCACCCTCATGTCCCTTCATACCCGCTCTCTCTTAGATAAAGAACTTGATCAGGTACGCAATGATATTTTGCGTCTTAACAGCATGGTTGACACCGCCATTGCCAACGCCATGGAAGCCCTTTACAAGCGGGATGTAGCCCTGGCTCATTCCGTTGTAGCCAATGATGCTGAGGCCAACCGGCTCCGCTACGAAATTGAGGAAGAATGCTTACGCATTTTGGCAACTCAGCAGCCAGCGGCCATTGACCTGCGTACCGTGATTGCCGCCATTCATCTTGCGGTCGAACTAGAGCGCATTGGTGACCATGCTGCCGGTATTGCCAAGCTGGTGGAGCGCATGGAAAATGAAGATGCCTTATTGACGCTGCACAAATTGCCGCGAATGGCGCAACGCGCCCGTGATATGGTCAATGCTGGTGTTCAGGCGTATGTTCGTAAAGACGTATCCATTGCCGACAACATGGTGAAGCAAGATGATAAGCTGGATAAACAGTATAACAAGTTGTTTCAGCAAACCCTAGAAGAAATGACCAACGATCAATATGTTCGCCGTGCGACGTTCTTGCTTTGGGTTGGTCATAGCCTGGAGCGTATTGGCGACCGTGCCACCAATATTGCCGAGCGTGTCATCTTTATGGTGCGTAACGAATACGTCGAGATCGCTTAAAACCATCCCAACACCCTTCTATTATGAAAACCGCCTGACAGGTTTTGTTGCTTACCTGTCGGGCGGTTTTGTTTTTTCTGCCTTCTGTTAACAAACTGTTAACAAACTCATCTGGAAACCTTAACAAGCCGTTAACAATAAATTTTTTTTAGCGGCTAAAATTAGGCATTGATTGTGATTTTGTTAACAATGTCAACGATCCCCAGAAAGAGGTGGAAAAATGGGTCAGAACATTCCCGAATGCCATCGGCACAGATGGCTCATATTTTTGCTGCTCGCCACACTACTATTGGCAGCTTGCAGACCAGAACAAACAGAAACGGCCGTTAACGGCAGCCAACGCGCCATTCAAAACAAAGGCTCCGACACCCTGGTCAACGTCGCCCTCGCTTGGGCCGAAGCATACCGTGAAGTCAAACCCGAAGTTGCCATTGCCGTCACCGGCGGCGGCTCCGGCACCGGCATCGCCGCCCTCATCAACGGCACCGTAGACATCGCCAACGCCTCTCGCGCCATGAAAGATGGCGAAAAAGAAGAAGCCCGCGCCAACGGCATCGAACCCATCGAATATGTTGTTGCCATTGATGCCCTCGCCGTCATTGTTCACCCCGATAACCCCGTTAGCGAACTCAACATTGACCAGCTATCCGACATCTACACCGGCCGCATCACCAACTGGAAAGATGTGGGCGGCAACGATGCCCCCATCGTCCTTCTTTCCCGCGAGACCAACTCCGGCACCCACGTCTACTTCCTTGAAGAAGTTGTCCGCAAAGGGGAAGACAGCGAAGACATTTTTGCCCCGCAAACCCTGCTCATGCCCTCCTCCGTTGGCATCACCAGCGAGCTGCGCCGCAACCCCAACGCCATTGGCTACGACGGGCTGGGCTATGTAGACCCCGAACACGAAAAAATGCTGGCGGTGGCACCGCCCGGTTCCACCGACTATGTTTACCCCACCGTCGAATCCGCTTCGTCGGGCCAATACCCGCTGGCGCGTAACCTGTTTATGTACACCGCTGGCGAACCAACGGGTGAATTAGCCACCTATCTCGACTGGATTTTGGGTAGCGACGGTCAGGCCATAGTCGCCCAGCTAGGCTTTGTTCCCCTTACAAACCAATAGGAAAAACGATGGCAGCTCAAACCAATTTAAACAGTATGCCCCCTCAAGATGAAGCCACCACGCCAACCAACTGGCGCGAACTGGTGATTGAAAATTTGATTCGGCTGGCTGGCATTTCGGCCGTGCTAATCATCACCATGATTTTTCTCTTTTTGCTGCGCGAAGGGTTCCCCGCCTTTGTGGAAGTCCCGCTTTCAGATTTGTTTAGCAGCCGTTGGTACCCCATTGAAGACAAATTTGGGCTGCTGCCGCTGCTGGCTGGCTCCCTCATTGTCACCGTCGGCGCAGTTGTCATTGCCGTGCCGCTGGGTCTCACCACCGCCATTTATCTGGGGGAAATTGCCCCGCCGTGGCAGCGCGAAATCCTGAAACCGTTTATCGAGGTTCTGGCCGGGATTCCCTCCATCGTGCTGGGCTTTTTTGGCTGGGTGGCATTGGCTCCGCTGATCCAAAGCATGGGTGCGCCCAGCGGCTTAACGGCGTTCACCGGCTCGCTCATTTTGGCCTATATGGCTCTGCCCACCATCATCAGCATTACCGAAGATGCGCTCTACGCTGTGCCAAAGGAATACCGCGATGGGGCACTGGCGATTGGGGCGACGCAGTGGCAGACGATTTGGCGGGTGGTGCTGCCGGCCGCTCGGTCGGGTATTGTCATTGCGGTGATGCTGGGCATTGGCCGCGCCATTGGGGAAACGATGGCGGTGATGCTGGTAACGGGTAACGCAGCCAACATCCCTGATTTGGGGTTTGGTGCTCTGTTCCAGCCGGTTCGCACCATGACGGCGACCATTGCGGCCGAAATGGGGGAAGTGGCGCAGGGGAGTTTGCACTACAGCGTCCTGTTTGGCATTGGCATTGTGCTTTTTATTATTACGTTTGCCATTAATTCGCTGGCAACTTACTTTGTGGGTGGTGGCAAGCGGCGGCGCGGAGGTCAGATATGACACGTCAACAATCACAACAACTGGCAATTTGGGTGATAACGGCCGTTTCTGCCATCGTCGTCATCCCCATTCTCATCGTCATTCTCTACATGCTTTACAACGGCATTAGCACCATTAGCTGGGAATTTATCTCGCAGCCACCGCGCAACGGCATGACCGAAGGGGGCATTTTCCCGGCGCTGTTGGGAACGATTTTTTTGACCCTGGGAACGGCCGTTGCTGCCATCCCCCTCGGTGTTGGTGCCGCCATCTATCTGGCCGAATACGCCGGTGACAATCGCCTCACTCGCGCCATCCGCCTCGCCATCGTCAACTTGGCCGGCATCCCTTCCATTGTCTACGGCCTTTTTGGGCTGGGGATGTTCGTTCTCTTCCTCAACTACGGCACCTCCATCCTTGCAGGGTCACTCACTCTCGGCCTCATGACCCTGCCCGTCATCATCAGCACCGCCGAAGAAGCCATTTTGTCCGTGCCGCAGGAATTCCGCATCGTCAGCCTCAGCCTTGGTGCTACCCGCTGGCAAACCATCCGCAACCAGGTTTTGCCCCACGCCCTGCCCGGCATTATCACCGGCGTCATTCTTGGGCTGGGGCGTGCTGCTGGGGAGACGGCCCCCATTCTCTTCACCGTCGCCGCCTTCTACCTGCCCAACCTGCCAAAATCCATCTTCGATCAATCTATGGCCCTACCCTACCACCTCTACGTCATTGCGACCCAGGTGCCGGGTATGCCCTTAGGCATTCAATATGGCACAGCACTTATCCTACTTTTCATTGTGCTGTCGCTCACCCTGGTTGCCACCCTCATCCGCTCCACCATGCGGCGGCGGCGGGAATGGTAGGAGAAACCGTGAAAGAACAAGCTATGACACCTGCAAAGATTTCTGTCAAAAACACGACCTTTACCTATGGCGATGGCACCCAGGCGTTAAAAAATATCAACCTGGATATTCGCCCCAACGAGCTATTTGTACTGTTTGGCCCTTCACGCAGCGGCAAAACCACGCTTATGCGGCTGATGAACCGACTTTCTGATTTGATTGATGACACCACGCGGGAAGGGGAGATTTTGTTTAATGGGCAAGATGTTTTCGGCCGGCGCACCGACATTACCGACCTGCGCCGCCGGGTGAGCATGGTGTTTGCCATTCCCACGCCGCTGCCGGGCAGCATCTATGACAACATGACCTATGGGCTGCGAATGGCTGGTATCCGTGACAAAGCGGTTATTGATGAACGGGTGGAGCGTGGGTTACAGCAGGCAGCCATTTGGGATGAAGTCAAGGATCGGCTCGATAGTTCTGCCTTTGCCCTGTCGGGTGGGCAAAAGCAGCGGCTGTGTCTGGCACGAAGCCTGGCATTGGAGCCGGAAGTGATTTTACTTGACAACCCCACATCCGGGCTTGACCCCATTTCAACGGCGACGGTTGAGCGGTCACTTTATGAGCTAAAGCAAACCTACACCATCATCATGGTGCCCCACAGCGTGCAGCAGGCAGCGCGGGTAGCCGACCGCGCTGCGTTTATGCTCAATGGGGAACTGGTCGAAGTAGGCACACAGCAAGAGCTGTTCTTGAATCCGCATGATAAACGGACGGAAGATTACATTACAGGGCGTTTTGGGTAAGTGCAATGATTAAAAACAAGATTGATGTTGAGGGCTTTAATTTTTATTATGGGAATTTTCAGGCACTGAAAAACCTGAATGTGCCCATTCGGGAACACCAAATCACGGCGCTCATTGGCCCTTCTGGCTGTGGCAAATCTACTTTTCTGCGGTCGCTAAACCGGATGAACGACACAATTGCTAGTGCGCGTGCGGAAGGCAAGGTGCTGCTCAATGGCAAAAATGTGTACGACCCGGATGTGGATGTGGTGGAGCTGCGGCAGCGAGTGGGGATGGTTTTCCAACGGCCGAATCCGTTCCCACAAAGTATCTATAATAATGTGGCCTTTGGGCCACGAGTGCTGGGCATGGCGCAAAAAGGGACAGACCTGGACAACATTGTGGAAGCAAGCCTGAAGGAAGCGGCACTGTGGGACGAGGTAAAGGATCGCCTGAATCATTTGGCAACCGATCTGAACCCAGGGCAGCAGCAGCGGTTGTGCATTGCGCGGGCGGTGGCGGTGCGGCCAGAGGTGATTTTGATGGATGAGCCGTGTTCGGCCCTTGACCCGGTAGCAACGTTGTCGGTGGAGGAGCTGATGCGGGAGCTTTCGGATGAATATACGATTGTGATTGTGACCCACAATATGCAGCAGGCAGCGCGGGCATCGGACTGGACGGGCTTTTTCTGGCTGGGGGAATTGGTGGAGTTTGCGCCGACGGGGGAGTTGTTTACGAATCCGAAGCAGGAGCTAACGGAGTCGTATATTACGGGGCGACAGGGATAGGATCACGCAAAGACGCAAAGTCAAACGCTTCATCTTTGCATCTTTGCGCCTTTGCGTGAAATTCAAATTCCGGTGAAAAAGCGATATTCCTGATAAAGCATGAAGATGAGCATGACGACCAGGGCGACGAGGTACCAACGGCCGCTTCTGACAGCAGCCACGCCCTGCAAAATTTGTCGCCGGGGCAACGGCTCCAACGGCCGTTTTCTCCCCATTTGTCGGCGCGGCGGACGACGACGGTAAAGATAGAGTTGGTGGGTGAGGAGGTTGTGGGCGAGATAAACGGCCGTTAACCCCACCGCACCCACCATCAGCCAGCGCAACCAGGCGGCCAACGGCATCGTCGTTGTCAGCACCAAAAACGTCAGAAACAAGAACAGACCCAAATATTGGGCGGCAATTTGCCAGGTGAGGATTTGTTGTTGGCTGGGAGTGAGAAAACGGCCGTTTTGCACCGCCAACAAATCCTGCCACATCTCCACAGAAATAAGCAACAACACCAACAGCAAAACTCCAGCCTGAATCATCATGCCGGAATTATAAGCCAAAGCAAAACACGTTCAACTTTCACCATCCGACTGCCCATTTGGGAAAAATTGATACCCCTTACCGTGCCACGTCACAATATAGCGCGGCTTTTTGCTACGCAGTGGCTCAATTTTACGCCGTAATGCTGAAATAACTTGGTACAGACTTTCATCACTCACGCTTTCATCTTCGACAACTTCTTTTGGCCAAGCACTCATAATTAACTCGTCTTTCGTCAATTTGACGCAAGGATTTTCCAAGAAAAAAGTTAAGACTGAGCGTTCAAGATTAGACAAATCACTTAACTGCCGTTTGCCTTGATAAATTTCTGACGTTTCCTCATCTAACCGCACCTCTTCATAACCACGTTCAACATTTGCCGCCACAAAACCAGCAAACAGATCGCTAAAAAGATGCCAAGTTTGATCTGGCTGGCATGTGCATAATCCTTTCGTTGCTAAAGTTCTAAACAAGTAAGGTTGCTGCTGTTTTAAATGAGCAAATGCTTGACAAGTTTCCTCATGGCTAATATTCATAACGGCCGTTTGCAACCAAACGCGCTGAATTTCCAACAGCAAGTTCTGCTCATCCGGTGGTATACCATTCCAAACCTCCTGAAGTCGATGCTGGATACTAGGCATGTGGCACAAATGATCTTCCCAAGCCGAAATCTTCTCCAAATACCCTTCCAGTCGCCACCAATCACTAGCCACCCGCACTAAGGCTGGGAAGCCACCCGTCAACCGCCACAATTCAGCCACCTGCTCTTCTTCTATGTCACGCCCCAACTGTTCAGCCTGTTGTAAAAGCATATAACGTGTATCTTCTTCAGACATGGGGCCAACCCAGCAAATGTGCGCATCCACCAGCTCGCGTAGCTCACCTAACTTTTCACTGGTCGGAACATAAGCCGCCTCTTGTCGCATCCCCACTAAAAAACAAAGCGTCTCTTTAAAACTATCGCGCAACCCTTTCAGGGTGTTTGCCATTGCTTGCTCCGCCAATTTGCAAAAATCATCAAACCGATCCAGCACTAGGACAACTTGCATATATTGATCATCCAAATGTAAGAGCATCTCACGCAGAACGCTTTGCAAAACAAAAGGATCTGTTACGGCACGGTGCTGACGATATCGCTCGCTTAATGTTTCTTGCAACGCCTCTCCAAACTGCCAACGTACTTCGTGGAATGAGCGCAAAATTATGCGGTAGAGCGTTGAAATATGGTTATCAGGTACGTCATTCAAGTCAACTGGCACTAGCACCACAGAACGGCCGTCTAGCCCCTCTATGTCTTCAATCTCCTGCTGACGGCACAAATATCGAATCAAATTCGACTTGCCTGCCCCAGCCAACCCCACCACTGACCCGCTTGCCCCCGCACGAATCCAGCGCAAAATGATTTCTCGTTCTTTTAGACGAAAATTTGAATGATAACGGCCGTTTTCCCCCCTGCTGCCTCTCGTTTCTCCCATGATACATCCTCCTGCCACCATGCACAGCAACTGGCACTTCTTAAATTCACTCCCTCTCCCCGCCAATCCTCAGAAACCTATCAGAAACTTCAGAAAAACCTCAGACCTCCCTCAGGCTTTGCCCGTACCCATCTGCTATTCTGTAACCATCTGCAGATAAGGCTTTCGATCAACAAATTGACAATCACCGTTCTAACTCTAGAGTTGGCCTTCCGGCCGCAACGCGTTGCATCAACGGTACCTATTTTTGGAGGTAAACACGTGATGCATTCTCTTAAAACTGTTTGGCAAAAGCTGGTTTACAGCATTTCGGTTCTGTCCTTATTCGCCATGTTCCTCAGCCCCGTCGCGGTTGGGCGCACCAACTTCGGCTCTGTCTTCACTCCCAACGATTGCGATACTGGGACTCTTTGCAGCAAATAGCCGAACTTCACCCTAAATGAAGGACTAAGGCCAACCTGCGTAGGTTGGCCTTTTTTCTTGCTCAGGCAAGCAATTGTCGGGAAGCTTCAAATTCCTCCCAGAGCTGCCGCGCCCTTGGCATATGGAGCCAAGGTTTTAGCGCTGCCAACGCCTCATCATACGTTTGTTGCGCCAACTGCTTTTCGCTCTGAGCCATCAGCACATGGCCTAAATTGCCGAGTGAATTCGCCAGCATCAGCGGTTTTGGCAAAGTCCGCTGCAGCTTGATTGCCTCGTCTAAAAAATATCTGGCCTCCTTCAAGCGATTTTGCCGGAAAAGCAGATATCCCATGTTATTAAAAGCGATTGCTTGATTATTGCGGGAAACAGGTTGGCTACGCGCCAGCGTCACCGCTGCATGAAAGTGGTTTTCAGCCGCCTGCCACTGTTGACGGCTTACATGCAATGAACCTGCGTTACTATACAACAACAGCTTGTCGTCGTTATAAGGCGTTGCTTGCAACAGTACCAAGCACGCATCATAGGCAGCTTGAGCCTCATCAAGCCGTCTAGACCACGCGCTTATTAGCCCAAGGCTATTCAGTACACGAATATAGGGCAATTTATCTTCTGCATCTTTTTCTAGTTCGAGAGCCTCTTGCAATATTTCTTGCGCCCTCTCTAAATTGCCCAAATCGCGCTCTGAATTTCCTAAGATATGCAACAAAGCTGCCCGCCAATATAGTCTATCAAATCCTCCATCTAGCTGTTTTAATGCCTGCTGGCACAATTGGCTTGCAATTTGTGGTTGTCCTTCTACAAAATAGGTCTCGGCCTGATTATAAAGTAACCGTACTGTTAACCCTACATCGTCTAGTGCTGTTACCAGCGGTTCCGCATTGGCAAAGGTAGCAAACGCGGCTTGTAACTCGTCTATATCACGTTGTAGCTGTCCCTGTACGAGCAGCAACTCAGACTGCAATAGCCCTGCTTCTCGGCACCAGTTTAATGCTCGCCTTACCAGCCCTAGCCATGCCCCCTGTTGGCTTAACCGCGATGCAAACAGCCGTGTCTGACACGCCACCCATGCCGCTACTTCCCATGTGGACTCATACTGCAGCCCAAAATCCAGAACCTGATATAAATTCTCAGCTTCAGCCAGCAGCTTCTGCACCAGTATGTCATTAAACACCTCTGTATCTGCCAACCACCCCGTCAGAGTACGGGATAAAATTCTCAGAAATGGCGTATTCGCGCTTTGGCTGTCACCACTCATGCCACTGTGCCGCCTCTGCCAATAATGTTTCGTTGCACGAACGAATCGGTTAACTGGTGGATACCATACCGTCGCTCACGCAACGACCCACGGCTTTCAATCAATGACCGCGTTAGCAGTTCTTGAATGGCAGCCCATAACGCATCCTCATCTAGCTGGGTCATGCGGCGTAAATAATCGGGCGTGGCACCCGACTGGGCAATAAGTGGCATGGCCTGCAACAGGAGTTTTGCCTCCTCGCTCAACGTCTGCCAAGCGTGTTGATAAATGCGATCATAAACTTGGGTGTCAATTTGCTCTACATGGGATGTGGAAAACCCACTCAACAACTGTTCTAGGGGCAATCGATCCAGCAAATCTACCACCATCTTGAGTGCTAAGGGATTACCACCGGTAAGCTTACAGATGTCGTCAAAGTCTTCGGGAGTGGCTTCGTCGAGCATGGCGTTGCCCTGCTGCCGGGCATGGTGGCGCATGAGTGCTTCAGCATCCTGGCGGGAAAGTTCATTGAGGAGAAGGCGATAAACGGCCGTTTGTCCCATCTGCACATTCGTCCGCGATGTCAGCAAAAAACGGCTCGGCTGTGTCATCAGTGGCAGCCGTTCTAGCAAATACGCCACGTCGGCCGGCTTCTCCAGATTGTCAACAACAACCAAACAAGCCGTTTCCTTTAACAACATCTCCACCTGCGCTTGCTGCTCCGATGGAAGAAGCGACAGCGGCTGCCCCGGCCATATCTGCTGCGCCAGCGAATGGATAATTTGTTCAAACGTTCTCTCGGGTGGAATAGAACTTTGCCCCAGCAGCATCGGGCGCGGCACACTCACCCAAAAAATGCGCTCGTAGCGCAAGGATGGTATCACCTCCCGCATCACCGCATCCACCAGCGCCGTTTTGCCCAGCCCGCCCACCCCCTCAACGGCCGTTATATACGCCACGCCCTCCATCTGCAAAAGCTGCTCCGCCAGCTTTGCCAGCTTCTCCGCCACCCCAAACAACCGTGAATAAGTGGGCAATGGCAATTGCTCCAACATCTGCTCCACCCGCCGCGCCCGTGCATCCTCCTCCATCTGCCACACCAGTTCCGTCAGCATCTCCAGCCCCTCTCGCTGCTTCCGGTTCACCGTGTCGGTGCTAAACCCAATCTTGTTCGCCACCTGCTCCGTTTTTTGCCCATTTAAAAAACGATCGCGCAGAATATTCGCATTTTCCTCGTTTTGATCCTTGAGTAGCTCCAACCCTTCCAGCAAAACCCCATTGGCCGCTAACCGAAGAGCCACCGCTGGAATGAGCGTCGTCAACAGCTCTCGATCCCGCCGCTGTCGCACCAGCAACAAATCGCTTAGCAAATCCCCATCTATCCCATCTACATTTTTCCATGCCCGCAAAGCGTTGTGGATCTTTCGCTTTAGCTCACTTTTTTCTATGAGTCTCTTCGTCATAAGCTTCCTCTCGCCACATCCAGAATCCCCTATCCAACATCTAAATAGTACCATACTGCTAGTTGAACTTCTATGCGATTCCACTAGGTCGCCAACTTTTTCAAAAATATCACATGAAACCGCACAAATCTGCAAGATGTACAAACAAACTAGACAAAAGACAAGTCTGAACAACTTTTCCCGGTTTGTCGCATGAATAAGAAATAGTTTAGGAAAACCTGACAGAACGAAATCATCTGTCTTATGCTATAGTGTCCACATCGTCGCTGTTACGTTTGTAAGCATCTTTTTACAAACCTATATATGCCGGTTTTGGTTGCTGGTTTTGGGGGGATCATTTGCAGTACCGCTGTATTCACAGATTCATCTCTACCACGCCCAGCAGCGTGGTTTTTTATTGCCACAACTAGCAGATTTATTCTTGGCGCTATTATTTCTTTATTGCTCCACCCTCGCATTTGCTGGTACTGCATAAAACTTCATAATGAAGAAGGATATGTACCATGTTCAGATCATGTGCCAGTTCGCAGTGCATCGCCATTTTATTAACAGCCGGATATGATGATGAGTTTGCGTTATCTGCCGTGGCAAGAATGCGCGATGCGGGATTACCAGCTTATTTAATCAGCCCCAGCAGCAACCCTATTCGCGGAACACACGGCATTATCGTCCAGCCAGACCACACACTGGATGAAGTTTACAAACAAGATTGTTTCCAAATGGTGGTTTTCCCAGGCAATCGCCAATGTATTACCACTTTATTGGCTGATCCACGTACCCATACTCTGGTCACTAATACCCTACAGGCGAGTGGCTACGTAGCAGCAACCAAAGATACGCAAGAGCTTGTGGCGCAGGTGGTTTTACGCAAACAACATAACCATCCACAGTTCTTAAGGCAGGAAGGCTTGCCAACCAACGAATTTATTCAATCGCTGATTGAGGTGCGGAAGCGCACAAAGCAGCCTGCCAAATCATTGAATGGGCATTCACGTGTTGTGCCGCAACCATAACATGTTGTGATGATGTTTACCCTGTTGATCGGGGGGAGCCAAGCCTTTTTTCGCATCATTTTCAACCACTCTAAATTGCGCTATGCTTGTGCCATGACGCGACGGGTCCGCCTTGGTTTATGGCTTGCGGTGCTGCTGGCAAGTAATGTAGCGGGCTGGTTTTTTGCGCCTCAGATCATAGCAAACATTCCGGGACGCTGGCGCTTTTATTTACCGCCATCGGTGTTGGTTGCCATTACGACACCACTGCCACCAGCACTACCCACACCTAACCTGACGGGCTTGCCTACTGTGGTGCGACCAGCAACAGCGACACCAACGGCCGTTTTTTCCCCATTTCCTACCACCATTCCCACAACGGCCACAGCAGAAACGGCCGTTTCACCTACCCCCACATTCCCTGCCCCCACTGCAACACCCGACCCATTGCCTGATGCCATCACCCTCGACAACCTCCACATCATCCCGCAAAAATTCAACAACTGTGGCCCCACCAATCTCACCATCAGCCTCAACTATTACGGCCAGGAAACAGATCAGTTTGCCGTTGCCGCCCACATCCGCCCTCGCTATGAAGACCGCAATGTCACCCCGTGGGAGATGGTGGATTATGTCAACGAACAAACCACTCTTCGCGCTCGCGCCCACAGCGGCAGCACGCCGCGCCAGCTCAAGGAACTGCTCGCTGCTGGGATTCCGGTTATTATTGAGAAAGGGCTAATTCACAACGAGGAAGAAGGGTGGATTGGTCATTACCTAACACTGGCCGGATATGACGAAGCGGCACAAGCGTTTTTGACGCTCGACACTCTCTTAGGGCCGTGGGAAGGGCCGGGCGACCCACTTCTTTATGCCGACCTGCTGCCGTATTGGCAACATTTTAACTACACGCTGCTGGTGGTCTATTTGCCGGAACAGGAAACAGCAGTTTCCCATATCCTTGGCCCCGCAGATAACTGGCAGCACGCCGCCGACCGCGCCCAAACCGATATTAAGACGAAACCAAGCAACCCATTTGCCTGGTTCAACCGGGGCAGCAGTTTGGCGCAGTTGGCCGCGCAAAGCAATGATGCAGCCCTGTGGCAAGAAGCCGCTGCCGCCTTTGACCAGGCCCGGCTACTTGGGCTGCCGCCGCGCATGTTGTGGTATCAGTTCCAACCGTATGAGGCATATTTGGCAAACGGCCGTTATGACGACGTGTTAACCCTGGCCGAAGCTACCCTGATCAGCCAGGGCGGCCGTAACGTCGAAGAAACCTACTATTATCAGGGTCTTGCCCTCCGCGCCCTCGGCCAAACCGATGCAGCCACCCTGGCCTTTAAACGCGCCACCCAGCTTCGCCCCGGTTATGCATTGGCTGAACAAGCCTTGGTGGGGATTGGAGATTAGAGATTGGAGATTGACGAGGCTTCTCATCTCCAATCTCTAATCTCCAAAAAATCGCCCCACCCGCTCCATAAACAGCCGATCCTGCTCCCCATTAAAGGTGTGGGGCTGGGCATGGTAGGTGTAGCAATCTACTGGATGTGCCAGTGCCGCCAGCCGCTCGCACAAATCCACCGACCACCCATAAGGCACCACGTCATCGGCATCACTGTGATGAATGCTGATCGGGGCTTGCAGGCGATCAAGGTGGTTGATGGGAGAAACGGCCGTTAATGCCTCCTCCCCCGCCGCCAGCTCAAACGCCCCATTCTGCCCCTCGCTCCACACCTGAATCCGCTCATAATTCCACCGCTCGTCGCCGCTCATCGCCCCATACAGCACCACCCCGCGCAAATAATCGGCTGGGTTCACCACCGCCACCCGCAGCGCCACTCCACCCCCCATACTGTGACCCCACATGTAAATGTTGTCGGCATCCACCCGGCGCAGCGTACCCGCTGGGTCCTGGCTTTGCGTTTGCACAATCGCCAGCAAATTCAGCACATCCACCGCCAGCCCCACGCGAAAGCGGTCATCTCCGCTGTCCGACGGCGGGAAGCCACGTAAATTGGGATGAATGACAAAAAAGCCTGCGTCGGCCAAAGCGTCAGCATAGCGGCGAGTATAGTCTACCGTTTGGTAAACGACCGGATCAATATAGCCATGCAGCAGTACCACCAGGGGAAATTTCACCCCCTCGTGCGGCACGTTCATAAAACCATAGATCGTCAGCCCGTCGCTGGGATAACGAATGAGATAGCGGGTAAATGTCTCTGTTTCCTCCAGCGTCTCGACGATCTCCAGTTCGCCGCCACCATAGCTGCGGGCAACTAGCGCGTCAATGGTGTAAGGTTGGTAGGGGTCGGGAGTAACCGTAGCCGTAGGGAGTGGCGTACTTGTCGCGGAGGCGATGGCAGTAGCGGTAGCGGTAGGGGTGGCGGTGGGAGAAACGACCGTTATAGTAGCAGTAGGAAGGGTGGAAAAAACGGCCGTTGGCGGCACAATCGGCAGCGTCGTTGGTGGCACCGCCACCCCACGCCCCTGCCCACACCCTGCCAGTAAAAACAACAAACCGCAGCCCCACAGAGCCACGGTTTGCCCATCAAGCATCAGTTGTTGGTTCGCAACATGGCTAGGCAATCGCTTCTGGAACCATCGCAGGCAAACGCAGCGTAAAAACGGTGCCCGCCTCGCCCCGGCTTTCAGCCCACACGCTGCCACCATGAGCCACGGCAATTGAACGCACCAGCGCCAGCCCCAGACCCGCACCACCACGGCCGTTAACCAGCTTGCCCCGGTAAAATTTTTCAAAAATGTGGGGCATCTCTTTCTCGGTAATCCCAACCCCTTGGTCAGCCACCTGCACCAACACATTTCGGCCGTCCGACGTAACCGCAACCTCAACAGCTTGGTTCTCATACGAATATTTAATCGCATTATCAATCAAATTACCAATTGCACTCCGCAGTTGCACCGCATCTGCTTCCACCAACGGCAGCGACGGTAACGTCTCCAACGACAGCGTAATCCTGCGCCCCCATGCCTGCCCCTGAAATTCCTGCACTACACCTTGCACCAGCTCTGCCACATCCAGCGGGCGCAACGAACGCTCCTGCGGGTCACTTACCTTCGCTAAATCCAGCAGACCGTTGACCAAATCCATCATGTGACTAACCGCCCGGTCAATATGCTGCACATGCACCTGCTGCGCTTCATTCAGTTCACCCGCCAAAGGCAACTCTGCTACAAAACCACTAATTGTTGCCAGCGGTGACCGCATATCGTGGGAAATGGTTGCCACAAAATCATCTTTATACCGCTTGGTTGCCTCGGCTTCTTCATATAGCACGGCATTTGTCAGCGCAATCGCTACAGCGGAGGCAATCGCCAGTGCCTTATCCGCATCAGCCTCATCAAAATCTCCGTCCCGCTTGTTCAACAGTTGCAGCACCCCAATGACACTGCCGCGAAACACCAGCGGCACGCACAAAATAGAGCGAGTCAAAAAGCCAGTTTGTACATCAGCTTTACGATAATGCAGCGCGTGTGAAGCGACATCGTTGGTGTAAACCACCCGCGCCGTTTCGGCAACATGTCCCACAAAACCCTCACCCACGGGTATTTGCAGTCGCGCCAGTTTCTCTGGCGGCGTACCCACATTGGTCAAAACGCGCAGCGTTTGTTTAGCCTCATCCAACAGCCAAACCGAAGCGGCCTCAATTTGCCAGCTTTTATGAACCTGTTTGATTGCCAAATTGACAACCTCGTTCATATCCAACGATGAGGTCACAGTGCGGGTAATCTCAATCAGCGTATTTAATTCTTCCAGCCGCCGCGCCAATGCCTGGTCTGTCTCCTGATACACTTGAGCATTTTCCAGAGCAATGGCCGCGTAATCGGCCAAAAAAGAGAGTAAAAATTCATCCCGTTTACTAAATGAACGGGGGGCAAGCTGGTTGCTGACCGTCAAAATGCCAATGGTGTCGCCACGCAGCTTAAGCGGCACATGCACCACGGCACGGGCAAAATATCCTTCAGCCACTTCGATGCCGCTGCCGGTAAATAAAGATTCGCGCAAAGATTGCCCACTTTGCAAAACCTGGCGCAATTGGGAATGGTGAGCAGGCAATGTTTTGGTTGCCTTGTTGCTGCTTCCCTTGGCTCCACCATAAAACTGCATTCGGTTGCCCATTTTGTCTGGCAGCCAAATAGCACTCTCTTCGGCGTTGGTCAAAAAAGTGGCGGCTTCCAAAACGCGCTCCAGCACTTGGTCAACACTAAGCAAAGATGTGATGGCCTTGCCTATGCGAAACAGCGTTTTCATCTGCTGTGTTTGGCGGCTCATTTCCATTTTAAGGCGGCGCAACTGCTCGGCCATTTCCTCCTGCCCTTGCAACAGTCGCTTTTCTGACAAGGCATGTTCAATGGTTTCAACTACTTCATCCACGGTGAAGGGCTTAATGAGGTAATCTTTGATGCCCAGGCGGAAGGCTTCGATGGCAGCCAGTTCAGAGCCATAGCCAGTCATGAGAATAACGGGGATGCTAATGGATTCCTGCGCCATCTCTTGCAGCACGTCTATACCGGTCATCTCAGGCAGGTTGTAGTCCAACATGATGAGATCGGGTTTGTGCTTGCGGATCATTTGCAGACCAGAACGGCCGTTATTGGTTGCCAACGTCTTATAACCAAATGTCGGCAGCACGCGCTCCGTCAAATGGGTAATAATTTCCTTACTATCATCAATAACCAGAATGAATTCGCCACTCATAGATACATCTCGTATAACGCATTGGGTGTCATGCAGATGCCGCCCTGTAACCAAGCAGAATCAAGCCCATTTTTTACCAATCTAACCACATAAATCATAGGGTTTGCTCATTACATCCCATATTAAACAAGGAACAGCCAATGCGGATATTAAACAGAATACTTCCCACGAAATTATAGCATAGGGAGGGATACAACCCACGACCTAATCGTGAATTTTGCGTAACCTAAACCAGAAGCACCGCAAATTCGTCTGGCAAAAGTCACCAAAAGCCGTTAGAATTGACGATTGTTGAATTTTTACCAAGAAGGAGGTGAGTACTCTGCCTAAAGTTGTAGCACGCGATAGCGAAACACCGGAGCAACTGCTGCGCCGCTTCAAAAAAGCGGTGATGAAGAGCAAGGTTTTATCTGATGTTCGGCGCAAGCGCTGGTTTGTTTCCAAAAGCGAACTCGATCGGATTGAAAAGAAAAAGGCCATCCGTCGCTTAAAGAAAAAAGCACGTGGCGATAAGAAGAAAGTGGCTCCGCAATGAGCGCCTTCCATTATCTAGTCGGCCCCCCTTGATCATCTCTGGTCAAGGGGTTTCTTTTTTATTGAACAACACGTAGTCATCTTGGGATGCAAAAAGCGAGGAATGGATTCCTCGGCTACGCACTTTTTTAGATATGATTAACGGCCGTTTAACCCAACAAATCCAGTTCATCCTCGAAATTGACAAACTCAAAACCATTTTGCGCCAAACCCGCATCACCACCAACGAGCGCTATGAAAACAGCGCCGAACACAGTTGGCACCTCGCTATGCTGGCACTGGTACTGCACGAATATGCCAACGAGCCAATAGACCTGTTTCGCGTTCTTAAAATGGTGCTTGTCCACGACATTGTGGAAATTGACGCGGGCGACACCTTCTTTTTTGATACCAACGGCAACGGCACCAAGGCCGCCCGTGAGCAAAAAGCGGCCAACCGCCTTTTTGGGCTGCTGCCGGCCGACCAGCAAACCGAGCTTCGTGGCCTATGGGAAGAGTTTGAAGCCCGCGAGACGGCTGATGCCAAATTTGCCGCTGCCGTTGACCGCGTAGCCCCCACCCTGCTTAACTACGTCAACCGCGAGGAATCGTCGTGGCACAAACACAATTTAACCTTTGACACCGTGGTATCCCGCGTAGAATATATGCGGGAGGGGTCAGAAACGCTGTGGGAAATCGCCAAAATGACGCTGGAACAAGCGGTGGCAGATGGTTATTTGGCAAAGTAGCTGTTTCTACCACAACGATGTAAGCTACAATAAGCATAAACCATTGATGATGAGGAACCAGCGACGATAGGTATACGCTATGGCTGAGGAACAGACGCTGATCAACATTAATTTGGCGCAAGCCGAGGTGCTGGCGCGGCTGCCGGGAATTGGTGAACATTTAGCGGCGCGAATTGTGGCGCATCGGGAAACAGTCGAGCCGTTTCGAGAAGTTATGGGGTTAACGGCCGTTTCCGGCATCAGCGAACGGATGGTGCAAGAGTTTGCCAACCAGATTACCGTTGGCAGCCTAGACGAACCTCAGCCAGAAGGCGAAGCCAATGGCATCGTTGTTTCCATTCCAGAACCGACAGCGGTTGAGCAAGAGGAAGCGGTGGTGGAAACAGTAAAAGAGGAAGAAGAACGGCCGTTAACCAATCCTCCCGTTGTACCCCCACCGCCGCGCCTGGAAATGATGCCCCCTCTGCCTACTCCCGGCATCTCTCGGAGGCGCGGCTGCCTGTTTGCGGCTCTGGCCGTCGTTTTGGGGGCACTCATCGGCGTGGGGGTAACGCTGGGCATTTTGGCCGCCATTAACGATGGTTCACTCGCCTTCAGCCGCACCGATGCCCAAATTCAGCAGGAACTGGCCGGGGCGCAGGCGGCACAAGGGGATTTGGCCGCGCAAGTGGCGCAACTCGGCAACGCCGTCAGCATCCTTGCTACCCGCAGCGGCGATTTGGTGCTGCAACAGCAGCAAAGCAGCGGCGACATTGCCACTGCCCAGGCCGATTTGGCAACCGTGGCACACATAGTAGCCACAACCCAGGCCGACATCACCAACCTGTCGGAAACAACGACACAGTTAGACCAGGAAATTGATGCGATTACGGTGGCGGCAGAAACGTTCAACACCTTTCTCACGCGGCTGCGGGAATTACTGCTGACGCTGGATGTGCCAACCGAGGAAGTTGCCACACCAACGGCCGTTCCCACCAGCGACACACCCACCCCAGCCCCCACGCCCACCACCGCCCTGCCCGCCACCCGCACACCCCGCCCCACAGCCACCGCCTTTGCCCCGTCGGGATAATGAAGCGGGGGGTTTCATAAACGAGTGCCCACCATGAAGAATGAAAATGGGACGCAGATTGGCCTGATCTTCCTGATCAGGAAAATCAGGTCAATCTGCGTCCTATTTCTTGAGGAGTTTTGCTCATGAGTTCAGAACCACAACCCGGTTTCGGCCAGCGTTTGGGGCGCAGCCTGTACTGGGTTTTCCGCACGACGATCATTACGCTGATTTTGATTGCTTTTTTGGTGGGGCTGCCACTGCTTGGCTTTTTTGCCTATCAGGAATTGCAGCGTTCATTCAACAGCACAGCGGTGCGAATTGAGGCCAATTCGCGGGAAATAGGTTCGCTGGCGGCGCAAATTGACGGGCTGGAAACAGCACAGATGACGCGGCAGGCGCAGTTGGATGGGGCGGAACGGGATTTGGCGGCATTGGCACGGGAACAAACGGCCGTTACCGACACCCTTTCTGAATCTGTTTCGCGCCAAGGCGAACTGCTGGATGCGCTAAACAGCCAGCTTGCCGTTGCCAACAGCAGCGGCGAAACGGCACTCGACGACATCGCCTCGCTGGGAGAGGCTATCACATCGCTGCAAGCAGATTTGAACCGCACGGGCGGCGAAGTGGACGCGCTGGGGGGAACGGTTGACCGAATTGACGGGGCGGTGACGGAGTTGCAAGAACAAACGGCCGTTCTCGACACCTCTGTCACCGATTTGCAGCAAGCGGCGGCAGATGATGCCCGGACGCAGGAGCTACGTGAGGTGCTGGCTTTGTTCCGCGTATGGGAACTGATTACGCGGGCGCGGCTGCGGCTGGCGGAGAACAATGTGGGGCTGGCGGGGGATGATGTGGAAACGGCCGTTCGCACCATGGATTTGCTCGTCACCACAAGCAGCGAGGAAGTAGCCAACAGTTACAAAGCGGTGCAAGGGCGGCTGGCTCTGGCCTTTGCCAACCTGCCCGACGACCCCACCACCGCCGCCGCCGACCTGGAAACGGCGTGGAATGAACTCGACACCGTGTTGGCCGAACGCATCCTGCCTCAACCCCAGCTTGTCGGCTCCACCCCCGAACCCATTACCCCAACGCCTACCCCGTAAGAAGTGTAATCAGTAATCAGTGATCGGTAATCAGTCTAGGCTACCGATTACCGATTACTGATTACCGATTACCGATGCTCCGCTAACCACGCCTCAATATCGGCTAATTCCTGCTCATACTCAATATCGTTGTGGAGTTCGTGGTAGCCACCTTCATAGACCAGCAGCTTTTTGTCGGGCTGGGTGAGGCTGGCAAAAAAGGTGCGGCTGTTTTCCACGTTCACCAGCCGGTCATGGCTGCCGTGAACCATGAGCAGGGGGAGTTGGATACGGCCGGCGTTGGCCTGTGCCCATTCAGCACTCCGCTTGAACTCCATCGCAAAGCGCGGCGAGCCTTTGCCGTGAACCAGCGGGTCATTTTGGTACGCTGCCACAGCCGCAGGGTCACGAGAAACGGCCGTTGCATCTAGCCCAGTTGCCACGCTCAGCTTGGGTGCCACCTTTTCCATAACGCGGCTCACAAATAGCAAAATGGGGGGAATATCCAGTGCGCCCACCGCCGGAGCCGAAGCAATCACGCCGTCCAGCCCTTCGGGGTGTTTGATGATGTAGTTCAGGACAATACAGCCACCCATGCTGTGGCCCATCAGGAAAAACGGCTTACCTGCCTCACGCTGCGACACCATCTGCACAAACGCGCCCACGTCAGCCACAAATTTGTCAAAGTTGTTGACATACCCTTGTTGCCCCGGCGAACGGCCGTGCCCACGATTGTCAAAACCGTAGATGGCGTACCCTTTGGGGACAAGGTAATTGACGACATTTTGGTAACGACCGCTGTGTTCCCCCAGCCCGTGAACAATGACCAGTGTGGCCTCGGCTCCACCCTCGGGATGCCAACTCTGGTAAAATAGATTAAGGCCATCTGCACCTTTAAATGTTCCTTGGTTATGTTGAATCATCTTTCCTCTTCTTTCCTTTGGACAAAGGACAAAACGTTACGGCTGATTAGCTTGAAAGTCAAACCAAACCAGGTTTTCATCGCAACTGGCGCGGGTGATGATGGGGTAGATGGCGGAAACGGCCGTTCTATCCACCCATTCCAACTGCACCCAATAGCTGCGAACGACGGGCGAACTAAACAAAAATTGCTCCCAACTCGCTGGGCCATAAGCCGGGGCACTGCCAATTGGCACACGCTCATCAATGCCGCTGCCCCAAACGTGTACCTGATAGTCACCCACGCCCGTTGGTTTACCGTTGGCATCTTGCAAGCCCCCGGCGATGCCAAGCCAATGACAACCAGCGTTGTTAGCAAAGTTTTGCAGGTAAGCCGGACTAACGGCCGTTTTTGTAAACGGATAGTGGGCTTTGATGATGGGCAAATAGGCGGCGGGGTTGGTGGCGGCAAACAGGCTGCGCGTGGACAGCAGGTTAAGCAGCAGCAAAGTTGTGAGCGTGAGGGAGAAAAACGGCCGTTTTATCATGACAACCATTCCGAAGAGGGCGTATGCAATACGCCCCTACCCACCTGGCGGTTTACCGCCAACGTGATCACCCGCATCCACAAAATCAGCAAACTCGGCAATGTGGGTGGTGTTCCGCATTCGTACTCGCGTCCACTCATACCGGTCATTAAACCCATGCCATTTGCCGCCGGCCGTCACCACCGCCCCCCAAAAATCCAGATCTTGCAACATTGTAATGGTGTCTTCGTCATAGCTGCCGCCGGGGTAAGCAAAAAAGCGAGGAGTGTAGCCAATATGCGCCGCCAGCGTCTCCTGCGGCCCCAACATCTCCCACACCAGAAAATCCCGATCCCGTTCACGCAGGTCAGGGTGCGTGCGCGAATGCGGCTCCATCCGCATCCCCGCCGCCGCCATCTCTTCAATCATCGGCCAGGTCATGTACCCTTTGCGCCCAAAATCCACAAACTCAGTCACAATAAAGAAGGTAGCTTTCTGGCCGAATTCCTGCAAAACGGGGAACGCTTCGGTGTAGTTATCCAGATAACCATCATCCATCGTAATGATGACCGGCTTTTCTGGTAGCTCAATTTTGGCGGTAATTGCCAGCGACAAATCATACAAATCAATGGTGGTAAAGCCGTTGTCAGCCAAATATTGCATCTGTGCCCGAAAATCTTCAGGAGCCACGGAGAGGTCGGTACGGTACACGTCGGCATCTTCGGGCGGCACGCTGATGTAGTGGTACATCAAAATCGGTACCTTTAGCGTCCAACTGTAGGTGCCGCTGGGGGTGGGCAACGGCGGCAGGGTTGGGGTCACGGTGGGCGTGAAGGTGGCGGTGGGTGGGGCATCGGTGGGAGGAACGGCCGTTTCTGTCACTGTTGGAATCAAGGTGGAGGTGGCCGGAGGGGAGGCCGTTTGCGTGGGGGTGCCCGTTTGCGTAGGCGTGGCCGTGTTGGTGGGAGTGTGGGAAGGAACGGCCGTTTGGGTGTTCGTGGCAGTCACTGCGGCTAAGGCGGTCTGAACGGCCGTTGCCTCAGCCACATCGTCCTGTCCGCTACCACCCAACACCGTGCTCACGACAAAAATGACCAACAACAAAACCAAAAGGGTGGCTACACACCCCACCCCATCAACCCCGCTACGATCTGATGAACTCCGTTCTGCCATAAGATGGGAGCATAGCGTACCCCCAAAAGTGCGTCAAGATAGAAACCTGACACTTTCTCTGATTTTGATATACTGCTAACAAGAGACAGCGGCAGCAAAGGATAAACCATTGGATTCTGGCATTGACGAAAACGCTCTGATTGAGCGAGCCAAAACCGACAAAGAGGCATTTGGGCAACTGTATGAGCGGTATGTTGACCGTATCTACAATTATGTCTACTACCGCACCGGCAACAGCGACGATGCCGAGGATTTGACGGCGCGAATTTTTATCCGAGCCATGAACCATATGCCCAACTACCGTGACCAAGGTCTGCCGTTCTCTGCCTGGCTTTATCGCATTGCCCACAACCTGGTTGCCAACTGGCACCGCGACAACAGCCGCCGTAAGCTCATTGCTCTGGATGATGTGTCGCAGTGGCAGCTTGCAGGGGAAGGGCCAGAATTTGCCACGCAGATGATGGAGGACAAGGAAACGTTGATGCTGGCAATACGCCGTTTACCAGCCGACCGCCAGGAACTGCTGTCATTAAAATTTGTAGATCGGTTGTCCAATGCAGAAATTGGCGACATTATGGGGCGCAGTGAAGGAGCTATCAAGTCTCTGTATCATCGAACGTTGCTTTCCTTGCGTGAAGAGCTAACAGGGGCAACTAATCAGGAAGAAAGTAAAAAGAAGGGGCTGCGGTTTCTACAACGGCCGTTTGGCCGCAAACGTTAGCAAACCCGGTTCACTGATCAAACGAGGGAAAACAAAATGCAAATCCTCATGGACGACGCTGGCGATTTGCCAGCAGAACTTGCCCAAAAATACAATGTCGAAATCATCCCCATCAACATCGCCTTTGGCACCGAACAATATTTGTCTGGTATTGAAATGGATATCCCCAAATTTTATGAGCGTGCCAAAACCGTTGAGGCCAGCAGCTTTCCCAAAACGTCTCAGCCAACCCCCTATCAATTTGTGCAAAAATATGACGAAATTTTGGCACGCGGTGAAAATGAAATTTACACCGTTACCGTCGGCCAAAAGTTAAGTGGCACCTACGCTTCTGCCACCCAGGCGGCCCAGGAATTGGCGGGCAAAGGCACCTTCCATGTTTTTGATTCCCAAGCCGCCACCGCCGCCCAGGGGTTTATGGCAATTGAAGCGGCACGGCTGGCGCAGGAAGGGGCTTCTGTAGATGTCATTAACGGCCGTTTGCAAAAAATGGTTGCCGACATGGTAGTCATTTTTACCATTGATAGCTTGGAATATGCCGTCAAAGGGGGGCGCGTCAGCTCTCTCAAATCGGTAATGGCCTCCCTGCTCAACATCAAACCCATTATGCGGCTAGAAGATGGGGTTGTCGTAGAAGCCGGCCGGGTTCGCACCCGCAAACGCGCCATCAGCCACATTGTGGATGCCGTTCACCAGGGCGTAGGCAACCAGCCCGTGCAGCTTGCCGTCATCCACGCCAATTCCCCGGCCGATGCCGCCCAATTGCGCCAGCAGGCCGAAGCGACTTTTAACATTCATGAGCTGATGACGGTAGACATGGCTGTGGCCGTTGCTATTAATCTTGGCCCCGGTGCCTTGGGGTTAATTGCTATTCCTGTTTAGCCAAGAATAGGTATAATAGCGGGAAATAACGTCTATCTATCTCGTTTTGGAAAATAGCGGCACCGATATTCAGGCGGTTTTGTAAAATTGCCTGCATCTTTGATTGTGCTAAAATACACAAACGGAAGAGATGTTGGAGCAAACAGCTAAATTTGAGTAAAAATGGTTTGTTTGCCAATAACCAAGTAAGCGGAGAAGAGTCTCTTGAGCAACAAAGAATCTTTACGAAACTGGGGAATGATTATTGCCATTTTGGTGGCAACAAGTGTCTTAACGGCCGTTTGGCCCTCTTTATTTAGCGGTGGCGGTGGCGTTACACCATCCCGCGTACCCGTGGCAGCAGAGCAAATTGCCCTGGACACCATTCCCGGCATTGGCCCCATGTTGGCAGAGCAGCTCAACGTTAGTACCGTTAATGGCTTCGTCATTTTTGGTGTTTTAGCCGCCTTCTTTATTGGCGCAGTCATCGTTCCCGGCATTGTCCTGGCCTTCCTCTATCGTTTTCTGGCTAATTTTATCCAACGGGCAAAAGATGATGACAACTATAAAGCCAGCGAGCAAGCCCTGGAAAAGAAAGTCAACAGCGACATAAAAGGAATGCGCATTGACCGTAAACCCAATCCGATGCCATCTCATGAAATGCCGCGTTGGTCAGCTTGGTCAACCTCGCTCATTATCATTATGTTTGGCATCTTTTTTGGCATGATGGTTATGCGCACCTTCTACCCCGCTAACGAACTGGTAGTTGGGGATTCCCTACTTGGCAAGATATTTGGTGGGCCTATCATTAACGTATCTTCAATGATAACGTGGATTGTCGTTGTTGCTTTCGCCATTTACCTGGCTCTGCGGATGCGACCCCGTCGTCTCAAAGAAGCAGATACCGATTCCCCAACCATTCCCTGGGATATGATTGTTGTCATTCTCACTGGGCTGCTTGTTGTGGGTCTGGGCATTGGCTTTGCTGTCTATCTAAACACCCCCGTATAACGGTGCTGCATGTATGCTGCACGTGAAGTAGGTAGGAAAGAAAGATGAATAATAGCAGACACCTTGCTATCGTTGCTGTTCTAATTGTGGTTGTAACATTGCTCCTGCGCGTGTTCTTTGGCTGGCTTTTTACGCTGCCGGTTGCCGCCAGTGCTCAAGCCGGCCCCATAGATGGGTTTTTTAGCATTCATTTTTGGATGATCTCATTCCTGTTTGCGCTCATCATGGTGCTCATGCTTTATTCCGCCTTTGTTTTTCGGCGGCGCCCTGGCGATGATGAAGACGGACCGCATATTCATAGCAACACAGCTTTAGAAATCGGCTGGACGGTTATTCCTACGGTCGTCGTGTTGGGCTTTGGTGTGTATGGAGCTATTTTGCTCAATGATTTAATTGCACCCCAACAGGGGGAAATTACGATTCAGGTGGAAGCCCGGCAGTGGGGTTGGAAATTTACTTACCCTGAGCATGAAGCACTTGTTTCTGGGCAACTGGCTTTAGAGGTAGGGCAACCCATTGTGCTAGAGCTGAATTCTGTAGATGTTCTTCACTCTTTTTGGGTACCTGAATTCCGCGTAAAGCAAGATTTGGTTCCTGGGCAAACCACAAAGCTACGCATTGAACCAACAAAAGAAGGTACTTACAAGGTTCGCTGTGCCGAAATTTGTGGTACGGGTCATGCTGATATGCGGGCTGAAGTGTTGGTAATGGGGCCGGAGGCTTATGCAGCCTGGATTGAAGAGGCTTCTAATGTGCCGGTTTATGCTGATTTGGAACCGGCCGAACGTGGGCAACTTTGGTATTCGGATCCTAACCTGAACTGCGTAGCCTGCCACTCGACGGATGGAACGGCTTTGGCCGGCCCCACATGGCAAGCGATTATTGGGCGGCAGGAAGCCATGGCTGATGGCTCTTCTGTGGTTATTGATGCCGACTATATCCGCAATTCGGTCGTAGACCCCAATGCCCAAATTGTTGCTGGCTTCCAACCCAATGTGATGCCGCAAAATTTTGCTGACACGATTGGTGAAATCGAGCAAAATGTTTTGGATACCCAAGGCTTTGAGGTTGACATTATTGGCGACCTGATTGCTTTTATGGAAACGTTGCAGTAGAAAACGGCCGTTAATACCAGTAAGGAGAACGCTATTCATGGAATTCATTCTTAAAATCACTCGTTCAAAGGGCGCAAACGCCATCGTCTCCGGTATCTTTGGTGCAGCCATTGGGCTTGTCATCGCACTTGCCTTACGCAGCATCCACGACGCGATTGTCAGTTCACTGACCATCATCAAGCCCCCGCAAATTGCCTACGACTTCCTCTACCCCACCATTGGTGCCCTCCTCGTCGCCATCCACGCCGTCGTCGGGCTAGGTTCTGGTGTAGGACTGTTCCACAACACGCGCCTCGGTCGTTTTCTCTACTACGGCGGAGCCAGCTCCTACGTATGGGGTCTCGTTGGTCAGCTTGTTGGCCTCCTGCTGGGCATTGGCATTGTTGATGGGCTACGTGCCGCTCTCGGCTACACCAGCGATGCCGCTAACATTCAATTTGCTGGCATTACCTTTTCCGAAGGAGCCATGGTCTTTGGTGCCATCCTCAGCGTCATCACCTTCCTCATCTTTGGCGGCGTTCTCACCGACTGGTTCAAATGGATGGTTGGAGCCGAAACGCACCTGCATCACGGCGCACCCGAAGGAATGCCAGAATGGGCGCGTTATCTCTTCCCGGATGTCAACCACAAAGTCATTGGCATTCAATACGGCTATACCTCTGTTTTTGTCCTGCTGGTAGGTGGCCTCTTTGCCATTTTGTTTCGCCTTGAATTGGTTGCCCCCGGCTTCCAATACCTCGAAGCGGATCAGTTTAATACCCTCTTTAGTGCCCACGGCATCGTCATGATTGTTGCCATCTTGCTTGGGGTTGGGGCCATGGTTAACTACCTCGGCCCCATCATGATTGGCGCATCCGACATGGCCTTCCCGCGTCTCAATGCCTTTAGCTACTGGGTAGGTATCCCATCCATCGTCCTGGTACTTTTGGCGATGGTTTTAGGCGGTTGGGACACCGGCTGGGTTGCTTACTCACCTCTGGCTCTGCGGACATCGGCCGGTGTACTGCTCTTCATGCTGGGTTTCTACATCAACGGCTTTTCGTCTATTGCCGGTTCCATCAACATGATCGTAACCACGGCTACCATGCGGGCTAAGGGCATGTCGCTTTTCCGCATGCCGATCTTTGTTTGGGCAGCCCTGGCCGCTTCCCTCATCCAGTTCACAGCCACCCAAACCGTTGGTGTCGCGCTAACGATGACGGTCGCTGAACGTGCTATTGGCCTTACCTTCTTTAACCCCGAAATGGGTGGGAACCCCATTCTTTACCAGCACATCTTCTGGTTCTATTCCCACCCCGCTGTCTATGTCTTTATCTTGCCGGGTCTAGGCATCATCAGCGAACTGCTCCCCGTCTTTACCCGCAAACCCCTCTTTGGCTATCGCTGGATTGCACTCTCCAGCTTGGGCATTGCTTTCGTCGGCTTTCTTGTCTGGGCACATCACATGTTCACCTCCGGCATGAATGACGCGCTGCGTATTCCCTTCATGATTGCCACCATGCTCGTTGCAGTACCGACCGGGGTCAAATTCTTTAGCTGGGTTGCCACTATGTGGGGCGGTAAGATGAGCTTTGAAACCCCCATGCTATTCGTCTTAGGTGCTATCTCTGTGTTCCTCATTGGCGGTATCAGTGGGCCTATTCTCGGTACCATTCCCACAGATTTACACCTGCATGATACCTATTGGGTGGTTGGGCACTTCCACGCCACGATGTTTGGTGGGTTTGTCTTCCCCTTCTTTGCCGCACTCTATTACTGGTACCCCAAGATTACCGGCCATATGTACAAAGAGGGCTTAGGCAAACTGCATTTCTGGCTCATGGTTCCCGGTTTCTGGGTGATGAGCTTTGGGCAGATGAGTGCCGGTATCTTTGGGATGCGGCGGCGTATTTGGGATTATGATCCTAGTTTAGGTCTCCAAACCACCCACATCATGATTACCCTCGCGGCTCTGGTTATTGGTTGGTCAGTCTTGATTATGGTCTACAATTTTGCCGTTAGTGCCCGCACCGAGCGTGTGGCTGAAACAAATCCCTGGAAATCCCGTTCTCCCGAATGGCAAGTTCCATCGCCACTACCCGAATTCAACTACGATATTCCATTTGAGGTAGTTGGTGAACCCTATGATTACGGTTTGGCTGACTCAGTTTATACACAGGCCATGGCCGCAGCCGACTAAGGTTTTGCACAAAAGGTGCCGCCTGTACCAAGTGGCAGGCGGCTATTTTTACGAGGAGATTAACGGGTGAGTAGTGAAAATAAAGCAGCAGCAATGCGAACAGGGTATACTGTTTTCATTGCGTTAGCCATTCTAACGATTGGCGAATATATTGTGGCCCAGGCCTCTATTCCATTGACAGTGCCACTGTTTATTATTGCGCTTATCAAAGCGGCTTTAATTGTTAACTTCTTTATGCACGTATATCGCCTTTGGCGTGAGGAGAGTCATTGATGAGCGCCGTTACTGCACATCATGATGACCATGCACATGGTCATGAAATGCCCTATGGAATCCAATTGAAGAGCAATCGGCTGGGTCTATGGCTGTTTTGCTTTTCAGAGCTATTTCTGTTTATTGCGCTGTTGTCTGCTCGCTTTGTTTTGTGGGGCAATCATCGTCCCGAACTGAGCCAGGAGCTGGGTCTAATCACCACCAGCGTGCTTTTGGTAAGTAGCTATTTTGTCTACCGTGGTGAAACGGCAATGGGACATGGTGATCGCCGCACGTTCCTTACCAGCTATATGATAGCCGCTATTTTAGGCGCGGTCTTTTTTGTTGGCGTAGTGGTAATGGAATGGAACATTTTTGGCCTGGAAGCCAATGTGGCTGGCATTGAGATATTTGGGCATTTGAAGCCATCAGATGGGGTGGTGTCGGGCATTTTCTTTGCCATGACGGGGATGCACGCGCTGCACGTATTGAGTGGCATCATCTTTTTGCTGATTGTGTGGAATAACGGCCGTCGCGGTCATTTTTCGGTGGAAAAGCATTGGGGTGTCGAGGCGTGTGCTATTTACTGGCACTATGTTGATGTGATCTGGGTTTTCTTCTACCCAGCACTCTATCTCATTGGCACACCTTTTCATGGATAATTACTGGTAATCAGTAATCGGTAATCAGTTATCAGTAGTTGATTACCGGTTACTGATAACTGATTACCGAAAATGGATCCCGTCCTAAAAGCTGTATTGCTCTCATGGGATTGGCGTATAGAAGTAATTGTCGTCCTGGCCTTGGCCGGGACGCTTTATTCTAGGGGGTGGTGGCGTTTATGGCGGCGGACAAATGCGGGGGGGAAAAACGGCCGTAAATTAACCTCACGCTGGCGATTTGGCTCCTACCTACTCGGCCTCTTTTTCATCGCCCTAGCCCTCATCTCCCCCATCGCCCCCTTGGGGCAGCAGCTCTTTTTTATGCACATGATCCAGCACTTGCTGCTGATCATGATAGCTCCCCCTCTACTCTTTTTAGCAAACCCCATGCCCTTTATCCTTTGGGGGCTGCCTGATGGCTGGCGGCTAAAAGTTGGCGGAGGGCTAAGCCGTTTACTACACAAACAATCATCGTTCCGGCGTGGGCTGCGCGTCGCCACCTCTCCCGGCATTATCTGGCTGGTGTGGGTGGTGTCGGTTATTGGTTGGCATGACCCCAATATGTACAATGCGGCTCTGCGCTATGAATGGGTTCATAATCTCGAACACCTGACCTTTTTTGTGGCAAGCATGGTTTTCTGGTGGTATGCCACAGGTGCCGGGCCATATATCCACGAACAGAAAAGCCTTTTAGGGCGGATTGCTTTTTTGATTGGCGCGGTGCCGCCCAACATGGTGGTGGGCGTTGTGTTAGCGTTTCTGCCAGAGGTTGCCTACACCTACTATTTATCGGTTCCACGGCTGTGGGGTATTGACGCTTTAACCGACCAACGCATTGGCGGCATCATCATGTGGATTCCCGGCAGCATGATGTTTTTGATTGCGGCGTTGGTACTCATTGCACGCATGTTAGGTGGGGAAAGCAAAAAACCAAGGCTGTCAGAAAAAGACAATTGGGGTAACGAGAAGATCGTAGCGGCGCCTGGAATTAAGAGGCCATCATGACTATGCCAAGATTTGGGGTGCTGCTGGCGGCATTGGTAAGCCGCAAGTGGTGGTGGGTGACGATTCTGGTGCTGGCAATCATGGCACTGTTTGTGCGGATGGGGATTTGGCAATTAGACCGGCTGGCACAGCGGCGGGAAGCGAATGCGGCACTGCTGGCGGTGCTGCAATCGGAGCCACTGGATTTGGCAACGGCCGTTTTCCCCCCTGACCTCACCCCTCTCAAAGACCGTCAGGCCGTCGCCAGCGGCACGTTTGACTTTGACCAGCAGGGCATTGTGAAATTGCAGCTATGGCAGGGGCGACCCGGTGCCTATTTGCTGGCTCCATTAGTGCTGGCTGATGGCAAAACGGCCGTTTTGGTGAACCGGGGCTGGATTCCTGAGGCAGAAACGGCCGTTTCCAACCGCCGCCAATACGACCAACCCGGCCAGCAAACCATCCACGGCTACATTGGGCTAACCGAAACGGTGTCTCGCGCCAGCGGCAGCAGCAGCGACCAGCCGCCGCTGGAATGGTTCCGTGTAGACATTGCCCAAATCCAGCCGCAACTACCTTACACCCTGCTGCCTGTTTACCTCATTCAAACGCCCCAAGCGGGCGACAACCAAGCCCCACCCTTCCGCGCTGAACAGGTCATAGACCTTTCCGAAGGCCCCCACCTCAGCTATGCCATCCAATGGTTCATTTTTGCCCTCATCGGCGGCATCGGCTATCTTGTTTTGGTCAGTAAAAACAACGGGTAGTTTGCGGGTGTATGTGGGTGGGTGACGTAGAGACGCAAAATTTTGCGTCTCTACATGACCCGTCCACAACAGGACGGTAGGGGCGTATTGCATACGCCCTACGTCACCTTCCCTGGGCTAGTTCAAGGGATAAACATAAACAGCACCAGCGTTCGTGCCTCTGATATCATCACCCGATGCACCAATCAGCAACCAGTTTGTGGTTAGACTGGCTGTCTGACCAAAATTGATATCCATTATCTCGGAGATGGAATCAATTTCTGTCCAACTGTTGCCAGCTTGCCCAAACAAAGTGATTTTGTTGGCGTGACCAAGAACGGCCGTTTGCCCCACCACATCCACGCCATAAACCGCCCCTGTCGCTTGGTTAGGTATGAGCACGGTCTGCTGCGCCCAGCTAGAGCCGCTGTTGGTAAAGACATACGCTTTACGGGTGAGAAATGCACCAACCACAGCCACCCCATTATCGAGTGCCACCGAGTCACCAAAATACTCGTTGCTGCTGTGGGGCGTTGCCACTAGCTTGGCTTCTTGCGACCAGCTTGAGCCGGATAGCCGGAAGGCATAGACCGCGCCAGCGTCTTCACGGTAATCACCGCCGCTGCTATTGGTAGGCTCGTATGGTGATCCCACAAGGGCAACCCCGTTTTGGATGGCAACGGCTTTACCAAAAGAATTACCACTGTAGCCGCCGTCGCTTGGGGCGAGCTTGGCCGTTTGCTGCCAATTCGCGCCATTCCAGTAAAAGATGTAGGCTCCCCCATAGTTTCTTCCGGGTGCTCCGGCCAAAGCGTAGTTGCCGTTGAGCGAAACGGCCGTTCCCAGCATGTCCCCTTGCGCCCAATCCGTGGCATTGAGTTTTGCCTGCTGATTCCAACTAGACCCGCTGCGCTGGAAAATATAGACTGCCCCTGCTTCCGAATCATGGTAAGGTGCCCCAATCATGATTCTGTCGCCAGAAATCGCCACGCTCCAGCCAAAGAGGCCATCGCTCACGCCGTCGCTGGCTGTCAATTTGGCAACCTCTGCCCAAACAGTACCCGTCCACTGCCACACATAGGCGGCACCCGCATCCACCCCTTTGTTATTATCATCAAAGGGCGCACCAACCACGGCATAATTGCCATCTACCGCAACCGAAAACCCAAAGCCGTCACCAATTGCAACGTCTGCGGGGGTCAGTGTGAAGGTGGTGGGTGGCGGCGTAGAGACGGTAATATAGGATGTTCTGGTTTTGCTGCTGCTGCCGGCCGCATTCCCCACCGTCAACTTCACCGTATACGTCCCCGCGTTAGCATACGTATGCACCGGGTGGCGCACCGTCGCCGTGGTGCCATCGCCAAACTCCCATAGCCAGCTTGTGGGCTGCCCCGTCGTTTGGTCGCTAAAGGCCACCGTCAAAGGTGGTGTACCCGTTAGCGGCGTGGCGGTGAAGTTAGCCGTTGGGCTGGTCACACTGGTGTTGTTCAACACCAACACCAACTGCGGGGCATAGCTCCCCTCTTTGGTGCTGTAGTAATGGCTGGAGCCAGAGGTGGTGGTCAGCCCAAAGCTAAAGGTGCCGTTGCCCATCACAATGTCGCTCACATCAAACTCGACCCACTGATTGGCGCTGGTTGACCCCACCCCATCCACTAAGGCACTAATCATCGGCGGGGCGTTGTTGCCGTGAATCCCTGTTTCTGTCCAGTTGTTGTCTACCTGGTACAGTCGGCCAGCATCGCTGCTATTGCTGCTGGTGGCATAGAGCCGCAGCGTCGCCTGCGTCACCTGCTTGCTCACCCCTGTCACGGCAAAGCGCAGATAGCCATCATAATCCGGGTCGCCAAAGCGCAGCCGCATTTGGGTGGGGTCGCTGGATCCATAGGTGGTCGTGTTGTTCCCCACCTTGATATAGGCATCGGCGACGGGGGTGAAGATGGGCTGATTGGGGTTAGTGGTGGCCGTTGGCGTGGGAGTAAAGGTGCTGGTAGGCCCAGGCGTGGTGGTGGCTGTGGGCGTAGGCGTTTTCGTTGGTGTATGGGTAGGCGTGGGAGTAGGGCCACCCGTTTCAATGAGCAATTGCGGCGGCTGGCTGCCTTCACGGCTGCTGTAGCTGTCGCTGTTGCTGGAAAGGGTGTGGATGCCAAAGCTCACGGTTCCATTGCCCGTCACCACCGAGGTTACATCAAACTCCAGCCATTGCCCCAAAGCCACACCGGGCGAACTGTCCAACACGGTTGCCAACGCGGGAGCGGTGTTCCAAGTCAGGTTGGTTTCTGTCCAGTTGCTGCCAACGGCATAGACGGTGCCGCCATCGCTGCCGGAGCCGGTGGCATAGAGCCGCAGGGTGGCGCGGCTGACGCTGCCGCTGACCCCGTTAACGGCAAATTGAAGATAGCTGTTGTAGGTGGGGGAGCCATCACGTAAAACGAGGTCGGGGGCATTATAGTAATTCCCGGTGGGGCTGGTAGATTTGACGTGGGCATCGGCTATGGGGGCAAAGAGGTAGTTTTGCTGCCCGCCAGGAGTGGGGGTGTTGGTGGGTGTCGGCGTATTTGTTGGCGTGAGGGTGCTGGTTGGGGTATGGGTTGGTGTTGGTGTATCGGTGGGGATACCAGAATCTGTTGGTGTCGCGGTGGGAGCAACTCCGTTGAGCGTGATGACCAACTGGGGTGCCAACGCCCCGGTTTCGCGGCTGTTGTAATAGACGCTGTTGGTGGAGCTATTGGTTAGCCCTAGGCTCAATAGCCCACCGCTGCTGACGGCTCCGGTGATGTCCCATTCGACCCACTGGCCGTTGCCGACGCTGCCGACGGTGGCAAGGGCGCTGCTGCCCATGGCCGGAGCATTTTGGCCGTTGATGGTCAATTCCCCCCAACTGCTGCTGCTGACGGGGTAGACGGAGCCGCCGCTGCTGCTGCCGTCTGAGGCATAGAGCCGCAGCGTGGCATGGGTGACGGTGCCGCTGAGGGTGGACAGGTCGAATTTGAGGTAGCTTTGGTAGATGGAGCCACCGTCCAGGGTGCCATCCCGCAGCTGTAGGTTACTGTCGCTACCATAATTGCTGGTAGAACCCACTTTGACCCGTGCGTCGGCGCTGGGGGTCAGGACGATGGGGCCGCTGGGGGTGGCGGTAAGGGTTGGTGTTTCTGTCGGCAGTGGTGTGAAGGTCGCCGTGGGTGTGTCGGTGGGTGTGGGGGGAACAGCGGTGTTGGTGGGGGTTTCTGTGGCCGCTGGGGTGTCGGTGGCCGTCGGCGTGGCCGTGGGTGTTTCGCTAATTGTGATGTAGTTGGTTCTTGTTTCGGTATCGCTGCCGTTGGCGTTGCTAACGGTGAGGGAGACGGTGTAGCTGCCGGGTTGGGTGTATGTGTGTACTGGGTTTTGCTCGTTAGCCACGGCCGTGCCGTCGCCAAAGTTCCAAGTAAACGTAGTTGGTAAACAGCTAGATTCATCAGTAAATTGAACAATTAACGGAGATTCTCCATTAGTAGGTGAAGCTGAAAAATTGGCCTGTGGGCTGCTGCAAGCCCCAACGATGACTGTAACAACAGCCGTGTTTTCTCGCCCATCTGCATCACTCACTGTGTAGGTGAAATAATCGATGCCGATAAACCCTGAATTTGGTGTATAGGTTATTCGGGAGTAATTGGTGGCTAAGTAATAGCCTGATTCAGGTATGTCTTCCTCGGAAACACCTACTTGACCATTTTCTGGCTGGGTGACAGATTCAATGTTTAAGTTATTTGGATCGCTATCATTGGCTAAGACATCTATGATCTTGGCTGTCCCCTCTGGTGTTGTTACTTCATCATCTTGAGTAATAGAAAGGGGAGATATGGCCAGGGCTGTACGTCCATAGGCAGTCCCGCCGCCTAAGTACAAAACAGACTCTGTAAAGGCACGTTGCCAAGTTTGCCCACCATCCTCGCTATAAAAAAGTCCAGAACCCTTATTGTCGTTCACATTCCGGCCTGTTAGCCAAAAGGTATTATGGAAGGTTGGATCAGCCTTTATACGCCAGTCAGTATTAACAGCATTGTTACTAATGACCTGTGACCAAGTTTCTCCCCCATTTGTTGAGCGGAAAATACCCCATCCATCAACCAAAGCTAAAACAAGTTGATCATCCCAGGCATCCACTGCGAGGTCAATAACACGCACAATACTAGTTGCCGTTGGACATCCATCACAATTTTCAATTGCTTTATACACCCAACCACTACCTTGATTACGAATAACACCATGCAATTCTTGCGGTGAAAGACCTCCGTTTCCCCAAATGCCTGCATACCAGACGGAACCAGCATTTCGGCCACGAGTTGGTGTCACAATTGAAGTGGTGCGTGAAGAATTGTTTGGACCGTTAGCCCAATCGTGGCTCCAATTGCGCTCCCAATTTGCTCCACCATCCAGAGAACGATAAATGATCGCATCATATTTACCATTCTGCCCTTCCCCGCGCCCGCCAACATAGAGAATTTGGCTGTTGGTTGGATGGACGGCTCCACGATTAACCGAACGAATGCAGTATGCTTCAGGGTCTTGAATACGACTCCATGACCAACTATTGCCGCCGTTGGCAGAATGATAAAGGCGTGCCCAAGCTGTTGTGTCATTGCAATTGGTTGAGCCGTCGCCATTATTGACAACAACCCAAAGTTCTAGCGGGTTGCTATATGAAACAAAGACATCCGTAGCGTCATAACCACTGGAGTCAAAATTTGTTTGACTAAAGCTTTGACCGCCGTTTGTCGTGTGCCAAATCTCATTGTTGTCTAGCAAATAATAGGCAATGTTAGCACTACTGCGCGAAGCGGATGCGGCACGAACAGATGAGCCAAAGCTGTTGATTGGCTGGCTAATATTTTCATTAATATAAAAATCCGTGACTAAGGCTTGGCTGGTAGAATAATTAGCCAACCAGAATTTTGAGCTTGTGCTATGTGGAGGGAGGGGTGAAGAAGATGAATCAACAGGTGTCAAGCGAATAGCATCTGCGACAACAACGTTTCCTAAATTTGCGTCCTGTTCAATCGTAGAGTTTGTCAAGGTAATAAACTCTGCTATTGTGTCATCTATAATAAAATTGTACTGGCCAATATATGCCCACGCATCATGTGCAGTATTGGGATAGGTTGCTTGCACAACTTTACCTTCATCCACACTACTAGCATGATGAATGCTGTATGTGGCACTAAGTGTTCTAGAGATAACTTCGGGAACACGCACGTACACATCATAATCACCGGGCATTGCTTGAAACTCATCCAAGTCGATAGCCCATTTGGCTTCACATATTGAAGCTGTCTCCTGAGACAGAGACCAATGGTAACTATTATTAAGCCCTACAAAAACATTTTCATTATGCCAACAGGTTCCAGTGGTACTAAAAGCTGATGGATTGCTGTCATCAATAATATACACTCTGTCATTTATAGGGGGTGCTGCAATAGCAGGGCCGTTGGAGCCGCTAGCATTGTATTGAGGAGACCACGTCGCCGGCCGATTTTGCCAAAGATTGTAGCTGACTGCGCCAATACCATCAGGATGGGTTGCCCATGGATCTGCTACTGATGGGTTTTGCAGGTCTCCAATCCAGCCATATGGATCAACAGGAATATTATTTTTTTCTGGCTCTACGTGACCAAAAGTACGGACTTCTAAATGTAGATGGGGAGAGCATAAAGGGTTTTCGTAAACAGGAGGGCAACCGCCTCTTACAGAGCCTGTATTGCCACTAATGCCTATTATTCTCTTGCGGCTATTATCTTGCAGGTCGGACAAGGTAATCTCATCCCCCGTTTCAACGGTGAGTGCACTCATATGTCCATACAAGACCCGGTAGTTTTGGTTGGCATCATGAATCATTTGGACGTGAAGGCCATAAAGCCGCTGGTGATTTGTAGAATCCGACCAGCCAGCTTCTAAAACCCTCCCACTGGCTCCGGCAAGAATGGGTTGATACTCCATATAGTAATCAACCCCCAAGTGTTGATCATAACCATACCCATCTGGAATAGGCTCATCATCACCTAGAAAATTACCATCATAATGTGCAACAAAGTTATTCCCATCGTCTTTGGGTTGGAAAAAAGGATATTGATGATCAAAGACGTTATTAACTGCTTTTTGCCCATAGTAAACAGCCCCCAAAAATGGGCTAGGTGGTTGAGTTTGCGCTTGGACTATTTCAAAAGTGTTGATCGGAAGTGATTCTGGTTTCACCAAGTAAAAAAGATTAGCCCAATACATGATATTGACAAAAGAGAGGAAGAGTAATTTTTTGTGCATAGCAACCTCGTATTAGATGTTTGTGTGGGAAGGGACTGTTTTAGCGTCTAGTTGGATAGCCAGAAAAAGTCGCTTGGCTCATAGAGACCTGTCGTGTCAAAAACCGGATAGACATCACCACCTTGATGGTGAATCAGATAGTAACCGGTTGTCTCATTTTGTTTGGCTGGAAACAAGAGCCACTGTCCATCGGGTGTCCAAATAGGAGAGCCAATCGGCGTGCTGTCGAGGGTTAGTTCAGCTAAACTTTTTTCCGCTGGATTGGCTAACAGGATGCCACCTGCCTCATCTGTTGTAAAGCTGACGGCAACCATGTCCTTATGGGGAGACCAAACTGGCGAGCCAACAAAGTTTTTACTAGCAAGCTGCGCGACTGTGGCTGTTGGCCGGTGCCAACTCCACAGTGTAGTCTTGTTTTCCACAAAAGCTAACCATTCTCCTTGAGGAGACCAAGCGGGTGGGTAGATTCGTTTTTCTAAGTTTTCCGTGGTTACTATCTGGGCCGCTGACAATGTTTCCGTGTCGATCACATAAAGCTCTTGGGTTCCAGCGATAAGGGTTGCAGCTAACCGTTGATTATCAGGAGACCAAGAGATCAAAATGTCACTTCCGTTAGCGTCAAGGATTGGTGTTATCGTTTCTTGAGTTATGTCGAATAAAGCAAGTTGAATTCTTGAGGAGTTTGTCCAAATGGTAATGGCTTGTAGCTGTCCATTCGGGGAATTATCTAAATGGCGTATATTGAGAGGAGTTTCAGGCATTCCTTGTAGGTTATTAACTAAGGGAACCGAAGGGAAACCATCAGTTTTCGTAAGTCCCCAATTTGCATTGTATCTATACCTGTACAAAAGAGTTTCATTGTCGCTTAACCAGCTATATTGTTCCGAGAAATCAAAATGATCTAAGCGGGTTAGCTGGTTTTCTAATAAATTGTAGGTGTAGAGTGTTTGCCTATCCTCAGAGGTGTAAAAGTATCCATCTTGATTGCTATCCTCTGTTTGGATAAAAGCCAGTTGGGAATTGCCAGGCGATAATTTAGGTTGGCAAAAGCAGCGTATATTTGTCAAGACAGGTGTTATTTTCCATTCATCTGGCACTTGGCTAGGAATGGCGGCATACAAATTCTTAGCTGGAGCTTCATCTAGCCCCATATCTTCCGGAGCGGGTTTGGGATCAGGTTGCCAAATAAAATAGAGGGTTCCCTGTGTAAAAGGAACGGAGGGGGTGGCGGTTGGAAGGGCAGTAGCTGTAGGTGCTGGTGGTGTGGATGTAAGGGTAGGGGGCAACGTTGGGGAGGTTGGGGTGTTAGTGGCGGGAAGCGTGGCAGTTGGGGCCGCTGGGGAGACTGGCGTATGGGTGGGCAAGCTGGTCGTCACTTCACTGATCGCAGCTGTTGTTGGCAACGCCGCCTCCCCTGCTGAACAGGCAGCAACCAACAGCAAGAGGACACACAAGCTCAAGAAGCGTAAAGCGTTCATCGTTCAATCCTTTTTTGTCTGTGAAAATGCGTTAGGGTGACGGGGCGACCAGCCAAACCGGGTGCCGGCCGATGCCGACCGTCGTAACCCGCAGCGGCGTTTGCCCCAGTTCCAATACCCACACCGCATCATTAGCTGTAAAAGCCAGCCGGCCGTCCGGTGACCAGGCAATATCATATACCAAACTCTCAGCAAAATGCGTTAGCTGGGTAATTCGTTGGGTAGTCGGAGAGATGTGGTAGAGATTGCTGTGCAAGGCGGTGGCATCGTGGTTAGCTTGCTGTGATTGGGGGTTTTCCCGCTTGACATAGGCAATCGTTTGGCCGTCGGGCGACCAGGCCGGCGGGTAGCCGTGACCGGCGTCCACCTCATCCAGCCGCGTCACGGGTTTGCCCGTAGCATCGGCCAGCCACAGGTCGCCCACGGTAAAGGGAATGTTGCTGTCCGGCATGAGAATATAGGCCATCTGCTGTCCATCTGGCGACCAGCGCGGGTAGGCAACGGTTTGCTGGGGAAAAGTGCGCTGCTGGGTCAGCGCACCCGTGGCAAGATCATAGCGGCCGATTTCGCTGCCAAACCCCAGCCCACGGCTGGCCGTGTAGACCAGGGCGGTGCCGTCGGGGGTAAAGGTGGCGCCGTAGGTGCCAAAAGGAAGCGTCAGCGGCCGTCTGGTCGAGCCATCGGCGGCTATCAACAGCAGTTGGTTGGCCTCAAGCTGGTCAACGTCGCGCAGCAGGAACCAGTTGCCGTCGGGCGACCAGTCGAGAAAGTAGCTGCGGCTCATGCTGGTGGGGGTTAGGTTGGCGGCGGTGGTGGGAATCAGTTGGGCAATGAGGTTGTCGTGGCAGTTGTACTGCTGGATAAGATAGGCTCCGTTGGGGGAGGCGTGGAGGCTGTCGGCTTCGCAGGCGGTGGGTTCGGGCTGGCTGACAAGGGCGCGGACGGCAGTGGCGGACTGGAGGGTGTGGCGGTCGCTGTCCAGGGGGTGGGTTAGGGTGCTGGTTTCACCCCCCCCCATTTTTCGTATAGCTGATATACGAGAGGTGTATGGCCTCCCCTGCCCTGCCGGCTGGCTGTGGCTTGTAAGGGCGGCTGGGCGGCACGGTGGTGGGCGTGGTGCTGGCATAGCTGTAGAGAACGGTGAGGCCAAGCAAAAAGATGACGAGGTTGAAGACAACAAGACGACGTGGGGTTAACACACTCTTTCCTCCCGGTAAAGCGGCTGGCACAACCTACCGAGTTCTGTTGATAGTTGGCAAGAAGAAGCAGATTTCACCGCAGAGGGCGCAAAGATCGCAGAGATTGAACTTGTTTTCTTCTCTTTCTCTGCGCCCTCTGCGTACTTTGCGGTTCAACTTCCGAAAGTCAACAGAGCCTAGTGAATAGCAGCAGCTTTGGTTTGATGGACAAAAACCAGCAGCACAGCTTGCGACTGGGTGATGGTTTCATTGGCAACTCCTATTAGGATGGCGGGAACTATAGCCAATACGGGCAATAGGACAAGGGAATAGGACTAATAGGCTAGGGGTATCAATGGTAGAGACGCAAAATTTTGCGTCTCTACACTACCTAACCACAATCTAACACGGGCAGGGTGTATTGCATACGCCCCTACATTTGCCAACAACCCCTGAATTTCTGACGGCCGTAATATATAATAGGGTGTGTGTTAGGCACGTTGGGCCTGCCTGCCGCAGAAAGGTGTTTATGAGGCGGCGCAACCGCACTACGAAGAAGCGAAGCGGGATGCTGATTTTTCCGGGACAGCCCTTGTTTAAGCCAGAAGCACGCTTGGATTCCTGCTTTCGCAGGAATGACAACCGTATGGCCGAAATAGAGGCCATCGCCAACTTCTGTAATCAGACGAATCAGCGTCCTGTTTTCAGGATGGACAATTTGATTTTGCAGCGTAAATGGTATCTTGTTCTCTTTTTGTTGCTGGCAATATTGTGGTGGTCAATGCCGGCCGTTTTAATGGCTCACGGCGGTGGTGATATTCAGGTTAACAATGAAGCCGTCGGCCCGTTTGTAGTGTCGGTTTGGATGAACCCGCCAACCGCCTTAACCAACCAGCCCATTCACATCACCGTTGGATTGGCTGAGCCAACCACTCAGGCACCGATTTTAAATGCGACCGTCCAGCTAGACATCCTCGCTACAGACACCCAAACGCCTATCTTGACCACCTCAGCCACGACTGACCAATCTGTCAACAAGCTGTTCTACGAAACGGACTTTACCCTGGCGGATAGCGGCACTTACACCGTCGTTGTGGCCGTTGCCAGCGAGGCTGGGGCTGGTGAAGTGGCGTTTGATATGGTGGTGCGGCCGGCCAGCAACCGCTGGTATGGCTGGCTGGCGGTGGCGGCGGTAGGATTGGTGGCGTTGTGGGCTGTTTGGCAGGGGTGGCAGGCGCGAAAAACGGCCGTTTCTCCCTCCCCACCCCGTCGCCCCAATCGCCCAGCTTAACCGCCCCTTAACTCCTCGACAATTCGGTGTCATTTTAGTGGCATCTTGTTATAATGACCACGCTTTTGGTCTACACAAAAACTGAACCCCTTGAAAACACGAGGAGGCTTGATAATGGATGCTCGCTTAAAACTAGAAGAAGGTTGGACAACCCTGTTTTTACTCTGGGCCATGATCTTGGTCGCGGCACTGGCGCTCAATCAGGCCGACCTCATTGACGGGCTGCAAATTATTCCTCTCACCGGCAGCCTCGCCGTCCTCACAGGTTTGTTATTAGCTAAAAGCCGTTTTCAAAGCCGCACTGCCCACCTCTTTTCCTTTGTCTATGGCTTGTTTGTCGTCTCATGGCTGGTTGCCAGCATCTTGCCGGCCGAAGAAACGTGGCGCGTGCGGGTCATTGAAATCTTCACGCGGCAGGCCGACTGGTTTGAAAAAGCATTTAATGGTGGCACCAGCCGCGACGGCCTCATTTTTGTCATCCAAACCTCCTTCATTTATTGGTTACTTGGCTACACCGGAGCCTGGTTCACCTTTCGCCAGTCGCGGGTATGGCTGGCGGTGGTGCCAACCGGCATCGTTCTCCTTAGCGTCGTGTATTACTACAACGGCCCCAAACTGCTGGGGCTTTACCTGGCCGCCTACACGCTTTTGGCACTCATCTATGTGGCTCGCACGCACCTGGCCGACCAAGAGAAAAAGTGGCGTTCTGGCCGGGTGCGGTTTGACACCGGCATCCACTTTGATTTTATGCGGTCGGCACTGTTGGCGGCGCTGCTGGCACTGATGCTGGCCTGGGTAATGCCGTCACTTTCGGCCAGTGCTGCCGTGGGTGATGCGCTGGGGGGCACTCGCGGCCCGTGGCGACAGTTCCAGGATAACTGGACGCGGCTGTTTTCTTCGCTGCGCTCGTATGGGTCGGGGGTCAGTGACCCCTACCAGGATACATTGGTGCTGGGTGGGCCACGCAACGTGGGCAACACGCCCATCATGGATGTGTATGTAGGTGGGCGGCTGCCGTATGCGTACTGGGAGGCGATTGCGTATGATACGTATGAAAACGGCCGTTGGACAGCCCAGTTCGTTGAAGACCCCGTTCTGCATTTCCCCGATGATGGCGACCTCAACATTCCGCTATCGGCCGGCCGCGAAGTAATCACCCAAACCGTGGTTAACTACTTGCCCAACTCCAGCTTCCTCTACGCTGCCCCACAAATGGTCTCCACCGACCGCCAAATTGTTATTGAAGGTGCCAGTGACCCTACCGGCCGGCTGCTTGTCTCTTCCGTACGCTCCCGCTACGTGCTGCGTCAGGGTGACCAATACAATGTTGAGTCTCGGTTCTCACTGGCCGATGCCGAAGGGCTACGCAGTGCCCCCACCGATTACCCTGACTGGATACAACAATATTATCTTACTGTCCCTGACACCATTACCCCAGAAACCATCCAACTGGCAAGTGACATCACCGGCCAGTTTAACAATCCATTTGATAAAGCCATTGCGGTGCGCGACTATCTGCGGGAAAACGTGACCTATAATGACCAAATCCCAGCCCCGCCAGAAGCGGTAGACCCGGTTCACTACACGCTGTTTATCAGCCGCGAAGGGTATTGTAACTACTATGCCTCGGCGATGGCGATGATGCTGCGCTCGCAGGGTATTCCCAGCCGCGTGGTAAGCGGTTATGCTCAGGGCGAATACGATGACAAAACCCACTCCTACCGCATTCGCGCCAGCAACGCCCATACCTGGGTAGAGGTGTACTTCCAACGGTATGGCTGGATTCAGTTTGAGCCAACCGCCTCTATTCCCGTCTATAACCGCCCGGAAACAGCCAATGAGGGCGGGGGCGACAACTTTGCTTCCCCCGTTTTTGGTGGGCCAGACCGCAGTGACCTACTGCCAGAAGAAAACTTTGAGGATTTTGATCCGGGTGCCCTGGACAGTGGCGAGCTGACTCCGCCCATCAATGAGCAAACATCGCTGCTGGATCGGCTGCCGTCGTGGCAAGTGATTGGCGCGATTGTGCTAGTGCTGATAGCCGGGCTGACGTTGTTTGGTGCCAACGAAATAAACAAGCGTGTGGAGAAAGATGTAGAACGCAGTTACGGCCGTTTAGGAAACTGGGGACGCTGGCTGGGGTTGTCGCTACAGCCCACTCACACACCCTATGAACGAGCCGACATGATAACGGCCGTTGTACCCGAAAGTGGCCCCCCCGTGCGTAACCTGACCCAGCAATTTGTCCGCAAACAGTTCAGCCCCGCCCACGACATGGACGACACCTTTGACCCGCGCACCGAGTGGCGCGTGCTGCGCCCATTGCTGTTACGCCAAAGCGTGATAAACTGGTGGGAGAAGTGGCGTCACCCCCAGCGCAAAAAGGATCGTTTTGACCGCTGGCGCTAATTTGGGCAATCCGACGCAAAATTTTAAAAGATAAAGGAGATACCGGGCAGAAATTGCCCGGTTTTTGTGTGTAACCATGACGACTGAACATCCCGGCTTTGTGCTTTGGATGACTGGCCTCTCGGGGGCTGGCAAAACAACCATTGCACTCGAATTAGAAAAACATTTAAAAGCCCGTGGCATTAAATTTGAACGGCTGGACGGCGACGTAGTGCGTGAAAGTCTGACCCGCGATCTGGGCTTCTCAGCTGAAGACCGGCGCAAAAATATTGAGCGGGTAACGTTTGTTGCCAAGTTGCTGTCACGCAATGGTGTAGGCTGTGTTTGCTCATTTATTTCGCCCTACCAATCGGTACGTGACCATGTGCGGGAAAATACCACCAATTTTTTGGAGCTTTTTGTGGATGCGCCGCTAGACACCGTGATTGCGCGGGATGTGAAGGGCATGTATAAGAAGGCAATTGCGGGGGAAATCCCCAACTTTACCGGTATTTCTGACCCCTTTGAAGCACCCGCCAACCCCGACATTCACGTGCGAACTGACCAGCAGACGGTGGCGGAAAGTACGCAAATCATTATTGAGGCGTTGGAATCACGGGGGTTTATTCCAGTAATCAGTAACCAGTAATCAGTAATCAGTGCGAAAGCACAAACTGATTACCGATTACTGATTATTGATTACATGCCTTTTGAACATGACGATTCGGGAGGCGTGGGAAAACGGCCGTTTTCGGCTAACCCCCACCTCTCCTACTCCCCAACTCGATGCCCGCCTGCTGTTGGAACACATTTTGTCTGTTAGCCACAGCCAATTGGTAGCGCATGGCAACGACCCCATGCCCGCCACCAGCATGGCTGCCTATCAGGCACTGCTTGACCGCGCCGGCCGGGCGGAACCTATTCCCTATCTCATCGGCCATGCCCCCTTTTTCGAGATGGATTTAGCCGTTTCACCCGCCGTACTGATTCCGCGCCCTGAAACGGAGGAACTGGTGACGCAGGCCGTAATGGCTGGCCGACACTGGGCAGCACCGCGACTGGTGGAGGTGGGAACAGGCAGCGGCTGCATTGCCATTGCCCTGGCGCGGAAACTGCCGCAGGCGCAGATAACTGCCGTTGATATTTCCCCCGCCGCCCTTGCCATTGCCCAGCAAAACGCCAGCCGCTACGCGCCTAACCGCATCACCTTTGTCCAAGGGTCACTGCTGGAGCCAGTGCTGGGGCCATTTGACCTCATCATTGCCAACCTGCCTTATGTCGCCACGGCAGAGTGGACGGAGCTAGATGATGGAGTAAAATTGTTTGAGCCTCGGCTGGCGCTAGATGGCGGCAGCGATGGGCTGCAGTTGGTGAGGGATATGTTGCGGCAGGCGGTGGGTAAGCTAACAGACGACGGCGTGGTGCTGTTGGAAGTGGGCTGGCAGCAAGGAACGGCCGTTGCCACCTTTGCCCAAACCCTTTTTCCCACCGCCAGCATTACACTCCAGCCCGATTTCGCCGGGCACGAACGGTTTGTTATCGTAGAGAAAAGTTAGGAAAATAGAACGCTGATTTTCCTGATAAACCTGACCAGGAAAATCAGGAAAATCAGCGTTCTATTTTCCGAGTTGACGGGAAGAGAGAGAATCATTGGCAATTATTTTGCAGGCTCAGGAAACGGCACAAGCAGCGGCAGCACTGCGGCAGGGAAAGCTGGTTGTGCTGCCCACCGACACCGTATATGGGGTAGCGGCGTTGGCCTTTGATGCGGCGGCGGTGCGGCAGCTTTATGTGGTGAAACAACGGCCGTTTAGCAAAGCGATCCCCATTTTGCTGGCCGACCCCACCGACCTGAACAAGGTTGTTCGCGCCATCCCCCCCCTGGCCCAGGCTCTCATTGACACCTTTTGGCCGGGGCCGCTGACGCTTGTGCTGCCCAAAAGCCACACCCTACCCGATGTGCTGTCGCCCTACGACGGGGTAGCGGTGCGAATTCCTGACTGCGACGTGGCGCGGGCAGTCATTCGGGAAGCTGGCGGCGCAATTGCGGCCACCAGTGCCAATTTGTCGGGGCAGCCAGAAGCACTGACGGCGGACGAGGCGGTGGAGTATTTGGGAAATGAGGTGGCGGTGGTGCTGGATAACGGCCGTTCTCCCGGTACCATTGCTTCCACGGTCGTCTCTTGCCAAAACGAAACGCCCATCATCGTCCGTACTGGCCCTATCACCGCCGACCAGATCAATTCTCTGAGGATGCCCACCGCATGAGCCAGCTCTTTATTCCCCTCATCATGGCTGCCGCCGGTTTTTTGGCCGCCATCGCCACCTATCGCGGCATTCGGCAAGGGGGCACCCGCTTCTATACGCTGGAACGCGAAGCCATTTTGCGCCGTGCCAGCCTCACCCTCTTCCTCAGCGTCATCTTGTTCATCGGAGCCTTAGGCTACCTGCTTTTTCAGCAGCAGCAGCAAGCTACCGAAGAAGCCGTCACGGCGGGCGAGGTGATTGAAGGGGTTGAAACCTCAACCCCCACGCCTGATGTGGAACAATTTCCGCCGACGGAAGAACCTACCCCCACAGTTGACATCAACCAGCCAACCATCACCCCCACCCCACTGATCTGCCGCGCCATTGTAGATGGCACCAGCGGCAATGGGCTAACCTTGCGCGACGTGCCCGGTGGTGCCGAAATGGAAATTTTGCCAGATGGTACGATTCTCACTTTGTTGGAAGACGCACCACAAGAGGCTAACGGCTTTGCCTGGCGCAAGGTGCGGCTCATCGGCGGTGATGAAGGTTGGGTAGCCGAAGATTTCCTAACCATTCGCGCCCCTTGTAATTAGGCAGGTAGCAGGTAGCAAGTGGCAAGTTGCACCGCTCGACTTGCCACTTGTTACTTGTTACTTGCTTCCCTATCTTCAATGCTCATTGGAATTGATGCCAGCCGAGCAGCCATTGCCCAGCGTACCGGCACCGAGGCTTATGCCTATTTCTTGATCCAAGCGTT
>JACKCD010000026.1 GCA_020634215.1 Ardenticatenaceae bacterium | reverse complement strand
AAAACGGAGGGTGAAGCCGTAGCCCCACGGCTGCGTGCCGTTGTTCTCCACGCGCCACGTTTTGGTGAAGGTTTGGCCGAAAGGGATGGGGGTATCGTCGTCAATGGTAACATCGCTGATGAAACGGCCGTTTAGCGGCCGCAGCACCCGCAGGGCACGGCGCTCTGGCTCTTCCATGGGGAAGCGAGTGGGAGCGGCTTCCGGTGCTGCTCGTCGTTCGCCGGGAACGGCCACCGCTTCTTCGGCTTCAAACACATCAGCGGCGGGTCGGGGGCGGGTGGCCCATGCGGTCAGCGGCTCAATGAGCTTGCCAAGCTGCCGCCCAATGCCGCCGGAGCCGCGCCCCAACATCCACAGGGCCGCGCCGACGATTTCGGGGTATTGGTCGTAATAATCGGCCACGGCTTCCACGTCGGCCAACGCCTGTTCGCTGGAACTGGGCAGCCGGTTGTGGGTCCAGCCGAGTTGGGTGATGTAGAGAAACGGCCGTTTAATCTGATGGTCGTCACACGTTTGCAACAGCTTGGTAAAACGGCCAATGTGGTCGCCGCGCATAAACCAGATGTCGCGGGTTTTGAGGCTAAACTCTTGCAGAGCCACGCCAAGCTGGTCAGGGTGCTGCTGGCACAGTTCAAAGTAGCGCAGCCAGCCGTCGCTGCCCCAGGTGGCGGGATCGGGGGCACCGGCACCAAAGCCACCAGCCAGCGTCTTATACCCTTCGGCCAGGGCAAGCTGGGCGAGGTGGACGGAAAAGTGACCGAGCCAGTCGGCAAACGGCCGTTCGCCGCGAGGACGGTCTACCAATGCCAGCCAAACGTGGTCTTTGTCAAAGTCAGCGGGGAGAGCGGCGCGGTGTTTTTGCCAGTGGGCAGCGGCGGCAGCTTCAGGAGCCAGGTCATAGTCGGGTTCGGCAAAGCCGCCCTGCCGCCCCAACCGATCACGGCGGAAGATGATGGTATGACCAACCTGTGGCTCGGCGGTGGCAAAGGCTTGGGCTTGGGCAAGAGCGGCTTCGTCATCGGTGATTTGGACGAAGAAGGGAACGCCAGCCTGATGCAGGGTTTGCAGCCAACTGCCAACGACTTTGCTGCTGCTGCCGGGATTAATGTGGAACCCGATTTTGGACATAGATTATGCTCCTTGTGTTTTGATGGGACGCGGACGAACGTGGACAAACGCGGATGAAGGAAAGACAGTTCCGTATTCGTCGTGATTGTTTGGAATTATGGGGGAATGATAAACGGCCGTTTGTGTTTGCGCTGTAAAATAGTTTAGTTTCTCAGGAATTGTGGGGCAGTCGTCGGTTTGGCCTGCTGTAGAGAAAATGGGGAGGCATCTTGCACCCTTTCAAGATGCAAGATGCCTTAGGCTCCGCCCCCGGTTAACGGGTCTTACTTTTGCGCTTTGCTGACGGTTTTGCTTTGTGGGATGCCGCAGCACCATTCACGCGGCTGACGGCTGGCACAGAAGCAAATTCCATTCCATCCTCATCCCGCTTGCTTTGCCAATAGGCCCAGCCAAAGCCAACCAGACACAGGGCAGCAACCAGCCATACGCCCACCCCAATGGGCTGGCCGGGAGCGCGGAACTGCACCACAATGGGGGCAATAATTAACGCAACCAGGTTAATCACCTTGATCATGGGGTTCAACGCCGGGCCAGAGGTGTCCTTAAACGGATCACCCACCGTGTCTCCGACAACGGCCGCTTTGTGATTATCCGACCCCTTGCCGCCAAGATGACCTTCCTCAATATACTTTTTGGCGTTGTCCCACGCGCCACCCGCATTGGATTGGAACACTGCCATCAATTGCCCAGAGAGGATGATCCCGGACAGAAAGCCGCCCAACGCTTCCACGCCCAGCAGAAAACCGACCAAAATCGTTACCGTCACAGCTATCAAGCCCAGGCTAATCAGCTCTTTTTGTGCCGCCGTCGTCGAAATTTGCACCGCCCGCGCATAATCGGGCAGCACCTTGCCTTCCATCAGCCCTGGAATGCGGAACTGCCGCCGCACTTCGGCCACAATTTGGGCGGCGGCGCGGGACACGGCGCGGATAGCCAGTGCCGAAAACAGGAACGGCACGGCACCGCCCAACAGCAACCCGATAAAAACACCCGGAGAGGCCACGTTGATGCCGCTAATCGGCGTTTGCCCCAGGTTGATTTGCGCCTTGCCCACGTCGGCCAGATAGGAACCAAAGAGAGCGACGGCGGCAATAACGGCCGAGCCGATGGCAATCCCTTTGGTGACGGCCTTGGTGGTGTTGCCCACGGCATCCAGATCATCCATGATGGCGCGGGCTTGTTTATTCAACTTTGCCATTTCGCCAATGCCGTTGGCGTTGTCGGAAATGGGGCCGAAGCTGTCCATGGAAATCGTATTGCCGGTGAGGGTCAACATGCCGATGCCGGTGAGGGCGACACCGTAGAGAACGGCCGTTAATTGCACCGCCGGATCCGCCGAATAGCCGCCATAAATGACGACCGAGGCCAAAATTGAGGCCGCAATCACCACCACCGCCCACACGCTCGACTCCATTCCCAGAGCCAAACCCGATAAAATCGTCGTGGCCGGGCCGCTAGTCGTCTGCTTGCTCACCTCCTGCACCGGGCTAAAGTGGGTCGAAGTAAAATACTCCGTCACCTTGTCCAGCACCACCGCCAGCACCAGCCCCGCCATTGTCGCCCAAAACGGCCGCCAGTCGCCCAGATAAAAGATGGTCACAGCGGCAAAGCCAATGGCCGAGACCATCGCCGCCAGATAAAAACCGCGATTCATTGCCCCCATTGCATCCCGCTTGGTTTCGTCGGTGCGGACAACCGTGTTGCCAATGAGCGAGGCAATGACCCCAATGCCGCGCAAAATAAGGGGGAAAATGACGAAGCGCATGTCAATGGTGCCATCTGGCCCAGAAGCGGCCGTTCCCAGTACAATCCCCAGGATAAGTGCCGAGACAATGGTCACTTCAAAGCTCTCAAAGACATCGGCCGCCATCCCGGCGCAGTCCCCCACGTTGTCGCCCACCAGGTCGGCAATCACCGCCGCATTGCGCGGGTCATCTTCGGGAATGCCAGCTTCCACCTTCCCCACCAAATCTGCCCCCACGTCCGCCGCCTTGGTGTAGATGCCGCCACCCACCCGCATAAACAGGGCAATGAGCGACCCGCCAAAGCCAAACCCCAGCAGGGCATCGGGCGCGGCCACGCCAAACACCATAAAAATGAGCGTGCCACCCAGCAGCCCCAGCCCCACCGTCAACATGCCCGTGACGGTGCCAGAGCGGTACGCCGTTTGCAGTGCCGGGTTGTACCCTTTCAGCGAAGCTGCCGCCACGCGCACATTCCCCTCAACAGCCACATTCATCCCCACATAACCAACGGTGTAGGAAAAAATGGAACCCATGAGGAAGGCCACCGCCCGCCCAATGGCGACCACCAAGGTGGCATTGGCCCCAAACAGCCGGTTGGCCTCGGCCGTTGGCTCCACCACCCACACGCTGGCCGCTAGCAGCAGCGTCAGCACGGCAATCAGGATACGAATGGTGCGGAACTGCTGCCCCAAATAGGCATTGGCTCCCGACTTGATAAACCCCCAAACCTCGCGCATTTTGTCTGTGCCAGTTTCTTGGCGCAGAATTTGCTGCCGCAGCCAAAACGCATAACCAATCCCCAACAGCGAGATGATGAGGACGCCGATGACGGCACCTATCTCAAAACCCGTCAAATTTTCTAACCCACGCATAAACCACATTCCTTTTGATGTTCAAATGATATAGCACCGTGGCATAAAAAAATCGCAGAGCCGACAGCTTTTTGCCAACCTGCGATATCTTGTGTCCAGTGAGCCAGAATCTCGGATTATATCAAATTTGTATTTTTGTCTACATTTGCGGCTCAAGCACAAAATTGGAGAAACCAAATTTTGGTTGAGGTCTTTTTTTCGGCAGCAAACGGCCGTTTATAACCATCAATAGCAACAGCCAGCATCTATTTATAGGGGTGAAAGGTGGGAAAAACGGCCGTTTGTACCAACAGCGTTATGAATCGGAAGCTAGAGTAGTCGGCACCGTCAGCAATCCATCAATGGCAAAAATCGTGCCATTGGCAGCTTGCAACACCACATTGGTCAACTGAGCAGTGTCGTTGAGGTGAACCAACCCATCGGCAAGCGTTACCACAATATCTGTATCACCCAGTGTCGGCACCGTACCAGCATCGATCAGCGTGGGAAACAACTGTTGCCCCACCAGGTGGTTGCGTAAGAAGCTGGCGCTGTCCGCATCGGCCGTTTGCAGCAACTGCTGGCGCATCTCCTGCGGCAAGGCAGCCAGCGCATCGTCTGTGGGGGCAAACAGGGTAAAGGGACCGCTTTCATGAAGCTGCTGCATCATGCCGGCCGCGTCTAATGCTTCGGTCAACAGCGTAAACTGCGGCAGCATGAGTAGCAAATCGGCTATGTCTGGCAGCAGTACGGCATCAACCACATAGACAATGCCATTCCGAGCCAGCAGTGGCTCACCAACAACAGCCACAGAACCATTCAGCCTCAAAGAGCCATCGGCGTTCTGCTGTATGCTAATGCGATCTCCTTGGGCGGTGGTAACGGCCGTTAACCCCATCAAAGCCGTCAAGGCCAGATTGTCATTGACCACATGCCCCAACACCAAATCAGATAAATCCCCTTTGGGGTCAGCGCGAAAGGCATCAAACAGCCCCGGTGGCAGCTTGGCAAAGGCATCGTTGGTGGGCACAAAGAGGGTGAATGGGCCGGGGTCGCCCAGTGCTTCATCCAGATTAGCTTGCTCAAAGGCGGTTTTGAAGGTAGAGAAACGGCCGTTATCAGCCAAAATTTGCGCTACGCTGGGCAAATTCTGCGTCGCAGTTGGCACCACCCCCAGGGTCGCCGTCGCGGACAGGGTCGCCGTTGGCTCTGGAGCCGCAGTGGAGGTGGGGGCTTCAGTAGGTTTTGGGGTTTCTGTGGGCACAGGCGAAGGTATTGGCGTGGGGATCACTTCTGGCGTGCCGCCACACGCTGCCAAAAACAGCAGCCCAACAAACAGGTATTTACACACCTCTTTACTGTACAACTTATTGTACAACGCCAAAACTCCTTCGCAGCAACCTGTTCCAACTACTGTAACTGCCTGTAAAACTTTGCTAATTATAGCAGGAAGTCGTCAACTCGTGAAAAACCCGTGAAAATTGGGTTCACAAACAACTTTCAGACAGATGCTTGGAAACTTACGCAAAGATAAGGCGTTGTTCCGGTGCCTTTGCGGCTTTATTGGCAGTCAGATTTAATCGCGGCCAAGGTTTCTAACGTTGCAACAAGCAGCACAGTCACGCTGCTGTACGAGGCATGAGTGTACGCCAAGTGTAGGGAATAAGAACGGCCGTTATGATGGCACCCACTGCCCCAGGAGCGGCCGTTCCTAGCAGTTGAATCAGCACGCCACCCGATGACGGAGCAATGACCCTGGTCAAGCTTTCCAGCGCCGCCGATAACCCCAGCATCCCGCCCACCTCTTCTCGCGTTACAGCCTTTGTTAATGCTGAATTGATGACGGTGTTGAAAATGCCGCCAGCCAGTGCCAGCGGAATGAGTACCACCAGCAGCACTAGCAGTGAGGGGGCAAAAGCCCAGCCCAACAGCGAAATGGTCATGAGGACTGTGGAATAAAAAAGCAAGCGTCGCTCATCATAACGCGCTGTCAGCCGCCCAATAAAGACACCCTGTACCAGCACCACCAGAACCCCAACATAGGTTAACACATAGGCTGTTTGTGCGGCTTCCAAACCCAGGCGGTTCAGGGCGTAGAGAGGGAAGATGGTTTGAAATAGGCCAAAGGCTAAGGAGTAAAAAAAGCGCACGGTAAGCAGAGACCCGATAAACGGCCGTTGTAACACCTCCCGCAACGTCCGAAAGCTAAAACCACGCTTTGCACCACCACGCTGCCGGTTTGCTGCCCGTTCCTCAACCGTCAACGACTCCGGCAGCCACAAAAACACACCCAGCCAGTTGAACGCCGCCAAACTTGCCGCCACAAACGCCGGTAAGGCAAACTCCCAATTAAGCCCTCCAGCAAACGTTGCCCCCCAAGCACTTAACAGCCCACCCAGTGCTGGCCCAATGATAAATCCTAAACCAAACGCTGCGCCAATCATCCCCAATCCACGCGCCCGGTTCTGCTCATCCGTCACATCGGTGATATAAGCCTGGGCCACGGAAATGTTGCCGCCCGTCAACCCGTCCAGAACGCGGCTGGCAAACAACAGCCACAAAGAGTTAGCAACCCCCAAAATAATAAAACCCGCCACTGTGCCCAAAATGCTGATGAGCAAAATCGGCCGGCGACCGTACACATCAGACCAACGGCCCAAAATAGGGGCACCGACAAACTGTGCGGCGGCATATGAAGCGACCAGCAGCCCAACAACGGTGTCACTGGCGGCAAAGAGCTTGGCATAAAAGGGAATTAACGGTATCAAAATGCTAAAGCCAAGCAGATCGACAAAAACAATGGCAAAAATGGTGATTAACTTATTGCGTTCCAAGAGAATTGACCTCCAAAATGGTTGAAACGTTGCGCCATGTTACAGTAAGATAGCTAATCGTCGAAGATTATCTACAATTACTCTACAAAACTTTGACAATTATACTACGGTTTAAATATGCAAGCACCAAATTACCCGCCACACATTCAGCAAATGCAAGCTAAAGCTGCATTACTGGCTGAAGCATACATGGGGCAGCCAGACGCGGCGGCACTCTGCTTTGACATTTTGGCTGAGTTTCCCGATCATGCCGCCGCCGCTCATCTCATTTACCGCGCCTTTTGCAACCCCGACATCATCCGTGAGAACCTCAAGGCACTGCGGCGGCTGATTGATGAATGGGACGACCGCCCCTGGCAGCAACGGCGGCGGCTGGCATTCTCGTTTCGCACTATGAGCCGCTGGCCGGGTCAGCACCGGGAGTATGAGGGGGTGAAGGTGCGGCCAGATGACGTGGCCGAGATGTTGGAAGAGGGGAAGGGACAGCTTTTGCAGGATTATTTGCTGGGACAAACAAAGGGGAGCGAAATAGCCTGGCTGATTTTTCAGGCGGCAATTGGGCGCACCAGTGACTCGGCACTGGCGATGCTGTGGGTGGCAGAGCTGTATGCTGACCAGGGCTTTTTTGCTGAAAGTGTGGAGGTTCTGGAAGATCTGCTGGCAAAATTTCCCGATGATCTGCTGGCGCGGCGGCTGTGGGCAGAGGTGCGCTGGTGGCGTGATAACCAGCAGCGGATTCCGTGGGTTCCCCCGGTGCGAGAGGCAAACGGCCGTTTATACCGTCGCATGATGGCTGACATTGACCCAAAATTGGCCGACGCTGAACCGCTTCACGACCACATGCCGCCCGACCCAACCAATTTGCCGGCCGACTTTGCCCTGCCGAATGCGCTGCCAGAGGATTTGCTAGGGGAAATAACGGCCGTTCTCAACACCCTACCCTCCACCGAACCACCCCCAACTGACAGCCCCGTAGACTGGCGCTACCTCGATCTCCTAGAAAGCGGCAACATAGACACCAGCCAATTCCCCGAATGGGCACAATACATGCTGCTCGACATTGACAACCCACGTCAGGAAATGTTTCTCAAGCGGTATCTGCTGGAATATTTGTCCAACAAGCAGCGCGATGATGAAGAAGAGTAATCAGTAAACGGTAATCGGTAACTGATTACCGATTACCGTTTACTGATTACCGTTTACTGATCTTCGCCCGCTCCACCTCCGACAAAAAAGCCACGTCCAGCGCATTACGCTGGCATTGGCGAATTTGCGCCCGCGACAATCCCGCCTGGGGAGCCGCCACGTCGTACTCATGCGGCAAATCAATAGCACTGATACCCGGATCATCGGTATTAATCGTCGCCTTCACCCCGTGTTCCAGCAGTTGCCGCAGCGGATGGCTGGCATAATCCGGCACGACGCTTGTTTGCACATTGCTCGTCAGATTCACCTCCAGCCCAATTCCGTGCACCGCCAAATAATCCAGCAGCAGCGGATCCTCCACCGCCCGCATCCCGTGCCCAATCCGCGTCGCCCCCAGATCTCGCATCGCCTGCCAAATGCTTTCAGGTCCCGTTGCCTCCCCCGCATGAACCGTCACCTGCCAACCAGCATCCCGCGCTTGGCGGAAATGGTCTACAAACAGCTCGCCAGGGAAGTTAATTTCATCCCCCGCCAAATCCAGCGCCACGATGTGGTCACGCTGGGTCAACAGTGCCGCCAACTCTTGCTGCCCAATTTCCGGCCCATAGGTGCGGCTGATGATGCCAATGAGCTTGGCCGCCACACCAAAATCGCGCACCCCCGCCTGCACCCCCGCCACGACTGCCTCGACCACGGCGGCCGGGTTCAACCCATTAGCCTCGGCCATAAACCACGGACTAAATCGGAGTTCAATGTAGTCAATGCCCTCGTTCTTGGCATCCTCCACATTTTCATACGCCACCCGATAGCAAGCGGCTCCATCCACCAGCACACCCGTCTGCCACTTGAACTTCTCAAAGAAAGCAAGCAAGCCGGGTTGGGGTTCGGAAACTTGAACAAACGGCCGTAAATCCTCAACTGTCCACCCCGGCAAAGGCAAACCATGCTGCCGCCCTAAATCCAAGATCGTCGTCAGCCGCACGCTGCCATCCAGATGGCGGTGCAAATCAATCAGGGGGAATTTGGGGTCTATATTCGACATATTATCACGCTCATAGGCTGCTTTGGCGGTTGCAAGTAGCAGGTTGCAGGTGGCAAGTCTTGTTGGCAGACAAGACTTGCCACCTGCAACTTGCCACTTGCACGACTCGATACAGCTTACAGTTCCCCACTTTCCAACAACGCCATGATTTTTTGCAAATAGGTCGTATCCCGGTTAGGCAGTTCGGGGGCAATTTGCGCCCCTTCTTGCCAAAAGTGCTGCCGGCCGCGCCCCATAGCCTGTCCGTCGCCGGTGTGCATATCCAGGGCATAATCGGGAATGGTGGGGCGCAGGCTGCCATTTCCCACTCCATGAATCAACCAATTCACCATTTCATCGCTGGAACGGTCTTTCTGGCAGCCGCACAAATAGCGCACGGCATGGACAGCAAACAGCTTGCGTTCGCCCACGCTGCGGTCAAAGCGGCCAAGCATTTGCACCAGAGCGTTGATCAGAACGGGGGCGTTGGGTTCGCCAAAGCCAACATCTTCGACCGAAATCACCATCAGCCGCTGCCACAAATAATCTTCCAAGGCCGGACTGGTAATGACCATTTCATATGCCAATAGTGCCGCATTCTCGGCATGGCCGCGCCGAATCTCTTTTTGCAGTGCCGAAATTACATGGTCGGCCTTGAAACCGTTGGCGGTCACTACTTTTTGCCAAGGATCGGGAGGTAAGAGAGACATTTAGAACTCCTGCGGGAGAGCGGAGGGGCGGGGGTGCAGAGGAGCAAAATCCCCCCTGCTCCCCTGCCCTCCTGCTCCCCTGCCTTTAATAAAGACCCGCTTCCATCAGGGCATGGAAACGGTCAGTATCTACTTCCATGACGATAGAGGCATTAGGGGGTGTAGGACGGTTAGTGCGCCATTCAACGGCCGTTTGTCCTCGCTCATACCGTCCTTCAAGCCCAATCCCCACGTGCCGTGCCACCGCCTCACGCACGCAGTCTGGCTCCACCGCCACCGACAATGCCAGCGCATCTGCCGCCCAAATCATATCCTGGTGGTAATATTTTCTGGTAAAAGCCAACGCCCCCTCCGAAACCGCCTTAAAAAAGCGGGCACGCGGGGTGTCCATATCAAACCACCGCTCCAGCAGGGCAGCCGGAATCCCATTCCGCAGCGTCACTTCCCAATCCACCAGTTCCAACATCTTGCCCGCCTTCCCCCACGATTCAAACACCACATGCGCCGCTTCAGGGTCAGCAAAGATGTTAAATTCGGCCGTTCGGTTCGACGTATTCCCCCGCCCTGTCACCGCTCCCCCCATCACCACCAGCCGCTTCAACTTATTGGGCAGTTCCGGGTCAAGTTTCAGCGCCACGGCAATGTTGGTCAAGGGGCCGATGGCTACGAGCGTATATTCACCCGGTGCATCATTCGCCATCCGCAGCAGTGCCAACGACGCATGCTCACTTTCCGCCTGGCGCACCTTTGGCACCAACCCAATATCACCAAGCCCATCATGTCCATGAAAATGAGAGGCATCTTCACCAAACATTACCAAAGGATAAGCACAACCTGCGTAAACCGGAATGTCTTGCCCCGTCACCTCCACAATTGTCAGCGCATTACGCACGGTGTGGTCTAGCCCTACATTCCCACCCACAGCCAACAAAGCCTCAACTTTGGCATTGGGATGAGCCGTTGCCAACAAAATCGCCTGGGCATCATCTACGCCAGGGTCAGTATCAATAATCAATCGCTCCACGGTTCCTCCTGCTCATGGGTCAACGTCGCACATTACCCACTTTGGTTAATAATCATGATAAAGTGTACCTCTTTTGGGCAGAGAAAAAAAAAGCCCCTGGCAGCTTGGCTAGGGGCTTTGGGTCATTTATGCTTTCTTATTCAATTTTTTCAATCTTAAGATAAGGGAATTTTACCCGAGCGTTAGCTGTATTCTTGACGCTCACCTCAAGGCCAAAATATTTGCCAATACCCTCGGTCGCAATTCGATCATGGCGCACCTGACCAACCCGTTCGTCCCGGATTGCAATTTTAATGTCGCCATCCGGCTCAATACGCACATCTACCTCATTCCAGCTATTGGGGTTGATGTCCAGCTTGATCTGGTTCCAGTCAATCAACGTGTCAACCAGCGGCTCATCGGAAGCATCGTGGCCTTTCACCCAATCCAGACGATATTCCCAAAAATCCTTCGTACCATCGCGCCAGCGAAGGCGCAACCGATAGTAATTGGTGAAGCAACTGGTGTAGTCAGCATTGGGGCAAGCCGTCCCGTCCCAATTTGCACCAAAGATGATGGCAAACGCTTGACGGTCAGAAATGGGCGTGTTGTTAAATTCGTTAAAGCTGGCCTCTGTCTCAATGTTCACCGGCAAATCAGGCATCAATCTCAGCGGAGAGGCCAACATATACTCATTGGTGTCCTTCACAATCAACTGCAAGACACCATCTGTTCGATAGGCCAACTCCCACTCAGCCGACGATTCTGCACTGGTGCGGCGCATGGCCCAACCGGATGTGCCATTGACAAAATCGTCAAAATAATCGGCGGCAACCGCCTGGACATTTGACCAAGGCCCTGGCTGTAAGCCTATCAAGGCGCGGACACGATAGTAATAGGCGTTGTTGAACGAACGAGAATGGCTAAAGGTGCGTGAGCGGGTCAGCCCAACATTAAAGACCGTGGCGTTGTTAAACTCTGCATTATTGGCTTCCTGAATCTCATAGCTCGTTATGGTACTTACGCTTGCACTATTCCAGTTGACAGTCCAAGTGTTATCCTTGGTGGGGCGAGAAATGGGGTTAAGCCGCAGCTGGGGAATGCCTTTGTAAACAATAGGCAGATACGCCATCAGTCTATCGGGGACAACAACCTCGACAACCGTGGTGGTGGCACTGGGCGTTGCCACGGGGGCTTCTTGCCCATCCAGGTAGATGTTGGCCGTATTGGTAATGATGGTATCAACAGCCACCCCATCCGAAATGGTAGCGCGGAATGTAATGCTGACTTCATCGCTGTCGTTAATGGTACCGTGCCAGCTAATGACATTACCATCTGCGCCCCAGTTACTGCCACCGTTTTCGACGATCAAGCTGTTAGGCACATAGGTTAATTCGGCCGGCAAGGTATCGGTGACGCTGGCAATGGCAAATTCATTGCCCGTATTTTTGACAGCTATTTGGTATTCCAGGATTGTACCCACCCTGGCCTCAGTTTTATTTACGGTTTTGGTTGATTGGCTAAGGTTTGGTGGCAAAAGAGCCGCTTCAGAGGCTCTTAACGCCTGGGTTATGGTTAGCACTAACCAACCAGCTACAACCAGGCTAACTAGTAACAGCCAGTACCGCGATCTATCTCCTTGGACAATTTTTCTGACACTTATCATTTCCGCCTCCAATATTACGGTTCCTGTTTGCAAACAGTTTCGGTTTAGCCACTTCCATTGTTCGATGCCAACCACGTTCAGGGATTTCAAACTGCTGCAAACGATATGTTTACGCAAATTTCACTGAATTGTATAAGTTTGGGGCATTCCGTCAATTTTCGCTGGGCAACGATTGACCTCTGATTTCCCTATCTCTTCATTGACAGGGAAATTGGGGGTCGCTATACTGTGAGTCTAATTGAAGTAAAAGGCTTTGACGAAGATAAGTACAGCTATTCATTTTTCAGAGAGTTGGCGGCTGGTGTAAGCCAATTATTTGATAGCTGGAAATCCACTTCTGAGTTGTCTGCCGAAAAAGTTCCCTTTTGGGGTCGCAAGGCAGACCGGGTACGCCCGTTAAAGCGTGAGTTGAGGCCGGTGGTAAGATACCGGCGAATCCAGGTGGCACCACGAGCCTCCTCGTCCTGGTCGGATGAGGAGGCTTTTTTATTTGCGAGGATAGTGATTATGTTAGACATTAATTTGATTCGGGAAAAGCCAGAGTGGGTCAAGGAGCAGGTGGCAAAACGGAACGACAAGGCTCCGATTGACGAGATTTTGGCGGGTGATGAACGGCGGCGGGAGATTTTGCAGGAAGTTGAAGCACTGCGGCGGCAGCGTAATGATGCCTCGAAGCAGATTGGGCAGTTGATGGGGTCGCTGAAGAAGCTGGAAGCGGCGTTGGCGCGGGCAGAGAAGGAGGGGGAGGAGGAAACGGCCGTTAACAGCCTACGCGCCCAATTAGCCGAAGCCGAAGCCAAGATTGAAGCAGCCAAAAACGCCCCACGTCTCATTGGCGAGCGCATTGCCGTGCTGGATGAGGAGCTACGCGAAGTTGAAGCCACGCTGCAAACAAATTTGTCGTGGGTACCCAACATGCCGCACGAAAGCACCCCGGTTGGCCCAGACGAAACGTATAACGTCATTCATGAGCCACAGGGCGCACCCATGCCTGCATTTGATTTTGAACCAAAGCCACATTGGGATTTGGGGCCGGCACTAGGCATCATTGATTTTGAGCGGGGCGTGAAACTGAGCGGCAGCCGCTTTTATGTGCTGCGCGGCTGGGGGGCACGGCTCCAGCGAGCGATAATCCAATATATGCTCAACACCCATGTTAACGACCACGGTTACATGGAGATGGGGCTGCCCTACATGGTGCGGTCGCAAATTTTTGAAGGGGCAGGCCAGCTTCCTAAGTTTTTCGATAACATTTATCGGGATGCGGAAGAAGATTTTATGTTTTTGGGAACGGCCGAAATTGCCCTGACCAACATCCACCGCGACGAAATCTTGGACGAAGCCGATTTGCCGCTGCGCTATGTGGCGCACACCCCCTGCTTCCGGCGAGAGAAGATGAGCGCGGGCAAAGATGTGCGCGGCATCAAGCGCGGCCACCAGTTTGACAAGGTGGAAATGTACCAGTTTGCCCACCCGGACAAAAGCTATGAGGTGATCGAGCAGATGCGGCAGCACGCCATGGATATTTGCGATGCCTTTGGGTTTCGCTATCGGGTGCTGGAACTAGCAACCGGCGACATTGGCTTTGCTATGACTAAAACCTATGACATTGAGGTTTGGGCGGCTGGGTGCCAGGAGTGGCTGGAAGTTAGCTCGATTAGCAATGCGGAAGATTTTCAGGCGCGGCGGGCAAACATACGGTATCGGCCGGCCGACGGTGGCAAATTGCGCTTCCCCCACACGCTAAACGCCAGCGGCTTGGCGCTACCCCGCGTCATGATTGCCATCATTGAAAATAATCAGCAGGCTGACGGCAGCATCGTGGTGCCGGAAGTGCTGCGGCCTTATTTGGGTGGGATTGATGTAATTCGGGGGGCGAAGTAGGATGGGGAGGTGGTGCGTGGTGCGTATTTCTGTCACGCACCACGCATCACGCACCACGGATCTAATCAAACCAGCCGCCTAAAATGGCTCCCAGGCCACCCAAGATAAGGAAGAAAGGCCAGACAAAACCCCAGTTGAGGTCAAAAAGGAAGGCTGAGCCAATGAGTGCCCAGAAGAGACCACCGGTTAAAGCACCGCGCCCGCTGTGACCCAAACGGCCGTTTTCCTGATACTGGCTCCAGGCACAACGAAGCTGCTTGACGGCGGGAATGAAAATAAACAGTGCCCACCAGTTTTGCAGCGTTAGCCCGGCAACGTTGGTCAGGAGAAAGACAACACCCATGCCAATGAGAATGAGACCTAGGGTTAGGTTATCGCGGTTTTTGGTAACGGCCGTTTCCTTCTCCTCCGCATACATCGCTTCTTTTTCAGCATCCTTCAATTCGTTAATCTGTTCGCTCATCACATCACACTCCAGTTATTGATTCCATTCACACAAAACCTATACGCACGACAGCCGGGAAGGTTGTAGGCGAGAACCACAAGAGTGAGGTAATATTTTTGTTTATGGCTCAAGAAAAAAAGCCCCAATCTAAGCGTCGCGCCTCCTGTCTGTTTGTTTTTCTGGCACTGTTGGTGATTTTGGTGGGGGTCGGAACGGCCGTTTGGACCATCATCCAGCGGTGGCAAGCAGCACTCGCCAATCCGGCCATTACCCAGCACGACGCGGCGGTCGGGCTAAACCCAGCGCAGCGCATTTTCTTGGCCTCCTACCTAGCCGAGCGCGTTGACCAATTGCAGCAGCCAGCGGGCAGCGGCAGCAACCCCGTTTTATTCACCATTGCCCCCGGCGAATCGGCCAACCAAATTGTCAACAACCTGGTGGCGGCGGGGATTGTGGCCGACGGCGAACTGCTGCTCAATTACCTGACCTACTATGGCTATGAACGAGAACTGGTGGCGGGGCAATTTACGCTGTCGCCACAGGCCACCATGCCACAGTTGGTGCAGACACTAACACAGGCGGGTACCCAAGACATCGAGTTGAGCTTTTTACCAGGGTGGCGGCTAGAGGAGATGGCAAATTATCTGGCGGTGACGACCCCGGCACAGATTGACAGTCAGGAATTTTTGGCGATTGGGCGACGCGAACGGCCGTTTGACCTCACCCCTTACCCCTATCTCACCAACCTGCCGCCAGAAAACACGCTCGAAGGGTATCTGTTCCCCAGCCAATATCGCATTCCTGTGACGACAACCGCCGCCGAACTGGTGGCACTGATGCTGGCGCGGTTTGACAGCGAAGTGACCCCGGCACTGCGGCAGGGGTTTGGGGCGCAGGGGCTGAGCTTGCATGAAGCGGTGACGCTGGCTTCGATTGTGGAGCGGGAGGGGGTGGTTGTGGAAGAACGGCCGTTAATCGCCAGCGTCTTCTACAATCGGCTTCGCGCCGTCATGCCGCTGCAAGCCGACCCCACCGTGCAGTATGCTCTTGGCAGTGCCACCGGAGAGTGGTGGAAGTCGCCGCTTGATGTAGCCGACCTGTCGCTCGATTCCCCCTACAACACCTACCAAATTCCCGCCCTTCCCCCCGGCCCCATCAACAGCCCCAGCCTGTCCTCGCTGCAAGCAGTGGCCGAACCCGCCCAAAGCAGCTATCTTTTCTTCGTCGCCAACTGCGACGGCCAAAATCGGCATCTGTTTAGCGTAACCTATGAGGAGCATCAGGCCAATGTGGCGCGGTGTAGCTGAAAAAATTGAGAATTGGGAATGGAGAATGAAGAATGGCAAACGACAACCATTCTCAATTCTCCATTCCCAATTCTCCATTCCCAATTCCCAACTCCTCATTCTCCTCCTCTTCCTTTTTGGCTGCACCCGCACCCCGCCCGTGGTCAAAATCGGCCTAGTGGCACCGTTTGAGGGGCGGGAGCGGGCGATTGGGTATGATGTCATTTACAGTGCGCGGCTGGCGGTGCGGGAGTTGAATGAGGCGGGCGGAGTGAATGGGTACCGGGTGGCGCTGGTGGCACTGGATGATGGGGGAGATGTGGTGTTGGCAAGAGAAACGGCCGTTTCCCTCACCCTCGACCCCGCCATCATTGCCGTGGTGGGGCATTGGCAGCCGGAAACAACGGCGGTTGCCGCTCCCATTTATGCGGCGGCCGGCATTCCATTTGTGCCGATGGGTGAACGGCCGTTTGGCCCCGCCGACCCCGCCACCCTGCCCAACGACTTCCTCGCCGCCTACGCCGCCGTCACCCCCTTTGACGAAACGGCCGGCCCTTATGCCGCCACCACCTACGATGCCTTCCAACTGCTCTGGCAAGCCCTCGCCGCCGCCGATACGCCGCTCAACCGCAATCATACGACTACTGCCTTATCCGGGCGCACATATACAGGCATGACAGGGGTGATTTCGCTGCCAAACTAAATAGGGTAGGTTGCGATTGCCTTGATTAAACGGCCGTTTTTCATGCTATAATGTTCCAAACCAGACCAAATTTAGGATTTAGCCATGATTTCTGACGATCTCGCAATTCAATTGCACGATAAAGCAACGAAAGGAGAAATTTTAACACCGACCCAACAAGCCCAGCTTGAGGCTTGGTATGCGACCCAAGATGCGGCAGAACAAGAGCATTTGATTTTATCAGAACCAACCCTCAATCCATCTCAAATACAAAATCAAATTGGGATTTCATTATCTCAGATCCATCAAATTACAGAGAGAATTCAAGCAGTGACCTCTGAAAACCAACGACTTCGTGGTGAGATCCATCAATTGCAAAAACAGGTCGCTAAACATCTCCACCCAGTATGAGCTTATCACATGCAGCCAGAAATCGTGTTAGACAACGGGCAAATTATGCCTGTGAATACTGTGGCGTATCAGAGGTTGATAGTGGTGGCATGCTCACAATTGACCACTTCCAACCAAAATCTAAAGGTGGTACTGATGCGTTAAGCAATCTTGTTTATTGTTGTAATCGTTGCAACCAATTCAAACAAAATTATTGGCCGACATCAGCCAAAGACCCATATCTCTATAATCCAAGACAATCAGATGAAACAGAGCATTTTTTAGAAATGGATAACGGGCATCTATTTCCGTTAACATCTGTTGGGGCCTTCACAATTAAGCGACTACGTCTGAATCGGAACCCCCTTGTTTTGTACCGCCAGCAAAAGAAAGAGCAGCTTTCTGGTCAGAGATTATTAATTCAACAACAAGAGTTGATCAAAACGCTTGAACAACTTAACTCACAACTTGTTGCAGAGCTTGAAGAACAGCAAATTTTGTTAGAAGAACAAAAACGGTTGTTAAATTTATTGCTCCGTGATGATGGTTAATAACGGCCGTTTCCCCTATCATGGCAAGGCAGTAGTTTCACTGCCAGACTAAAAATGAGACACGGACGAATACAGACGAACACGGACAAAAGTTTTCTGTGGTTCTCTGTGCCACCTTACTGCGTCCCTCTGTGTAACGCTTCAAAATGACGACTCAATTCATTCCCGGTCTCGATTTAACCGAACGGTTTTTTCAGGAGGTCGTGCAGCCCATTCTGGCACACCACTTCCCCGGCCTGCCCTACGCCGCCGCCCGCATTGGTTCCGGCTCCGAGGTGCTGGGGTTTGACACAGAAATGTCCACCGACCACGATTGGGGGCCGCGTTTCCATCTGTTTTTGACGGAAGAGGATTGTGCGCGATGGCAAACGGCCGTTTCCGATACCCTGCGCCACCACCTTCCCCCCACCTTCCTCGGCTACTCCACCCACTACGCCGCCCCCAATGAAGAAGGCACCCACCTGCTGCAACCCCACGATGGCGGCCCCGTTAACCACCGCATTGAAGTTGTCACCGTGCGCCAATTTTGCCGCGACTACCTCAGCTACGACCCGGCCGAACCGCTGACCGTCACCGACTGGCTCACCATACCCCAACAGCTTTTGCTGGGGATGACGGCGGGGCGGGTGTTTGTGGATGAGGCGGGGGAATTAACGGCCGTTCGTCAGCAACTTACCTATTATCCCCACGACATTTGGCTTTACCTGATGGCAATGCAGTGGGGGCGCATTGGGCAAGAGCAGCCCTTTGTTGGGCGCACCGGCATCGTTGGCGACGAAATTGGGTCACAACTGCTGGCCGGGCGGCTGGTGCATGACGTGATGCAGTTGGCCTTCTTCCAGGCGCGACGGTATGCTCCCTACCCCAAATGGTTTGGCAGCGGCTTTGCCCAACTGCCCCAAGCCCCCATCCTCACCCCCCACCTGACCGCCGCCCTGGCTGCCACCAACTGGCACGACCGCGAAGCAGCACTAACGGCCGCTTTTCAGCAGCTTGCCATTCACCACAACGAACTGGGCATCACCGAGCCGGTGCCGACAGAATTGGGGTGGTTTCATGAACGGCCGTTTCGCATCCTCAACGAAGCCCCCATCATGACCGCCCTTTTCAACGCCATCACCGACCCCGCCCTCAAAACCATCGCCTATAACATCGGCAGCATTGACCAATTTAGCCACAGCACCGACCTCCGCTCCAACCCCATTTTGCGCCATGCGCTGAAGGCACTCTACACTGGTCGAATTTCGCCGCTACGCTAGAATACTGCCCACAGGAAAACGCTGCCCTCTTGGCAGCGTCCAGCAAGAGGAAAGAGAAACAGGAGGAAGTCATGAAAATTCTGCGTCGAATCATTGGTATCATCTTGTTGTTGGGTGCGCTGTTGGGCATTGCCCTCAGTGTGGGTGGGGTCATTTACGGTCGGCAGGCCATTGACCTGGCCGGGCAAGGCATTGACAGTTCCCTGCTTTTAGCAGGTGATAGCCTGGTAGCGGTAGAAAACACGCTGCTGCTTGCCAAATCATCCGTGGCCGATGTCAATACCAGCATGGTGACGGTGCAAAAAACGGCCACCGACGTTGCCACAACGGTAAACGACACCCGGCCGCTGCTGCAAACCGTCAACACCGTTGCCACCCAAGATGTGCCCACCAGCATCGAGGCCGTGCAGGACGCTGTCCCCAACATCGTCGAAGTAGCCGGTGTGGTTGATACCACGCTCACCAGCCTCAGCAATTTTAGCAACAGCCAAAGCATCCCCGTCCCCATTCCTTCACTCGGTTTTGGGCTAAAACCCGTTGAGCTTGAAATCCCCTTTAGCTTTGACCTGGGCATTGATTACGAGCCAACGGTGCCCTTTGATTCGGCCGTCGAGCAGGTTGGCAGCAGCTTGGATGGACTGCCCGACCGGCTGCGGACGCTGGAAAAAGATTTGTTGGTTGCCGATGCCAACATGGCGCTGATTAGTGCCGACATCCTCAACGTGTCGGTGGATTTAGGCACCATCAACCAGCGCATTGCCGAAATTAGCCCGCTGCTCGATGAATACATCCGCATTGTTAACCAGATTAAAGATGCGTTGGGCGATGTGCGGGCACAGATCGCGGCTCAGCTTGACACGGCCAAGCTCGTCGTCCTCATCATCATGATTTGGATTGGGCTGGGCAATTTGGCTCCACTTTACCTGGGGCTGGAACTGGTCACCGGCCGGCGCGACCCGAAGGGCGTGTCGGAAGAAATGGCCGATAAGTTAGAAGCGTTGGAAAACAAGATTGAAGCAGTTGAGGCCGAAGTAGAAAACGACAACGAAGCTTAGTTTCACCACAAACGCATTGGGCTTTACCAAACTGCTGCATTGAGTGCGTGGTGTGTGGTGCGTAAAAAAATTTACGCACCACACACCACGCTTTCATTTAGCATAAGCATCTGCCGGTAGTAAGAAGGACTTACTACCAAAAGTCGGGATCATCGAGGAACGCATCTGCGTTATCTCCAACTCCATCCCAGTCGCTGTTTACCCATTCATCAGGGTCGTAGGGAAAGTCATCGAATTCATCCTCTACCCCATCGCCATCGCTGTCAAGCCACTCCTCGTTGCCGTCAGAATTCTCAACATCATCATTGACAGGTTGGCCTTTGGAGATGCCGGCCGGTTCTTGCTCAGTAACAGAAGTTGGGTTGTGGGGTGGCCTCGTCGAGGTTGGGGTGGCAGGGATGGGGTAGAAACGGCCGTTTTTCCTCTCATCGTCACGTGTTCACCACTAGCCTCTTGCATGGTGCAAGCCGCCCTCTTCGTGGCCGTAGGGCTGGCTGGGAAATTACCTTTCTGGATGCTATCGCCAGCGGTTCAATCACCTCTGGCACTTCAGGTACCACATCTGGATTTTGAGCAGCCCCGATGACAGCAAAAATAGCAAGGAACCCGATAATCCGCCACAAACCCACCCAGGAAAGCATACCGGCGCTTCGGCCGTTCTCTTCCAATTTTTGCCTCAGCTTTTGTTTAAATGTCATTGGTCTACCTCAGAATCTAAGACAATTATGGGGAGCGAGAAGTTCAGCTTCTTGCTGAAGAAACTGAACTTCTACGGATCTAACTAACCTTGGGGAAATGGAAACTTGTTCACTGTATCACCTCCTTATAAATCACTTTCGTAAATGTTGTGGTCGGGTGGCGTTGTTCGAGTGCCACAAGCACGTCTTCGATGGTATTGCCATAGGTGATGACAGGGTAGCCGCGCAGCGTGGTATCTTCGCTAAGGGGATGGGCAAAACGGCTGTAAAGCTTGTTGGTGTACCGATCCGCTGTTTGTGCCTGCATCCGGATTTCGCGCATGCCCATTTGGTGGAACTGATGCAGCGAATAGGCTAGCCCATCGCGGAAAAGGCGGGTGAGACGATATGATTTGGCAATGGCCGTTACATAAATGAAGAGGACATCTTTGTTGCGGTAATCTTGCCTCGGCTCGCCAAAGAAAAAGCCGAGCATTCCTTGCATTTGCCGCTGCTGATCAAATGCGCCTAAGATGCCACCTTTGTCAAAGAGAAGATTGATGATGTGAGAAACGGCCGTTTTATCCGGCAACGCCAACTCATCCCTGTGGGCAAACAAAAAGTCCACCGTCATAGCTCCATCTACTTGCTTATAGCAATGGCGAAAATTCAAAGCTGTTTGACTCATGACTAGCCTCTCATACATAAAAGCACCTCCCAAAGGCCAAGCCACTAATCAACTCGTTCAATCACCCACTTCTGATTCTGATTCCCAATATTATTCCAGTCCCAAAAATAGACAGGGGTATCTGCGTCGCACTTGCCCCCATAGGCATCCATCACAGCGCCCCGACTGTAGCTTTGAATGGCCCACGTTTCCAACCCTGTGTTGGTATCAAAGCCGGCCGAAAAAACTGTCCAGCAATATTCCGCCTGCCCATAGGGTGTCGGATCATCACCCAAGCTAAGCTGCTGGCCTGGTTTCACGGGCTGGTAAATGGCCTGGTTTGCAGCAACATTCCGCAAGGTAAACCCACCGGCAGCGACAGAAGCGTTTGCCACAAAATTGGGTTCCAGCATCCATTTTTGCGTATCGGCAGGTGCTTTCCCAAGCGTGGTTAGCACGATTCCGTTGTCCGCCCCAACGCTCAACACCATTTTCTGGCTTTCGTTGACATAACAATTCCAATTGTAGATGATAAAATTCATGATCTTGCTCCTTAAGCGATTGATTTATCACGAGATAACTCTGTTCGGTTTGAACATGCTATCTTCTTCATGTCTAGCTGTATTAAACACAATTCCGTTTACCGATTGGTACCTGTGTGTGGTACAGTAAGGGGGACAGTAGAGGTACAGACAGGGTGTGGTAGACAATGAGTGACATCGTTTCATTTGGCGAATGGGCGCAGACACGACGCAATCAGTTGGGGCTGACGCGCAACACATTAGCCTATCAGGTAGGCTGCTCTCCCAATACAATCAAGAAAATCGAGCGAGATGAAAGACGGCCATCGTTGCAAATTGCCGAACTTCTGGCCGAGCATCTGCAAATACCTGCCATCCGACAGCCCGCCTTTTTGCAGATGGCACGAGGCGAATTTGTTGCCCATATGGCCGCCCCACAGCAGGTGCCATTGGCAAGCGAACGACCACAGCTTGACAGGGTCAAGATATTAAGTCGCCTAGAGCCATTGCCCGACCAAAAGCTGTTTGGCATTGACGAGGCGCAAACGCGGGTTATTGATGCCGTTGACCAACCAGAACGGCCGTGGCTTGTGTCCATAGAAGGGCTGGGGGGGCTTGGCAAAACATCGCTAGCCAATGTGGTCGTCCACCATTTTTTGCAGCAGGATCGCTTTGTGGATATAGGCTGGGTGAGTGCCAAGCAAGAGGAATACATTACGGGGCAGGGGGTACGGCCAACCGCCAAGCCAGCACTGGATGCCGACATGCTGATTGACATGCTGCTGGTGCAGCTTTCCGATGGGCCTTATCCGGTGGGCAGCAGCGAAGCAAAGCGCACGGCTCTGCTAAGGCTGCTGAAAGAAAAGCCTTGTTTGGTGGTGGTTGATAATCTGGAAACGGCCGTTGATTATTTACGTCTGCTCCCCCTGCTGCGAACGCTGGCCCAGCCCAGCAAATTTCTCATCACCAGCCGCATGAGTTTGCAAAACGAAGCCGATGTCTTTTGCCACGGACTAAGCGAGCTAGATGAAAACGACACGCTTGCTTTTTTGCGCCATGAGGCAAAGGTGCAAAGCGTAAAGCCCTTGTTAGCGGCAGGGGAACATGCCTTGCAGCAAATTTATGAAACCGTTGGCGGCAATCCGCTCGCCTTGAAGCTGGTGGTTGGGCAGGCGCATTTTTTGCCGCTGAACCACATTCTCGACACGCTGCGGCAGGCCAAGGAAAAACAGGTTGATCAGCTGTATGAATATATTTATTGGCAGGCGTGGCAGATGTTGGATGAAAACGGCCGTAAATTATTCCTCAGTCTGCCTGTTGTCCCCAATGGCACCTTTGCCCAACTTAGCATCGCCAGCCAGCTTGCCCCCTTGCCCCTGCAACAAGCCCTAACCAACCTTACAGCATTATCTCTGGTTGAAGTGGGCGGCGAACTGCACGAACCCCGTTACCGACTGCATCGGTTAACAGAAACCTTTTTGCTGAATGAGGTTATGGGATGGCAAACGGCCGTTTTACCCCCTTCCACCGAAATGCACTATTTCCAGGAACGCATCGAAACCATGGTTACGCATTGGCAAGCCACTGCAGCCATTCAGCAGCTAGATATTGCCACATTGGACAAGGAAAAGGAGGGCATTCTCAAAGCGTTGCAGTTTGGCTTAACGGCGGATGCCGCCTGGCCGATGCTCAAGACGCTTATCATGTCGCTAACAAGCTATATGGAACGGCGCGGACATTGGCAGGAATGGCTGCAAACGCTCAATGCGGCTATTGGCAAGGCGCAGCATTTGCTCGATCTAGACGGAGAAATTCAGCTTACCATCATGCGCGGGCGCATTTTGCAGCGGCAGCGGGAGATAGAGGCGGTGATTGCCAACTATCGTCGCGTCATCAGGCTGGCGCGGCAAGTCGGTAACAGGCTGGAACTGGCTCGTGCCTGCTCCAATTTGGGGTTTGCGTTTATTAGTGAGGGGCATTGGTGGCGAGCCGAGCAGTTGTCTTGTGTTGCGCTGCACATTTTTGATGCCTTGGCCTATCCGCACGGGCAAGCGCACACCCACAACCATTTAGGGGTGCTTTTCCAGAAGCAACAGAATTGGGAGCAGGCGAACAATCATCTACAGCTTGCCTGCCAAATTTGGGAAACAATGGGGGATTGGCACGGGTTGTCTACGGGGCTAACCAATTTGGGCTATCTTTGTAATGAGACGGGGCGGTATGAAACGGCCGTTACTTATCTTAACCAAGCCTTGGGCTGTATTGAAAAGAGCGGCGAGACGGGGAAACGGGCTGGCATCAACCTCAATCTGGCTGTTTCATATGAGCGATTAGGTGAGCTTGAACAGGCCCAAACCTTGATCCAGCAAGCCGAAATTATTTATCAGCACCACGCCGATCTACTTGGGGTGTATAAATGTTGGGAAGGGTTAGGCGCGATTTATCGGCACAATCAGCAGTGGGAACAAGTTAATCGTTATCTTAAAGCCGCACTCGCTGGCTATCGCACCTTAAATGATGATGCGGGACAACAACGAGTTCAGGCATTAATGGCCGGGTAAAGCAAAATGTATAGACAGGATTAACAGGATTAACAGGATTCTCAACGCTAATCCTGTTAATCCTGTCAAAAATTATTGTTTAACTTCTCCAGCAGGCTGTTAGCACCCACCCCCACTGCTTTCACCTAATCCTTCACAGGCGTAGGTTACTGGGATGTCGTCAAAATTAAAGTGGGTGCTAAGGACAGTCCCACCAAAGGTCAGGAATAGAGCTAACCAGGCTGCGGCAATCGTTTGTTTCATTTTCAAGCTGTTCATCTGAATCTCCTATATATGGTCAAACGTTTGGTTAGATCAAGAGGGCTTAAAGATGAAATTCCCTAGCGATTGCTAGCTTGCAAGAACTCGTTGCCCTAAGCTGTGGTGTTTGTTTGTGTATGGCTTGAGCATAAAAGAAGAGAGTTTTGAGGGTGTCATAAAACTGTCATGAACAACAAAGAAGGAGAGATTGAAAATTTGCTGGAAGTGCGCTGTTTGGGTGGGTTTCGGGTGTGGGTGGACAAACGGCCGTTAACCCATTTCTACAGCCAAAAAACCCGCGCCTTACTGGCTTACCTGTCTGTGACGGTGGGGCAGCCGCAGGAACGCTCCCGTTTGGCGGGGCTGCTGTGGCCTGATTATGCAGAAGAACGGGCGCGGCGGAATTTGTCACAAACGCTAACGGCGTTACGCAAAGATTTAGGGCCGGCCGCAACATGGGTGCAAAGCAGCACCCGAACGATTGGTTTGGCAAATGAAGCAGGGCTGGCTGTGGATGTGGTGGGCTTTGAACAGGGCTTAACGGCCGTTCGTCACCACCATCATCCCGATCCCCTAACTTGCCCCACCTGCACTGAGACGTTGCAACAAACGGCCGTTCTTTACCAGGGTGCCTTCCTCGACCAATTTGCTGTTGGCGACAGTGCCCTCTTTGAAAACTGGCTTATTGCCCAACGGGAACAGTTGGCTCAACAGGCCATTGACGTGATGACGCGCCTCGGCAACAGCTACGCCACGCAACAGCAGCCCGAAGCTGCCCTGGAAACAACCCAACGGCTGCTTGGTTTCTTCCCCTGGCTGGAAAGCGCCCATTGCCAGCGCATGTTGCTGCTCGCCCAGCAGGGACAGCGGGCGCAGGCGTTGGCGCAATATGATCTGCTGTGTAATGCGCTCATGGCCGAATTGGGGGTCGGCCCAGCCCCAGAAACGGATGCGCTGTATGATCGGATTTTGGCGGGTGAGATTGAGAAGGTGGAGAAAAGAGGAGGGGGGAAAACGGCCGTTTTTTCCGCACCACAGCCCAACATCCCCTTCCATGCCCCACCGCTCCCGCCCCACTTTGTCGGCCGGGAAGCCGAGCTACAGCGCATCCAGCATCTGCTGCAAACCCATCGTCAGCAGGCCATCTACATCGCCATTGCTGGCATGGGCGGCGTTGGCAAAACAACGTTCGCCACCTACGTTGCCCACCAGCTTAAACCCCGCTTTGCCGACGGCATTTTGTGGGGCAACAACAAAACAAGTGACGTTTTTAATACGTTGGAGCTTTGGGCACGCGCCTATGGCAATGATTTTAGCGGCATTAGCGACTTGGATAGCAAAGCGATTGCCGTGCGGGATATGCTGGCAGACAAGCAGGTGTTGGTGGTGATTGACAATGTTGAGGATGCGGCCCTGGCTCGCCCCCTGCTGCCACATGGCGAGCATACAGTAACCCTGATTACAACCCGTAACTTGGATGTAGCCGCCGCCTTAAATGCCATGCCAATCTCTCTGACTGAATTAGAACCCACTGCAAGCCAACAGCTTTTGCGCCAAATTGTGGGCGAAGCACGGCTAACGGCAACCCCCGACGAGATAGCGGCAGCGGCCAAAATTGGGCAATTGCTCCACCATCTGCCGTTGGCGGTGGAAATTGCAGCCAAGCGTTTGCTATCCCGTCCGCGAATGCGTTTGGCAGTTTTGGCACAGCGACTGGAAACCACGCAGCACCGTCTAGAACTGGAGATCAGTGACCAAGCGGTACGCACTTCGTTTCAGATAAGCTGGGAGACGTTAACGGTCTCAGGCAAACATCTGTTTGCGGCAATGGGACACTTTGCCGGACGGCCGTTTTTGCCCCAAACTCTCGCGGCCATCATTGATCAAGAATTGTTGGACGTTGAGGATGAACTATTTACACTTGCAGCCCTCTCGCTTGTTTCTGAAGAAGGAGAAACACGCTATCGTCAGCACCCCTTATTGGCCGATTTTGCGGCCGAAAAATTGGCCTTGGCAAAAACAGAGCAATATGCCCAGCAGCAAAGGTTGCTTGCTTATTACCTCGGCTTTGTCCAAACAGTTGGCACGGATTATGGGCAGTTGGAGCCAGAGTGGGAGCAGATAACGGCCGTTATTCACCTGGCCTATCAGCAACAACAATGGCAATATCTACTCAACTTGACTGATACACTTTCCCCCGCCTGGAAAGCAAGTGGCCGCTATACTCAAGCACGCCAAGCCTACCAGCTTGCGCTTGAGGCAGCCCAAAAGCTGGACAACGTGGAACAAGAAGCCCTGATTTTGCTTCACTGGGGCGAAGCTTGTTTAGAACAAAATGATTATGAGACATCGCAAACCAAATTAACGCAAGGCCTCCATCATTATTATATACTTGAAAGTGAGCAAGGAATTGTACAAACACAAACCTACCTCGCCCGTATTGCCCTTGAACAAGGGCAATACCCCAAAGCAGCAGAGTTGCTCCAACAAAACAAAGCTATCTTAGCTGATTCACAAAATCAGCAAGGAATGGGTGATGTACTCTTTTATCAAGCATCTATCGCCTTTGCTGATGGCTTTCGCTTGGATAATGCGGCTCCCCTGTTAGACGAAGCCCTACATCATTATGGATTGACTAATAACCAAGTTGGAAAGATAGATGTGCTACGGATGCAAGCCGATGTTGCCGCTCAACGAGGCAACCATGTGGAGGCTGAAAAACTAATTATGACCGCCATTGCTTTAAGCAAAAGCTTGCAAGACAAGAGCCAACTGTCAACAAACTTGCTTGCCTTGACAACGATTTATTTAGGGCAGGAAAAAATAAAACAAGCCCAAGTAGCTGCGGAAGAAAGCCTTGCCATTTTGCGACGCACTGGTAGCAAACGAATAGAAGGGCTGGTTTTGCGCCAGTTAAGCGTTATTCATAAACAAATAGGCGATTACCAAATCGCCCTGACTTTCATGAAACAGAGCCTCGACATATTCCTTAAACTGGAACTCCTTCTTAGTCAGGCCTTTTCGTACTATGGGTTATCGCAGCTCTATGAATTACTTCATGAATCCGAATCAGCAAAAGAGGCGAAACAGACAGCTTATCAACTGGCTTTGCGGCTTGAACATCAACCTTTGTTAAATAGAATCCAACAAGAATTATAATCGTCCATGGAGTTAGGTTAACAATCCAGGATCACCTGTATATGGGCGCGGATGCCTGTTTCCAGAAAACTCCCTTAGTAAACTCACATTGTTCCAAGGTCCTATTATCCAGCTGTATACCAATTCTGGATATATATCTTCTACAATAAAATTCTCTACAGTTAATGAGCTATTGAAAGTAGTCAGATACCGAGAAGTACCTACATTTTTAATTGTACAGAGAATCAGGATACCATGATTGTAGGCCGTAATCTCCCAAACTGTATTTTCTGCTTCATGCTCAAGATCCAAGCTAACACTATTGTTGTTTTTCACGTTGAGGAACAAATCTGTGTATTGGCGCTTGAGACGATACTGTCCCGGTTGTTCTGTTTCCAGTAATTTCCACCGTGACTCAGTACCTCCATTTTGCCACCCGTCATCTATTGAACCTAAAACAAGTTTCTGATCCTTAGGATTGTGCAAAAATAGGTCCGATCTATCTAGAGATGCAATTCGTACATATTGTTCATTTGCTGTTATCGTCATGATTTTCTCCTTTGACCGCCTGCCCCCATGTGTATTCCATTTTGATTTGCTCTGGTAAATTATGTAGGTAAGGCAGCAATAATAATTAATGATTTGTTTACAACTTGCTTGGTACGTTCAGTATAGTATAACTTGATGCGGCTTTCTATAAGCCGCATGGGTACAAAAAGGGTACACTTAAGGTTGTCTGTAGTGCTAAGTGATTGGTGAAGGCAACCATACAAGCCAGCCGCTGTTACAGGCTTCATGGCAGGTGACATTGCTAATACTCTTAATCTGGCACAATCTCTTCATAAAGCTCAACCCGATTGCCATCCAAGTCCCGAATCCAGCCGTGTTTCCCCCGCTCCCATTCCAGAACGCGATCCTCAACCACTACATGGTGGGCGCGAAGCTGTTGCAGCAATGCCGCCAAATCATCCACCCGCAAATTGAGTACAAAGCCACGCCCTGTTTCTGCCAACGCCTCCGTGGCCTGGTTGATGGCAAAAACTGGGTTCTCCCGCAGGCGTGATGTAGCCGCATCGCGGGTGGGAAAGACATGGTAATAGCCAATCCCATCGGGATGCGCCTCCATCACAATACCTAATTTTTCCTCATACCATTGACTGAGCTTTGCGGCATCCATGCTATCAATAAAAACCCCGCCGATTCCCTGTACAGTTGCCATTGTTTTGTTCCTCCAAACAATGCTACAGTGCCCGCAGCAGCTTTTCGCCAAACACCGCTGGCTCACTTTTCTCAATTTTAAGTGCTGCTGCTCCATGCCAAGCCAGAAAGTCACGCATAGCGGTGGCAACCCCAGCAATAAGCTCATCATCTGGCACAACGCCCGGCTCAAGATAAAGCGCATTCAAATACAGCACCCCCGATTGACGATCCAACTTGGGGTCAAAACGCCCCACCAGCCGATCTTTGTGCAGAATAGGGAAGCTAAAGTAGCCATAAATACGCTGGTCGGCCGGCTTGTAGCACTCCAGCAGTTGGTTAAACCCCCAAAGCTTTTGATCCCGATCCCCTGCCCAGAACAACGAGTCAAAGGGAGCCAGAAAAGTGGTGCGTGCTGCCCTGACCTCCCCCTCTGCTGCCCGCTGCAGCAGCGGCAGGTTGTCACGATGTACCAGCCACGTTTTACGGCCGTTTATGGACTCACCCTGAATCTCAACCACCACCCCATCCTTGATTAGCGCTTTAACCAGCAAATGGGCGGGCGTTGCCCGCATATAGGCATAAAAGGTCAGGTGGCGTGGCTCGAAAACACCCAGCCCCTTTGCCGCCTGTTCCAAACAAAAGCGGCGAGCTGCGTCCGGCTCAACTGGCGTGGTATCAACCCACTCTGGCAAAACGCGCTCTCTAACATCGTAGACCCGTTGAAAATTTAGCCGATCCGCCACCATCAAATCACCCCAGGCAAACAGGGCTTCCAATGCGTTTTTAGAAGGCCGCCAATCGTACCATTCGCCCCGTTGGGCATCTTTATCCTCAAAATCACCAACGCGCAGCCCACCTTCCATACGGATACGCTCCAGAGTTTGCATAGCCAGTTCGCGGTTGCCCGTTTTGCTTGCCCACTCATGAAAGCTGGGGTTATAGCTAACCTCCCGATCTATCCGCCAGCGGTGGAAGCGATAATGCTGCAGTGGGATAATGCTGGCCGCGTGACCCCAACCTTCATAAAGCATCCGTTGCCCGTCATGGTAAATAAGCTTATGGAACTCCTCAATATCGTAGGAGCCGAAGCGTGCCCACAAAGTCACATAATGGGCACGGTTGACCACGTGCAGTGTGTCAATTTGGACATAGCCCAGTGCTTGAACTACATTAACGATGGCATCCGATGTCGGCGTAGATATGGCGTTGTTGGGTGTGGTCAGGTGCTGGGTATGCAGGACAGTTGCTCTAAGAGCTGACAGGGGGTAGGTTAAGCCAGAACTTTTTTTTGCCATAGGAATACTGTGGGACAAGTTTGCAAACTTGTCCCACAGTTGCATTTCACCACGGTAACTGTGGTGCTTGATCTACTTCTTGCGGCTGGGGAAGCGCGACAGCACCGTGGCTCCATCCGGCACCGGGAACCGCTGGCCGAGGGCGTTGCTGTTGGGCAGCTTCAGCGCACGGCTGCCGCCACCTGTTTGGTAAATGGCAAGCTGCGTTCCTTCACCGCCCATGCCGGCCGGAACAATCGCCTGCCCCAACAAATACCCCTCACTATCCAGGGCACAACTGGTGACATGGCCGATCACCTTACCCCGCTTGTCCAGAATTGGGTCGCCCGTCTCCGGCCGGCGCACCCCTTTCTCGTTCATGCGGAAGCGCACCAACTCGCGGCTGCGCTTGGCCTCACTGGCAATGAACGCATCGCGGCCGACAAAGAACGGCTTCCACAGCTTGAGGAAGCTGGCGAACCCAGCATCACCGGGGGTTAAATGATGGTTTCCAGCCAGTTCATGGCCGTAAAGCGGCAGCCCGGCTTCGGTGCGGGTGCTGTCGCGGGCGGCCAGACCGCACGGCTTAATGCCAAACGGTTCCCCAACTTTCAGCAGCGCATTCCAGAAATCAACAACCTGGTCGGGGTGGACAAACAATTCATAGGCGACGCGCTCGCCGGTATAGCCGGTACGGGAGATGATCACATCAAAACCATCGAGCGTGCCTTCAAGCAAACCCGCCCAAGGCAGTTTGGCAAGCTGCTGCAACAATTTGGGGTCGCCACCCAATGCCAGCAAAATGTCGAGGCTGTTGGGGCCTTGCAGGGCAATGTCCACGCGGCAGTCGGCTCCGTGGGCGGGGTCGCGCAGGTCGCGCAGGGTAACGGGGTGGGTAATGCGGGCAAACGGCCGTTTCCCATCAATCAGCACCCGTCCTTCATTCACCGCATTCAACCACGCCCAATCCTTGTCGTTGTTAGACGCATTCACCACCAGCAAAAAGCGGTCGTCACTGCGGCGATACACCAGCAGGTCGTCCACCACCGAGCCGTCGGGGAAAAGGAGGTAGGTGTATTGCGAACGGCCGTTTGCCAGCGTCGTCACATCATTGGTCGTCACCGCGTTAAGAAAATCCACCACGTGCGGCCCGCTGGCTTCCAGCACCCCCATGTGGCTCACATCAAACAAACCGGCCGCCTCACGCACGGCGCGGTGTTCCTCGCTCACGCCACCATACCAAACCGGCATTTCATAGCCGCCAAACGGCACCATTTTGCCCCCCAACGCGACATGGGTGTCATACAGCCGCGTCCGCAGCAGAGGCGGGTCAGCCGGTTCTTCCCAGTTAAAAGCGGGCAATGGTTCGCCCCCGGCCACGTTTTGCTGGCCGACAAAATAGGGCTTGGTGCGAATAACGGCCGTTTCGTCCCCCGTCACCACCACCGGATTGTCCGGCGTGAAGGTTGTCACCACCACCGGCCCCGGCAGCTTGCCGTGCAGGTCGTCAAATTGGGCATAACCATCCGAGAGAGCTTGCAGCCAAACGGCCGTTTCCCCCGCCAGCCCCTTGTCCGCCACATGCAAATGGTATTGGTCATCCGCCACCCGCTGCACCACACCAGCCACCCCCTCACCATCCACAAACAAATACGTCCCCTGCGTATCGCCATTGCCCAACGCCGCCACATCGCTTGCCAAAGCCAAATGCAAAAACTCACTGGCCTTATCGCCACGAATCGCCACGCTGCTCCCGGCCACTGCCACATCCCCCAGCCGCCGCAGCTTCCGCACCAGCGCTCGCCCGTGCTGCAACGCCGCATAACTCACTTTCGCCCGCAAATCCGTCTTGCCCCCTGGCGCGGCATAGGTAAACGGTGTACACCCTTGCAGCACCGTGGCAATCGCCTCCGCCAGCATATCAATCTCGGCATCGCCAAACCCAAGCTGGCTAATCCACACCGTGCCAATTCGCAGCCCGGTGGGGTTAAACGCCCCCTTGTCCCCTGGGATTGTGTTGCGGTTCAGCACAATCCCAGCCACATCCAAAATCCGCGCCGCCATGTCGCCCGATAGATGCACCCCATTGGCACTCACGCTTTTGCAGTCCACCAACAGCAAATGGTTTTCACTGCCACCCCCCACAACCCGCAGCCCATGTTCGCTCAATTTTTGCGCCAGCCGCCGGGCATTGCTCACAATCCGCTGCTGCAACGCCACAAACTGCTCCGATTTTGCCAGCTTCAACGCCACCGCCAGCGCGGCAATGGTGTTCAGATGCGGCCCACCCTGCTCGCCTGGGAACACGGCGCGGTCAATCTTCCGCGCCACGTCCCGCCGATGGGTCATAATCATCGCCCCGCGTGGCCCACACAAACTTTTGTGCGTCGTCGTGGATACCACATCGGCAATGCCAATGGGGCTGGGATGAACACCGCTGGCAACCAACCCTGAAATGTGGGCAATGTCGGCCAGCAAATACGCCCCGCACTTGTCGGCAATGGCGCGGAACCGCTGCCAGTTGACCACCATCGGATACGCCGAATACCCCGCCACAATAATTTGCGGCTTCGCCTCCAAAGCCAGCTTTTCAATGGCATCATAATCAAGCTGCTCTGTCTTCTCATCCACGAAATAAGGAACGCTTTTGTACAGCTTGCCGGTGCGGTTGGCGCTGGCTCCATGCGAAAGGTGGCCGCCGTCGTTCAAATTTAGCCCCATGATGGTGTCGCCCGGCTGGATGAGGGCGGTGTAGACGGCGTTGTTGGCGGGCGCACCGCTCAGGGGTTGGACGTTGACAAACAGGTTGTCGGCGCTAACGCCATTGGCGGCAAACAGTTCGGCGGCACGGCGGCGAGTCAGGGCTTCCAATACGTCGGCGTATTCAACCCCCTTGTAATAACGCGGGTCGCTGTAGCGACGGTAGTGAGCTAACTCGGCATCAATGTCCAGAATGGCGCTGGTGGCCTGCTTGCGGCTTTCCTCGCGTGGGTACCCTTCAGCATAAATGTTGCCAAAGCCACTGCTCAATGCTTCGTTAACGGCATCAGGTGCTGCACTTTCTGAGGCGACCAGAATGATGGTTTCATCCTGGCGGCGGTTTTCCAAATCCAGCAATCGCTTCAGGTCAGGGTCTAACTCTGTAACGGAGCCGGAAAAGATGAAATCGTGGGACATATGAGAACTCCTCAAAAGAAGAGATTGGTAACTGTCAGATGCTTTGCTCATTCCCAATCTCTTGGTTTTAACTAATTGCTTGTGCCAAATTTTAGGGTTTTTTGATAAATTAGCCAATTTGCGGTCGGCCGCTTCCAATTTTAAAAATAGGTTGACGAATGCAGCAAAATGAGGGATTACTTGATTCTGTGATACTGCGTAAAAAAATATTAGCTTTCTGGCACAACCGCCACGTCTCTTCTTATCAGTTGGAGTTGGGTTTGCTGCTAACACCTTTTTTGCTGGGAACGGCCGTTCTCCTTCTCCTACCCATGCTGCTAACCATCTTCCTCGCCTTCACCAGCTACAACGCCTTCACCCCGCCCCAGTGGAACGGCTTGCAAAATTTCATCACCATCTTCCAACGCGACGTTTTCTGGATCGCAGTGCGGAATTCGCTTGTCTATGTCAGCTTTTCTGCCCCCTTGCAGCTACTAGGGGCACTGCTGCTGGCCTTGCTACTATACCACCAGCGTTACGGCGTGCGCGAATATCGCATTGCCGCCTTTTTACCCTCAGTCATTCCCGAAGTCGCCTATGCCCTCATTTGGCTGTGGATTTTCAACCCTCTCTATGGCCCACTCAACAAACTCCTCGGCTGGGTCGGGTTGCCAGAACAAGCCTGGCTTGTCAACACGGCCACCGCCCTGCCATCCCTCATCTTTATGTCCTGTTTTCGGCTGGGCGAAGGCATGTTTGTGCTAATTGCCGCCTTGCAGGGCATCCCCCCCGCCTACTTCCAGGCTGCCGCGCTTGACGGCGGCAGCCGCTGGCAGATTCTACGCCACATTATCCTGCCCTTGTTAACACCGTGGCTGCTGCTGCTGCTTCTACGCGACATCTTGCTCAGCACCCAAAGCAGTTTTGCCCCGGTATACATGATGACCGAAGGGGGGCCAGGCTACGCCACAATGCTGCTTCCCTATCTCATTTATGACGAGGCGTTTAGCCACTTTCGCCTTGGTCACGCCGCATCCATGCTGCTGGTCATGTTCGTGGTCATGGGCATTCTACTGTGGCTAGTCTATCGTTTGCTGGGTGGTTGGGGCTACACTGATGAAATCTAGCTTCCTTGAAAGCCTGCTTTGGCAAGTGGCCGCAATCACAATCACCCTGCTCTTCGTGACCCCTTTGCTTTGGGTTGTTACCAATTCACTGCGCCCGGTGGGGCTACCACCCCCCCGCACGTTGGAATGGCTGCCGCAACCATTGGCCTGGTCAAACTACAGCACCATATTCCACCTGATTCCCCTTGGGCGGCAAATTGGCAACTCAATCTTGGTCAGCACCGTTGGGGCACTCTTGACATTATTGACAGCATCGTGGGCCGGTTTCGCCATGGTGCAGTTGCCCAAACGGTGGCAAGGATGGCTGGTTGGGTTGGCAATCATCCTACTGATGGTACCCAGTGCAGCCGTCTGGCTGCCACGTTACGTCATTTTCACCCTGCTGGGGCTTATTGACACTTACACGGCTTTGTTTGCTCCCGCCTTCATGGGCACCAAATCGCTCTATGTGCTGATGTTTTACTGGACTTTTCGCCGCGTACCGCAAGAGTTGTTTGAATCGGCACGGCTGGAAGGAGCCAGTGCATTGCTTATCTGGCGGCGCATTGCGTTGCCAATGGCACACCCCACGGCACTGGCGGTTTTGCTGCTTACCTTTACCCACTACTGGAGCGATTTTGTGGATCCATTGCTCTTTATCAAATCAGAAGAACGATATACGCTGGCCGTTGGCTTACGCATGTTGCAGCAGATGGCCGTCACCAACTGGTCGCTGCTGTTAGCAGCCGTCATGGTGATGACGGCCCCTGTAATTCTGGTTTATCTGATTATGCAATACTTTATTCGCAACGAATCGCCCTTAACACGTTTATTACGAGGCTAACACCTTTGTCACTTTCTTACGCAATCTGGATTTAGGGTCTAACTATGTCACGCCAACAAGTTTTATTTTTCTCTTTGCTTGTCGCTTTTCTTGCCGCCTGCACCACCATTCAAGCTCCAACGTCACCTGTGGCTGAGGAGGGGGCAGTATTCACCGAGCTAACTTTCCTGATTTCTGGCGATCCTACGGATCAAACTGCTTACCAAACGTTGATTGATGCGTTTAGTACCGAACACACCGACATAAGCATCAATTTGATCAACATCCCCAGCGGTGGTGACTTTCGTAAACGACTGGCGGCCGATTTTGCGGCCGGCACGCCCCCCGATGTGTTTCTGATCAACTATCGCCATCTTGGTCACTTCTTTGCAGCCAATGCCGTTGAACCGTTAACCGATTACCTTGCGGCGAGTACGCTGATTCGTACCGATGACTATTATGCTGAAGCGTTAACCGCGTTCCAGTGGCAGGGCAAGCAAATGTGTATGCCCCAAAATATTTCCAGCCCAGTTGTCTATTACAATAAGGATTTGTTTAACGCTGCTGGGATTGCTTACCCAAGCGACGATTGGCATTGGGATGAATTTGTCACAACGGCTCAGGCATTGACGCAGGATCAAGATGGGGATGGAACGGCCGATATTTATGGTTTGGGCATGGAGGCAACAATTGTACGCGCCGCGCCTTTTATCTGGATGAATGGTGGTGAGATTCTTGATGATGAAGCCGCACCGGCCGGCTTGGCACTTGACAGCCCAGAGAGCAAAGCAGCATTGGCCTGGTTTGTTGGCTTGCAAACAGAACACCACGTCGTCCCTAATGCTGTAGCTGAAGAAGCCGAAAGCAGCCTGAGCCGGTTTGTAAATGGGCGGATGGCAATGTTTGTGGACAGTCGCCGGGCAGTGCCTGAGTTTCGCCTGATTGAAAGCTTTGATTGGGACGTGGCGGCCTTACCCGTTAGCCAACAGCGGGCGAGCGTGCTGCACTCTGATGCATTTTGTATGGCAGCGGCCGGCCAGCAACAGGATGCCACCTGGGCTTTTATCGAATTTGCCAGCGGGGTTGAGGGGCAAACGATCCTTGCCCAAACGGGGCGCACCGTGCCATCGCGTAAGGCGTTGGCTGAATCAGAAAGCTTTCTTGACCCAAATGCTAAACCCGCCAACAGCCGGGTTTTTCTGGATGCTGTACCCGGAATGCGCCACTTGCCCCTTATGGCAACCTGGAGCGACATAGAAGGGATTGTCAGCAAACACATTGAAAATGCTTTCTATGGTATTGAAACAGTTGATGAAGCGATTGAAGCTGCAAACCAGCAAAGCGCGGAGTTTTTCCCTGTGCCATAGCCATGCTTTGCAAAATCTGGCCTTATGAGTTGACACGCCTTATGTGGTGCGTGGTGCGTGTATGCACGTACTACGCACCACGCATCAACTTGGTAGCGGCAACAGTTGGCGCAAGAATTGACCCGTATGGCTTTCTGCCATCTGGGCTACTGCTTCAGGTGTTCCCTGTGCCAAAATTTCGCCACCCCCTTCACCCCCTTCCGGCCCCAGGTCAATCAGCCAATCGGCCGTTTTGATGACATCCAGGTTATGCTCTATCACAATCACCGTGTTGCCAGCGTCCACCAGCCGATGCAGCACGTCGAGCAGCTTTTGCACATCGGCAAAGTGCAGCCCGGTAGTGGGTTCATCCAAGATGTAGACGGTGCGTCCCGTTGCCACCCGGCTCAGCTCTTTCGCCAGCTTAATCCGCTGCGCCTCGCCACCGCTTAGCGTCAAGGCACTTTGTCCAAGCTTGATATAATCCAGCCCTACATCATGGAGCGTTTGTAGCTGCCGGGCAATTTTGGGGTGGCTGCTAAAAAATTCAAGTGCCTCTTGCACGTCCATTTCTAAAACATCAGCAATGGTTTTGCCTTTGTAGGTGACGGCCAGCGTTTCGCGGTTAAAGCGGTGGCCGTGGCATTCGCGGCACAGCACCCACACGTCGGCCAGGAAGTGCATTTCGACTTTGCGCTGGCCGTAGCCGTCACACGCTTCGCACCGTCCTCCTTTGACGTTGAAGCTGAAGCGGCCGGATTTGTAGCCCCGCGCTTTGGCTTCTGGCGTTGAGGCAAAAACCTGTCGGATTTCGTCAAAGAGTTTGACATAGGTGGCGGGGTTAGAGCGAGGGGTGCGGCCAATGGGATCTTGGGTGATGTTGATCACTTTGTCGAGATGCTCGATTCCTTCTAAACGGCCGTATGGCCCCGGCTGTGTCTGTGCCTGATGCAGCACTTGCGCCAGCGCGGGGAAGTTGCCTGGAGATGAGGCTGCTTTGCCGCTGCCGCTCACGCCGGTGATGCCGATGAGGGTGCCAATGGGAAAGTGGCGGTGATTGCTTTTTGAGGTTGTGGAGACGGCACCGATGAGGGATAAACGGCCGTTTTCTCACCTCTCTCCTCCTCCCCCATTCGGAGCTGTAATCCGCCGCTCACCGCGCAAATATTGCCCCGTCAGCGAATCCGCTGCGCTGCTACCTGCTGGTGGCGACCCCTGCCGCCGTCACCCGGCCACCCAGCACCCCCGCCCCTTACCCAGGTCAACCAGCCAGTCCGACTCCTGCATCGTTTCTTCATCATGCTCCACCACCAACACCGTGTTGCCCATATCGCGCAGCCGCAGCAGCGTCTCCAGCAGAGCGCGGTTGTCGCGGGCGTGCAGGCCAATCGAAGGCTCATCCAAAATATACAGCACCCCCACCAACCCACAGCCAATTTGGCTTGCCAACCGAATCCGTTGTGACTCGCCCCCCGACAGCGTCGGTGCCGGCCGATCCAGTGTCAAATAATGCAGCCCCACATTCAGCATAAACTGCAGCCGATCCCGAATCTCCTTCAGCACCTCTTCCGCAATCTCAAACTGTTCCTCATTCAGGCTCGGCACATTTTTCTTGCTTGCCCCACTTCCATTCACCCCCGGCTGCCCTAGCCCATTGGTTTGCCGCGACAACCCTAAAATCCAGGCGTGGGCATCGGCAATGGACATGCCGCTCACCGTCTCCAACGACTGTCCCGCCACCAATGTCGCCCGCGCTTCCGGCCGCAGCCGCGAGCCGTGGCAGGTGGGGCACGGCTGCTGATTCATATAGCTGGCATACTTGCGCCGCTGCGCCTCCGAACTGGTTTGATGAAACAGCCGCAGCACGTCATTGACCATCCCCCGCGCCGGCCGCAAACTCTCCCCGCTCCAACTGCCCTCCCCCCAATCATTCTGAAACGTAAATCGTATCTTTTCCTTACCAGAGCCATGCAGCAGCACATGGCGGAACGTTTCCGGCAAATCTTTCCACGGCAGTTCTAAATCAACGCCATAATGCTGCGCCACCGAACGCAGCGAATGCTCCGTCCAGCTCGTATTCTTCTTCCGCAAATTGCCATACCAGCGCGTGGCTCCATCCAAAATAGATAACTCTGGGTCGGCAATGAGCAGTTCGGGGTCAACCTGTAGCTGAGTGCCAATGCCGTTGCACGCCGGACACATCCCCAGCGGCGAATTGAAGCTAAACAACTGCGGCGACAGTTCGGGGAAGCTGGTGCCGCAGTGGGCGCAGGCGTTGTGTTCACTCAGCAGTAGCTCCTCTTCGCCCAAATCGGCTACCAGCAGCCCGCTGCCCACTTTGAGCGTCGTTTCCACGGAATCCACCAGCCGCGCCATAAAGGGTTCGTCCACCGTTTCCGGCACCTGCAAACGGTCTACGACGATCTCCACATTATGCTTTTTCTTTTTGTTGAGCGCGGGCTGCTGCCCCAAATCATAGACGGTGCCGTTGACGCGCACGCGGACAAAACCATCTTGTCGCGCCTGGGCAAAGGCATCGGCATGGGTGCCTTTGCGGTTGCGGGCAATGGGAGCCAGGAGTTGAAAGCGGGTTCCAACGGGCTGGCTTGCCAACTGGTCGGCAATCATCTGGGCGCTTTGCGGACGCACCACCCGGCCGCAGTCGGGGCAATGGGGAACGCCCACACGAGCAAACAGCACCCGCAAATAATCCATCACCTCGGTGACAGTGCCTACGGTGGAGCGCGGGTTTTTGCTCACCGCCTTTTGCTCGATGGCAATCGCCGGGCTGAGGCCGGTAATGGCATCTACCTTTGGCTTTTCCATCTGCCCCAAAAATTGCCGAGCATAGGCCGACAAGCTCTCGACGTAGCGCCGCTGCCCTTCGGCGTAGATGGTGTCAAATGCCAGCGATGATTTGCCGCTGCCGCTGACCCCGGTGAGTACCACCAGCTTGTTGCGCGGAATCACCACGTCCACGCCTTTCAAATTATGCTGCCGCGCCCCGCGCACCACAATGTTGTTTGGTTCCATTTGCCCTATCCTGTCCAAAGGTTTGTTTTGGCTGAACATGCGTTCTACATTAGTTTAGCATAGTTCCCCTTTCCCCGCTAACCAACAGGATAAGGGTAATACCTGACACCTTTTGTCAGGTTTAGGTGGGTGTTAGACGCGGAAGGACGCGGAAGGACACGGAGAAGGTCTTGGCTAATGGGTGGGTTGGTTTTATACTGGGGGTTGGTTAGGTAAACGGCCGTTTGCTGTAACAACCAAGATTCACTGTTCATTTGTAGAGGCTACCATGCGTGTTGCTGAGGATTTGCTCCCTTTAGTAGATAAATTAAATAAACGAGAAAAGCTGCGCCTGATGCAGTTTTTAGCAAGCAATTTGGCGTTGGCAGAGGTATCACCACATCCTGACTGGCCGCTACATTATTTCGACCAGACTTTTGGTGCCTTGCGTCATGACCCTATAGAACGACCCGAACAAGATGCGTTTGAGGTGCGAGAAGAGATTATATGACCTATCTATTGGATACCAATGTTTGCATCCGTTACTTAAACGGGCAATCGCAGCCAGTTATGCGCCGTTTGCAGCAAGAATCGCCAGAAGAGATAGTAGTTTGTTCGGTTGTGAAAGCCGAGCTTTTTTATGGGGCACAACGAAGTCAAAACCCAGAACGAACATTGGGGCATCAACTACGGTTTTTAGCACCATTGCGTTCTTTTTCTTTTGATGATGCTGCAGCCGAGCAATACGGCCAGATTCGGGCCAACCTTGCGACCCAAGGTATACCTATTGGACCCAATGACCTGATGATTGCCGCTATTGCATTGGCAAATCAACTGACTCTTGTAACACACAATGTCAGAGAATTCAGCCGCGTTTCTGGCTTGAGCATTGAGGATTGGGAATGAAATAAATGGACTGGATATAGTGAAACCATTCTCCCCCATCTACCAACCGACCCACAAAAAGTCTTGGCTAAAACGACTGTTGTACTGTAAAGGGCAAATCGAACCAATTTCCTACATCCACCATTGGACTAGCTATTATTCTCACTTGGGTTGCGTCTAACTCTAGTTTGTACAATCTGTAAACATCTTTCATTATTTCATCAGACCACGTCTCCTTCCAAATCCTTAGTCGGGCCAATGTTTGTTTGCACTCTTCAAATGCCCCAATAGAAAAGGCTACCCCCTTCCACACCATAGGGCCTTCAAAATAAGCAACCCTTGAGAATAACAAAAAGAAACTATTCTCATCAAACTCTTGCTCCTTGTGAAAACGAATCAGCATCTCTGAATGAGCCGCCTGGTATCTCCAAACCCGACAGGCATATGTTTCAAGGTCTGCTAAATGTGCCAACTCAGAAATGATTTCCTCTAGCATTTTTACCTCTGCTGTATTTTTCCATATGTAGGGGATCTTGGAGCTGAAGGAAAACGGCCGTTTCTAACCCACCTTACAATTTGCTATAGTCTCAAGCTTCCCTAGTCTTTAAATACCCCTTGCCATTAACCCAATTCCGAACCAAACCAAAACGCAATTTATTTCCTCCTTATACTGTCAAAGTGTGACATAATGAAACGCTCACGCTATCATCCTAGATGATGAGCGCATATTACAATCTTGGCAACTATTCCTGGACCCGCACTGCGCGGTGGCGTGGTGTGGGCTTGCCTGAACTTATGGGAATGACACAGAGCAACCCTTTTTGAGATACAGACATGCAAGACGACGAACACAAAATTGACGATCACCTGGGGCGAATGGAGCCGCTGGCAATTGACAAGGCCGAGGTACGGCGGCGGCATGAGTCAAACCGGGCGGGATGGAATGAGGGGGCGGCGCACTACACCGAGAAGGTGGCACAGACGATTGCCTTTTTGCGCGGTGGCGGCAGCAGCTTGCATCCGCTGGAGAAGGCGAATTTGGGCAATTTGGGGGAATGGTGTAAAACGGCCGTTCATCTGCAATGCGCTTCCGGCGAAGATACGCTTTCGCTCTGGAACGAAGGGGTCAAGCAGGTCATTGGCGTGGACATTTCCGATGTCCACATCGCCAATGCCCGGCAAACCAGCGCTGCCCTCAACGCCCCCGCCCGCTGGTTCCGCTGTGACATCCTCGACACCCCCACCGAACTCAACGGCATTGCCGATTTGGTTTACACCGGGCAAGGGGCACTCTGCTGGCTCCACGACCTGCACGGCTGGGCGGCTGTCATTTATCGGCTGCTGAAACCAGGTGGCACCTTCCACATTTTGGACGACCACCCTGCTTCATGGCTGTTTGACCAGGGTGCTGACACGATCCAGGCGGCCGGCAGCAGCTATTTCGGCCATAGCGAGTCGGGCAAGGGGTGGGGGCCAACCTACATCGGCGATTTAGAGATTGGCGTCGAGCAGCAGTCGCGCAAATATGAGCGACTGTGGACGCTGGCAGAAATTTTTCAGGCGCTCACAGGGGCGGGGCTAACCGTCACCCACCTGGGCGAATATCCCAATGAATATTGGGTAAGCTTCCCCTACCTGTCGGCCGCAGACAAGACGAAACTGCCGATGACGTTTACGATGATGGGAAAACGGCCGTTTTAACCACCCGTCATAATGGGAAGTGACACAGAGTTACACAGAGATAGGGGAGAGTTTCACAGAGAAAGCGAGAAAACACCTCGTTTTTTCTCTGTGCCTCTCTGTAACTTCTCTGTGAGGCTCTTTGTAACGTTTTTGGCTCTTGCTTGCCCAGGTTAGTCAGTAGGCCAAACGTAGTTTAAAAATCCAGCATTATCTATCCATTTTGGCGTATAATTTTGGGTAGACACACCAGATAGCCGCTGCTTTTGGGTAGCGGCTCTTTTTATGGAGCAACTATTCCGCAGAGGTATTTGACATGCGAACCAAACTTTTTTCCATTTTGCTGCTTATGCTACTCATTAGCTGCGGCCAGCCAGCACCGGTCACGCCGCTACCAACGGCCGTTCCTGCCACCACCGAACCCAGCCCCACCACCATCCCGCCCACTAGTGAACCCGTTGCTGACGCACCAACGACAGAGCCAACGCTGGAACCAACGGCCGTTCCTACCCCGGAACCAACCGCCACAACAACCGTGGTTGAAGAAACGGCCGTTGCCAGCAATGGTATCAGCTTTATCTATGACGACCTTGCCAGTGAGATCATCATCGAACAAGAGCCAGCCAATGTAGCCGATGACAATGCCCCTCCCTGGGCAACCAACCCAGCCTATGACCGCTTCATGCTAGTTGGCTATCCACTCACTGATACCTTTCAAGACCCCCACATCGAGGTCTATCCGGCGCGTGACTACGCCAGCCTAAGTGTGGCAGCGAGTGAACGGATTGAGGCGTTGACCCAGCTTTTACAGGAACGGCCGTCTACCTCCACCGACGAACTCCCCTTTCTACCCATCTTCGGTGCCGCCCAAGTCATTCGCGCCCGCATTCACTATCTCGACTTTGCTGGTGGCAGCGGCGTGGCCTATCTGACCTTCTACGCCCAAGCCGCCTACCCTATCACCAACAGGGAATTGTTCTACACCTTCCAGGGGTTGACCAGCGACCAGCAAACCTACATATCCGCCATTCTGCCAATCGCCCAGGCTGATTTGCCCAACGAAATTGACAACGCTACCTTTGACTACGATGCCTTTATTGAGCAAATTGACACCTACCACAGCGAACTCACCGATGCTCTCACCACGGCCGATGATGCCACCTTTACCCCGGCGGTCTCATTGCTTGACGCGATGGTACAATCGCTGAACGTTGCCCCCGCGCCGCCAGCGGAGTCGGCCGAAGCCTTGACGGTAGATTACCCCTTAGCTTATGGGCAAGTCCAGCCGAGCCAACCGCTGGTGGTTAACGGCCGTTCTATCAACGACACCAATCTGGTTGAAGCACAGCTTTGGGCGGAGGAAACGACGCTGGCAGTAGGACAAACCTCCCCCAGCAGCGGCAACTGGTCGCTGACAATGGATGTGCCCTCGGCGTACACCGGCCCGGCTCGCCTGCTGATCATCAATGGCAGCGAATCCGTCACGGTTCCGCTAGAAATCGTTACCATTGCAGCAATGCCACGAGCGGCGGGTGAACCAGTGGTGCAGCTTTATCGACCCATTGTGGGAGAAACGGCCGTTTCTGGCTACCCCCTCTACTTTGAAGGCCAAGTCCGCAACCCGGTTGACAACACCATCACTATCGGTCTGCTGGTAGACGGCTGTAGCCGCTTTGCCGCCCAACAAAGCTTCACCGTCACCCCCGCCGCCGCCGACCGCGATACTGGCTGGACGGGTGTCCTCATCTTGCCGCAAGCCATCGAGGGCGACGATAGTTGCGCCATTGTCTACACCGGCAAAATGGGCAATGGGGCATGGGCAGCCACCGCCATGTCGGTGCCGGTGCTGGCCGACGACGACCCCAACGCCAACCGAATTTCGCTGGAAGCCGGGTTCAACATGGTGCTCAAGGCGGGGCGGACAGAGAGAATTGCGGGAACGGCCGTTAATGCCGAAGAAGTCACCGTCACCCTCAGCCGCAGTGACGACAATGCTATCATTGCTGAAGGCACCGCCACCGTCGGTGACTTTGGCTTCTGGGAGCTATCGCTCTCCATCCCCAGCGATGCCCCCGACTTTGTCCAGGTTGCCGTTGTCATCAGCAGCGACGACAGTGAAGCCCCACCCGCCCTTTACACCGGCGCATCCATCACACGCTAACCGTCCTAGTCTATCGCGTATTGCGCGTTTGGGGACGCAATACGCGATAGACGCACTCATGACAGCCACCCGTGATTGCTAAAAATAATTTTAGCCAATATACTGTTCTCGTTGTAAGGTGGCATCTGGGTACTCCTTGACACCAATGCTTCAACGCAAGAAGGTAGAAGATGCGTTTATATTTGGACAATTGCTGTTTCAACCGGCCATTTGATGACCAAAGTAGCCTAACTATACGATTGGAAACCGAAGCTAAACTATATATTCAGGCCGCCATTCGTGCTGGTGATTATGCTTTAGGCTGGTCATACATCCTCGATTATGAAAACGCCGCCAATCCGCTGGCCGAGCGCCGCAGTGAGATCCAGAAATGGGAAATGCTAGCCGATAAGTTTGTGTCTGAAACGCCAGCTATTCTGAAGACAATGGACGAGTTGTGTTCTGTAGGTCTTAGACCGCTTGATGCGTTGCATTTGGCATGTGCCCAAATGTTAGAATGTGATTATTTTCTAACGGTAGACAAGGGTATTTTGAAAAAAGCAGGGGCAATTGGGGGCATACATGTTAAGAATCCAATTGACTTTGCCATTGAACAAGGATTGTAATGATGACAGCTATAAAGGTAGACGCAGAAATCAAGATGGCGGGATATGAGATTCTGTCCCGCCATTTAGGATTATACTCAAAATTAAATGTAACCCATAGTTTCTGGTAAACTAACAGGAAACACAACAAAGTGAGAAAGGCCGCATGTTAAGACCAGATTGTGCAAAATGGAATCAGACCCTATCAGACCTGCAAAAATTAGCGGTGACCGCTGAACACCCCAGAAGCCGCGAACGATTCCAGGCGTTGTACGAAATAGGTAGCCAACATACGAATGCCACACAATGGGCGCGTGCCATTGGGCGGGATGACCAGACGGTCATGGGTTGGGTACATCGCTACAATGCCGAAGGACCAACAGGCATCCTTTACAAGCATAATGGGGGTCGCTCCCCCTTTTTACCTCGGAGCAGGAAGCAGAAATAACCGAGTGCGTCAGAACCGCATCTCCCGCTGAGGTCGCTCTGCCGGGACATCGTTGGACATTAAAGAAGGTCATCAAGCTGGTCGAACAACAAACCGGCAGTAAAATCAGCCGGAGTAAGGCTCGAACCATGTTGCAACAAGCAGGCCTCAGTTGGAAAAAGTGCAAAAAACTGCTTGCCAAGGCAAACCCAGAGCAAAGAGCGGCGTATGCGGCGCAGTTGGAGGATTTGTTCGTTGCCATGTGTGCTGATAAAGCTCGTCTAATCTACATTGACGAGGTTCATCTCCATCAGGATATGGATTTAGGCTACAGTTGGTCAACCAAGGGTCAGGCCGACTGGGTGCCCAGCCAGTCCCCTGGACTCTCAGCCAAACTCAATTGGTATGGTGCCTACGATTTTACCCAAGGTCAGTGCTTCCTTTGGCAAAACGGTCGCTGCAACAGCGATAACACGGTCGCGTTCTTGCAAGCATTATCCGAGTGGCTTGGCGAAAGCAAGCAAACCGTTTATATCATCATGGATGGCGCACCGTGGCATCGTTCCCACTTGGTTGCCACAACTGCTGACCAACTTGGGGTTGAATTGATTCGCTTGCCAGCCTACAGTCCAGACCTCAACCCAATTGAAGGGCTTTGGAAGTGGATGCGGGAAGAGGTGACGCAGCGGTATTGTCATCCTTCACTTTCGGCCTTAGCTGATGCCTGTCATGCTTTTATTGAGCGCATTAACCTTGACCCGAATCGGCTGATTCAGCGTCTTTGGCCTAAATTTGACCTCGACCCTGATTATGAAAAACTATTGGTTTCAAATTGATTTGAGTATAGTAGAAGCCGAACGCTTCATTGCCTTAATTCAGCGAGAGAAGTTTGATTATACCCAGTGGCGTCAAAATCTTTTCACAGAATTAAGCGGAAAAGAAATCAGTCGCCAAGCGATGGAATTTCAACGGCGCAAGCCAGTTTCGCCTATATCCGATGAGAGTAAGACAATCTGACATCATTTCTAGGTCAGATGCGATGCCTTAGAGAGTTGCCGTTTGACAAACACCCAGCACCTTACCTAAAATATAGACATAATGCAATCACCTTATGGGAATGTCTGGTCGTCTTCGGCCACAGCCTGGCTCCGCTTTCTCAGCCGACATGTGGCCTTACTGCTCTTTTTGCTGCTGGCCTTTGGCGGCATGATTACTGTCTACTGGTTCTTTAGCCCCGCCAACGACAGTCTGGTCAACGCCGCCGTTGCCGCCAGCGGCAATGACAGCCTCATTGCCCCCATCTACAAATCAGTACCCGACCGCCCCGTGCTACAGCGTTTGCCGCAAAGCCAGGGGCCAATGCGAGTTGGGTTAGTTTCTGGGCACTTGGACAACGACAGCGGGGCGGTGTGTGCCGACGGGCTAACCGAAGCCGACGTGAACCTGCGGATTACCCAATTGGTGGCAGAAAAACTGCGCGGACGCGGCATTCGCACCGACATTTTGGCCGAATTTGACCCGCAGTTGGCTGGCTACAGTGCCACCGCCTTTGTCTCCATCCATGCGGATTCGTGTGACGCTTTTATTGACTTGACAACCGGCTTCAAAATTGCTGGCTCTACCTACACCGACTCCAGCAACCTCTCCATCTGTATTGAGCAAGCATACCAAGCTGAAACGCAACTTCCCTACCACGCCAACACCATTACCCGGGACATGACCGACTATCATGCCTTCCGCGAAATTGCCCCTGGCACCCCGGCCATCATTATCGAAACGGGCTTTATGTACCAAGACCGGGAGCTTATTTACGATAATGCCGAGGTGCCGGCCAATGGCATTACCAACGGCATTTTGTGCTATCTTAACGGGCTTTAATGGACACTCAAGAGCTTGTACAGCGGGCACGTGCCGCCATTGAGGCGGGCGAAAAACAAAAGGCGCGGCATTTATTGCAGCAAGCGGTGGCACAGCAGCCAGATGATTTTGCCATTTGGCTGTGGCTTGCCAGCGTCGCCCCCTCGCCGGCCGCCAGCATGGAATATGTGCAGCGGGCGGAAGCATTGAACCCGACCCACCCGACAGTGGTGAAGGCCAAGGCGTGGGCACAGCGACGATTGGACAAAACCAACGTGCCACCGCCTCTGGTAGCCACAAACGGCCGTTCTCCCTCCCCCACCACATCTACCACCCCAGCCACATCACCCACGAGAAGCCGCTGGCCTTTGTGGGCGGCTGTTGGCTTGCTGTTGCTTCTGCTGCTGGGCGCAGCCGGGTTCTTTCTGGCAAACGGCGGCAAACAGGCAGAAACGGCCGTTTTGTCCCCCGCCACTAGCCAGCCAACAATTGAAGCCACAGTTGTCGCGCCTACGACAGAACCAACGGTAACGGCCGTTCCTCCCACCAGCAGCCCCACTCCCGTCCCCACCGAACGGCCAGAACGACTGCTAGCAAAAAACGTCAGCGACAGCCAGCCCCGCGCCGCCTGGACGGCTACCCCCTTGCCCACCAACACCCCTACTCCTACGCCTACGCCTATTCCCACAGTGGTGGGGGTGGAAGTGAGCAATTGGGTGGGTAAACGGCCGTTTGGCGTAGGCGCCAGCGAACGATGGATTGATGTCAACCTTTCTACCCAATCGCTCAACGCCTTTGAGGGGGACTCCCTGGTCTATTCCGCCCTTGTCTCCAGCGGCCTGCCCAACTTCCCGACCGTCACCGGCCAGTTCCGCACCTGGATCAAGTATGAAAGCCAGACCATGGACGGCCGTTTACTCGGCTACGACTACTATCTGGAAGGCGTTCCCTACGTCATGTATTTTTATGAAGATTACGCCATTCACGGAGCCTATTGGCACAACAACTTTGGGCACCCCATGAGCCACGGCTGCGTTAACGTCAGCATCCCCGATTCCCAGTGGCTGTTTAATTGGGCACCGCTTGGCACGCTGGTCAATGTTCACTATTAATGTAACAAGTGGCAAACAGAACTTGCTACCTGCTTACTGTAAAGGAGTTGTATTATTATGAGCGAAAGTGCGCTCCCCATTAGTCCGGAACTATTAGAAATTTTGCGTGATCCCTATGCCATTCAGCAAAGCCAAGAGCAGGGTGGCGACCCAGGGCGTTTGGAGTTGGTTCACAACAGTTGGCTGGTCTCCCCAGAAACAGGGTACAAATACCCCATTCGGGACGGTATCCCAGTGATGTTGATTGAAGAAGGGCGACGCTGGCGGGAAACGGCCGTTTCTGACCTTCCCGTTCCCCCACCCGCACCACCCGCTGCTGTTCCCATGTCGGCCGGCGGCTCCGACATCGTTATTGCCGCCTCCCCCAAAACCCTCATCACCATCCTGGCCGCCGTCCTAACCACGCTCACCCTCATCATCCTTTGGCGCAAACTCAACCAAGCATAAAAAAAGGGGCCGTGGCAAAACCACAGCCCCTTTTTCATGTTACCTATGACAGTGCCATTTCCAGTTCATGCTGCGGCACTTCGTGGGTTACATTCGCCAAATACCCCTTAATCGTCGTCAAGAAATAACCTGGTTCATACGGCTTCTGGATAAACCCAGACAGGCCATGCCCCACAAACTGCACCGTCGCATCCGACTCATCATACCCCGACGACAATACCACATTAACCTTGGGGTTAATGCGCTGCAGCCGAATAAACGTTTCGTGCCCATTTAGCCCCGGCATAGACAAATCGAGCAGCACCAGATCAATATCATCCTGATACTTCTCATACAATTCAATACCAATTTCGCCATTGGGGGCTACCATCGTGCGAATGCCGTCCATCTCCAAAATATCGGTCACAATATTACGTACCGAGGCTTCATCATCAATTACCAGCACCAAACAATTGGCCGGAATATCTACATCTTGCAGCGCAAGTGGTTGCATAACCTCATCCAATTCACTTTTGCTCACTGGCAGCATCAAGCTAAAGGTCGTCCCCTCGCCCGGCTTGCTGGAAACATGCAGCCCACCCTTGTGACCCCGCACAATCCCTTGTACAGCCGCCAGCCCCAAACCACGCCCGGTTTGCTTGGTGGTGAAAAACGGGTCAAAAATCTTGGACAGCGTTTGTTCGTCCATGCCACATCCGTTGTCCGCCACGTCAAGCCGAATATAGCGGCCAGGCTTCAGCGTGTAGTTAAGCTGCGAGAACTCTTTATCGCCGCTCTCCAGCTCATAGATCATCGTTGTAATCTTTACCACGCCCTGCTTCTGCCCAATGGCATCAGCGCCATTCAAAATCAGGTTCATCACCACCTGCTGCATCTGCCCCAGGTCAGCATCCACGCGGGGCAAGTCGTGGGCAAGCTGTTTTTGCAGCGTAATATTTTTGGGGATGGCCGAGGTAAAGAGGTGGAGGTTTTCATCCAACAGCGTATTGAGAGCAATCGGCTGCATCCGAAAATGACCCCGCCCGGAGTAGGCCAGCATCTGCTGTGTCAAATCGGCCGCTCGCTCGGCCGCCTTCACCGCTTGGGCAATGTGGTCATGAGCCGGGTTACTGGCAGGCAAACGCATCATCGCCAGCGAGGTATGACCCAGCATGGCAACCAGCAAATTGTTAAAATCGTGCGCCACACCACCCGCCAACACCCCTAAACTTTCCAGCTTCTGCGCCTGCTCCATCGCCTTTTTGGTCCGCTCCCGTTCGGTAATATCAGTAATGCTGCCTCGCACCAGGTTACGCGACTTGGAGGGCAGCCGGACAAAGCGCACGTCACACAAGATTTCATCGCCGTGGGCATTCAAATAAACCCATTCAAATTCAACGCGGTGGCCGGAAAGTGCCTGCGCCAGCTTATCGGCCATCAACGGCAGCGATGGCTGGCCGTCGGGTTGCGATGCGGGGCTGAGGGCGGCCAAACTGGTGCGTAGCAAATGCTTGCGGCTAAGGCCAAAGAGGTGAACGGCGTTTTCGTTCACATCCTCAATCAAGCTTTCATTGACATCCAGCACCACAATGGCTTCGGGGGCGTTTTCAACCAGGGTACGATATCGCTCTTCGTTTTCCCGCAGGGTCGAGGTCATGGCTTCAGCCAGGATGAGGGCACGCTCACGGGCAGTGAACACGGTCCAGGTGAGACCAAAGATAAACAGACTAAAAATCATGCCCGTGATGAGAACCATCATGGGCTGGGTTTCGTCAATGCTGAGGTTGAAGGCGGGCAGGGTGCTAAAGCTGAGTGTCCAAACACGGCCGTTTAAGTTGACAAGCTGTGTTTCACGGAAAGTTAAATCTTCAGGGGCATGGGTGTGCAAAAGCGAGTGGTCAAATAAAACCGTTTCTGGCTCTATGGCGGTGCCATCGTACATCTCTACATGCAGGCCAGCATCGAGAAAACCCAGAACGTCTTCCAGCAATGCCTGGGTGCTGACAGTGGCGTAAACCCAGCCTTGAACGGCCGTTTCTTGCTCACCATATACCGGCAAAAACAGGAAAACACCCGCTCGCTGTATGGGATTAACGGCCGTTTCCAACCCCGCCAACTCCACCTTCCGGCTAATCATCACCTCACCCAAATCCCGTGCCCGTTCCGCCACCGACCGCAGCGCAAAATCTGCCCCCAAATCCTGCCCCACCGCCAACTGCTCCGCCTCCTGGGCATATACAAATTGCGTAATCAAATAATCCGACTGACCAGTTGCTACGTGTGGTGCCGCCCCCCCTGCACTTTGGCGCAGCGTCTCCACAAAACCCGGCAGATCCGCCTCCGGCACATACGCCACATACCCCAGTTCGACCAAACCTGGATACCGTGCTGCCAAATCAAGGGATTCAACATAACGCTGCCACATTGCCAGCGTCACGCCATCATTCGCCACCAAAAAGCTGCGAGCACTGTAAAGTGCCTCTTGTGAATAAGCAAACTCATTTTCCAGTGCCTGGTTTGTATAGGCAATCTCTTGACGTAAGCGTGTCTGAATGCGCGTTTGCAGCAATTGTTGCTCTTGCCGCCAAACAAAAACGGTGACAACCAACGACAAAAGCAGCAACAACCACGGAATTGGCAGCCGTTGCAAACGGTTGAATTTAAACGAATGCGCTACCAAGCGCACCTTAGACAGCCTACCCTGTGCCACTGTTTGCATAAAACTTCCCCTTGAACACTCTCGTTCATAGTCAAGTTTGCCAAAGCTATATATACCAATACCGCAGTACTAGCCCCCTAGTACTATATCCAAGATTTGTTAAAGTCAACATTACAACGCTTTTTTCACAGAACCAATTCATCATCTAATGGGGGAAGGGGCAGTTTTTGGTATACTTGCTTGTTGGTTTGGCACAGGCATATGTGCCAACAGGATAGAAATGTAACAATGAGGAGACAGCCTGAGCCGTGGCGCACCACGATAAATAAAAATCAAAGATTTCGCAGATTTGTCCGTGTTCGTCCGTGTTCGTCCGTGTCCCATTTTCGAAGGAGAAAAACATGCCACTCGATATGATTATTGGCACCCAATGGGGGGATGAAGGCAAAGGCCACATCACCGATCTGCTGGCCGCCCAAGCCGACATCATTGCCCGCTTCAGCGGCGGCGACAATGCCGGTCACACCATTACGATTGCTGGAGAAGTCTTTAAGCTCCATCTTATTCCTTCCGGTGTCATCCACCCCGGCGTTACTTGTCTAATTGGCAGCGGCGTGGTGGTGAACCCAGCCGTCATGCTGCGTGAAATGACGGAACTAAAGCAGCGTGGCGTGGATGTTAGCCCCCAGCGGCTCAAGATCAGCCGCAAGGCACACTTAATTACCCCAGCCCACATTGCCCTGGACAAAGCGAAGGAAAAAGAGCTGGGCGCGGGAGCCATTGGCACCACGCAGCGAGGAATTGGCCCCGCCTACACCGACAAAGTGGCGCGTTCCGGGCTGCGTGCCGGGCTGCTGGACAAGCCGGAAGAGTTGGCAGAGGCGATTTATGCCCACATCAACGAGAAAAACCGAGTGCTAACTGAACTGTATGGTGAGGAACCGCTGGACGCAACGGCCGTTTCTGCCGATTATGCAAACTATGCCCAACAACTGGCTCCCCACCTGGTGGAATGCAGCCTGATGCTGGACGAGGCCCTGCAAAACGGCCGTTCTGTCCTTGCCGAAGGTGCCCAGGGAACACTGCTCGACATTGACCACGGCACCTACCCCTTCGTCACCAGCTCCGCCCCCACCGCTGGCGGGGCACTTACCGGACTGGGTGTTGGCCCCAAAAACGTCGGGCGCATCATCGGTGTCGCCAAAGCATTTAGCAGCCGCGTGGGCAGCGGCCCCTTTACCACCGAACTGGATGGTGAACTAGCCATGCGGCTGCGCGGCACGGGGGCCAACCCCTGGGATGAGTATGGTACGACCACCGGCCGGCCGCGCCGCGTTGGCTGGCTCGACCTCAACATCCTCCACCACGCCCGCCGCGTCAACAGCCTCACCGAATTTGTCGTCACCAAACTCGACATCCTCAGCGGCATCGCCGAAATCCCGGTCTGTGTGGCCTATGACCTGCACGGCCAACGCATTAATTATTTGCCCAGCAGCCTGGAAGAAGTAGCGCAGTGCCAGCCAATCTACGAAACGCTGCCGGGCTGGGACGAAGACATTATGCAGGTACGCCAACTGGCCGACCTGCCCGCCAACGCCCGTCGCTATGTGGAGTTTATTGTGGAACAAACGGCCGTTCCCGTTTCCCACATCTCCGTCGGCCCCGGCCGCGAACAATTTATTCCCGTCACCAATTTGTGACCAACTTCTGTTCTCAGCGTCTAATTGTCAAATCACACAAAATTGGTACCATAGTACCATTATTTATTGGCAGGAACAGGAGAACCGTACATGTTAAAAGAGTTTGGCGATTTCATTAAGCGTGGCAACGTCATGGACTTGGCCGTGGCAGTCATTATCGGCGGCGCATTTGGTGCCATCGTGACCTCCTTGGTCAACGACATCCTCATGCCCCTCATTGGCATCATCCTGGGTGGCATCAATTTTACGGAAATGGTGCTACAGGTGGGAAGTGCCACCTTAACATATGGCAACTTTATTCAGGCAATTGTCAACTTCCTAGTAATCGCTTGGGTTATCTTCATGCTGGTTCGCACCATCAAGAAGATGGAAAAGCAAGAAGAAGCTGCCCCCGCCGCTCCGCCCGCACCCTCGGCCGAAGAAAAGCTGCTCACCGAAATCCGCGATCTGCTAAAGCGGCAAGCGCGGTAAACTTTTACAATTTCGTACAGTTAGCGAGAAGCCTGGCAGCGAGTTGCTGCCGGGCTTTTTTTATTTAGGCAAAAACAGGATACCATTGCAGTAACAAAGGCAGGCAACACATGGATGAGTTCGCAACATTAGATGGAATCGCCCAAGCTGCACTGGTGCAGCGCGGCGAGATTACGGCATTGGAGCTGGTGGAAACGGCCGTTCGGCGCATCGAAGCCACCAATCCCCAGCTAAACGCCATTGTCACCGAGATGTTTGACCAGGCGCAAACTGCAGATCAAACCAATCCCAACGTCAGCCCCCTCAGCGGTGTGCCATTCTTGCTCAAAGATTTGGGCATCGCCTACAAAGGGGTGCGGCTAACAGGCGGCTCGGCAGCACTGGCAAACTTTGTCCCCACCACAAACGCAACCCTGGTGGAACGCGCCAACGCCGCTGGCCTAATCGCGCTGGGCAAAACCAATACGCCCGAATTTGGGCTGCTGCCCACTACCGAACCTACCTTTTTGGGAACATGCCGCAACCCGTGGGACATCGGCCGTTCACCGGGCGGCTCCAGCGGCGGCGCGGCGGCGGCAGTGGCGGCAGGCATGGTGCCGGTGGCTCACGCCAGCGACGGCGGCGGCTCCATTCGCATTCCGGCGGCGTGTTGCGGGCTGTTTGGCCTGAAACCTACGCGGGGGCGGGTTCCAGCCGGCCCCAGCAACGGCGACGTGATGAGCGGTCTCTCCACCAGCGGCTGCGTCAGCCGTTCGGTGCGTGACAGTGCCGCCTTTTTAGACATCATCAGCGGCCCCAGCGCGGGCGACCCGTATTGGGCACCGCCGCAACAACGGCCGTTTCTGGCCGAAACCACCACTCCGCCCGGCCAGCTTCGCATTGGCTTTAGCACCGTCGCCCCAAGCGGGGTGAAAATTGATGAGGCGTGTGTAACGGCCGTTCGCCACACCGCCCAACTGTGCGCCAACCTCGGCCACCACGTCGAAGAAGCCGTCCCCGTCTTTGATGCCACCCGCTTCAATGATGCTTTTCTGGCTTTATGGGCGGCTGGGTGCGCCTGGACCGTCAAGGGCATTGGCCTGCTCACCCGCCAGCCTCCCAACCCAGCCCAATACGAACCGCTGACCTGGGCGATGTATGAACAGGGGGAACGGCTAACGGCGGCGGATTATTTGTTGGCGGTGCAGTCGTTGCAGCTTATCAGCCGGCAAATTGCCTCCTTCTTTGACCGCTACGACCTGTGGCTTACCCCCGTTGTTGCCGAGCCGCCGCTGCTGCTGGGGCAATTTGACCCGCAGCCCGGCAACCCCCTCAGCGGCATGGAACGCGCCATCGCCTTTGTCCCGTTCACCCCCATTGCCAACGCCACCGGCCAACCGGCCATGTCGCTGCCACTGCATTGGACAGAATCAGGCTTGCCTGTTGGCGTACACTTCATGGGGCGGTTTGGCGACGAAGCCACGCTGTTCCGGCTGGCGGCACAGCTTGAGGAAGCCCAGCCGTGGGCGCAGCGTACGCCGCCGGTTTTTGCCTAACCAGAGGGAACCAAGAGCGAATTAAGCAGACTTTCAGATCATGTTTTGGATATTGGATTGGTTCAAGCTGCGAGATTGAGCCAATCTGATTTCCCATACGCACAACGCCATTTCTGGCATAAAATTGTGCCCAGCAGGTAGCCCCGTTATACTTGGGTTTTCGTCTACCTGGGAGTTGTATGCTAGATCAAACGATTACGGAGAATCCTTATAGCTTCTCGACACCGGCGGGCAACGGCCGTTTATTTGTCGAGTCAACCACCCTTCTCACCTGGTTAGCCGAACATCTCGCCGACCCAGACGGGGTGATTCTCCTCTACGGCCCACCCCGCATTGGCAAAAGTTCGTTGCTGCTCCATCTGCTGGACAAACCGCTTCAGCCTTCGCTGCTGCCCCTCTACGTTGATCTGACCACCCTCAACACCGATAGTTCGGCCGTTTTTTTGTATGATCTAGTGCAAACGGCCGTTAACCAACTCCAGGATTACCACATCCACCTCTCCCCACCCGACCAAGACCAATTTATTGCCGACCCCTTCAAAGCCTTTGACCAGGCCTTCATTGCGCCCCTCCAGCATAGCGACCTAGATAAAACCCCACTGCTCCTGTGCGACAACATAGATGCCCTCCTCTCTGCCCCCAATTTGCCAGACAGCATCAGCAGCCAGCTTTATCACAGCCTCCACAAAGTCCGCAAAGGGCAAATCATCTGTACCCTCAGCCACAGCAACGTCCAGCCACCGCTAGATGCCCTGCTCCAACTTGGCTGCAACGCCCACCACTTTATCCCCCCTCTTAGCTACGAAAATGCTTCCCATCTAATCCGCTATCCTGTCAGCTACACAGTGGTGAAAGATGTCGTGGATTATATTTACCAGATCACTCAAGGGCACCCCTACGACATTCAGCTTCTGTGTCACGCCCTCTACGAACGGTACCAACTGCGTAATCTGGGGCAAGTGACCGTGGCCGATGTGATCCAGGTCAAAAAAGGGACGCTCCACAACGCAAATTTTCAAGCTGCGCTGCCCCAGCTTCCCGCCTACAGCATCAGTCCCGAACGATCGGGGCAGCGCACAGTTCGTCGTGCAGCAAAAAAAAGTGGCACGCGGGCAAGAACGGCCGTTTTTGCCACCGCCATTTTCACCACCCTCTGCCTTCTCACCCTGCTCATCTCCACCCTGTTTATCGCCGAACCCAGCCAACTTCTCGCAGCAGTTGGCCTACGCACCGCCACCCCCAACCCCATCGCCTCCCCCATCATCATCACCGGCACGCCACTGCCCACCAGCACCCCGCCACCCACCAGCACCCCATTGCCCACATACACCCCGCAGCCAACCAGCATCATCATCTGGACAGCCACTCCCAGTGCCACCCCCACCGCCACCGCCACCCCCCACGTCATAGACAACGTACTGCATCGGGAAATTGACGGCATGTTAATGGTCAAAATCGCCGCCGCAACCTTTCTCATGGGATCACCGTCGGGCGAATTTCTCACCGTGCCCGATGAACTGCCGCAGCATGAAGTGGCTCTCAGCAGCTACTTTATGGATAAATACGAAATCTCGGTGAGCCAATACGCCGCTTTTCTCAACGCCATTGGCGGCTATGAGCGTGCCTGTGACGGCGTAGACTGCGCCTCGCCCCGCGAACTGGCCGGAGAAAGCAGCTACCTGGTGCTGCAAGATTTCGGCGATGGCACGGGACAATATACGGCCGTTCCTGGCTACGCCAACTACCCCATCAACCACGTCAGTTGGTATGGAGCCAGAGCCTACTGTCAATACGTGGGCGGCCGCCTGCCCACCGAAGCCGAATGGGAATACGCTGCTCGCGGCGACGATGGCCGTATTTACCCGTGGGGCAACTTCCCCCCCGCCCCATCCTTGGCCGTTTTTCAAAGCGAAAATTACGACAACCTCAAGCCCGTAGATGCCCTGCCAGACGGAGCCAGTCCCTTTGGCATTTTGGGCATGGCTGGCAGCATGTGGGAATGGGTCAATGATTGGTATGGGGAAAATTATTACCAAAACAGCCCTCGGCAAAACCCGCAGGGGCCAGATGAAGGGCTAACCCGCGTGGTGCGCGGTGGGGCATGGCCGTTTAACATTGGCAGCGACCGACTACGCACGGCCAACCGCAACGCCATCGAGCCAACTTTTCGCAGTTCTTCGGTTGGTTTTCGCTGTGCCCGCGATGGGTAGCTATAGGAATTTACGGCCGTTTTTGCCAACATCCCCTTGTCAGCCAACCCCAATCCTCGTATGATTGGGGTTTGTACATAAGAGTCAGGAGAGAAGAAGCATGAGTGACCAAGCCGAACAACCGGCCATTAACCCCGATTTATTAGACATCTTGCGCTGCCCCGTCGCCGTCCGTTCCCAGGAATATGGGGACGATCCGGGGCGTTTAGAGCTTGTCCATAACTGCTGGCTGGTCTGTGCCGACTCCGGTATGAAATATCCCGTTCGTGATGGGATTCCGATCATGCTGATTGAAGAAGGGAAAAAATGGCAAGCCACTTCGGTCGCTGACTTACCTGTTCCGCCGCCTGCATCCAGCTAAATTTCATTCACCGCTCCCTCACCGCACAACCAAACCTTACAGCCCCGCGCTCTGCCAGCGGGTCTCACGATTTGTTTGGCACCTATTCGCAGCAGTATCGCACACCAGCCATAACGTCGTCCCTATCTTAGGAAACCACGACCCATGAAAACCATTCTGCACATCGAAGATTATCACGCCAACAAAATCCTGATTGAACGGGTTCTACGCCCCTACAACTACCGCCTGCTTCATGCCCCAGACGGGCAAACAGGCGTGTCTTTGGCTATTGACGAGAACCCAGACCTCATCCTGATTGACATGGGGCTGCCAGACATAGACGGCGCAACCGTTGTCACCCTGCTGCGCCAAATACCCGATCTGCAACACACCCCCATTGTCGCCATCACCGCCTGGCCCGCTGACCGCGCCACCGAAATGGCCCAACGCTACGGTTGCGACGGCTGCATTCTCAAGCCCATCAACGTTCGCTCCTTTCCTGATGAGCTTGCACGCTACTTCAAGTAGCAAAGGCACCTTATGAACTATGGATGTTTTTTACCAACCAACAATTGCACACCCATTTGTCATCCCACCCCATGAGCCAGCCATGGATCTCGTTCCAGCCGACCACTTTACCTACGAAGAGCTAACCGACGCTTACAACCAGACCCGCGTGGATTATCTGGTGCCAATGCCCATGAATGTCGCCCGGCTCAAGGAATATACCCGCGTCTACGATGTAGATTTACAAGGCTCTTGCGTTGCCATGCATGACAACGACATGCTGGGATTAGGCATGCTGGGGGTACGCCGAAACCGCAGTTGGATAACCCGCCTGGGCGTGCTGCCTTCTGGTCGTCGGCATGGCACTGCCACAGCTATTATGGAAACACTCATCCAACAGGCACGGCAGCGGCAGCTTGATCAGGTGTGGCTCGAAGTCATTCAGGGAAATACGCCCGCCCACACGTTATTTTGCAAAATGGGGTTCCGCGAAACCCGCGAACTCATTGTTGCCCGCCGCCCCCCCAGCCCCGACAGCAGCAATGGCTATGCCGACCAGGTACAAAAAGTAACGGCACTCGGTCACGATGAGGCCATTGCCTTGCTGGCCGGCCGTCAACACCAAGCGAACTGGCTCAACGAAACCGAAACCATGCGTAACGTTCGTAACCTGTCGGCACTGGTGGTGGAATTTACAAACGGCCGTAAAGGGTGGGTCACCTACCACGCCAGCATCCTCCAGCTCACCCGCATCATCGTTGAGGTCGAACACGGCGACCTAACCGACACCACCGCCGCCATTCTCTCCGTTCTGCACGAACGGTACCAGCACCAGGATGCCAAAACCGAAAACCTGCCCGACGATGCCCAATGGCAAGGGTTTGTCCAGGTTGGCTACTTCGATTCATTCCGCCGCATTGAAATGGTGAAAAATTTAACTGAATAACACCCTGGTGGTACAATTTACGATGGCTGATAAATATCAAATTTGTGACCGTTTACCAACCGTAAACGCGCCAACGCATCAATCAAATAGCAAAAATCGTAAATCTCATGACCACAATTTCCCCAACTGCAATAAGTTCTGCCGCCACTCGTTTGGCTGGCATTGTTAACAAAACACCCGTTCTCACCTCCCGCACCCTCAACACCCTAACTGGCTGCACCGTTTATCTAAAATGTGAAAACTTTCAGCGCGTCGGCGCGTTTAAATTTCGCGGAGCCTATAACGCCCTTAGCCAGCTTAGCGACGCCGAAAAAGCGGCCGGGGTTATCACCCATTCCAGCGGCAACCACGCCCAAGGGGTAGCCCTGGCAGCCAAACTACTGGGCATTGCTGCCACCGTCGTCATGCCCGACGATGCTCCAGCTAACAAAAAAGCGGCTACGGCTGCTTATGGGGCACATATCGTCACCTGCGCCGCCGTTGACCGCGAGCAGGTCACCGCTGACCTAATTACCCAGCACGGCTACACCCTTATCCACCCCTACGACAATGACAACATCATTATTGGGCAAGGAACGGCCGCTTTTGAGCTGTTTAGCGAAGTCGGCGAACTCGATGTCTTGTTTGTCCCCGTGGGCGGCGGCGGGCTGATCAGCGGCAGCGCCCTGGCAACCGCTGCCCTCTCACCCAACTGTCGCGTGGTGGGCGTGGAACCCGCCATCGCCGATGATGCCAACCAATCGTGGCGGGCAGGCGAAATCATCACCTTTCCCCACGTCCCCAACACCATTGCCGACGGTCTTCGTACCCGCCACATTGGCGAACAAAATTTAGCCGTCATGCGCCAGTACGTCCACGACATGGTGACGGTTAGCGAAGACGACATCATGAACACGCTGCAATTCCTCTGGTCACGGCTCAAAATCGTCGTTGAACCTAGCTCTGCCGTGGCACTGGCTCCGCTTTTTACCGGGCAATATCCATTGGCGGGCAAGCGGGTGGGGGTCATCCTCAGCGGCGGCAATGTGGACGTGGCGGCGTGCGGCTTTTTCCACAAAACGGCCGTTAGCAAAACACCTATCACCATACCTGAAGAAAGCGACGAACCAGCCGAAGCCACGCCGACCGAAGCCCAGCAGCCGCGTATTCTGGTTACCACCGAACTGGACGAGATGGCTCTGGCAGTGCTGCAAGAAACGGCCGTTATTGACACCCTCCTCCACCCTAGCAAAGAAGAACTGCTCCAGCACATTGGCGGCTACGAAGCCATTCTCGTAGACGGCCACACACCTCTCTCCGGCCAGGTCATTGAATACGGCCACAAACTGCAAGCCATCGCCTCCACCAGCCCCTGGCTCGACAACATCGGTGTCTCCACCGCCCGCTCGCTGGGGGTCGAAATTTACAACGCCCCCGGCAGCAACGCTGTTACCATTGCCGAACATACGCTGGGGCGACTGCTGCGGCTTGCCAGCAAATTTGGCGACGACCGGCTGGCAGGCAAAACGCTGGGAATTATTGGCTTTGGGCATGTGGGTAAGCAGGTTGCCCGCCGCGCCCAAGCGTTTGATATGCGAATCTTGGTCAACCAGCCCCGCCTGACCCCGGAATTGGCGCTGGCGGCCGGGGTGGAAGCGGCCGACCTGCACGAACTATTGGCGCAATCTGATTTTGTGACGCTCCACGTCCCGTTTCGCCAGGAAACCGATGCCATCATCGGACAGCGGGAACTCGCCATTTTGCCGTCTGATGCCTACCTGATCAACAGCGGCCACACTGACTTGGTGAATGAGGCGGCGCTGCTGGAGGCGTTGAACAACGGCCGTTTAGCCGGCGCCGCCCTGTCCGACATACCCGAAGCGTTGGCTGAACCCTCACCCACGGCCGTGGCACTACGGCAACACCCCCGCGTCCTGGTGGAAAAACACGTCACCAAGCTGATTCAGCCGCGCCCGCAAACGGCCGTTATCGTCGCCCGCGAACTCGCCCAGGCCCTCCAGCGCGAACGCGCCGACGAGAGCCTGTCGCTTCAGTTGGTTCCCATCGAACTAGTGGTACCGCATGAGGAAACCGATGCCAAACGGGTAGCGCGGCTGATGGATCGGCTGGAAGCTGATGGCCGTTTGGTCAACCCGCCCATCACCACCTACTGGAAGGGCAAATACGTCATTCTCGACGGGGCAACCCGCTTTACGGCGTTTAAGGAGCTGGGCTACCCCCACATTATCGTCCAGGTAGCTTCCACTAACCGAGATGGGGTACAGCTCCACACTTGGTATCATGCGATTTCCAGCGAACGGCCGTTTGCCGAACTGCAAACCGAGCTGCAAAAAATAGATGGCCTCACCCTCACCCCTCTCGCCGCCGCTGACATCCCCGCCGCCTTCCAGCGACCCGATGCCCTGTGCTACTTTCTCGACCCCAATGGCAACGCCCTGCTTGCCACCGCCCCGCCCCACCCCAACCAGCTCACCATCATGAACGAGATGGTGCAATGTTACAACCAGTGGGGCAACGTCGAGCGCACCCTGCTCACCAACCCCAGCCGCCTGCTGGCGCAATTCCCCAACATGGCTGCTGTCGCCATCTTCCCCCAGTTCAAGCCAGAAACAGTGTTTGATGTTGCCAGCGACGGCCGTTTTGTTCCGGCCGGCCTCACCCGCTTTGTTATCCCCGGCCGCATCCTCCGCCTCAACGCCGACCTACAGCGGCTTAAAGCCGACGAACCGCTGGCCGTCAAACGCGCCTGGTTCAACGACTTCCTGGCCGACAAGCTGGCTCGCAGCCGTCTGCGCTACTATCAAGAACCCGTCGTCCTGCTGGATGAGTAACCAGTCTACACACCCCTGACGCGGCTGAAGGTTATACAATTGGACAGGAACAAGTTTTGAAAATACAATATTCTTGAATAAGGTAAACAGAATGAGTGGGGCGTTTTATCCAAAATAAAGCAAACGATTGGAGATATTATGACTAGCGAAAGCAAGTGCCCAATAACGGGCGGATCAAATACGAGAGTAGGAACCATGTCAAACCGGGACTGGTGGCCGAATCAGTTAAATCTAAAGATTCTGCACCAGAACTCGTCCTTGTCCAACCCGATGGGTAAGGATTTTAACTATGCCGAGGCGTTTAAAAGCCTCGATCTCGAAGCCGTAAAAAATGATCTCTATGCCTTGATGACTGATTCGCAGGAGTGGTGGCCGGCCGACTATGGTCATTACGGCCCACTTTTCATTCGGATGGCATGGCACAGTGCAGGAACCTATCGCACCGGCGACGGCCGTGGCGGGGCGGGGTCTGGTACCCAGCGTTTCGCCCCGCTTAATAGCTGGCCCGACAACGTCAACCTCGACAAAGCGCGGCGGCTGCTGTGGCCGATTAAGCAAAAATACGGCCGTAAAATCTCTTGGGCCGACCTGATGATCCTGGCTGGCAACTGCGCCATCGAATCCATGGGTCTCAAAATGTTCGGCTTTGGCGGCGGGCGTGAAGACGTGTGGGAACCAGAAGAAGATATTTACTGGGGTTCTGAAAGCACCTGGCTTGGCGATAAACGGTACAGCGGCGAGCGCGACCTTGAAAATCCGTTAGCGGCCGTGCAAATGGGTCTGATCTACGTCAACCCGGAAGGGCCAAACGGCAACCCCGACCCGGTTGCCTCCGGTCGGGACATTCGTGAAACGTTTGCCCGCATGGCAATGAACGATGAAGAGACCGTTGCCCTAGTGGCTGGCGGCCACACTTTTGGCAAAGCCCACGGTGCAGGCGATGCGGCACTTGTTGGCCCCGAACCGGAAGCTGCTGGCATCGCAGAACAAGGTCTGGGCTGGTCAAGCACCTTTGGCAGCGGCAAAGGCATTCACGCCATTGGCAGCGGCATCGAGGGAGCCTGGAAACCAAACCCAATCACCTGGGATATGGGCTATCTGGATGTCCTGTTTAAATACGAGTGGGAGTTGGTCAAGAGTCCGGCCGGCGCGCATCAATGGTTAGCCAAGGATGTGGCCGACGAGGACATGATCGTCGATGCCCATGACGCATCCATCAAGCATCGGCCCATGATGACCACGGCCGATCTCGCCCTGCGCTTTGACCCGATTTACGAACCGATTTCGCGGCGTTACCAGCAAAACCCCGAAGAATTTGCCGATGCCTTCGCCCGCGCCTGGTTCAAGCTGACGCACCGCGATATGGGCCCTCGCTCCCGCTATCTTGGCTCAGAGGTTCCCGATGAGGATCTGATCTGGCAAGACCCCATCCCGGCAGCCGATTACGGCATGATTGATGAGCAGGACGTGGCCGCCCTCAAAGCGCAAATCCTCGCCTCAGGTCTGTCCATTTCCCAACTGGTTTCCACGGCTTGGGCTTCGGCAGCCACCTTCCGGGGTTCTGACAAACGCGGTGGGGCCAATGGTGCACGCATCCGCCTGGCACCGCAGAAGGAATGGGAAGTCAACCAGCCGGTTCAATTAGCCGGTGTGTTGGAAATTCTGGAAAGCATCCAAAGCGACTTCAACAACGCCCAGTCTGGTAACAAGCAAGTGTCGCTGGCTGACCTAATCGTTTTGGGTGGTTGTGCCGGTGTTGAAGCAGCCGCCAAGCAGGCAGGGCATGATGTAACCGTGCCTTTCTCACCAGGGCGCACCGATGCATCGCAAGATCAAACGGACGTAGAAGCCTTTGACGTGCTTGAGCCAAAGGCCGATGGATTCCGCAACTATCTCAAGGCCAAATATTCTATATCGGCTGAGGAACTGCTGATTGACAAGGCGCAGCTTATGACGCTGACCGCGCCGGAGATGACGGCTCTGGTTGGTGGCTTGCGCGTCTTGGGTGCCAATGCCGGGCAATCCCAGCACGGTGTCTTTACAAATCGGCCGGGGATGCTCACCAATGATTTCTTCGTGAACTTGCTGGACATGGGCACGGCGTGGCAAGCAACTTCGGCCGAGGAAAATATGTTTGAAGGGCGCGACCGGGCAACGGGCGAACTGAAATGGACAGGCACCCGCGTTGACCTCATCTTTGGCTCGAACTCGCAGCTTCGCGCCATTGCCGAGGTCTATGGCTGTGAGGACTCCGGCGAAACATTTGTCCACGACTTTGTAGCGGCGTGGGATAAGGTCATGAATCTCGACCGCTTCGACCTGGCCTGATTGACCGTCTTGATATCAAGCTAATAAAAGACCTTCAAAGTTCAACTCACTTTGAAGGTCTTTTTATATTGCTTGTCTTAACAAAATAACGATTATGAATGAAAAAACCATCTACATTGGCGGCGCAGCCGGGGCTTGGGGCGACTCCTCTCTCGCCACCGCCCAGCTTCTTACCACCCCTCGCCTCGACTACATCATTTACGAAGCCCTGGCTGAAGTCACTATGGCAATCTTGACCCGCGCCAAGCTCAAAAACCCCAATGCTGGGTATGCCATCGATTTTATTGACCCAATCCTGAAAAACCACCTGCGCGAACTGCAACAGCGCGGCATTCGTGTGATCACCAATGCCGGGGGCATCAACCCTCAGGCGGCTGCAGCCGCCCTGCGCCACATCGCCAGCGAGCAGGGGATTGACCTCAAGGTGGCGGTGGTGGAGGGAGACAACCTGATGCCACAGCTTGAGCAGCTTCGCCAGGCTGACGTGCGCGAAATGGCACGCCATACACCGCTGCCACAGCGCGTTTTGGCGCTCAACGCCTACCTCGGCGCGTTTCCCATCGCCGCCGCCCTGGACACGGGAGCCGATGTAGTCATTACCGGGCGGGTGGTGGACAGTGCGCTGGTGCTGGCTCCGCTGATTCACGAATTTGGCTGGCGGCCGGCCGACCTCGACAAGTTAGCTCAGGGAAGTTTGGCCGGGCATCTGCTGGAATGTGGCTCCCAATCCACCGGCGGGCTGATGACCGATTGGGAAAGCGTAGATAGCTGGGTCAACATCGGCTACCCCATTGCCGAATGCCGCGCCGATAGTTCTTTTGTGCTTACCAAACCCGAAAGCAGCGATGGTCTGGTCAGCCGCGCCAGCGTCACCGAGCAAATTCTTTACGAAATTGGCAACCCCCGCGCCTATATACTGCCTGACGTAGTGTGTGATTTTGCCGACGTGGTGCTGACCGAAGTAGGGGAGAATCGGGTATTGGTCACGGGAGCCAAAGGGTACGCGCCGCCGCCCACTTACAAAGCGTGTGGGTTGGAAATGGACGGCTATCGGCTGACGTTTTTGCTGCTAGTGACGGGGCGGGACGCGGTGCGGAAGGCGCAGCGGGTGGGCGAAACGCTGCTGGAACGGATGCAGCGGGTTTTCCCCAAAATGGGCTGGGATGATTTTCGCGCCACATCGCTTGAAGTACTGGGGGGTGAAAGCCAGTTTGGGCCGCATAGCCAAGCAACGGATGCACGGGAGGTAGTGCTGAAGATAGCGGCACATCACAACAGCCAGGACGCGCTGGCCTTTTTTGCCCGCGAAATCCCATCAAGTGCGCTTTCGATGGCGCAAAGTTTGATTGGCGGCGGCAGTGGCCTCCCCCGCCCCATGCCCCTGATTCGGGTGCATTCGGTGCTGGTACCGAAGGGGATGGTGGTGGTGACGGTGGATGGGGAGGTGTTTGAGGAAGAGAGATTGGAGATTGGAGATTGGAGGTTAGAAACGGCCGTTTCTACTGTGCCACCCATTGCTGAGCAAACAGATGATGAGGTTGTGGAAGTGCCGCTGCTGACAATTGCTTACGGCCGTTCGGGAGACAAGGGGGATATTTGCAATGTGGGGATTGTGGCACGCCGGCCGGAGTGGGTGGGGGTATTGCGGAGGGAATTAACGGCCGTTAATGTCAAAAACTACCTCGCCCATCTGGTAGAAGGGGACGTGGAGCGGTTTGAGATGCCCGGCCTTAACGCCTTCAACTTTGTCCTCCACAATGCCCTTGGCGGCGGCGGCACCGCCTCCCTCCGTTTCGACCCCTTGGGCAAAGGTATGGCGCAAATTTTGCTGGAATACCCGATCAAGGTGCCACAAAATCTCCTGGAACTAGCATAGGGTACTAATTGAGGTTCTTGCCTATCAGAAGCCGTAGAAAATAAGATGGACAAAAAAATGCCTGGGTTTCTTGATGATGAAGCACAAGTGTGGTTTGATGAAAATGACACGGCTCCATCTATGGATGAAATGGAAGCGGTTACGCTAACCCTGCCGCTTAAGCGAACTTTGTTTCCCACCAAGCCAGTTGACGTGCGCCTGCGAACGGACTACTTGAAAGCAATCCAGCAAGTTGCAGAACGGCAAGGTGTGCCTTATCAAATGCTTGTGCAGCGTTGGCTTATGGAAAAGTTAAGCCAGGAAGCACCCGACCTAATTGTATCCTGATAGATAAAACGGCCGTTTGTGCCGACAGCGTAGTGATGAGAGGGACATTGTGCGAAAGCGACAACGGCCGTTACCGCTTCGCAAGAAACCACCTTCCTGTGGGTTGACACTGTTGCTATAATGCACATATTAAGCAAAGAAGATAATTGAGGGAATTCACTGTGTATCATCGTGTCCTACGCAAAATGCAAGAGCAAATCCGTACCCGTCAATATGTGATGACCCTCCATGCTGAAGAAGAAATGAATGATGATGGCCTCACAATTTTTGATATTGAAAGGGCCATTCTTACTGGAGAAATTATCGAACGGCAAGAAGATCATCATACCGGAGAATGGAAATATCTGGTTTCTGGTTCAGCTATTGACAGCCGATTGACAATCGTCGTCGGGAAGTTAAGCGTTACTGATAAATTAGTTATCATAACCGTCTATCTCGAAAATTAATAATGGATCAAACAAAAAGCTTATCTCTCGTTTGTGATGTTTGTGGCAAAGAAGGTGCAAAGATACGTCATATATCCCGTAGCTATGGCAAGGGAGTAAATTTGCTTGTGATTGAAAATGTTCCTGTAATTAGCTGCCCACATTGTGGTGAAAGCTATCTGACGGCAGAAACGCTGCATGAAATTGAGCGTATCAAACTCCATCGGCAATCCTTTGCCGAATCGCGCCCAGTTCCAGTGGCTACATTTGCAGATTAGCTCTGTTTGCCCCAAACGGCCGTTTCTCCTAAGTACCCAAGCATATGTTTTCGAGTATCTCGGTACAAGCGAAGCCTGAGCCTGTCGAAGGCGTACCGGCTGGCACCGCCTTTGCCTTCGACAAGACCTCGGCGTGAGCTCGGTCGAATGCTCAGGCGACGGCTATACCGGAAAACTTTTGCTCAGGTACTTACCCCCCATAATGCACCTGCAAACTCTTCACCGCTAACTCCTGCTCGCGCAAGGCCCGGATGCCGTTAACGGCCGCTTGTGCCGCCGACAGCGTGGTGATGAGCGGCACATTGTGGCGCACCGCCGCCGCATACATTGCCGCTTGGTCGGCCCGCGCCTGCTGTCCCAGCGGGGTGTTGATGATTAGCTGAATCTCCCCGTCGCGGATCAGGTCAACGGTGGTGGGGCCGGGTTCTAATGCTTTGCCAACGGCCGTTACCGCCACCCCACCCTTTTGTAGGAAAACGGCCGTTCCCTGCGTCGCCACCAGCTTAAACCCCATCCGCGCCAAATCCCGCCCCAGCTTCATCGCCGCTGACTTGTCAAAATCATTCACCGTCAGCAGCACCGTCCCACTCGTCGGCAGCTCCGTTTTGGCCGCCAACTGCGCCTTGGCAAACGCATGACCAAACCGCGCTGCGTGCCCCATTACCTCCCCCGTACTCCGCATTTCGGGGCTAAGGCGCATATCCGCCCCTGGCAGTTTGTCAAACGGTAGCACCGCCTCCTTGACAAAAAAGCCATTGACGGCCGGCGTATGCGTAAAACCAAGCTCGGCCAACGTGCAGCCCGCCTGCACCTTCGCCGCCAGCTTCGCCACCTGCACCCCTGTCGCCTTACTCACAAACGGCACCGTCCGGCTGGCGCGTGGGTTCACCTCAATCACATAAACCACCTCATCCTTGATGGCAAATTGAACATTCATCAGCCCCCGCACCCCCAGCGCCCTGCCCAATTTCTCGCTGTAATCTTCAATAATGCTCAAATGGTAAGCGCTGATTTTGTACGGTGGCAGCACGCAGGCGCTGTCGCCCGAATGAACCCCGGCTTCCTCGATGTGCTGCATCACCCCGGCAATCACCACCTGCTCGCCATCCCCCACCGCGTCCACATCCACCTCAAATGCATCCTCGATAAATTGGTCGATCAGCACTGGGTTTCCCGGCGACACCTGCGCCGCTTCGCCCAAAAAGCGCAGCAGCGATTCGTCGTCATACGCTATTGCCATCGCCCGGCCGCCCAGCACAAACGATGGCCGCACCAGCACCGGGTAGCCAATTCGCGCCACCACATCCAGCGCCTCGGCGGCGGAATAGGCTACGCCCCACGCCGGATGGTCAATCCCCAGCGTTTGCAGCAGGTCGCCAAACCGCCCCCGGTCTTCGGCCAAATCAATGCTGTCGGGCGAGGTTCCCCAAATTGGCACGCCAGCGGCAGCTAAACCGGCCGTCAAGTTGATGGGGGTTTGCCCGCCAAACTGCACAATCACCCCGTCCGGCTGCTCCAAATCCACGATGTTGAGCACATCTTCCAGCGTCAGCGGCTCAAAATAAAGCCGGTCGGCAGTGTCGTAGTCGGTGCTGACGGTTTCGGGGTTGCAATTGACCATGATGGTTTCGTACCCTAATTCGCGCAACGCCCAACACGCCTGCACGCAGCAGTAGTCAAACTCGATCCCCTGCCCAATGCGGTTGGGGCCACCGCCCAAAATCATCACCTTTTTGCGGTCGCTAGGGTTGGCTTCGCAGTGGGATTCGTAGGTGGAGTAGAGGTAGGGGGTATGGGCTTCAAATTCAGCGGCGCAGGTGTCCACACGGTAATAGACGGGGGTGATGCCGAGGGATTTGCGGAGTTGACGAACGGCCGTTTCCCCCATCCCCATCGCCGCGCCAATCACCGCATCGGAAAAGCCCATCCGCTTGGCACGACGCAAAAGATCGGCTGCATGAGACTGAGAGACTGAAAGACTAAGAGATTGTCCCGCACCTAACGCTAATCTCCCAGTCTCCCAGTCTCCTAGTCTCATAATCTCTTCTTCCATCCACAAAATCTCCTGCAATTGGCTAATAAACCATGGGTCAAACGCCGTCGTGGTGATAATGTCGTCAGCCGAAGCCCCCTCGTTAAGCGACGAGGCAATCTTGAACAGCCGCTGCGCCGTTGGCCGATGCAATACCGCCTCCGTTACCTCGCGCCGCGCCCCCAACAGGCGGCTAAACCCCGGTGCGCCAATGTCCAGCCCGCGAATCGCCTTGTTGAGTGCCTCTGGGAAGGTGCGCCCAATTGCCATCACCTCCCCCACGCTCTTCATCTGCGGCCCCAGCGTCGGGTCAACGCCGGGGAACTTCTCAAAATTCCAGCGCGGAATCTTCACCACGCAATAATCAATGCTTGGCTCAAAGCTGGCCGGGGTGACGCGGGTAATGTCGTTGGGAATTTCATCCAGCGTGTAGCCCACCGCCAGCAGCGCGGCAATTTTGGCGATGGGGAAGCCGGTTGCCTTGCTTGCCAGCGCCGAAGAACGGGAAACACGCGGGTTCATTTCAATGACAATCACCTCGCCCGTAGCCGGGTTGACGGCAAACTGGACATTGCTGCCCCCTGTTTCCACCCCCACCGCCTGCATCACCTTCTTGGCCAGGTCGCGCAAATGCTGGTATTCGCGGTCGGTCAACGTTTGCGCCGGAGCCACGGTAATGGAGTCGCCGGTGTGGACGCCCATGGGGTCTACGTTTTCGATGGAGCAAACGACGACAAAGTTGTCGGCTTTGTCGCGCATCACCTCTAGCTCATACTCCTTCCACCCCATCAGCGACCGCTCAATCAAAATTTCCCCGACTGGGCTTTGGCGCAGCCCGTGCGCCACGACCTCGGCAAAGTCGTCTGGCCCCTGGGCCACGCCGCCGCCCGCACCCCCCATCGTGAAGGATGCCCGCACCAACGTGGGGTAGCCAATCTCTTCTACCGCTTGCCACGCTTCTTCCAACGAGTAAACAAAATGGCTGACGGGAACTGGCACGCCCGCTTTAATCATGGCCTGCTTGAAGCGGGAGCGGTCTTCAGCCAGGCGGATGGCGCGTAGGTCGGCTCCAATGAGTTCCACGCCGTGTTTGGCTAAAATGCCGGATTCGGCCAATTCGACGGCCAGATTTAGCCCGGTTTGGCCGCCAACGGTGGGCAGCACGGCATCGGGTTTTTCAATGGTGAGGATTTTGTCGAGAATAACGGCCGTTAATGGCTCCACATAAGTCGCATCAGCCACCTCCGGGTCAGTCATAATCGTTGCCGGGTTCGAGTTCACCAGCACCACCCGATACCCCTCCCGCCGCAGCACCTTGCACGCCTGCACCCCCGAATAATCAAACTCACACGCCTGCCCAATCACAATCGGCCCCGAGCCAATAATCAAAATCGTTTTGATGTCCGTTCTTTTGCCCATGTTTTCATGCTACACAAGTTTGGTTTGAGAAGTTCAACTTCTCAGAAGAAGTTGAACTTCTTACCAACGGCCGTTTACCGTTTTTTCGATACGCGCACGGGCAGCCGGGCACTTTCCCAGGCCATCATCCCCCCCGCCACATTCTGCACCTCATAGCCAGCTTTTGCCAGCTTCCTGGCGGCCGTCTGGCTGCGGTTCCCACTACGGCAAATAAGCAAAATCGGCCGTTCGCGGGGCAGCTCTTGCATACGACTATCCAGATCCGGCAGCGGCAGCAAAACCGCTTTGGCAACGGTTCCAGCCTTTGTTTCCTCCGGCTGACGCACGTCCACAATCAGCGGTGGATTCTTCCCCTTCAGCAGGTCGTGAGCCTCTTGCACCGAAATTTGTGCCACCTTGGGGCCAAATAGCCAATCAAACAGTCCCATTATGTATGTCTCCTTGTTGTCACTGCATCATTGCAATAAATTTGTCAAACAGCGCGTCCGAGTCGTGCGGCCCCGGCGAGCTTTCCGGGTGATATTGTACCGAAAAGGCGCGATAAGCGGGCGCGTCCAGCCCTTCACAGCAGTTATCGTTCAAATTGATGTGAGAATTAACCACCCCTTCCGGCAAGGTCGCCGCATTCACAGCAAAACCATGATTATGGCTGGAAATCTGCACCGCACCGCTTTCGGCCACCTGCACCGGCTGGTTGCCACCGCGATGCCCAAACTTCAGCTTGTAGGTTTCTGCCCCCAAGGCCAGCCCCAAAATCTGATGCCCCAGACAAATGCCAAACAGCGGCTTCTGCCCCAGCAGTTCCCGCACGGCAGCAATGGCATAGGTCACTGCCGCTGGGTCGCCCGGCCCATTGGAAAGAAAAATGCCGTCAGGATCCAGTGCCAGCACCTCGCTGGCGGATGTCGTCGCTGGCACCACCCGCACCTCACACCCCCGCACCGCCAGCAGCCGCAAAATATTGCGCTTAATCCCAAAATCAAAGGCCACCACCCGATACCGCCGCTCCACTGCTCCCCCGCTCCCCTGCCCCCCTGCCCCATCCGGCCGCCACCAGTCAAATCCCTCCGTCCACGTATACGGTTCAGCACAACTCACCTCCTGCGCCAAATCAAGCCCGTTCATGTCGCGGGCAGCACGCGCCAGTGCCACTAATTTATCGCCATCGGTTATTTTCGAGGAGAGAACGGCACGCATGGCTCCGTGCGTGCGGATGTGGCGCACCAGGGCGCGGGTGTTTACGTCAGTGATGCCCACCACGCCCCGCTCGGCCAGATAATCGGGCAAACTTTGCCGCGCCCGCCAATTGCTGACAACGGGGCTAAGGCTGCGGACAACAAAACCGGCCGCCCACACTCGGTCACTTTCATCATCTTCCGGCGTGGTGCCATAGTTGCCGATGTGGGGCATGGTCATGGTAATGATTTGGCCGTGGTAAGAGGGGTCGGTAAGGATTTCTTGGTAGCCAGTGAGGCTAGTGTTGAAGACGATCTCGCCACTGCTGGTGCCAATCGCTCCAAAGCCAAAGCCGGGCCAGCATGTACCATCTTCAAGTGCCAACAAAGCAGGGTGGAGGTGAGCCATTACGTTTCTCCAAATTGCAAATAGTGGAATTCTAGCACAGGCGTAGCAAGAAAAGCGGGGATAAGTTGTCTGAATTTAACAAGGGCTGTTTGGGCAGGTTGGCAAATGTAGCTTCCAGGCAGCTTATTGGTTGTTTACAAAATAACCGGGTGGAAAAGCAAAAAGCCTCCCATGTCATTCCGAGGTCCTCCGAGGAATCTTTCTGCTTGTGTACGGTGAAAGATTCCTCGCTCCGAAGACTCCGCTCGGAATGACATTTACCCATTAATTTGTTAACGCACAAATAGCTGCCTGGAAACTAAACCACCTACTTCAAATATTTATCAAACCAGCGCAAAATGTGGTTTAGGCGCACAATGCGGCGGTCGGTGCGGCCGACGCGGGAAAGGCCGTGGGGGGAATCGGGAAAGCGCACCATTTCGGTGTCTACACCCAGCCGCTTCAACGCCACATAAATTTGCTCCCCTTGCTCAATGGGGCAGCGCAAATCCTGCTCACTATGAATGACCAGCGTCGGCGTTTTGGCATTGCCAATGTGCTTCAGCGGCGACTGCCCCCAGTAATTGTCCAAATTTTCCCAGGGCGGCTCATCGTTAAAGGCAATTTCCCGCCGCCAGTTAATGTCGCTGCTGCCATAGCTGCTAAGGCGATTGCTGATGCTGCGCTGGGTAACGGCAGCGCGGAACTGGTCAGTGTGGCCGATAATCCAGTTGACCATAAAGCCGCCGTAGCTGCCGCCCGTCACCCCGCGCCGGTTGCGGTCAATGTAAGGCAGCTGCGCCACATGGTCAGCCCAGGCCATCACGTCGGCATAATCGGCGGTGCCGTGGCCGTTCCAGATAGCGCGGGCGTGAGCTTCACCATAGCCGCGCCCACCGCGTGGGTTGGAGAAGTAGACCACGTACCCTTGCGCGGCCAAAAAGTGGAATTCGTGCATGAGGGCGTTGGCATATTGCCCTAACGGCCCGCCGTGAATTTCCATGATGGAGGGATAGGTTTGGCTGGGGTCAAAGTTGGGCGGTTTGAGGATCCAGCCCTGCAAATCGTTGTCATCAGCTCCTTTAAACCACACCTCTTCCGTCTCGCCGAGGTTCATTTTGTTGAGCAGCGGGGTGTTGATGCGCGAAAGCTGGCGCGAGCGGGGGCGAGCCAGGTCGGTGACGTAAATTTCGCCAAGCGTGTTCATGGTCGCTTGCCAATAGGCCACCTTGCCGTTTTGGGCATCTAGGCTATAGGCTCCCACAACCGCCTCGTCACCAATGAGTGTTTGGCGGTTGCGGCCATCGCGGTCAATCACATGCAGCGTCGTTGAGCCGTGGTGCGACTGCTGGAAGAAAAGGCGCTCGCCGTCGGCTGACCAGATGGGCGACATGGTGACGCAGCCGCCGGTGTCGTTCATGGAGGCGTTGCCAACGATGATGTCTTCGCCGTCGGTGAGGCATTGGGCTTCGCTGCTGCCGTCAACCGGAACCACCCATAAATGGTCGTGTTTCCACCAGTCGCCGCGCCCGGTGCGGCCGTAGTAGGCAAGATAACGGCCGTTTGGCGAAAACACCGGGTCACTCTTCGCCCCAAACGGGGTTGCCACGCGCCGCATCTCGCCACCCGCAGCCGGAATGATGTACAAATCTTCACCGTCAGGGGCAAAGTCGGGGTCGTCGGCGCGGTTGGAGACAAAAACAATGGCTTGGCCGTCGGGCGACCAGTTGGGCTGCTGTTCATCGTGGACGGAGCCATCGGTGATTTGTTTGGCGCGGCCAGTGCGGGCATCCACCACCCACAGATGCCACCGCTCTTGGGGCAAAAAGCCCAGCCCGTCAAATTTGTAGTGGACGCGGGTGATGTGGCGAGCCACCACGCCCAGCTTCTTTTTAGCTTCGTCGGCCTGCCGCTCCAGCACCTCGGCATCCGTTTTTTGCACGGCGCACACAATTTGTTTGCCATCAGGCGACCAGGCAAAGGAGCCGATTTTGCCCTTGATGCTGGTCAGCGGTCGCGCCTCGCCGCCGTTGGCGGGAATGAGATAAAGTCCGGCTGGCTTTTCTGTATCCCCCCGGTTGGACAAAAAGGCGATTTCCTGCCCATCAGGCGACCACTGTGGGCTGCTGTCGTTTTGGTTGCCATAGGTGTATTGCCGCGTTTCGCCGCGCCCGATGGGGGCAAGCCACAAATTGCTGTATTTTTTCTCACTTGGTTTGTCTACGCGCTGGACGGTGAAGAGAACGGCCGTTCCGTCTGGCGAAATCGCACAATCCGAAACCGGCCGTATCTCATACAAATCCTCCGCCTGCATCACACGCTTTTTCCCTGCCATTTTTTGCACTCCTTAGTTTTTATGGGATGGTTCAGTTTGGGAAAGGGCGTATGCAATACGCCCCTACATTTGCCATCAACCCCTTGAATGACCCATAAATAAAAAATCCGCGTTAATCCGCCTAAATCCGCGTTAGGCCATCCCAAAGAAATAATGATCCTGTTGTCATTCCCGCCTTCGCGGGAATCCATGCTTGTGCCGGAGTGGATTCCTGCCTTCGCAGGAATGACAGGCAAATTTATGGGTAATTAAATTTTTGAAATGGCCTTATCCGCGCATCCATTTCTTTCTCTAACAAACCGTTGACACCAATCACCAGCTGTCAAACTCACCGGGTTCAACAGGATGCTGTTTATAGCCTGCCTCATGCTGCTGCTCCATCGCTGCAATTTTCATTTGCCTTAATGCTTGCTGTAAAGCATAGCGCATGAAGGCGGAACGGCTCATCTTTAGCTCTCGAACGGCCGTATCTGTCATCTCCAACAGTTCCTCACTAATCGTTACGTGAATCGTTTTGGTCGTCATACCCAACTTCACCCATATGATAAACTTTCTATCAACCCATCACCACGCCGCCCAGCCGCCATCTACGCTAATGCTGCTGCCGGTGACAAAGCCGGCCGACGGGCTGGCTAAAAAGAGCAGCGGCGGCCGGATTTCGTGCATCTCGCCCCAGCGGTTCATCGGTATTTGCTTGGCAATAAAGGCATCGCCGTCGGCCGTACCTATCAACGGTGCGTTCATTTCCGTTTTGAACGGACCAGGGGCGATCATATTGGCCGTCACCCCCGTTTGCGCCAGCTCTAGGGCCAGTGCTTTGGTTAGCTGCAACACTGCCCCCTTGGAGCTGCAATAGTTGACGCGGTGCGCCAACCCCACCAGCCCCAGCACCGAGCCGATGTTGATGATGCGTCCGTAGCCAGCGGCAACCATGTGGGGAACCACGGCGCGGCAGGCATAAAACACGCCGTCTACGTTGATCCCCTGCACCTGCCGCCAATGGGCATCGCTGATTTGAGTGATGGGTTCGCGGATGTTGATCCCGGCGTTATTGACGAGAATGTCCAGGCGACCAAACTGGTTTAGGGTCGCGGCCACCATCTGGTTGACGGATTCGGGCTGGGTAACATCCACGACGAGGGGAAGGATGGTGCGGCCGGTGGCTTGGTGGAGAGAAACGGCCGTTTCCCCCACCTCTCTTTCCGTCCGTGCCGCCACCACTACATCCGCCCCGGCCTCGGCCAGCGCCAACGCCATCTCCCGCCCCAGCCCCTTTGAGCCACCGGTGACGATGGCGACCTGGTTGGTTAAATCGAATAAGCTGTTCATAGATTGGAAGAATAGGACGCAGATTTACCTGATTTAGCTGATCAGGAAAATCAGGCAAATCTGCGTCCTATTGATAAAGCGAATAGATAAAAACGGCCGTTGTATACACCACTGCCGCCCCAATGGAACCCAACACCAGCCACTCGGAGCGCGGGACATGCTGCTGGCGGAGGAAGCGATGGAGAAAGGCGGGCAGAGCCAACGCGCCAAAGGTGATGATGAAGGGTGGAAAGATGCGGATGGCTAGACCGACGATGGCAATGAGCATCATAATGGCCGTTGTGGCCTTGAGCAGCCAATTGGTGCGCCCATGCCCCAGCCGCGTGGCAAAGGTCTGCTCCATCTGCGCGTCCACAGCAAAATCGCGCACCTGCTGCTCAATTTGCGCCGTCAGCGAGGCGAAAAAGAGGATAGCGATGATAAAACCATCGAGCAGCGTCCAGCGTGCACTAATGAGCAGCAGCCCCATGATGTAGGGGAAGGTTTGAACAAAGAGGGCGTGGGTGAGGATGTCCAGCCCCGGCCGGCTTTTGAGCCGCAGCGGCGGAGCAGAATAGCTCCACATGATAAAGAGGCAGAGTGCCAGCAGCAGCAGCCCCAGCCGACCGAATTGGGCAAAAACAACGAGGAAGAAGAGGAGGAGAGGGAGAAGAACGGCCGTTAATTTTCCCCTCCCCACCTGCCGCCCCACAAAATAGTTGCGTTCCCGCTTGGTCGGGTCAAGCGCGTCCACCGGCGCGTCATAAAAATCATTCAGCGCAAAGGCCAACCAGTAGCCGCCGCTGTACGCCCCTAACAGCAGCACCGTCTGCGGGGTCACAGCATCATGCACCAGCAGCATCACCATGCTGATGATGAGTGCAGTTCCCCAAGCATCGGCATGATTCAACAGCAGCTTGCTGGCCGGATGAGCCAACATTATATTTCGCACCGTTTGTTTCCACGTTTGTGGCTTCTTTGTTGTTCGTACCATCAAAAGCAAACCTGCCATTTAGCTAGGCGGTCTTTATAATACGTAAACAGTTTGATAATGACAAAAACAACAGGAAGAAAGATCATGACCATAGCGGAATATTTAGCAACGTTTCTCAAAAACAGTGGTGTGCAAACCGTCTTTGGGCTGCCTGGCGGGGAAAATGTGCCTGTTGTCGAAGCACTGCGGCAGGCGGGCATTGGGCTGGCGCTGATGCACCATGAAACCAGTGCCGCCTTCGCCGCCGATGTCCTAGGGCAGTTGACCGACACGCCCGGCGTGTGCCTCTCCACCGTTGGCCCCGGCGCAGTCAATTTGGCGGCTGGAGCCACCGCCGCCACGCGGGAACGGTCACCCGTGCTGGCAATTACGGCCGAGATTGCCGCTTCATGGCTGCCCAATGTCACACATATGAAGGTGGATTTGACGGCATTGTTTGGGCAAACCAAGGGCAGCCACCATTTAACGCCCGACAACACCCCGGCGGCGTTGGCAGCAAGTTGGCAACTGGCGCAGCAGGTGCCACGCGGTGCGGTGCATGTAGCGGTTGACCCGGAAACGGCCGTTCTTCCTCTCACCACCCCCATCACCCTGCCCGACCCACCCGAACCCGAACCCTTTGCCCCGGCGGTGGTGGAGGCGGCTTTGCCCTATTTGCGGGCGGCAAAACGGCCGTTTTTACTGGCAGGCGTGGGGGTGGAAGCGGCCGGGGCGCAGCCAGAACTGCTGGCTTTGGCCGAAGCATGGCAAATTCCCGTGGCCGTCACCCCCAAAGCCAAAGGTCATTTCCCGGAAAACCACCCACTTTTTGCCGGGGTGTTCACTGCTTATGGCGACAAGGCACTGCGGCAAGCGTTGAACGAAGCTGATTTGGTAGTGGGCGTGGGTCTAGACAGCGTGGATTTTGTCACCTCCACCTGGAACAGCCCCGCACTGGTGGTCAACCTAGCCGAAGCGGAAGCCGATGACCCGGCTTTGCGGCCGGTGGTGGCGGTTAACGGCCGTTTATCTCCCCTGCTCGCCCACCTGCAAACCATCCGCCAGCCCCGCAGCGATGGTGTCGCCCGCGCCGCCGACATTCGCCAGCAAATCGCCGCCGCCCTGGTAACGCCTTATCCCGACACCCCTGGCTGCCTCAAGCTCCACGACCTGATTGCCGCTCTGCGGCGGGCCGTGCCGGAAGAAACGGCCGTTACTGTGGACGTAGGTGCTTTCAAACTCGTCTTTTTGCAGCAGTGGCGCACCAACACCCCCAAAAGCGTTTTTGTCGCCAACGGGCTGTCGGCCATGGGCTACGCCATCCCCGGAGCCATCGCCATTCGCATCGCCCAACCCCACCGCCCTGTTGTCGCCATTGCCGGGGATGGGGCGCTGCTGATGTATGCTGGCGAATTGGCAACGGTGGCAAGATTACAGCAGCCGCTGATCATTTTGGTCGTCGTGGACGAGGCGCTGTCGCTGATTCGGCTGAAACAACTGCGTCAGGAAGTGGCGGTTCACGCCACCGAGTTTGGTTACACGAATTATGAGGCACTGGCAGCCGCGTTTGGGCTGTCCTATCGGTTGGTGGACAATGTGGCAACGGCTGAAGAAACGCTGCGCGAGGCGGCTGGGTTAACCCACCCCGTCCTGGTCGAGGCTCGCGTCAACAAAGTCGAATACGAGCATTTTCGCTAACAGCTTATCAGAATTTGAACCGCAAAGTTCGCAGAGGGCGCGAAGAAAGAGGAAACAAGCAAAATCTCTGCGTTCTTTGCGCCCTCTGCGGTTCAAGAGCAAACCGCTACGCTACAGCCCAATGGTGCGTAAATAATCTCGGTTGCGGGTGGCACTTGCGGCGGGGCTGCCCATACCTGGCAGCACATCCTGCTCCACAACAATCCAGCCCTGGTAGTTCATGGCCTGAAGTTGGGCATAAACGGCCGTAAAATCCACCGTCCCCTTACCCAACTCTGGGAACACCCCCTGCCCAATCATCTGCTGATACCCCCAGCCGTTAGCATCCGCTTGGGCGACAACGTTGGGGTCAAAATCCTTAAAGTGCACGTGCCAAACCCGGTCGGCATGTTTTTGCAGCCCTGCCACCGGGTCGCCACCGCCGAGCATGTAGTGACCCGTGTCAAACACCATGCCCAGCAATTCCGGGTCGGTCAGGCGCAAAAACTTCTCAATTTCGGCCGGCGTTTCCACATAGGTTGCCCCGTGATGGTGGATCACCGAGCGCAGCCCAGTCGCTTCTTTCACAGCTTTGGCAACCTTCATCGCCCCTTCGGTATACACCCCCCACTGGTCATCCGGCAGCACCATCTCCGGCGTAATCCGCCCGGATTTGTCATGGCGCAGGGGAATGGTGCTGTGGTCGTCGCCAATGACGATAAAGCAGTTTTCACCACCCACAGCGCGGAGCAATTCGGCCGTTTTTACCGCCTGCACCACCCCCGCCGCATGGTAATCGGCATCATACAGCCGCACCGACACCCACGACCCCAGCATCTGCAAATTCCGCTCTTGCAACTGGGGAATCAGCACCGCTGGATCCGTCGGCATAAAACCCCAATCCCCCAATTCCGTGCCGACATAACCTGCTGCCGACATCTCATTAATGACATCCAAATACGTTTTCCGCTCGCCTGCCGTATTTTCAATGACACCCCACGAGCAAGGGGCATTGGCAACAAAAATATTTTGTTCTAGCATCACCTTGATTTAACGTGGTACGTGGTGCGCGTTCCTACACACCACGCACCACGCACTATCTTCCTAGAATTGCCGACTCCATTCCTTCGGCCAACGCTCCACTACCACTTTGGTTTGTGTATAAAACTCCACACCATGATGACTTTGCCCGTGCAAATCGCCAAAGAAACTTTCGTTCCAGCCGCTAAAGGGGAAATAGGCCATTGGCGCGGCCACACCAATGTTAATGCCGATGTTCCCGGCGTCGGCCTCATAGCGGAATTTACGCGCCACGGCTCCACTGCCGGTGAAAATGCAGGCCATATTGCCATAGGCGCGTTTGTTCACCAACTCAATCGCATCATCAACAGTCTTGGCACGCATGACGCTCAGCACCGGGCCAAAAATTTCGGTGTGGGCAATTTCGCCCTGCGGCGGCACATGATCCAGAACGGTGGGGAAAACAAAGTAGCCATCTTCGTAGCCGGATACTGTTTGATGCCGGCCGTCTACAACCAGTTTCGCCCCTTCCAACACCCCCTTGCTAATCAACCCTTCAATCCGCGCCTTGCTGTTGGGGTCAATTACCGGCCCCATCTGCACCCCCTCATCCAGACCATACCCCACTTTGCGTGAGGCAGCCGCATCGGCAATGCTCTCCACAAAGCGGTCTTGGGCATCGCCCACGGCAATGGCAACGGAGGCGGCCAGACAGCGCTGCCCGGCACAACCAAAGGCAGAGTCGGCCATGATGCGGGTGGTCATTTCTAGGTCGGCATCGGGCATGATGACAACGGGATTTTTGGCCCCACCCTGGCACTGGGCGCGTTTGCCATTGGCGGCGGCGCGGCTGTAGATGTATTTGGCAACGGCCGTTGATCCCACAAAGCTAACTGCCCGCACGCTGGGATGATCCAACAGGGCATCTACCGTTTCCTTGCCCCCGTTCACCAGTTGCAGCACCCCGGCCGGGAAACCTGCTTTTTCAATCAACTCAAACAGCTTCTGGCTCGACATCGGCACTTTCTCGCTGGGTTTGAGGATAAAGCAGTTGCCCGTTGCCACGGCGTAGGGCAGGAACCAGAGCGGAATCATGGCCGGGAAGTTGAAGGGGGTAATGGCTGCCACCACGCCCAACGGCTGGCGAATCATGTGTTCGTCAATCCCGCTGGCGATGTCTTCGTTGTTGGTTCCCTGCATGAGCATGGGAATACCGCAGGCAACTTCGACATTCTCGATGCCGCGCTGGATTTCACCCACGCTCTCGCCATAGGTTTTGCCACATTCATTGGTGATAATCCGCGCCAACTCGTCGCGGCTCTCTTCCAAAAGCGTTTTGAGCCGGAAAAGGGGCTGTATCCGCTCACCAGAGGGGGTACGCCGCCATTCGTAAAAGGCAGCAGTGGCTTTGGAAACGGCCGTTTCCACCTCAGCCCCCGGACTCAACGGCACCGTCGTCAAAGCCTGCGCCGTGGCCGGGTTCATCACATCCAAATAATCACTTGCCGACGACCGCACCCATTGGCCGTCTACAAAGTTAAGCAATTGTCCATTGTTCATCATTTACCTCTTCAAGAAATGGTGCGTGGTACGTGGTGCGCCAAACGCACCACGCACTCCGCACTAAAGAAAATATCGTTCCTTTGCCCGATTCTCTTCCCACTCTTCCCGCGCCGCCTGCACGGTATGCATCGTACTTACCTCGGCAACGGGCACATCCCACCAGCTTTCATAGCCAGGTACACCGACATAGCGGTCGTTGCGAACATAAATAACCGTCGTGCGGTCAATGGTTTTTGCAGTTTTCAGAGCCGTAACAAAGTCATCGTAAGTGGCACATTCTATCACATGTGCCCCCAAGCTGCGGGCATTGGCGGCCAAATCAACGGGGAGCGTTTGCACAGAAACGGCCGTATCACTCGGCAATCCGCCATCTTTAGGGAACACATAGCGCGTGCCAAACCCCTGGCTGCCAAGCGAACGGCTCAACGCCCCGATGCTCTTATAACCGCTGTTATCCATCAGTACAATCGTCAGCTTGTACCCTTCCTGTACCGAGGTCACAATATCGGCCGACAACATCAAATAGCTGCCATCCCCCACCAAAACATACACTTCGCGCTGCGGGTCAGCCATCTTGATGCCCAAGCCGCCCGCAATCTCATACCCCATACAGCTATTGCCATATTCCAAATGGTACTGTTTGGGGTGACGGCTGCGCCACAGCTTGTGCAAATCGCCCGGCAAGCTACCCGCCGCACACACCATCACCGCCTCCGGGTCGCCCAAATCATTAACCGCCCCAATTAGCTCGCCCTGGCTCACCAATGGCTCGTGGCGAATATCGTAAATGCGTTGTACTTCTGCCTCCCACTCATCGTGAAGGGCGTTGGCTGTGGCTTCATAGTCGCCATCCACGTGGTAATCGCCCAACGCTTGTGACAATTCTGCCAACGTTACTTGAGCGTCGCCCACCAGCGGCAGGGCGTTGTGCTTGTAGGCATCAAATTCGGCCACATTGAGGTTGATAAAACACACGTCGGGGTTTTGGAAGGCGGTCTTGCTGGCGGTCGTGAAATCGCTGTAGCGCGTGCCAATGCCAATGACCACATCGGCCTCTTTTGCCAGCCGATTGGCCGCCAGGGTGCCTGTGGCTCCCACCGCGCCCATGCACAAGGGATGATCATAGCGCAGGCTGCCCTTGCCCGCCATCGTTTCGCCCACGGGGATGCCGGTTTGCTCCACAAATTGGCGCAGTTGCTCGGTAGCTTCGCTGTAGAGAGTGCCACCTCCGGCGACGATAAACGGCCGTTTCGCCCCCCGAATCCACGCCACCGCCCGCGCCACACTCGCCACATCCGCCCGGTTTCGCGCCACATGCCACACCCGCTTGGCAAAAAAGGCCGTCGGGTAATCAAACGCCTCCGCCTGCACATCCTGCGGCAGCGCCAGCGTCACCGCACCTGTGTCCACCGGACTGGTCAACACCCGCATCGCCTCCGGCAACGCTGTCAAAATCTGGTCTGGCCGGTTAATTCTGTCCCAATAGCGGCTAATGGGTTTAAAACAATCATTCACCGAAAAGTCCTGGCTATGCTCCGACTCCACCTGTTGCAGCACTGGGGCGACGTTGCGCCGGGCAAAAATGTCTCCCGGCAGCAGCAGCACAGGCAAGCGGTTTATGGTTGCTCCTGCCGCCGCCGTTAGCATGTTGGTCGCGCCGGGGCCAATGGAAGTGGTGCAAACCAGGGTTTGCAGCCGATTTTGCATCTTGGCAAAAGCCGCTGCCGTATGCACCATCGCCTGCTCATTACGGGTTTGGTAATAACGAAAATCGGGGTTTTCTTGGAGGGCTTGACCAACCCCGGCCACGTTGCCGTGCCCGAATATACCAAAACAGCCGGCGAAAAACGGCCGTTCTACCCCATCCCGCGCCACATATTGATTCTTCAAAAACGCAATCACCGCCTGCGCCATTGTTAATCGTATCGTACTCATTCCCTAATCTCCAATCTCTACAAATCCGGATTCGGCAGCATCATGTCCCGGATCACCCCTTCAAAGGTATGTGACCCCTCAATAAACGAGCGCAGCGTCCGCACGGTGCCGCCAAACGTGTCAAATTCAGCCACGCTCATCCCATCCGGCTCATAGGCCTTGTGGAATTCTGGAAGCCTGCTCAACGCCGCCACAATCTCCGCTGCCACTGGCACGTCCATGCGTGGCACCGGCTTCACATCCGACTCATTAAACTTCACTTGCCACTCCCAAGGGATCGTCATCAGCACATCTCCCCCCACAAACTCCGTCCAATGGTAAAAATTGCGGTAGGCTGCCGCCAGCAGCTTGGCCTGATAGCCACGCTCCTGATAAATGCCATAGGCTCGCTTAAAACAGGCCACTCCTGCCCATTCCAGACATTCAGGATCAATGGCAATGCCCTCTTTCTTGACCGTCACCTTCATCCAATCATCGGTACGGCCAACCATCATCGTCACGGTAGCGACATTTTGCTCGTATCCAACCCTCAGCCTCACGCCGCTAGCCCACGCTCAATGGCTGCTCCGCCGCCAACACCTGCGGCACGGTAAAGCTCACCGTGACATTCAAATTGACGCCCCGATAGGTTGCCTCTTCCACCATGCCAATCCCGGCACTGGTGGCGGGCATTTTCACCTGCATGTTGGGGCTAAATTGCCGTAATACTCTGCCTGCGCCAAAATCGCCTCGGTATTGCGGTAAAGTCTGGGATCCGTCTGAATGGATAGCCGCCCCCACTTGCCCGCTGTCGCCTCATGCACCGGCAGCAGCAGCTTGGCTCCATGCAACGCCACTTCCCGATAAACCTGTGCTCCCACCTCTGCTTCTGACCAGGTGGGGTTGTCGGCAATAATCTCGTAAATGCGGGCTTGCCACAGGTGCATTTCCTTCTTCAACGCATTTAGCACAATAATGGGGTTGCTTGTCGCCCCCGATGCCCCTCGCTCAATGGCATAGCTCAATTCCGACACCGCGCAGGAATCATTCCAATACATGGTCGGTGTGGTCATCGCCATTTCATGCAATGACCCGTTGTAAGTCGTCATCTAAAAACCATCCTTCTCTTCAATAAACTGCAAAACTTCGGCCAAATGCGGCATACTAATGGAACAGCCATGCCGCGTTACCACCATCGCCCCACACGCATTGCCCATCCGCGCCGCCTTATACCAATCCCACCCTTGTACATAGCCATACAAAAAGCCGGAGGCAAAGGCATCGCCCGCGCCCAAAATATTAAAAACATCCACCGGAAAGCCAGGCGCGTCAATCTTCTCCCCCACCCCCAAATGTACCCGCGAGCCGTGTTCACCACGCTTCTGCACCAACACGCGCACCCCCATTTGCAGCATTTTTTCGATGTTGTCTGCTGTGTTTCCACCAACCCTGGCATCAGACATTTGGCTGTGGCTTAAATGCAATTGCCGGGGGTCGTGGAGCATGGCCGCGTTAATCTCGTCATCGGTGCCGATAACTATGTCTACATGGGGCAGCACGGAGCGGATGGCAACACCAAAAGCACGGGGATCATGCCATTGATCGGGACGGAAATCTATGTCCAGCACCACCTCAGTGCCGACTTGGTGCGCCATTTCAGCGGCAAACAGGGTGGCGCTACGGACTGGCTCCCGGCTCAAATTAGTTCCCGCAAATTGGAAGATACGGGATTGAGCCAAGGGGGCAGCCAGCACATCGTCAATGGTCAGTTCCACATCGGCACAGTGGTCGCGGTAATAAACCAGGGGGAATTTATCGGGTGGCTCGATGCCCAACACTACCGCGCTGGTACGATACCCAGGCTTGCGCGGGCTGAAGGCCATCTCAACCCCTTCTTTTTGCAGGAAATTGAGAATGAAGTCGCCAACAGGGTCATTGCCCAGCCCCGTTAGCAAAACTGTATTCAACCCCAAACGTCGCGCCCCCACGCTGATATTCGTCGGCGAACCACCGACATAAGCGGCAAAGCTTTGAATGTCTACAAACGCTGCGCCAATGTCGTTGGAATACAAATCTATTGAGGAGCGTCCCATGTGGAGGGTGTCGTAGAGGCGGTTATGGGTGGTCATGAGTTGTCTCCTGGTGCGTGGTGCGTGGTGCGTGGTGCGTCAAGTATGGGCATGGGTACTTCTGTTAGAAGGTGAGAAAGAGGGGGGACAATTTCGTAATCTATGCCTTCTTCTTTGAGGTAACTGCCTCTGTATTTGGGTATCATTTTTAGTAATGAACGGATGATTTGGGCAAGTAAGTTAAGGCGATGGGTAGTTACTTCTGTGCTTAGAATATGCCGTCCTTTGAAATACCAGTCCCGTGCTTCACGAGCAGAACCTAAAGCATATTCGTAGAATCGTGCCTGATCTTTACCTGAAGCACGGCTATACCCTTCGCTGATATTGGCACTGATACTGCCTGTTGACCGATAGAGTTGATCGGACAGGGAAAGGGTGCGATGATCGCGGTATAACTTGGAGACATCATGCCAAGCTAACTCACTTAAGAAGAAAGCAAGACGATAGACCTCAGTTTGCCATAAAGCATCATTTGTTATCGTCGGTGGTACCTCAGCCAGCCAATCTTGATATTTCATTCCCAATTATCTCCACAGAACACCTATTTCCTCAACGCACCACGTACCACGTACCACGCACCACGCCTAATAAAGCGGTAAGCGGGGATCAACACCTTGGTAAGCGTGTTTCACCCACGTGAAATTGGGGTCGTCTTGGTTGGCGAGGCTTTGGGCGGAACCGGCAAGGACGTTGAGGTAGTAGGTGGTGTAGCCGGGGGCACTGACGACGGGGTGATACCCTTCGGGGACGAGGACGGCACAGTTGTTTTCGACTTTGACCAGGGCATCAATGGGGTTGCCGGCCTGCTGCATGGGTGAGTTGTCGTCGGTGTAGACGCGCTGGTAGGCGTAGCCGTTGGGTTTGTCTATTTTGTAAAAGTAGACTTCTTCCAAATCGGCTTCGATGAGATTGCCCGCTTCGTCTTCGATGTGGACATCGTGCTTATGGGGTGGGTAGCTGCTCCAGTTGCCGCTGGGGGTGTAGACCTCAACGAGGACGAGGCGATGGACGGGTGAGCCTGGCGGCAGCAGGTCGTTGATTTGGCGACTTACGTTGTCGCCGCCACGCACGGAAACGGCAACATCTTGGGGCGGGATGAGCCAGGGGTCGTGGTCTTCGTCGGTGGCGACCCAAGTGACGGCGTATTCGCTGTCTTGTTCGGCGGTGATGGTGAATTGGGTGTGGCGGGGGAGATAAACGGCCGTTGCTGCCCCCGTCCACACACTCTCCCGTTCAATCCCCAACCACTCACCGCGATTAGAGGCCACCGAAAACTTGCCGCTCAAAATCACAATTGCCAGCTCATGCTCACCACTTTGGAATGACCAGGAACGGCCGGCACTTAAACGCCGCGCTTGAAAGTAAATATAATCCCACCCTGCTTCCTCAGGGGTAATAGACAAAATCAGGTCAGGGTCTGTCTCGCTTGCCATAGGGCAAACCAAGATGTTCTCGGCTTTATACTGCATCAGTTGCTCCTCAATTTCCCTTGTAAATAGTTGCTGGTTGCTGGTACAAGCCACCAGCAACCATTTTCATTCATTTGGCTACCCAACCTGCGCCAAAAACGCTTCAAACTCCTCATCCTTGATAGGCACAACATGCTTCGGTTCAGGATAATCACCACTGTTTACATCAGCAATGAACTCCTTAAAAGCAGCAATACGTTCTTGTTGTAACCTGTCGTATTCGGCTCGGAAATCGCGGTAGGTTTTCGCATGGCGTGGCTTATGGCCGGGGTTATAACCCAACACATCCTCAGCAAAGAGATATTGAGCATCTGCCCAAGGCCCTGCCCCCATCCCCAGCATGATCATCGGTGTGTTTTCCGTAATGACTTTAGCCACACGATCTGGCACAACTTCCAATTCTGCACCAAAAGCACCAATCGCTTCCAATCGTTTGATGTGATCCCAGACAGCTTTGGCGGAAACGGCCGTTTTCCCCACCGCCTTAAACCCACCTGTCCACGTACATTGCGAAGGGATCAGCCCCACATGCGCCACAATCGGGATAGCATTGTCACACAACACCTTTTGGATGTCTAATGAGGCTGAACAATAGAAGCAGTCGCCCCCCATCCCCATGTATTGAAAAGCAGCTCGCAGATAATCATCAGAATTTACCAACTTACCCCCTCCCCAAGGGCCATACGGTAAACCTACCTGAATAAAACAATCTCCTGCCGCTTCCCTCATCTCCGGCGACATAAAACGACCCTCAATGGAAAGCATGTGGATGCCAGCCGCAGCGGCAGCGGCAGCCTCTTCCAAAGTGGTCACATAAATCATAGATATTTTTTCACCACGCGCCTTCATGGCGCGGATATCGGCTACAGTGGGGCGATTGTGATACATACTCATTGTTTACTGCAATCCTTTTGGTGCTAAATCACCAATGGAGCTTTCCAAATCATCTGCTCGGCGGCTCTTTTTAATGTCCTGCTTAACGGGCGGGACAGGTGTGTCAAAATAGTAATCTGGGTCTTCCTGTTGCTTATCCCAAGTCTCCCGCATCTCTCGCCAAGCCCCTAGAAGGGTGCGCGGTTCTGGCATCTGGTCGGCAATTTCATGGTACAGGGCTTTCAGGTTATAACAGGGAATACCGGCAAACATGTGATGCTCTGTGTGCCAATTCATGCGCCAATATAAAAACTCCCAGATGAAGTTTGTTTTTACCGAGCGCGTGGCTTTGCGAAAATCATTATCATTCTCTTTGAGGCCTGTGTGTTGGGTCATGCCCAGCATATACACACCCCAATTAGCGATGAAGGGAGAGAGCGAGATGATAAAGATGAAGACCCAATAGCCAGTCAAAAGCGAAGCCAAGATGACCACGCCATGGAATATCAAGAGAAAACGATCCCACCAAATGGCATCTTGACGCATTTCAGGCTGATCGGCGTGTAAGGCGCGTAACCATTCATTGACGGGAATTTTTATGGAGCCAAATAACCCAAACGCACCTAAAGCAGTGACATAGACAGTGGAAATGAAGCCGCCTTTACCAAAGGTGCGCCCTGGCTGGGTGAAGATATTAATGGTGAGTAACTGCACCAAAAAGAATGGCCCTACCATGGGGGAAATGGGCAGCAGGTTCTCCCGATCTCCTTCTGGGTGAAGGGTATAACGGTGATGATAGGTGTGGCTGGCAGCATAGTCATAATGATCCCACCAACCTAAGCAACTGTAAATGTAAAGGAAGATTTGGTTGAGAATTTTGGTTTTGAAAACGGTGCCATGCCCCAGTTCATGGGGAGCAATGCCGACAAAGAAGCTGGCAACAGTGCCATGCAGGAAGAGGGCGATCAAGAAAAGTAGCCAACTCTGCCGCGCCCATGAATAGTAAACGGCCGTTCCCGTCAACAGCCAAATGAGCAAATGCCCACCAGCCTGAAACCACCCCTGGGCATCACTGCGCCGGTTAAGTTCCTGCAACTTGTCGCGGTCAATGGCGGGTCGCACCCACTTTACTTTTAATTCCTTACGGACTTTTTCCAGCGGTTCATAAACTGTCCCTGGTTTTGCCATTTTGATCTTCTCCTTTTCACTCGTTCCTGTTTTGAAAATAGAAACGGCTATGCACCGTTCCCATCTAGCTCGTATCAATCACGCCAATGTTTACTGTTCTTATTGGCCCCTATGCTGTGCGCCGCTCGGCGTGGGCGGCTAATGATTGCATCAGGTCGGTTAACGGCCGTTTCTGCCCCAACGCCTCATGCACCAACTGCTGCGCCGTCACCGGCACATTGCCCCCAATCGGCGGATCCGAATCCAAATTGGTGGGGAAAGAATAGCCATCGGCCATCGCCGCTACAGTGTCATTGACCAGCCTCGTTGAAATCACCCCTTGCTCCACCTTGTCCAACAGGATGGGGTACACCTTCTCCACGATTTTGGAGCGGTTCACCGTCTCCATCGGCCGCCCAAAGGCCGATGAAATTTGCACCAAATTAGCAATACGATCTGTCGTACCTAAATTCTCGCCCGCGCCGTGAAACAGTGCCGGGCTAAAATAGACCATATCCCCTTTCTCCAGCGGCAACTGCACCTTATGCGCGTCAAAATAGGCGCGAAATTCCTCATCATGGAAAGTGAGATAACCCGCTTCATATTGCTGCGAGAAGGGCAAAAAGAGCGTTGGCCCCATCTCCAAGGGCATATCCCCATGAGCAATGGCTCCCTGCAAAGTGAGGTATTGGGACATCACCTGCACATGCGCCGGAAAATGCGCCGTCGTCGCCCGATTCTGAAAGCCCAAATGGTAATCACGGTGGGGCGATTGGGCTTTGTTGCCCGGTTTGACGCTGTTCATTTGGGCGGTGATTTGATAATATGGCCCCAACCAGGCTTTGGAAGCCAAGGCCAAAAACGGATTGCCGTAATACTCGATAAACAGTTCCGGCGCGATTTCACATGGCTTTTGGATAGCGTTCCAAATGCGTTCGTTTTGACCAAAATGATCACCGCCCTCGCCTTTGCTGGCTTTCTCTTGCGCCACAATTTGCTGGAAAACAACCGTCATCTCATCAATAACGGCCGTTTCCGCATACGCCCCCTTAATCACAAACACCCCCGGCCCATCTTTCAAACAGCGAATCCACTCTGCCCGAATCACCGCCTCGTTCTCATCCAACATTCCCCGCAACTTCTCGCCATCATAAATAACGATGTTTTTCTGAACGGCCGTTGCCAAAGGATAATCCGCCAAATCCGCCGACTGCTTACAAATCGCCTCAAATTCGTCTAAGCGAATATCGCTTTCCTCAAAATAAGCTTTCATATCTTCCCTTCTCTGCCTACTTTTTCACTCGTAGTATGTGGTGCGTAATCAAATCCATCACGCACTACGCATCACGCACCACGCTCTAAACCTCATCAATTCGCACGCGACGATCTTCCTTCGCACTCAATTGGCAAGCCGCGATCACCTTCTGCACATGCAAAGCCTCGGCAAACGTCGGCTCCGGCTCACCGCCCTCCACGATGGCCGTAATCCAGCCCCGCGCCATAAAATCATGCTCACGGAACACATCCTTGTACGTGTTATGCACCGTGTCTCGCCGCGCCTTCCCCCAAATCTCCTCAGGAATGGGCAGCGGCTTGATCATCCCCTCACCCACACGCGCCCCTTTTACTTCCTGCACGGTGTCCCAATCCACAAAGGCGTAAATTGTGCCTCCGCTGCCATGAAACTCCATATGGTGCGTCTGACCAAACGGCGTGTCCTCATAACAAACGGCCGATGCTGTAATCACCCCCTGCGCCCCACTCTGAAATTGCAGCAAAATCGCCCCGCCATCATCCGTGCGCTCATAATCCGAACCATCGGGTCGCGGGTCGCGTTCAACGTGATAGCTCAACTGGCACATCACTGACTCAATCTCGCCATAATACCACTGCGCCAAATAGATAAAGTGAGAACCAATGTCAGCAATTGGCCCACCACCTGACTCCGCCATGTCAAAGCGCCACATGTAATGCCCATCTCGAGCATAGCCCGTGTAGTAGCGTAAATTGAGGTGATACGGTTTGCCAATGTAGCCAGCGTCAATGAGTTCTTTGACATACCGCGCTGTAGGCATAAAGCGATAAGTAAAAGGCACAAGGCACTTCAAGCCTGTCTCCTCCGCCTTCGCCGTCATGGCCTCCGCCTCCGCCACCGTCATCGCCAAAGGCTTCTCACACAAAACGTGCAGCCCCGCGTCCAACGCCTTCATCGTCATGTCGTAGTGCGTGTTATTGCCCGTCGAGACAACCACCGCATCCACCAGCCCACTGGCAAACATCGCCTCATAGTCAGTAAAAAAGTGTGGAATACCATGCTCTTCGGCAAAGGCTTGGGTTCGTCCAGGGTGGCGGCCACATATCGCTGTGACCTCTGCCTGGGGATGTTTGGCAAATACAGGCAAGTACATCACATCCGTCCAAAAACCCGGCCCAATAATTCCAACTTTGACTGTTTTCGCATTCATAATATTCAAGTGGTGGGGGGTGGGGTTTTAGTAACACCCCCCCCCCCCGCAAAAATAAAATAAGCAA
>JACKCD010000025.1 GCA_020634215.1 Ardenticatenaceae bacterium | reverse complement strand
ACAAACCGGGGGCCGCAAATTTTTGTCAGCCGGAACCATCGCAACCTGCTACGGCGTTTGCTGGAGCTGGAAGTGCCGGAAATTTACAACGGCCAGGTTGAGGTGATGAGCATTGCGCGGGAAGCTGGACAGCGGTCGAAGGTGGCGGTACGGGCGCTACAGCCGGGGGTAGACCCGGTGGGGGCGTGTGTGGGTATGCGCGGTGTACGTATCCAAAGCATTGTCCGTGAGCTGAACGACGAAAAGATTGATGTTATTGAGTGGGATCCCGATCAACGGGCGTTTATCTCCAAGGCGCTGAGTCCGGCGCGTGTTTCCAAGGTGTTTTTGGAAGAGGATTTGGAGAATGGAAAAACGGCCGTTGTAATTGTTCCTGATGATCAGCTTTCCCTTGCAATTGGACGTGAGGGACAAAATGCCCGTTTGGCGGCCAAGCTGACGGGATGGCGTATTGACATCAAGAGCCTGACTGAAGCGGCGGGTGACTCGTTGAATATGTTGGGTAATCCGGCGGCAGATCGGCGGGTGGTACGTGATGAGGCGTTCCTGAAGCTGGTGCAGGATGTGCTGGAAAAGAAGAAGGCCGGCCGTCCGATCACGTCTGAGGATTACTATAATCTGGATAAGCTCGTAACGGCCGTTGAAGGACGGATCATTGCTTCTCGTGCCTCGAAGTTTGATGAGGTGCGGAAGAAACGGGCTGATGCACGGCGGCGCGTTCCGGCTGAGACCTGGAAATTGTCGCTTGATGAGCTGGATTTACCGGGGCGTGTCCATAACCTGCTGCTCGATAATGAAATTGAAACCATTGGCGATGTACTTTTCCACCTGGAAATGGGGGATGAGGTACTCTTGGCTTTTAATGGTATTGGCGATAAAGGGCTGGAAATCATCAAGGAGTACGTGGCGAACTACAAGGCGACGCATCAGATTGAGATGCCTGAACCTGTACCAGCCGCGCCTAAACCGGCTGCGCCTAAGCCCAAGCCAGAACCAGCACCGGTCATTGATTTGCTTGACAATATTGTAGAAAGTGCGGCTGGGCTGTTGGGTGACGACGAAGATGAGGATGAAGAGCTTGAGGTTGTAGAGGCTGAGGCAGAAACGGCCGTTATAGATGAAGCGGCTGAAGCTGTGGCGGAAACGGCCGTTGAAGACATTCTCGAAGAAGAAGACGTCGAACCCGAGGCCGCTGAAGTAGTTCAGCCTGAGCCAGAGGAAGAGGAACTCGTACCGCTGTCACCAATTGAAGACCTGTCTCGTTCACTGGTTGAGGTAGAAGAACCCAAACCAGTCAAACCCAAGAAGAAAAAGCAGGTTGTTGTTGTACGCCCAACCGAAACTGCATCAACTGATGATGACGATAGCAAATCTGGTCGTGGACGCCAAAAGGGTCGCCAATTGGTCTTTGACGAAGATATGGGTGAGGTCGTCACCAAGCGGAAGCGCAAAGGCAGCCGTCGGCGTTCTAACTGGGATGAATTTGAACTTGATGATTATTAAAAATGGCGCATAAAAAGCAGCGACACACAAAGCATATCCCATTGCGCTCTTGCTTTGTGTGTCGGCAAAAAACCGATAAGCGGCATTTAACAAGGATCGTCCGCACCCCGGATGCTGGGGTGGTGGTTGATGCAACGGGCAAAAAAAACGGCCGTGGCGCATACTTGTGTGACCAACCATTATGCTGGGACAAAGTGGTCAAAAATCGTGGGTTGCTGAATCGGGCCTTGCTTGCTGAAGTGAACGATGATGAACTGGCAGCAATTGCTGCTCACCGGCCCCATACAAGCGACGTGGTAAACGCTCATGAACAGGTAACTAACGACTAATCCGCCGTCCCAATGCTGGGAAACTCGCGGTGAGCGTCAAGCGCCTAGGCAACTCCGATACTGTTTTGTCGCCAATCAATGGCCGGGATTTGCTTAAAAATGCGTTTGGCGTTCACCTTTTTTGTTTTAGGTGCCCGTCATGTTTTAGAAAATTTAAAAACTATCCAAATTTTAGAAGCTTTGGATTTTGTTTAGATAAGGGGTAGTAAAAGTATGGCACAAACAAAAACGCTGATTGAATTACCGGACTTTGTTACCGTTCGTGAACTGGCAACAATTATGAATGTCAGCCCCATCAATGTCATTAAAGAGTTGATGGGTAATGGCATCATGGCAAATATTAACCAGCAGATCGATTTCGATACTGCTGCCATCGTGGCCGAAGAAATGGGGTTTGAAGCCGTTTCGCTGGCCTCATTACAGGAAGAGGAAGAACAGGAAAAGGCTGGTGAGCATCTCGCTTGGCGTCAAATTCTAGCTAAGGAAAAAGCCTCGTCGCTCAAGCCACGTCCTCCCGTCATTACGATGTTGGGGCATGTTGACCACGGCAAAACATCGCTGTTGGATGTTATTCGTGAAGCGAATGTGGTTTCGGGTGAGGCCGGTGGGATTACGCAACACATTGGAGCATATCAGGCAGAAAAAGATGGTCATCTGATTACCTTTCTTGACACACCCGGCCATGAGGCATTTACGGCAATGCGGGCACGGGGTGCCCAGGCAACCGACATTGCCATTTTGGTAGTGGCAGCTGATGATGGCATTATGCCGCAGACGCGGGAAGCCATTGACCATGCGCGGGCGGCGGGCGTACCCATTATCGTGGCACTCAACAAGATTGATTTGCCAGGCAGCCGGCCGGATCGCGTTAAACAACAACTGGCAGAAGTGGGGCTGATTCCAGATGATTGGGATGGTGATACACTCGTCATTCCTGTTTCTGCCAAGGAAAAGCTGGGGATTGATGATCTGCTGGAAGCTATTTTGCTGGTGGCAGAAGATTTGAACCCACGGGCTAACCCGAATACCGATGCAACAGGAACGGTGTTGGAAGCCAGCATTGAGCGGGGGCGTGGCATTATGACCACGGTTTTGGTACAAAACGGCACGCTCAACATGGGTGATACCTTGCTGATTGGCGAGCATTACGGCCGGATCAAAGCTATGTTTGACCATCGTGGCAAAAGCGTCAAGAAGGCAGCTCCTTCGGTTCCCGTTTCGGTTTCTGGTCTCAATGGTATGCCTAGCGCAGGCGATCAGTTTGTGACTGTGAAAAATGAAAAAGAAGCCCGTAAGATTGTAGCCGACCTGCAAGAACAGAAGCGGCAGAACGTGACGGAGCAGCGGCGGACAACGGCAACGCTGGACGAATTTTTCTCGCGCCTGCAAGAAGGCGAAACAAAGACGCTGTTTTTGATTGTTAAAGCGGATGTGCAGGGGTCGCTGGAACCCATTATTAAGTCGCTGCAAAAGCTGAGCTATGATGAAGTGTCATTAGAGATTTTGCGGTCATCCACGGGCAACATTACGGAAAGCGATGTGATGCTGGCCTCAGCCTCCGATGCTGTGATCTTAGGGTTTAATGTGGATGCTGACCCGGTAGCCAAAACGGCTGCTAGTAGTGAAGGTGTGGAGATCAAAACCTATGACATCATCTATCAACTAATTGAAGATGTTGATAAAGCAATGCGGGGGATGTTGGCTCCCGTTTATGAGCCATCGGTGATTGGCCGAGCTGAGGTGCGTGAGGTATTTCGCATCCGAAGTATTGGTAATATTGCTGGTAGCTATATGCGGACAGGGGTTGCTCGCCGTAATGCCAAGGTGCGTGTAATTCGGAGCAATAAACTGCTGTTTGATGGGTCGGTCGGCAGTTTGAAGCATTTACAGGAGAATGTGCGCGAAGTCCGCCAAGGGTTTGAATTTGGCGTTGGGGTGGATGGTTGGAATGATTTCCGCCCTGGCGATGTGCTGGAATTTTATGTGATGCAGCGAGTTGAACAAGGATGAGTAAGATTTTCCAGGAGCGTATTTCGGATCGGATTATGCGGATTGTTGGCAGTCTGCTTGTGCAGGAAGTCAGCGATCCGCGTTTGCAGGATTTGACGGTGACGAAGGTTGTTGTGGATCGAGAGCTGCAATATGCCAATCTTTATGTGGCCTCGTTTGACCCTGAGGCGAATCAAGGTGAGGTGATGGCGGCACTGCGTGGCGCGAGCAGTTTTTTGCGGCGGGAGTTGTCGCAGCGGCTGCATACGCGCACGCTACCACAACTGCGTTTTCATTGGGATCCAACGTCGCTGTATGCAGCAGAGGTTGATGCACTACTGGATAGTCTGGAAATTCCAAATGAGGAAGAGCCAGAAGAGAATAATGATTCAACATCTGTTTAATAAGGCAACGAATGTTTTGGTTATCACCCATGTGGATCCAGATGGGGATGCGATTGGTTCATTAACGGCCGTTGGGCAACTGCTCAAACAAGATGGCAAGCACGTCACGTTGGTATGTGACGACCGTGTGCCAGAACGATTTGCCTATTTGCCCATGGCCGATCAGGTGCGGCAAACACCCGATCCCAAACTGTATTATGATTTGTTGGTGGTGGTTGATTGTGGCGACGAAGGGCGGATGGGCAACGCTTATGCCAATTTTTCCCAACCACTGCCAACCGTGGTGAACATTGACCATCACGTTACCAACACCCGATTTGGTGACATTCAGGTCATTGATGACAAAGCAACTTCCACAACCGAAATTTTATATGGGCTTTTTACTGAGCTAGGATATGAAATAACGGAAGGGGTTGCCATGAGCCTACTAACGGGTTTGGTGACAGACACCTTGGGGTTTCGTACCGTCGGCGTGTCAGCAAACACGATGAAGGTTGCCAGTGCGTTAATGGATGCCGGGGCAGATTTGTCGTTTGTGACGACAAATGCGCTGATCGTCAAACCCATTACGACGCTGCGGCTGTGGCAAGTTGGGCTAAACGGACTTCAGTTGGAGAATAAGTTGGCCTGGGTTGCTATTCCGCTGGTGGATCAACTGGCGATTGGGTTTAAGGGGCAGAGCAGCATGGGGTTGGTTAATTTGCTGGCCGATGTGGATGAGGTGGCAATGGGAGCGGTGTTGATGGAGATTGAGGGTGGGCGGATTCGTGTGGGCTTCCGCTGCCGACCGCCCTATAATGTTGCTGCCGTAGCCGAAAAGCTGGGTGGTGGTGGTCACTTCCTGGCGGCCGGCTGCACGCTGGAAGAACCGCTGGCAGATGCAACTGCCCGGGTGGTTGCTCTGTGTAAGGAAGCAATTCAGCAGCAAGGCGAACCAGCTCTTGTCGGTTAGTAGTTGAAACTGATAGGAAACGGTCACAAACCACCGTGCTATGACCCACAGCACGGTGGTTTGTCATTTATGGGCATTTTGCGTTAACTGGTGGCAAAATAGGGGTGAAACGCAGGGTGAAGATGATGATAGTCGGCGTGGGCGATTTGGTCGGCAAGGGGGCGGCTATTATAAGTATTCCAGAACAGCACCGTTTTGCCAGCCAGTTGGCCGTTGTGGGCATCGGCAATCAAAGCTGCGAGCGTTTTGCCGGTGTAAGTGCCTTCGAGGGAGATGCCTTCTAGTTGCTGCATTTGTTGAACGGCCGTTTCTCCCCCTTGCGTATAGACCCCATATCCCCCACCAAAGAACCCTTCGCGTAAGTCAAATTTTTCCTCAAATCTGTGGAAATTGTGGATAACTGGGGCAAAACTGTGGATAACCCTATGCGTTTTGTGGAACAAACGTGCCATCAGGCGGGGGCTGGCGTACTCTGTTTCAACGACGCGCACGGGCACAATGCGGCTTTTTAGCCCGGCAAGCTGGCAACCCAACATGAGACCAACGGCCGTTCCCAGCGTTCCCGCCGCCACGTAAATCAAATCCGGTTCTGGGCACTCCCCGGCCTCAATTTGCTGCCGCAGTTCAAAGGCAGCATTAACGTAGCCCAATGTTCCCAGCGGCGTGGAACCACCGGCTTCAAGAATGAAGGGAGGGCGGCGATCAACGGCCGTTCTTTTCCCCGCCTGCCACACCGCCCCCACTACCAGCCGATTTTTGCTGCGAAACTGGTGCAGTTCGGCTCCGTGCGCCAGCATCAGCAGCAAATTTTGCCGCACGGCGGCGGTGTTGGGCTGGGGCAGCACCAGGCAAATGGTGTGGATGTTGAGAGGGGTGGCAAAAACGGCCGTTGCCACCCCATGATTCGTCCCCGCCCGCCCAAACGTGATAATCGTCCGTACCCCGCGCCGCTGCGCCTCCGCCAAAATAAATTCCAGCTTCCGCACCTTGTTCCCCCCATAGCGCGAACTCGCCAAATCATCCCGCTTGATAAACAGGTTAATTCCTAATGCCTCCCCTAACCGCGACAGCGGCTGCACCGGTGTTGGCAGCTCCGCCAGCGGCACATACGGGCATTTTTCGGCCATCTGTGGGTAGGTATCAAAGAGTGGAATCATGACCTTGTAGGGTAAGTTTGCAAACTTGCCCTACTTCAACGTCTCATTCAGAAAAGCCAGCGTTTGCTGCCACGCCTCCATCGCCGTTCCCGGCTGGTTATAATTTTCTTCGGTTAAAAAGGCATGGCCTACGCCAGGGTAAATGGTGATCTCATTCTCGATGTTGAGCGTATTCAAATTGGCTTCAAACTCCAGCACATCGGCCGGAAGAATCTGCTGGTCTTCTTCGCCAAACACCCCAAATACCGGCTCGGCCGGGTAGCTCGCCCGCAGCACCTCCAAATCGGTTACGACCGACCCATAATAAATGATGGTAGCCGATAGCTTTTCCGACTGCCGCATTCCCAATTGCAGCGATTGACCACCGCCAAAACAAAAGCCCATTGAGGCCACGCGGCCGGGATCCACATTTGCTAACCCGCGCAGATGCGCCAGGCCGCGTCCACATCGGCAAAAATCTGGTCGCCGGGCGTGGTGAGCCGCAGCCACAAGGCCCGTGGGAACAACGTTGTCACCTGCCCCCGATAGGCATCGGCCGCAAGCACCACATACCCCTCTTGCGCCAGTGCATCAGCCAAGATAGTGATCCCCTCGTTCAGCCCCCACCATTCATGAATGAGCAGCACCGCCGGATGGGGGCCAGCGCCTTCTGGCACGGCCAAGTAGCCATGCAGGGTGCTGCCGTCGCTACCGCTGTAGGTCACATTGGTGTATTCTGTTGCGTCATGGCCCAAAGCGGCATCATAAAGAATGGTTCCCGCAAACAGCAGCACAATCAGTAAGACAAGGGCAACAACCAACAGCAGCAATCGTTTTAACCAACGCAATACTTTATTCATGAAACCATTGCTTCCTCTGGCGACGGCTGCTGTAAGAAGTTAACAATCCATTGCGCTACTGGCCGCGAATCAGGCTGTGCCGACAGTGTGTTTATGGCTTCCTGATAAGCCGCGTCATCTAGCCGTGATTCCATATAATCCACAATCGCTTCCATAAACGGGTTATTGATTTCGGGATGCGCTTGCAGCCCAAATACTTGGTCGCCGATGGAAAAGGCGATATTGGGGCAAAAGTCGTTGGTTGCCAGCAGTTCAGCGTTGGGTGGCAACTGAATAACCTGATCTTGGTGGGCAAAATTGAGTTGGAGGTTGTCTAGGGGAGGGGTCATCCACGCCTTGGATGAAACAAGCTCAATTTCCCGAAGCCCCAGCCCCCAGCCTTTGTGGGACTTTTCGGTGTGGCCGCCCAGGGTGTGGGCCAGCATTTGGTGACCGAAGCAGATCCCAACCATTTTACGCTGCGCCGCGTAGCAGTCGCGAATGAATTGCGCCAGTACGGGAATCCAGGGTTCATTATCATACACGCCCTGGTCGCTGCCAGAAATGAGGTAGGCATCGCATTCAGCGGGTGAGGCGGGGAATTCCCCTTGGGTAACATCATAGAGTTGAATGGTAAAGGGGGCGTTGACTTGTGCAAAAAAACGTCGGAAACGATCTTCTTCGGTACCGTGGCCGGGAATTCCGGCATCGTCTTCGGGTTTAAGGGGTTTGAGGATACCTAGCTTCATCTATCTCTCCTTGGGATTGGACGCGGACAAACATAGATGTTGTTTTATGCTGCCGCTATGAAATTATAGGGGAATTTTGCATCAAATCTGGGAAATTTCCACTGTTTGGGCTGACTGAATGGCTTGCAGATCGGCGGGCCAGGGGGCGTGGATGTGGCACGGCCGGCCGGTATGGGGGTGGGTAAAGCTGGTGTGGTGGCAATGGAGGGCGAGGCGGGGGGTGGTGTCGGAACGGCCGTAAATGTTGTCGCCAAGAATGGGGTGGGAAACGGCCGTTAAATGCACCCTTAATTGATGCGTTCGCCCTGTTTTCGGCCACAGCCGCAGCAAAGACGTAGTGGCGAATGCTGCCACCGTTTCATACAGCGTCAGTGCCGGTTTGGCGTGGGGCAAATCGGCCGCCACAAAGGGAGAATACCGCTGGCCGGGGGCCTGCTTGGCAATCGGCAAATCAATTTGGCCGCTGGCTGGAGCGATAATGCCATGAACCAGTGCCAAATAAGTTTTCTCCACCGCTTGCGTGGCAAATTGTTCATGCAGTAGCCGCAGCGTCTCTTTGTCTTTGGCCACCACCACCACGCCTGACGTTTGGGCATCGAGCCGGTTAACGAGGTCGGCGGTGGGGAAGTGGTGGTGGCGCAGGTGGTAGATGAGGTTGGCTTGGGTAAAACGGCCGTTTCCATGCACCCTCAACCCTGCCGGTTTGTCCACTCCCACAATCCAGTCGTCCTCATAGACAACAGTATAGCCAAAGTTGGCGGCGGGCGGTTCAAAGTCGGGAACATCGCTGCCCACTTCGTCACCTTGTGCCAGTTGGATGGTAGCGGTGGCTAAACGGCCGTTGTGCCACACCCGCCCCTTTTCCACCTGCTGCTGCCATTCAGCCGTCGTCAGGTAGGTGAAACGGTGGGCCAGATAAGTGATAAGATTGGTTTGGTGATAATTGGCGGGAACTTTAGAGGAAACTTTCACGATAGCTGCTGATGCAGCTTGCCAGCCTGAAGGGCATCATAGCCAAACTGCATGTGGGTGCGGTCAACCTCTGCCAGCGACACCCATTGCAGCAAGGCTCCTGTTTTAACCGCAACCGATTTGGTATCAAACGGCCGTTTCAACCCGTAATACAACACCGATAACCCCCGCGCTTGCCCCTGTTCATCCATCACATACCGCTCCTCCAGCCACAACAGCCCATCTAACTCAGGCAAAATCCGTAGTTGCCGCTGGAAATAACGCCGAATAGCCTGCTCTGGCCGCAGCGACCCAGTCAATATTTCCCCTGGCGGATGCCAAAGCCCGGTGACTGGGTGACGCGCCAGCAAGACCCGCTCATTCTCAATAAAAATGCCGTAAACAGCCGGTTCAAAGGCAATATCCGACCTCCCTACCGAAACGGCATTTCCGTAGACATCATAGCATATGATTGGCATGAAATTTGTGAGCTTTAGCCAGGTTCAGGAACCGCATTCGGGTGTGCGGCAAAGATTTCCTGTCGCAACGTGGGGATTTGATCGGCCAGGGTGCCTAATACACCATTGACAAAACGCGGAGCGCTGTCCGATCCATATGTTTTTGCCAGTTCAACGGCTTCGTTAATTGCCACTTTGATGGGAGTTTCGCCAGAAATCAGGAATTCAAAAATTGCCATTCGCAAAATATTGCGGTCAATGACAGCCATTTGGTCAAGCGGCCATTCTGGCGCATAGCGGGAGATCAAGGTGTCCATCATGGTTTGGTATTCAATGACACCCATCACCAGTTGCTCGGCGAATTGGACACCAGCGCTTTCCATCGGGTTTTCCCGCAGCCGGTGCTGCAAAATTTCACCCGGCTGGTGAGCGGCTATGTCATACTCATATAGCGTTTCTAAGGTGACGCGACGTGCGCGACGTCTGGTTTTCATGGTACTTACACCCGATTTTGGTTATGTGCCGACAACATCTTCAACGTGGATGTTAATGGCATCAATGGGAATGTCAACCATTGTGTCCATCGCTTCAGCAACAGCTTTCTGAATTGCCCGACTTGTCTCCATGACATTCACATCACGATTCATTATAACGTAAATATCAAATTTGACCTTATCGTCAGACAAATCCAATACAAGACCGTCGTGTCGCGTTCCACGTCGCAGCAGGCGGGTCACATCAGCCGGCACTGATGCCATTTTAGCAACTCCATCAACTTTTAAGGTGGCGAAATAGGCGATTGTACCCAATACCTCAGGGGCTACTTCGATACGCCCAAGACTTTCCCTTACTTCACTCATAACTCGCTATAGTATTCCGCACTTTGCCCCGTGTTGTCAATAGGAAAGGGGGGAACATATTGGCTCGGTCTATTAATTGGTAATGTCGTTTTACGACTGCGTTGCATACAGTGTTCAATAATCAGTCGAGCCTTTAACTGATTACTGTTTACCGATTACTGATGACTGTTTGCCGATTACTGTTCACTGTTTGCCGATCTTACGTTGCCATGCCGCCATCAACGCGGATGACTTCACCGGTGATATAGGATGATCTGTCGGAGGCAAGGAAGGTGACGAGGTGAGCTACTTCTTGCAGTTCCCCCATGCGCCCCAGTGGGATAAGTTTCATGAGGTCGCCCACTACGTTTTCTTCAAGAACGGCCGTTAATGCCGTCGGGAAAAAGCCCGGAGCCACCGCATTCACCGTAATCTGCCGCGAGCCAAGCTCTTTTGCCAGCGACTTAGTAAAGCCGATGATTCCCGCCTTCGAGGCCGCATAGTTCGATTGCCCTGCCTGTCCCACCAGCCCAACAATGGAGGTGATGTTGATAATGCGGCCACCCTGCTTGCGCCGAATCATCGGCCGGGCAACCGCCTTGCAGCAGTTGAAGACGCTTTTGAGGTTGGTGTCAATGACTGTGTCCCACTGCTCTTCTTTCATTGTCATCAGCAGCGTGTCGCGGGTGGTTCCGGCGTTGTTGACAAGAATGTCTACCTGCCCATAAACGGCCGTTGCTTCCTTCATCAACGCCTCCGCCTGGGCAAAATCGCTGACATCGGCACGAACGGCCGTTGCTTCCCCACCTGCTGCCTGAATTGCCGCCACCACTTCTTCCGCCGCTTCCACGCTGGCGATGTAATTAATCACAACCTTGGCCCCGTTCGCCGCCAAATCTTCGGCAATGGCCCGGCCAATCCCCCGCGAAGCACCTGTTACTACTGCAACTTTTCCCGCTAACACACTCACTCTCCCAGTTTAAACTTCACCCGGTTTGACTTTCGCGCAATGCGTTTCACCAAACCAAGCAGCACGTCACCCGCGCCCACTTCCACAAACGTCTCCACCCCTTGCGCCGTCAAATAGTTGACCGAATCGGTCCAGCGCACGGGGGAGGTCAACTGCGCCTTTAGCTCGGCGCGAATCTCATCTGGGGTTTGTATGGGCAACCCGGTGGCGTTGGCAATCACCGGAATGTGGGCTGCCTGAAGGGGGATCGCGTCCACTGCCTCGGCAAACGCCGCCGCCGCCGACTGCATTAGCGGGGAATGAGCGGCAATGGTGATGGGCAGCTTCACCACTTTCCGCGCCCCGGCGGCTTCGGCCAAAGCCATTGCTTCAGCCAGTGCCGTCGCGTCGCCGGAAATGACCACTTGACCGGGGCAGTTATCGTTGGCAAGCTGGACAAAACGGCCGTTTTTCCCACTCGCCTCTTGGCAAATTCCCTCTACCTGCGCCGCATCCAAAGCCAAAATCGCTGCCATCGCCCCCGGCTGCCTTTCACCCGCTTCCTTCATCAGCTCGCCACGCCGCCGCACCAACGCCAGCCCATCGGCAAAGCTCATCGCCCCCGCCATCGCCAATGCCGACAGTTCGCCCAGGCTATGACCCGCCACAAAAGACGGCCGTTCCCAGCCCTGCGCCTGCATCACCGCCCACGTTGCCAAGCTCACCACAAACAGCGCCGGCTGCTGGTTCACCGTGTCAGTTAGCTCTTCTTCCGGCCCGTTAAAACAGAGGGATGAAAGGGAAAAACCAAGCTGCGCGTCGGCGGCATCAAACAAGGCCCGCGCCGCTGGCTGCTCATAAAGCTCCTGCCCCATCCCCACAAATTGGGAGCCTTGCCCCGGGAATAAAAATGCTGTACTCGTCACCAACAAATCCCCAAAACAAAAAAGGCCGCATTGCTACGGCCCTTGCTCGTTCAATTATTCCTCGCGGCTGTCTGGCAAAACCTGCCGCCCGCGATACATGCCACAGTGCGTGCAAACATGGTGCGAACGCTTCATTTCGCCACATTCGGAACAGCGAACCAAGTGGAACGGGGTGAGAAAATCATGCGCCCGCCGACGATCCCGGCGTGCCTTGGAAATCTTGCGTTTTGGTAGTGCGCCCATTTGAATAACCCTCTCTAAATTTCAGTAATCAGTAATCGGTAGCCAGTAATCAGTCGTGTATCGGTTTGCAGTCTATACTAATAACTGATTACCGATTACCGATTACTGCCCACGGTCTGCTCTCTTTTAATGACTTGCTTGTGAGTCTGCCTCTTCGATAAGAGTCCGTGCAAAAAATAACGGCCTAAAAGCCGCAACTCGGAATTATAACGAGGGGTAGGAGGCTGTCAAGTTTTTGGCGCGAATTTTACTTGACAACCTGTTTTCATAGTGCTACTATGCGCCCCATGTTGGGTCAAACCTTGCACCAGGTCTTTTTTAGCTTTAGCTTTAGCTTTACGAACATCTCTGGCGTCGCGCTAGAGGGAGGTCGTTCTGCTTGAGTGATGGCTAGTCACCCACAGAAGTAGAAAAACCACCAGGGCGCGGCACAAACCGCGCCCTTTTTGTTTGTTACCATGCGACACCTTTTGCAAGAGAGCAGGAGTAATAATCCTGTAAATCCTGTAAATCCTGTCCAAAATTCATCCTTAGTAACTAAATGGGGTGTCATACCCGCGTAAGCGGGTATCCATATGTCGCCCAACTGGATTCCCGCATTCGCGGGAATGACAACTATATAGTTACCAACCTGATTAGGAAGTGACAATGCTTGCAGAATTAGAAAACCTACATGCCCAGGCAGTGGAAACATTGGAGAAGGCGAACACAACGGCCGTTCTCGAAGATTGGCATCGTGACACCCTTGGTCGGCGGGGCAGCATCTACTTGCTTACACGCCAAATCGGCCAGCTTAGTGCCGAAGAGCGCCCCGTGTTTGGGCAAAGGCTCAACGCCGCCAAAGACGAGCTGGAAGCCGCCTACGAACAGCGGCTGGCGATCCTTAAAGCCGCCGAACTCAAGCACAAAATGGCCTCCACTGCCATTGATGTCACCCTGCCTGGCCGCAGCCAGTGGCGCGGCCGCCTGCACCCCGCCACCCGCACCCTGCGCGAAATCTACCGTATTTGGGGCGACATGGGGTTCCAGGTCTACCGCAGCCGCGACGTAGAGACCGACGAATACAACTTCGAGTTGCTTAACATTCCGCAGCACCACCCTGCCCGCGACATGTGGGACACCTTCCACACCACCACCCCCGGTGTGATTTTGCGAACCCACACCAGCCCCGGCCAAATCCACGCCATGCGGGAATACGCCCCCGAACCGATTCGCGTTATTTTGCCCGGCATGTGCTACCGCTACGAGCAGATCACCGCCCGCAGCGAAATCCAGTTCCACCAGGTGGAAGGGCTGGCTGTGGGCAAAAACATCTCTTTGGCCGACCTCAAAGGGACGCTGACCGACTTTGCCCGCCGCATGTTTGGCGCGAACCGCAAGGTGCGCTTCCGCGCCAACTACTTCCCCTTCACCGAACCCAGCGCCGAAATGGATGTAGAGTGCATCCTCTGCGGCGGCGAGGGGTGCCAGGTGTGCAAATATGCGGGCTGGCTGGAAATTTTGGGCTGTGGCATGGTTCACCCCACCGTTCTGCGGAATGGCGGGTATGATCCGGCGGTTTATTCCGGCTTTGCCTTTGGCATGGGGCCAGAGCGCATCACCATGCTCAAATATGGCATTCAGGACATTCGTTACTTCTGGAGCAACGATTTGCGCTTTTTGGAGCAGTTTTAGAGATTAGGGATTGGAGATTAGAGATTGGCGGCCGTGCGGTGACCAATCTCTAATCTCTAATCTCCAATCTCCATTTATTTCGGAGATTTACCCATGCTGGTACCACTTTCATGGCTTAAAGAATTTGTAGACATTACCCTGCCGGTGGAGGAATTGGCCGAGAAGCTGACCATTGCCGGGCTGGAAGTTGAAGCGATTAAATATATTGGCGTTGCCGGTGGCAATGACAAAGATCGGCTGGTTTGGGATCGGGACAAGCTGGTTGTCGGCCATATCTTAAAGGTAGAGCAGCACCCTAACGCCGATAAGTTGGTGTTGGCAACCGTGGATTATGGCGGCGATGAACACGAAGTTGTGGTGACAGGTGCGCCCAACTTGTTCCCATTTTTGGAGCAGGGCGACATCAGCGACCGCAAAATTTACTCCCCCTTTGCGTTGGAAGGGGCCGAAGTATATGACGGCCACAAAGAGGGGCAGGTAAGAATGAAGCTCAAGGGGCGGCAACTGCGCGGCATTTACAATCGCTGCATGGTCTGCTCAGAAAAAGAGCTGGGACTGAGCGAGGAGCATGAGGGGATTATGTTCATCGAAGGGGATCAGGTTCCGGGTGCGTCGCTGCAAGACGTGCTGGGGGATGTGGTCTTTGACATCTCGATTATTCCCAACATTGCCCGCTGCGCCTCAGTGCTGGGGGTGGCGCGGGAAGTGGCGGCACTGACCGGCCAACCGCTGCGTTATCCTAGCACGGAAGTGATTGCTGAGGGGGCGGATATGACGGGCAAGGTGAAGATTAGCACGGAAAACCCGGAGCTAAACCCGCGCTTTACGGCGATGCTAATTGAGGGCGTGGTGCAGAAACCTAGCCCACAGTGGATGCAGCGGCGGTTGCGGTTGGCGGGACAACGGCCGTTAAACGTCGTCGTTGACATCAGCAATTACGTCATGCTGGAAATGGGGCAGCCCAACCACACCTTCGACTACGACTTCCTGCGCCGCCGCGCCGACCAATATGACCCCAACGGCCCTGTCCACATCATCACCCGGCTGCCGCACGCTGGCGAAACCGTGACCACGCTGGACGGCAGCAAACGCGACATGCCTGCCCAAACCATCCTTGTCACCGACCCCGTGGGCGCATTGAGCATTGGCGGCATTATGGGGGGTGAAGAGAGCGAAATTAGTGACAGCACCGTGAACGTGCTGCTAGAAGCGGCGGCCTGGAACTTCATCAGTATTCGCCGCAGCAGCAGCCAGCTCAAGCTGAGTACTGAGGCGGCGTTTCGCTTTAGCCGGGGGGTACACCCCAGCCAGGCACTGTTTGGAGCCAAACGGGCGGCGCGACTGCTGCAGCAGTTGGCTGGCGGCACGGTCGCCCAAGGGATGGTGGATTATCACCCCAGCCCGTTCCCTGCCGTGACGGTGGCGTTGACGGCGGCAGAAGTGAAGCGGCTGGGTGGCGTGGATTTGACGCTGGCCGATATTCAGCAAAAGCTGGAATCGTTGGAGTTTCAGGTGGCTGTAGATGGCGAACAACTGCTGGTTACGGCTCCCGATCACCGCATGGACATCAGTGGCAGCCATGATTTGGTGGAAGAGGTGTGCCGCATGGTTGGGTTTGACCGGCTTCCGGCCACGGAAATGAGCGATACTTTGCCGCCGCAGCGCAGCAATATGCGGGTGCTGAACGAGGAGCGGATTAAGGACAGTTTGGTGCAGTTGGGGATGCAGGAGGTGATTACCTATCGCCTGACGACGGCGGAGCGGGAGGACCGGCTGCTGGCGGCGGATGAGGGGTTGGAGTCAGACGAACGGCCGTATATTACCCTCGCTAACCCCATTACCGTTGACCGCGTTGCCATGCGCCACAGTCTGTTGGCCTCGGTGTTGGAGGTGGCGGCGGCTAACCATCGCCACAGCGACCGCATTGGCATTTTTGAGATTGGGCAAATTTATTTGGCGGGTGAAGAAGGGGTGCTGCCCGACGAGCTGACTCGGCTGTCGCTGGTTCTCACCGGCAACCGTGATTATCCCCATTGGCAAACGGCCGAAAATGGGACGCTGGATTTCTTTGACCTGAAAGGGGTGGTAGAAGGGCTGTTGGGCGATTTGCACGTCACGGGCGTGGCCGTGGAAGCGGCCAGCCACCCGACGTTCCGCCCCGGCTACACGGCACGGCTGCTGCTGGGCGATCAGCAGCTTGGGCTGATGGGTGAACTGCATCCGCTGGTGGTGGAGGCGTTTGGGGTACGCGGCGAACGGCCGTTTCTGGCCGCCGAGCTTGATTTAGACGTATTGATGGCCGCCATTCCGCCGTGGCACAAAGTAACGGCCGTTGCCACCTATCCCGCCATTCACGAAGATCTCGCCATTGTGGTGGACAAAAGTGTTAGTGCCAGAAGCGTGGTTGAAGTCATCGAACGCACCGGCGGCTTTTTGTTGACCGATGTGACCTTGTTTGATGTGTACGAGGGTGGGCAGCTTCCGGCCGGCAAGAAAAGCTTGGCCTACCACCTCACTTACCAATCCCCCAGCAAAACCCTCTCCGACCGGGATGCCAGCAAACTGCGCCAGCGCATCATCCAGCAGCTTGACCAGCGGCTGGGAGCGAAGCTGCGGTAAGTTGGAGAGCTAATTGGGAGTTGGAGATTGGAGATTGTGAACTTGGTCAATCTCCAATCTCTAATCTCTTGTATGCTTGGAAATTCCCCCTTGACTTCGAGTGCACTCTAATTGATACAATGTTGCGGTACGTGTAAATTTGTTGTTTGGAGGCAAAAACGGCCGTTATGACCGAACCACCCTACACCATCCAGCAAGCCGCCGCTCAAACAGGGCTTTCCGTCCACACCTTGCGCTATTACGAAGATGCGGGCATTTTGCCTGGCATCCGGCGTAACGGCAGTGGCCACCGCTGCTATGATGAGCAAGATTTGGGCTGGATTCGCTGGCTGAAAATGCTGCGTAACAGCGGCATGTCTATCGAGATGATCCGCGAATTTGTGCAGCTTTCGCAGCAGGGCAATGATTCTATCGAGGCTCGCTGCCAGATTTTGGACGCTCACCGGCAAAAAATCCGGGCAACCATTAGCGAACTAGAAGGGTATTTGCACCTGTTAGATCAAAAGCTGCTGTTTTATCGGGGTTTAGAGGACGGGTAGGAATTGTTTAGCTGCCAAGCAGCTTAATGGCCTTTAAGGGAGATTGGAGATTAGAGATTCACAATCTCCAATCTCTAAACCGCCAAGTGATAAACGGCCGTTTATCAACCATCTCATATCAGGAGTAAACAATGAAATATACAACTTTAGGGCGCACCGGCGTGACGGTTAGCCGCCTCTGTTTGGGCTGCATGAATTTTGGGGGCCGCACCAAGGCTGCCGATGCCACCCAAATTATTGAGCGGGCGTTAGAGGCAGGGATTAATTTTGTAGATACGGCTAATGTCTATGGACATGAACCGGGCAATTATGATGAAGGGCGCGGGCGCAGTGAGCAAATTGTTGGGCAGGCGTTGCAGCCCAGCAGCAAACGGGCGCAGGTGGTGCTGGCAACCAAGGCGCATTATCCCATGACCAGCTTGCCCAACGGCGGTGGCAACAGCCGCCGCCACCTTATTGAGCAGTGTCACGCCTCTTTGCGGCGGCTCAACACCGATTATATTGACCTGTACCAGCTTCATGCTTCTGACCCAACCGTGCCGATTGATGAGACGCTGCGTGCATTGGATGATCTGATTCGGGCGGGGAAGGTGCGCTATATTGGCACAAGCGGCTTTCCCGCCTGGAAGCATATGGAGGCGCTGTGGGTAGCGAAAGAATGGGGGCTAAACCGGTTTGTGTGTGAGCAGCCGCCGTATCATTTGCTGGATCGGCGGGTGGAGCGGGAACTGGTGCCGATGGCGCAAAGCTATGGGCTAGGTATTATCACCTGGGCACCGCTGGCGGGTGGGTTTTTGAGCGGGAAATATTTGCCAGAAACGGCCGTTCCTGCTGACTCACGCTATTCTCAATTTTGGCGGGCTTGGGGCGGCAAACATTACACGCCAGCCGTTTTTGCCGTCATTGAGGCGGTGCAGGCCATTGCCACCGAAAAAGGAGCCAGCAATGCCCAAGTTGCGCTGGCGTGGCAGCTTTACCAGCCTGGCATCACCAGTCCGATCATGGGGCCGCGCACGCTGGCGCAGTTGGAAGATGCGCTGGGTGCCATTGATGTTTCCCTGTCGGCCGATGATTTGGCGCGGCTGGATGCCGTTGCACCGCCGGGGCGGGCGATTGTGAGCTATTATGGTGGGGATGAAAAGGAGGCGTGGGAAGGGTGGCGGCCGGTATTGCACCATTGGTAGGTCGTGGTTAGCAGCCTGTTGGAAAAAGAAAATGGCAGTGCGGCTAACGTGGATCGGAGCGAATTTTCGTGGATAAAAGAGGGAAAATCTGTGCGAATCCAGCCACATCTGCGAGGCGGTTCTGGCTTCCCCGACAAACTGCTGGAAAAAGGGAAGACCAAGCGTAAAGCTATTGTCTGAACCATTGGCCGCCGTGAAAGCGCCAGTGGGGAAATAGAAGCAAGGGGAGGCTGTGGGCGGCGACCCAGGTGATGAGGAAGACAGTGAGGTAATGGGCGGCAAAACGGCCGTTTGTTAGCCCTATCGTCACTCCTGGCAATGTTTGGTTGGCCGTCCATAGCAGTGCCAACAGCGCCCATAAGCAGAACCCCTCCCACAAACCGGCCAGCAGCGCAAACAGGGGAGGCCAGTCGTGGTTCCAGCGCCGCTTTTGCAGATCGTCATAGAAGACATCCCAGCCGCAGCCGAGGAGTAGCACGTAGCCAAGCAGAACAAATGGAGTTCGGGGATCGCGGTAGAGGGTGGCAAAAACGGCCGTTATTGGCAGACCCAACAGCGTGAGCAACAAAAAGCGCGTTTGCCAGCGTCCAGCGAGTGTCGGAGTCATGGTTCTTGATTGTGCCACCAATGCCACCACTGGCGCAAGGAATCCAGCCCCGTCAGCGGGTGTAAATAGGGTGCATTATCGGCCAACAGCCGCTCAATGGCGCAGCGGGCGGCGTATTGCAGTCCCAGAAAGCTGTCCACAGGGGCAAAGTCGTTGCCATAGGCAGGTATCCCGGCGATAAAGGCTTGCGCCTCGCCGTTACGCAGCCCCTTTAGCTCGAACTGGTGGGTAGTGGCAAGATTCCCCGACGGGTTTTGCGGCAGGTGGTAGAGCCGTTGCAGCTCGATGAGGAGGGGGTGCCCGGTCAAATGAGCATGGAGGCCAGTGCAGTCAATCATAAAGTCAGCGGCAAAGTGGTGCGGGGCATGAGGAGGGTCGTAGTCGTGGAGGGTGGTGGTGAGGCGAAAACGGCCGTTTTCCCGCACATCTGCCACCTCACCAAAATAAAGCTGGTACCAACCATCAGCCAGACCGTGCTCGATCAAAGATTGCCATGCTTGCTGGTCGCCCGCAGTCGTGCCACCCCAAATCTCCAGCAGCACCTGCCGTTCGCTGGGGCTGGCTTCGGCCATCACCTGACGCAGATCCCCGCCAAACGCAGCTTTGGGCCAGTTGAAGGGCTGCCACTGCCAATGATGCCGCGTTTGCCGCCGCGCTAGGCCGTAATAGGTGTCGTGGGTGAGCGGCGTGCGCAGCAGATGGATGACGCGAATATCGCGCTGAGTCGTGCGGCGGATGTCATCGAGCCGCTGCAAGATGCGGGCGGCAACGATACCACGCCCGCGCAGCAGCACCAGCCCACCGCGCCGGGCAAGCTGGCGGTAGATATGTTCGTGGGGTTCATAAGCCTGAACCACGGAGCGCAAGTTGCCCGATTGGTGGCGAAAGGTTTGGAGTTCATCAGATAGGTTAATGTCGGTGTAGCCAAGCGCTAGGTGAAGATAGGTGGTCAAGTGAAAGTGGAGGGCGTAGCTGTTGTTTTTGGGCAGGTAGGCGATGAGATAACGGCCGTTATCCGTTTGCCGCACCGCACACACCTCCCCTGGCCGCACCATGCTGCTCCAGCCAATCCGCGCCATTTCCCGCTCCAAACTGCGATAGACGGTGTCGGCGCGGGGGGCGTAGGTATCGGCCAAAACAGGCTCGCTTAAAAGCTGCCAGCCAATGCGGATTGCATCGCGCCACTGTCCTTGCCGTAAATTGTCCCCGACTTCCTGTAGTCCATAGCCGGGCCAACCCCACAAATTGTCGGGGCGAGAGCTAGAGTCGCTGCGGATGCGGTCGTTGTCGCTGATTTGAGAGTGGCGGCAAAGCTGGCGGAAGCGGGCATAGGGGGTGGTGTGATGGCCGATGATGGTGATTTTGTCGGCGGGCACGCCATAGATGCGGAGGTGGTTGACCCAAGCAAAACTGCCCAAGCCGCCGCCCAGCGCCAAATAGGGGCTTTCGCTGATGGGCAGTTGGCTTTGGTAAACGGCACGGATGGGCACGCGGGGCTGCTGAAACCAGGCGGGCAAGCTGCCAGGGAGGGTGTGATATGGGTTGAGCGTGCCGCACCAAGGGCAGGCAGCATGGTTGGCGGGTACATCTTGGTGGCAGGTGGTGCAGAGGTGGGGTGAAACGGCCGTTTGTGGGGCACTAGCAGGCATGATCGGTTATGGCACAGCCGAGGCGCAGCGGAAACCGAGGTTGGTGCGGGAGACGGTGGGGTCAAACGAACTGCGCGTAGTGGTGGTTAGCTCGTCAGCGGATGAGAGCCAGGAGCCACCGCGAATAGATTTAAACTGCCCTTCGGGCGGGCCAAGGGGGTTGGTGTCGCTGGCGTTTTGGTAGGTGCGGCTGTCATACCAGTCTGCCACCCACTCCATCACATTGCCAGTCATGTCGTAAAGGCCGAGGGGCGAACGGCCGTTAGCATAGCTCCCTACGGGTGCGGTGTCACGATAGCCATCATTAAAACGGCCGTTGGCGTTTTCGCTGGCGCAGTTGGCATCGCAAAAATTAAGCCGCTCCCCGTCAAACTCATCCCCCCATGGGTAGCGCAGCTTAATCGTTTGCTCCGCGTCAAAGCTGGCCGCCTTCTCCCACTCCGCTTCCGAGGGCAAACGCCCGCCACGCCATTCGCAGAAGGCGGCGGCATCATACCAATTGACAAAAACAACCGGGTAGTTGTTATAGTCTGGGTCGCCGTAGTAGGTGTCATAATAGGCCGAGCGGGAACTGTCGGGCGGGTCACACGCTCCGGCATCCACACACTGGGCATAGTCCGCATTGGTTACTTCCGTTTCATCCAGGTAGTAGGCATCTAGCCGCACCCATAGCGATGGTTTTTCATCGTTTTCCCCCTCATCGTTGCCCAGCCGGAAGATACCAGCGGGAATGTAGAGCATTTGCGAGCCGGTGCTGGTGATGAGCGGTTTGGGCGTGGGAGTTGGCGGCGTGGTGGGTATGGGCAGGGGGGTGGAGGTGGGGGCAATGGCGGTGAGCGCAGCGATGACGGCCGATTGAATGGTGGCGGTGGCTGCCACTTCGCTAATTTCATCTGGGCGTTCAAAGTTGACGTAGCCAAATACGCCTATCAGCCCCAAGATCAGGGCTAGAATAACGGAGAGGGCAGCAATGGTGCGACGCTCCATTTGGCGGCGGCGGCTGACGGGAAGGCGTGGGGCTGGGCTGGGGTAGATGGAGGGAGAAACGGCCGTTCTTCTCCCTCCTGCTTGTTCTGTCTCACGATACCCGCCCGGTCGCTGCAACGCGGCGGCAAAATCGGCCGCCGTCTCATAACGCGCATCGGCTCGCAGCGACATCGCCCGCATGGCAACCAGCGACAAATACGGCTCCACGTTAGGATTGATCTCTCGCGGCGACTTTAGATCAACTAGCCCACTTTCGCGGCTCAGTGCCTTGGCCGGTGCTTGATCCGTTAATAGCGTGTAGAGGGTCGCCCCCATGCTGTAGATGTCGCTGGCGGGACTTACTTCGGCTTGTGCCTGCTGTTCAGGTGCGCCGTAGCCGCTGCTGTCGCCAATAAACGGCCGTATCCCCAACCCCGGCAACCCCGTATCCACCAAAAACACATCCCCGCTGGGGGTCACGCGAATGTTGGCCGGTTTGATGTTGAGGTGGCACCGCCCCTGCTGGTGCAAATAAGTCAGCGGTTGGCACACCGCCTGCAGCCAGCCAATGATGAGGTCAGACGGCAGTGATCCATATTGCGCCAGCAGGCTTTGCAGGTCAACCCCATCCACAAACTGGCTAACTAAATATTGCCCGCTGCCCTCAATGGCAAAATGGTCGAGAAAGGCGGGAAGCTGCGGGTGATGTAGCTGGCTCAACTGACGCGCTTCCTGCCGCAGCAGCTTTTGCGTCTCAACGGTGCTGTCCAAATATTCCTTGACAACCACATCCTGCCTGGCAACCATATCCCAGGCGCGATAAACAGCCCCATATCCCCCCTGCGCCAGCAAGGAGACGATGCGGTATCGTTGATTGAGGGATTCGCCAGGTAGCAGAGGCATTGATTATGAACTGTACGGCAATTTTCTGAAGCGATGTTTGTCAGATTGTACAACCACAAACGCATTCATTAGTTGTTCAATGGTGTAATGTTGAAGTACACGGATTAACTCTCTATGACCCGCTTCAAGTTCAACATATGAAAACCGGAGATAAATCACGCCGACATGAATGTGATTAAGAAACACTAATCGCCCATAGTCTCTATCCCGTGTGAGGAGGACACGTTTTGTCTGATGTGCCACTCGAAGCAATTCTAAATCTGCTGCACGCGATAGATCTAATTCAGCAGCAGTCACCACATCTATTTTCATCTCACGCAAAAATCGAATGGTGCGATAATAAATGTCCTGATCAAGCAATAGCTTCATGTGGCGAACGCAAAATGAATGTCTTCAGCGTTTAACACTTCAATGGCATATTGAAGACATGCTTGTATATCCGCTATTTCAATTTCAGGGTAACAATCATTAATGATTGTTTCGAATGAAAGCCCTTGCTGAATAAGTTCCAATATTTCTTGTACCGGGATGCGCGTGTTCGTGATACATGGCTTGCCGAAATGAATATTAGGGTTAACAGTAATTCTTTGTATCATGTCCATTCTCCAAAAACCAAGGATACTTTGAATATTCTATCATACCATAGGGGTGCGGGTGCAGGCTTCTTGAGATGTTTTTCATGATTGCGTCGCGGCAAGGTGTAGGATGGAAGAGTCGAAAAAGCGTTCCTGAAATTCGGTTAACGCCTGGATTTGTCCATCAGTGTAATTTTTGCCGGGTGGAACCAATACGAGCTTGTCGTCGTTATCGTTAAGGCGGTGGATGACGGCTATACAACGGCCGTTAAACACTGCCAGCGGCTCAAACACACCCAGCACATACGCATCCAGATCCTCCCCATCGCCGGAGCGCGTGTTGGGGACAAAGCCGTAGTTAAGCGGGTAGATGAACTGGTGTTGCGGGTGTCTGGAACCCAGCGGGCGGTCAATAGTAATGGACACCATTTGGCCGAGATAACTTTGGCTGTTCACGAATTGCATAACCGCTTGCCTCCTGTTTGTGATAAAAATGAGTTTGACTATGAGGATAATCGAATCCTGTAAATCCTGTAAATCCTGTCAAAAATAATGTTGAAGTGGGTGAACGAGTGATGAAAGAAAAAAATGAACGGCTGGCGGCGAGCTTGTGGGAAATTTATCGGCGGGCAGAACGGCCGTTACCGTGGCACAACGGCGGCAACCTTCCCTGGGACGACCCCGACTTTTCCGAACGGATGCTGCGCGAACATTTGAACGAAAACCACGGCGCGGCCTCCCGCGTGACGGCCGAGCGACTGCGGCAAATCGAGTGGCTGTGGGAGAAGTTGGGGCTGCAGGCTGGGCAGCGTTTTTTTGATGTCACCTGCGGCCCCGGTCTCTACGCCGTTGAATTGGCGCAGCGTGGGCTGCGGGTGCAGGGGATTGATTTCGCCCCGGCCGCCATCGCCTATGCCCGTGAACTGGCGACAGCGGCAGATGTGGCCGACCGCTGCACCTTTACCCAGCAGGATATTCACCAGATGACGGTGGAGCCAGCCCAGTTTGATGCCGCCATGCTGATTTACGGGCAGTTGGGGGTGATGCGGCGGGAGGAGGCGCAGGTGGTGTTGAATAAAATTTACGCTGGGCTGCGCCCTGGCGGCCGTCTGTGCCTTGAACTGCTTGACCCAACCAAGGTGGACAAAAAAGAGAGCAACTGGTGGTACACCGACAGCAAGCGACTGTGGGGCGACGCACCGTTTTTGCATCTGGGGGAACGGTTTTGGGACGAAGCGGCGCAAATGTCGCTGGAGCGGTTTTATGTGGTGCATTTGGAAACGGGCAAGCTGGATGTCGTGGAACTGTGTGACCAGATTTATGCGCCTGAAGAAATCGCAGCTATGCTGCAAACGGCCGGTTTTGCCACCATCACCATTCACCCTGGCTGGGACGGGCTGGAATTTTATGACGCAGGCGAATGGATTGCCTACGTGGCGGAAAAGCCGCTTTGAGGGGTAATCGTCTTTTTACCGTGTTGGTTGCGTGCAGAAACGGCCGTTATTTTCCCCTACACTCACTGTATTGGTTAGTATGAAGAAGTTGTAGGGAGTAGGGTGTAGGGAGTAAAGCGTCACTCCCCACACCCTACTCTCCACTCTCCACAAACAATATGACTCAGTATCAAAGTAGACAAACAGAAACAACAGCACCCCGGCGGCGTGGCTGCGGTGGGTGCCTGGGGCGTGCCTTCGTCGGCATCCTCATCATCGTCACCTTTATGGTTTTTGCCGGTGTGGTCATCATCAGCGGTGTCATCTACGTCAATTGGACAGAAGAGCTAGAGGTCGGCATTGCCCGGCTGAACGAGGCGCGCACCCGCGAAACGTTTGAAACAACGCGCATTCTAGATCGCAATGGCGAAGTGCTGTGGGAGATTTTTGGCGAGGGCAACCGCACCCGCATTCCGCTGAGCCAAATGCCGCCCGATGTCATTCGCGCCACCATTGCCGTCGAGGATGACACTTTCTATGACAACATCGGTCTCGATGCCCCGTCGCTAATTGCCGCCCTGATTGCCAATTTGCGCGACCCCAACGGCCGCCCCGTGGGAGGCAGCACCATTACCCAGCAGCTTGTGCGCCACATTGCGTTTGATTATGATGAAAGAACGGCCGTTTCCTACAACCGCAAAATCAAAGAAATTGTCCTCGCCTGGATGATGACCCGCAACTTCACGAAAGACGAAATTCTGGAGCTATACCTCAACGAAATTTACTACGGCAACCTCGCCTACGGCATCGAAGCCGCCGCCCAAACCTACTTCGACAAACCTGCCGCCGAGCTAACCATTGCCGAATCCACCATGCTGGCCGCCCTGCCGCAAAGCCCCGTCGAGCTTGACCCGCTGACCAATTTAGAAGGAGCCAAAGAAAGGCAGTGGCTTGTGCTTAACCTGATGGCAAGCGAAGGCTATTTAGATCGCACCCAAGTAGAAACCGTCTACCAGCAGCCGCTGACCTTTGCCCCGCAGGAAGTTAGTTTGGTGGCTCCCCACTTTGCCGTCTACGTGCGCCAACTGCTGGAAGCGCAGTTTGGGGCAGAGTTTGTGGCAAATGGCGGGCTGCAAGTAACAACCACACTTGACCTGAACTATCAGCGATTGGCCGAACAGTTGGCGCGGCAGCATGTAACGGCCGTTGGCCCCGAACACAACCTCAACAACGCCGCCCTGGTGGCAATGAAGCCCGGCACCGGCGAAATTCTTGCCATGCTCGGCAGCGTGGATTACCGCGATGAAACAATTGACGGCCATGTGAATGTCACCCTGACCCCGCAGCAGCCGGGCAGCGCCATCAAACCGCTGACCTACGCCGCCGCCCTCTTGCCCAACGCCGAAGGGGAGGTCAACTGGACCGCCGCCGACATTTTGTGGGATGTGGAAGTGGAGTATCCACAGCTTGACGGCAGCCGCTACGCGCCGCTCAACTATGACCGTCGCTTTCATGGCCCGGTGCGGCTGCGGCAGGCGCTTGCCAATAGCTACAACATTCCCGCCGTGCTGCTGCTGCAAGATCTTGGCGTGCCAGCCTTTCTCGAATTTGCCCAGCGGATGGGAATCAACTCTTGGCAAAGCGATGCCAGCCAATATGGGTTGTCGCTGACGCTGGGCGGGGGGGAGGTGACACCGCTGGAGCTAACGACGGCCTATGCCACCTTTGCCAACGGCGGTCAGCGCGTGTCCCCCATCTCCATTTTGCGCGTAGAGCGCAACAACGGCGAATTACTGTATCAATTTCAGCCCACGCCCGGCGAACAGGTGCTGGATCGGCGGGTGGCGTATTTGATGAGCAACATTTTGGACGACGACGCGGCGCGGGTTCCGGCAATGGGGCGGGAAAACCCGCTGGCACTGCCGTTTCCGGCGGCGGCCAAAACAGGCACCACTAACGATTTCCGCGACAACTGGACGATGGGCTACACGCCTGGTTTGGTGGTGGGGGTGTGGACGGGCAACACCGACAACAGCGAGATGATCAACATTAGTGGGCTGACGGGAGCCGCGCCGCTGTGGTCAGACTATATGCAGGCGGTCTACGGTAGCTATGAGCTGCTCAATTCGCTGGCGATTGAGGGGGTGGTTCCGGCCGGGGAGTTTGTGCAGCCGCAGGGGTTGGAGCAGCGGGCGTTGTGCAATTTGGGGTCGGTGACGCTGGGGGCGACAAGCTGCACGCCGGGGGGAACGGAGCTGTTTTTGGTGACAGACGTGGTGCAGCCTACGCCGCAGCCCGACAGCGTGATGTGGGAACAGCTTGAGCCGGCCGTATGGCGAATGCCGGCCGTACCGCTGCCGCCTGTTTCAACCGAAGTGGTGTTGGCAAATGCCAATGTGGACGACGATGCGCCGCCGCCCCAGCTTTTCTGCCATTTTCAGCAGGGAACGGAGCTAACGACGCTGCCGCCCGATGCCCAGCCCCAGCTTTTTCTGTCGCCACCACGCAACCGGGAGAGTTTGAAGGGGGCGCATGGGTGGGCGCAGGCGAATAATGTGGCGGTGGTGCCAACGGCCGTTTGTAACGAAGAACTCCTGGCTTTGGCCCGTGACCCCAATGTTCCCGCCATTTGGCGCATCACCAGCCCCAAAACAGGTGATGCGGTGTCGGGGGTGCTGCCCATTGTTGGCACGGCCGATTTTGACCCCGGCGTGGTGCAGTTTTACAAAATTGAGCTGGGCATTCCGAAGGGGGGGAATCAGGTGGATTGGCTAACGCTGGGGGAGACCCATAGCACCCCTGTTGTCAACGGCACGCTGGAAATGCTCCATGCCGATGCCCTGCCGCCGGGAACCTATTTTCTGCGGTTGATTGTGGTGAAAGACAGCAATTATGTGGGGGAACCGCACACGATTACGATCACAATTGAGGGGTAGGTGGGTAAGACAGGTAGCGACGCAAAATTTTGCGTCGCTACGATGACTCTTGTACCAGAGATTGTATTTTGCTCAGAAGTTTGTTGAAATTGACGGGTTTGGTTTCGTAGCTGTCGCAGCCAGCTTCCAAACAGCGGTCTAAATCTTCGGCCAGGGCGTGGGCGGTGAGGGCGATGACGGGAATAACGGCCGTTTCTGGGTCTGCCTTCAAACGGCGAGTTGCTTCCCACCCATCCAGTACGGGCAGACTCATGTCCATCAAAATGATGTCAGGCTTCTCTTTTTTTGCCAGTGCTACGCCATCGGCACCATTGCTGGCAACCAGCGTGGCATATCCCCGAAAACCGAGCCGGGTTTCCAGGATTTCTTGGTTCATTTCGTTGTCTTCAACTATCAAAATTCGTATCAACGGATTCCTCCAGCGATCTTCGGCAATGTTATCATAGTTGCTGTTGTTATCTATTTTTTACCAAGATTATAAAGTTTTCTAACGATTTAGCTAACAATTTAATAGCTACTCAAGACCTTGGATAAATTTTTTTCATCAATTGGTTTACGCAAAAAGTTGGCGGCACCGTGACGGAAAGCGCGGGCACGCTCATCCGATACCGTCACCATAATTATAGGTATGTTGGCAAGATGCGGCGTGGCTTTGAGGGTGTCTAATACTTCCCATCCGTCTATGTCTGGGAGAAAGGCATCGAGGGTAATGATGTTGGGTTGGAGGTGTTGTGCCAGATGAATGCCTTCAGCACCAGAAACGGCCGTTTGCACCACAAACCCTTCTCGCTGCAAATGATGCGTCAAAATGTCTCGTGTGTTCGGTTCGTCTTCAATGACAAGAATGAGACCGCGATTTTCAGTGGCGGTTAACGGCCGTTTAACCGGTTTTGACCCCATAGACTCTACAATTTCCACCTCGTCCTGCCCCAACGCCTGCGGCAAACGCACCGTAAATTTAGAGCCATGCCCAATTTGGCTTTCAATATTGATCGAACCGCCCATCATTTGGCAAAAACGAGAAGTGATCGCCAACCCCAAACCCGTTCCCCCATATTGGCGCGTGGTGGAGACATCAGCTTGGGTAAATGGCTGAAAAATATGCTCCAATTGTTCCGACGACATGCCAATGCCCGTATCTTGCACGACAAATTGAATCCATGTCTGAGGCTCCGATTCTGTCTCAACCGAGTCGGTTAATACGCGCAGCGTAATATGGCCGTTCGACGTGAATTTGGCTGCATTGCTTAGTAGATTGAGCAAGATTTGGCGTAGCTTGGCTTGATCGGTGTACATATCTGCCACTTTAGGATCAAGATACAAAAATAGCCGATTGTTGTTCTTTTCTACCAAGGGGCGAGTAGTGATCAAGGCCTGTTCAATCAGTTCTGACACAGCAAATCTTTCCCGGAACAAATCCATGCGTCCCGCTTCGATTTTTGAAAGGTCGAGGATGTCGTTGATGATGGCAAGCAAATGATTTGCTGCAATGTTGATTTTGTCGAGACGCGGCGTGAAAAGTGTGTGACCGGTCATTTGTGCTTGTTCTTGCAACAGTTCGCTATAGCCAATAATCGCGCTCAAGGGGGTTCGCAGCTCGTGGCTCATATTAGCAAGAAAGGTACTCTTGGCACGATTGGCGGCTTCGGCTGCCTCTTTGGCCTGCACCAGTTCGGCTTCGGTTTGGCGGCGATGGGTAATGTCGCGGAAGTTCCAAACGCGACCGACAATTTCATTTCCCATACGCTGTGGCTTAGAGAAACGCTCAAAATAACGGCCGTTTTCAAATTCCAGAAAATCATGGCTTTCCGCTTCTGGCGAACTGTACAATTCCCGTACCTTAGACAAAAACGCTTCGGGGTTTGCCAACTGCGACAGCACAAATTGCAGGGCAGCATTGTCATCACGGCTTTCAGCAATCTCATGCGGTATCCCCCACATGTCAATAAAGTTCTGATTCATGGAAACCATGTTTCCATCCCGATCCACCGCCAGGATACCATCAACAGTGGCATCAAAGGTTGCCTGCAAAAGCGAGAGAGAATGCTCAAGCTCAAATTTAGCTTGCCGTAACTTGTCACGCTCTGCCGCAATGCGCGTTTCCGAAGATAGGCGCAACTGCTCGTACAACTCCTTCATCTCCGCTGAAGAAATTTCCAGCGAGCGTTCTAGCAAATAACGCTCTTGATCCGCTTCCTGATACGCCTGGCTGATTCGCTCTACCAACTGTGACCATTGTTCTGGTGATGGCACATCTTGTGGCCCCAGCCCCAGCTTTCGCAATTGGCGGCGAAGCACATGGTGAATCATAGTTCTAATCCTCGCTAATTGTCGTCACCGTCATCGTTTGATTATGTAGGTCACAATAGCCTGTCGCAAAAGGAGAAATTTCACCATAGGAATAAAAGCCTATTTGCTGTGTTCCTTTTGGTAAAACTTCTAGCGCAGCATCCAGTTCGTCTTCAGTGTATTCACCCATTACCAAGCGTCGCCCAACGCAGCTAATCGTAATGGACAGCGTATCGTCAAGATCAGGCGCAGACCCCCGCGCCACAGCGGCTGCCTCAGCGGCACCATCTACCAAACCATTAAAGCTGGCTCGCATGAGTTGGGCAAAATATCCCTCTGGAATATCACCAGCAAAGGTCATGGATTGTGCTTCTTCATCCACAGATAAAATGGTGCGCACAATTTGCTTGTCGGAATCATGGTTTTCGCGGATGGAAAGGGGAAAGAGCAGTGCAGAGGCTGGCAAGTCGGCCGCACGCTCACCCAAGTATCGTTTGTATAGCTCTAAAGCGGGTTGCCCATCTAGTTCATACAAAACATTTTCTTGAGATCGTGTAACCTGTCGCTCTGGCCCAAAAATGCGCCATCCTGCCTTAGAGCCATGACCAAAATGAATGTGATCCCCATAGAAGCCAACGGCTGCCACATAGCCTGAATGCGGCATTTTGTCTTTTAACACCCAAGTACGCGTAAAACGGTCACCATCCCCGGCCAGACCGCCCGTGACGGAAATAGAGTCTGGCAGGATGGAGTTGAGGCCACGCACCAAATTACTGCCGTTAACATTGGTGCTGGTGCCATCTGACAAGACAATCAGGCCGCGTAAATGGGGGTGCAGTAATTCTTTGGCAATGGCCTGCCCGGCATTGAAAGAACTGTTTGATGACAGAATGGGGGCGTAGGTTCCTTTGATGGTAGTCGCGGTAAAGCGCATCACGGCTACGCTCAGGCTGTTGTCTAAAATAGTCGTGCCAAAAATCTCGCCGGAGGTAGAGCAGCCAAGGAAAATGCTTTGGGGGTATGCTTGTGCGATCTGCTGGATTGGCGTGGGATCATCTAAATAAACGGTAGCTCCAAATACGAGGATAAGTGTGTTTGGAGAATCAAGCTGTGGAAATGTTTCTACTGACCAACCTGCTTCTGTCGTGTAGTTGAAAAGTTGTAATTGCATTGTTATCTCCGTGTTAGATACATGTTAATGCGCTAATTGGTCAAACCTGGTCTGGTTAGAGGGGGCGTGCCTTTATGCTCATTGATGATGGGCAGGTAGACGAACAGTAAAGGTAGACCCTATACCGGGATCACTTTTGACTAGTATAATGCCTCCCATTAGCTGACACAAGCGTTGTGTAATGGCTAATCCAAGACCTGTTCCTTCGTGTTTTTGGGTTGTATTCAGTTTTATTTGGGTAAAGGGGGCAAAAATTTTGTCCAATTCTGTAGGCATGATGCCAATGCCCGTGTCCTGTACTTCAATATCAATGATTTCTGTATTGGTTTCATTGGTTTTGCGGTGAGCCGTGACGGTGATTTGCCCATTTTGGGTAAATTTGGTGGCGTTGCTAAGGAGGTTGAGCAGGATTTGACGCAATCTTGTGGGGTCGGTGTAGATGGTAAGGGGAGGATCAACGATGTGGGTATGCAGTTGGTTTCGGTTTTTCCTAAGCAGAGGCTGCACGGTCATTTCGATGTTGTGCAGTAGAGCCTCGAGGTCAATTTCTTCGTGATAGAGTTTGGTTTTGCCAGCTTCGATTTTAGAGAGGTCAAGAATGTCGCTGATGAGGGTGAGCAGGTGATTGGCGGAATCATGGATGTTTTGCAGGCGGGAGGGGAAGTTGGTGTAGTTGTCAATATCAAGCTGTTCCTGCAGCAGTTCGCTGTAGCCAATGATGGCGGTGAGGGGGGTGCGAAGCTCGTGGCTCATATTCGCCAAGAAGGTGCTTTTGGCGCGGTTGGCGGCCTCGGCGGCGTCTTTGGCTAGGGAGAGTTCGGTGAGCAGCTGTTGTTGTTTGGTGACCATTTCGGCTAGGGCAGCTTCGGCTTTTTTGCGTTCGGTGATGTCGCGCAGGATGAGCAAACGGCCGTTTATCTCACCATCATGGGTGTGCAGTGGTGATACCTGGAACTCGTAGACAGCTTCTTTGCCCACTGTAGTTGTTAGCATCAGTTCGTCGCTGGCCTGTTCCCGATCTAAACTGGTAACGAGGGTGGGGAAACGGTTGGTAAAAAGCTGAACGGCCGTTTGTCCAATCACCTCGGTCGTTGGCGCACCCAAAATCTCCATTGCCGCCACCCGATTAATGTCTATCAACTGTTGGCGGCGATTGAATACAAACATCCCATCAATCATATTCTCTAAAATGGTATAGCGAGCAATGGGTGTTAGATCCAGCAAACGCAGCCGCGTTAAATTCCAGGCCAACAAAATGGCGGTAATGACAAAGGTAAACGGCGTGAGATCCAAGTTGGGTAGCGGGAATAGGCCTGACAGATAGATACCATTTCCTAGCCAGGGAAACACCGCTGATAGCACCAAACCCCGTACTTGCTGTCTGTAAGGTCTGGGGGCGCGGCTGGCAATTTGCAGCAGCAAAATGGTGCCTACCAAGAGCGAGAGGTAGGATTGCAGCAAGTGAATAAAGAAAACGGGACCATAACTGACCAGTAAGGAGGGGAATTCGGCCGTTTCGTCCAAGGTAATAGATTGATAAAGCAGGTGGATATTAGGTTCTAGCCAGGCGGCGATGATGGTAACAATGGGGATAATAAGCAGCAGTGGCAAATAGCGACGCACTGCTTGCCAGTGGCGCGTATATTGCAGCACAAAAATGAGCCAACATAGGGGGATGGTGGCAATGCCTATGTATTGCAGCTTGATGGCAAATAATTTGCTGAGAATATCGGCTCCAGCCAATTCAAGGGCATAAGTTAGGCACCAAAGACTTGCCCCAATGGCAAACAGAACAAACGGAATCGCCCCGCGCATAGTGCGCCGCTGCCAAAACAGGACTGCTAAGATGCCAGATACCATGGCAGCAATTAGAAGGGGGATGATATAGGGGGTATAGTGCCAGGTCATTTTGTGCGCCCTGCCTAGCATAACTGGGCAGGAAACTAACTTCTATGGTTGTGGTGCGACAACCAGGTTTAGACAGAGCTATGCAATGGAGGTAAGCTGCATGGAAACGGCCGTTTGTGCTGCAGGAATCGTAAAATAAAAAGTAGTACCTACACCATACTCACTTTCAAACCAAATCTCGCCTTCATGTAGCTCAACCAGACGTTTGGCAATGTTTAAGCCAAGCCCTGTGCCTACAATTGCTCGCACATCCTGGTCTGCTGACCGGAAGAACTGCTTAAAAATGTGATGCTTGTCTGCCTCTCGAATTCCCATACCGGCATCTTCAACTTCAATTTGTAAAGCTGTTGTGTCATGATAGGGTACGACAGTGGCGCGAACATAAATGTTGCTTTGCTCAGGCGCATATTTGTTAGCGTTACTGAGCAAATTGGTCAGAATTTGCGACAAACGAAAGTGGTCGGCTTGGATAAGGGGTAAATCAACGTCTAATTCTGTGTGAACGTGTTGCTGTTTATAGATAATTTGCTGTTCGATGGACTTGATCACCTCGTCTAAGACGATGCCTAATGAAACTTTCTCAAAATTGAGCCGCAAACGGCCGGCTTCGATGCGCGAAATATCATCCAGATCGGAAACCAGTTCCTTCATACGCACGGCGTTGGCGCGAATGTTTTCCAAAAAACGGCCTTGTTTTTCATTTAAAGGCCCACTTTTACCCGCCCCCATCAGTTCGGCGTAGTTGCGAATAATGGCGATGGGGGTTTTGAGTTCATGGGAGACAAAAGAGATGAAGTCGCTTTTAGCCCGGTTGGCTTCTTGTGCCGTTAAATGAAGCTGGGCGTTGGCAAGGGCAATGGCGGCATGGTCACGCAATCGGCTTAAAAAGCCGATGCTGTCTGGTGCGAAGGCTCCTTGGTTTTCCAGCATCATCAGGCAGCTAATGACTTTTTCGCGGTGGATGGAGACAACGAGGCGGTGGTCAAAGCCGGCCGTTACTTGTTCGGAGGGGGGAAGGATGGTTTCTTGCAAACGGCCGTTTGGCACCACATGCACCCCCAAAGCTGAAACAGGCACCAGCTCTTGCGCCATATAGACAGCCCCTTCAGCGTGGAGCACCGTCAACTTGCCGTCATCTAACAGCCCAATTAGCCCACTGCGCGATCCCGTCTGGCGCATGGCCCAGCCCAGCGTAATACGCGCCACCTCGCCCAAATCCAGGCTGGCATTAAGCTCCCGGTCAATTTGCTGCAAGATAGCCAGCTCCATGATGTGCTTGTGTTCCACATCCCGCAGCCGCTTTTTCTCGACCGACGCATCCACGCGAGCCATCAAAATGGCTCGGTTGATAGGCTTAAACAAGTAATCATCGGCACCTAGCTCAATACATTTAATAATGCTATCGGTATCATTTAGGGCGGTGAGAACAACAACTGGCTTACTGCTTAATTCGGGCTTGGCTCGCATCCAGCGTAATACATCATAGCCGTCCATAACCGGCATCATGATGTCTAACAGAACCAGGTCAATGACTGACTGGGTCATGATTTCAAGTGCTTCTTGGCCGTTTTTTGCCAACGCCACGCGGTGTCCCCGTGCTTCCAGCAGCATGTGAAGCAACTCCCGAACACTTTCGTTGTCATCAACAACCAAAATACAGCTCTGATGCAAATCCATGTCTATTTAGAAACCTTTCCTAATACTAAATTTACCTCGCACTGCTTGAAAAGAAAATAGAGCAGCTTGGTACCGCAGTACTAAGACAAGTCTATAGGGTAATAATTACAACACCGATTACGGTTTATCGGCTCATACTTGCCTTGCCTGTAATCTTTTAATAATAATTTTTTTAGCAAATTGTTATAAGATACCACTATGCTGTTTGATAGTTCACCTGAGCAATAGATAATCTGGGCTATCACAATGACGGGTCCAGAAATAGTATGATGATTGAGGCGCATGGTTATGTTAATTAAAACGAAAAAAGGTTTAGAGATTCCTTCTTCAGAAATTACGCCAAAGTATCTTTATGAATCGCGGCGGCAGTTTATGAAGGGCGTGGCGACGCTGGCTGCGGGGTCGCTGCTGGCAGCTTGCTCACCTCAGTTTGGCGGGGCTGGGGCAGAAGAAGAAACGGCCGTTTCTTCCGATCAATCGACCACCCAATCCACCAATACGGCCGGCAAAGCCAATGCCACCGCCGACGAACTGGGTGATCCCTTGAACAGCTACCAAGATATTACCAATTTTAACAACTATTACGAATTTACGCAGGACAAACAAGGCGTAGCCTCTGCTGCGGCAGGGTATCAGACCACACCCTGGGAAGTAGAAATCAGTGGCATGGTCAACAACCCCGGCGTTTTTGGCGTTGAAGACCTGCTCAGCCAATTTGATCAGGAAGAGCGCGTTTACCGGCTTCGCTGCGTGGAAGGTTGGTCTATGGTTATCCCGTGGAATGGCTTCCCCCTGCGTAAACTGTTGGAACTAGTTGAACCAACCAGTACGGCCAAATATGTCCGCTTTGAAACCGTCTATGACCCCGACAATATGCCCGGCCAAAAAAGCCCCTGGTTTACCTGGCCCTATGTCGAAGGGCTGACCGTGGATGAAGCGATGAATGACTTAACGCTGCTGGCGACCGGGCTTTATGGCGAACAGCTTTTACCACAAAATGGTGCCCCCATTCGCTTGGTGGTGCCATGGAAATATGGCTTTAAAAACATTAAATCCATCGTCAAAATTGAGCTAACCGATACCCAACCCACCTCATTGTGGATGGAAGCCGCTCCAAATGAGTATGGCTTTTATGCCAACGTCAACCCCAACGTTGACCACCCGCGTTGGTCGCAAGCCACCGAGCGGCGTATTGGTGAATTGAGCCGTCGTCCCACCCTCATGTTTAACGGTTATGAAGAGCAGGTTGCTAACCTATATGAAGGGATTGATTTACAGGAAAATTTTTAGTGCGTGGCGCGGAGGCTGAAGAGATGCGCTAAGCCAGCCTGGCGTGCCACCTATCAACGAGATAAAACGATGACGATCAAAATCACTCCTAAGACAACCCGCAACATTTTGCGGTGGACAACCCATGTTGGTTCGCTGCTGCCATTAGCCCTGCTGCTGTGGGATTTCTGGGCGGGTCAACTTGGCCCCAACCCTATTCAGGCTCTCACCATCCGTACTGGCGATACTGCTGTGACACTACTGCTTTTGTCATTGGCCGTTACACCGCTCAACATTGTATTTGGCTGGAAGCAGATTCTGCCGCTGCGGAAGCCACTGGGGCTATATGCCTTCCTCTACGTTGTCACCCACTTCCTCATTTTCACCTGGCTCGATTATGGCCTGAATGTGCCACTAATTGTGGATGAAGTTGTTAATAAACGGTTTGCCCTCGTTGGGTTTGCTGCCTTCTTGTTGCTCATTCCCCTGGCAGTTACTTCCACCAAATGGGCCATGCGTAAGTTGGGCAAAAATTGGAAGCGGCTGCACCAAACCGTCTACGCTATTGGTATTTTAGCTATCATTCATTATGTGTGGGCAGTAAAAACCGTGACCACAAAGCCATTTGTTTTCACCATCATCTTGGTATTGCTGCTGGTAGTACGGATCAAACCTATCAAACAATCGCTTATTAGCCTGCGCCGCAACTGGGAAAAACGGTCTGTGCGGCAAGCGTCGTCAACGATTTAACAACAACCGCTCTGGCGGATTGGACGCAGATTCTCCTGCTCAACCTGATGGCTATCAGGTAAATCGGGAAAATCTGCGTTCTTTTTTTGCCTGCGTATGGCAGCAGCAGGGGGAAAATGCGGCTTGCGTCCAGTTTTGGCGGAACCTTTACGGTAAAATGGGCGTTATTGCTCATAATGATTGTGTAGGAAAACCGCTATGGATAGTCAACCAACGATTTTTGTGCCGCCGCCGGGCAAACAAAACGGCCGTTCTTCTTCCCCAACCCCCAACAACGAACGCTGGATACCCGTTCCTCCCCAACCGAAACGTCGCCGTGTCTGGCTGTGGCTGCTGTTATTTTTGGGTTTTGGCTTTTTTGCCGTGCTGCTCCTTCTGGGCAGTATCGCTTTCTTTTACACCAGCGATTGGATTTTGCCTGGAACCACGGTACTGGGGCGCAGCATTGGCGGGTTGACACAGGCAGAAGCAACGGCCGTTTTGCAAGGAGATTGGCAGCATCGTTCGATCATTCTCAGCGACGGTCGTACTCCATACGATTATTTTCCCAACGACCTGGGCATGACGTTGGATGCGGCCGCTACCGCCTCCCTGGCTTACCAGCAAGGGCGCACCGCCGCCAGCCTGGGGCAACTGCTGCGCGGTTCGTTAGATGTGCCACCCGTTTGGTCTTATGAACCAGCCCAAGCGGAAGCACTGCTCAATACGTTGGCTGAAGAACTGTATACGCCGCCAACCAATGCTGGCATTATGTTGGTAGGGGATGAATTTATTGCGACCCCGCCGTTTGATGGTGCAGTGCTGGATGTAGCGGCAACGCTGGCTCCCATTAACCAAAACCCGGCACTGGTGCTGGTAAACGGGGGTGTGCGATTGGTGATGCAAGCTATTCCACCGGCCGTGGCGGACACAGCCTTGGTGGAAGCTAAAATTAGGGAGCTACGAGTAACGGCCGTTTCCGTCCACGCCTATGACCCCATCAGCAACGAACGGCGGGATGTGGTTCTGGACCCGGCCACCTGGAGCCAGTGGGTGTCGTTGGGAACGGATGATAACAATCAGCTTGTGTGGCAGGTGGATGAGACGGCATTAGCTGGTTATTTGGGTGAGCAGTTGGGGCAGCTTAGTAACGGCCGTTTTGTGGTAATGGATGAAGTACAAACGGCCGTTCGCCAAGCCCTCACCAACCCCAACGCCACCGTCACCGCCCGCATCTACCACCCAGCCATCGAGCATATTGTCCAGCCCGGCGAAAGCCTGTCTAGCATCGGCTACGACTATGGCATCCCCTACCCTTGGATTCAGCAGGCCAACCCACAGTTGGGCGATGCCCTCAGTGTCGGTCAATCCCTCACCATCCCCTCACCTGATGATTTAATCCCCTACCCTGTGGTAGAAAACAAGCGCATTGTGGTTAGCCTCAGCCAGCAGCGGGTATGGATCTATGAAAACGACGAATTAAAATGGGAGTGGGCGGGCAGCACCGGCATTGACAGCAGCCCTACATCTCCCGGCGTGTTCCAAATTCAAACCCATGAAGTGGAAGCCTACGCTGGCAACTGGAATCTCTATATGCCCTATTTCATGGGTATTTATCAACCCGTGCCAACGGTTGACTTTATGAATGGTTTCCACGGCTTCCCCACCCGCGACGGCTACAACCTGCTGTGGACAGGCGACCTGGGTCACACCGTAACCTATGGCTGCATTCTTGTCAGCACCGACAATGCTGCCCAGCTTTATGAATGGGCCGATCAGGGTGTGATTGTGGAAGTGCGGCGCTAGAGCGGTAATCGGTTGCCTGTCGGCTGAGCTTGTCGAAGCCGTTTATTAACGCCAAATTGCCTTCGACAAGCTCAGGCTGCAAAACTCCTGTACCAAGTGTCAATTTTATTCATACGCCAACGTCTCTCGGACGCTTAGGCGGGAGGCATTGCGGGCGGGTAAATAGCTGGCAAGCGAAGCGATGAGCAGTACGGCTGCTAGCCATCCCACGCCGCCACCGGTGGAAAAGACATAGGTGAGCGGCGATTGCAGCAGTGCCGTGCCCACCAAGTTGCTCAATGCCTGTCCAATTGGGTAGCTAAGAGCAAAGGCAATTATCCAGCTTATTAAGCCGATAAATACCCCCTCCACCAGCACAATCCGCAGCACCGACCCGTCCGATGCTCCCACTGCCCGGAGTACCCCTATTTCGCGGGTGCGTTCCAGCACGTTGATGCTCATTGTCCCCATTAGCCCTAACCCGCCGACACTGGCAATTAATACGGCCATCACCGACATAAAAGAGACGATGATGGCAAAAGTGGCCTGAATGGTTTCCCGAATTTGCGCCACCGAACGGGTGGAAGCCACGTTCATACCCACGCGGTTGAAATGCTCTTCTAACTGCTTGGCAAGCACTGCCTGTGCGTCCGGATCGCTGCTCGTTGTTTTGATTTGCACGGTGCTCGTGCGCCCCAGGCTGTTGAGCAGACGGGCTACATGAGGTTTATTAGCGTATAGAATAGGCCCGGTTAACGCCGAACGGACAATGCCAATCACCTGCCAGTCGTACTCTTTGTTGCCTAGTTTAAGCCTAACCGTGTCACCTAACTTGATGTCTGGCTCTTCATCTAGCACAGCCGAGTTGATGACGACAGCATTAACATCGGTGGGGCGCAACCAACGGCCGTTTGTCAGCACCGGGTTAATCAAATCTGTCTCTGCTTCGGTACCCAGCAGCGACAAATTGTTGCTTTCATCCCCGTTGGCGCGAATACGGCGCACGCTGGTACCCAGCCAGGCATCGGCACTAACCACCCCCGGCACCGTCAACGCCTCCTGCTGGATTTCTGCCAGCCGATACTCCCGCTCAAAGCTTACCGTCACGTCAAAGTTAAAGTAGCTGAGGGTGTCGTCAAGGGTTGCCATGAGCGAGGTATAGACGCTGATGATGGCAATAAAAATCGCCCCGCCGAGGGTTAGCGTAATCAGCGTTAACAGCAGACGTGCCTTGCGGCGAATGGTGTTACGCAAGGAAATTTGCATGGGGCGAGAAAGTGCCAGCACCGTACCCGTCACCCAATTGACCAGCCGGTCCAGCAGGTTGCTGCCAAACTGCCCCTTGCCCAGCCCCGTCTCGCTAATTGCCTCGCGCACGCTGATGCCCGTGCCGCGAATGACGGGGTAGAGCGCGGCCAACAGAGGCACCAGAATGCCCAGGGCAACCTGCAGGGCGACAACCTGACCCGGAATATAAAAGTCGCGTAGGTCAAAGTTGAGCAGTGTGGACATATAGCTGGCGAGGGCGTAGGCGGCCAGCCCGCCCAGCGGCACGGCGATAAAGAGGGAGAGAATGCCAAAGACGATGACGGTGAGAAAATACATCTGACTAATTTGGCCGGTGCGGGCACCAACCGCTTTCATGATGCCAATTTGCAGGATATGCTGTGCCAGCAATCCGCTGATGATGTTGACCACTAGAAATCCGCTTAATCCTAATGCCAGCGCCCCTAGCAGCCCTAAAATGAGCGTCAGCGGGTCGAGAATGTTTTGTGAGGGGTGTTCGTCGGGCGGGGGGATGAAGGCAAAGCCAACGCTGATGCCGCCTTTTTGCAGCTTGTCTTCCACGCGCTGGACAACGACGCGAACGTCATCTTCGGTAAGATTTTGCCCTTCGACACGGATGCGTACCTGGTCGTAGCTTTCATCAAGATTAAGGGTGCTAAGGGTGGCGAGGTCGGTGTAGGCGTAGGGGACACCGCGAAACTGGACGGGCTGCACGCCCATGTCGTGGACAATGCCAACGATGGGGAGGGTGCGTAAACGGCCGTCTGGTGTTTCAAGTACCAACGAATCCCCAATTTCCTTTTCAATATAAGGCAGCGAGGCGCGTTCAATGACCAGGCCATCTACAGGCGGCGGCCACTCGCCCGCTTCGGGGAAAATACGGCTGATGTTGATCTGTTCAAAGTCGGGCAGGACGTTGATTTCCAGATCGCCCCATTCGTCGGGACCTGTCTGGTAGCGTAGGGTGACGGTGCGGCGGGCGGTGGCATCGGCTACGCCATCAATGCGGCGCACCACGTCAATCAGTGATTCATCAAATGGGCCAGTGTTGATGGCAGCGTGAAACGGGTTGGTTGCCAGGTAAATTTCGGGCAGGTCACGCCCCAGCAAAATGCGGGTTCCCAAGATCATGCCGAGGGCAAAAACGCCGACGGCAATGGAGAGAACCACGAGCAGGGTGCGGGTTTTGTTGCCCCACAAATCGCGTAAGACTTTTTTCCAGCGAGGTGTCAGCATAGAATCTCCGTGTTGGTTGATGTTTGCTGCAAGTGGTATAGCACATTTTGGCCGCGAAGCACGGATTTATGAGAGAGTCTTTTGTTTGATGGGGTTGGCTATTGGAATCGTTCAGCGTGGTGGCAGGCAACCCAGTGAGGAGAGGCAGATGCTTTTCCCCCCATTTCGCGCCAGACCGGGTCTTCATCTTTGCAAAGCTGCGTGGCATAGGCGCAGCGCGGGTGAAAACGGCAGCCAGAAGGTGGGTTGGCTGGGCTGGGCGGCTCTCCCTTTAGCTCAATTGGCTGCCGCTGTGCCTCGCGCACCGGGTCGGGAATGGGAATGGCGGAGAGCAGGGCTTGGGTGTAGGGGTGTAACGGCCGTTCAAACAGCGTATCCCGATCTGCCAGTTCTACCATGCGCCCCAAATACATCACCGCTACTCGGTCGCTGATATAGCGCACCATCGAAAGGTCGTGGGCAATAAAGAGGTAAGTAAGACCAAGCTCTTGCTTTAAATCATCCAGCAGGTTGACCACCTGCGCCTGAATTGAAACATCTAGTGCTGAAACCGGCTCGTCGGCCACCAAGAATGACGGGTTGGTTGCTAATGCCCGCGCAATGCCAATGCGCTGCCGCTGCCCGCCGGAAAATTCATGCGGGTAACGGCCGGCAAAATAGCTGTTCATCCCTACCATGTTAAGCAATTCATCTACCCGTTGTTCCCGTTCCACCCCCCTGCTGATATTGTGAATACCCAATGGTTCACCCACAATTTCTCCCACCGTCATGCGTGGGTTGAGCGAGGCGTAAGGATCCTGAAAAATCATCTGCATATCGCGCCGAATTTTACGCAGACCACCTTTGCTCATTTTGGACAAATCATCCCCTTTGAAGAGGATGCTGCCGGCCGTTGGTTCTAGCAGACGCAGCAAGGTGCGCCCGGTGGTCGATTTGCCACAGCCGCTTTCGCCCACCAGCCCTAAAGTTTCCCCTTGGTAGATGTCAAAGGTGAGGCCATCCACTGCCTGCACGGCTCCCACCTGCCGCCGCAAAACGCCGCTGCGGATGGGAAAATGTTTTTTGAGGTTGGTGATACGTAGGAGAGGTTGTTTTGTCATCGTTTTTTGACAGAATTTACTTCGCTAAACTGTTTTCAGTCAGACGGAGACCGCTGTGAACGTCGTCGCTGCGCCAGCAGGCGGCGGTGTGGTGGGGAGAGATGGGTTGCAGCAACGGCCGTTCCTGCCAACACCGCTCCACCGCATAGCGACACCGTTCAGCAAATGGGCAATGGGTAATTTCTTTGAGCAAATTGGGGGGTCTCCCCGGAATGGGCACCAGCCGCTTGCGCTCTCTGGCATCCACTAGCGGCAGCGATTCCAGCAACCCCAGCGTATAAGGGTGGCCGGTTTGGGCATACAGGTTGCGGACGTCGGCCGTTTCTACGATATGCCCTGCATACATCACTGCTACTTTGTCCACCAATCCGGCTACCACCCCCAAATCGTGGGTGATCCACAGAATCGCCATACCCAGATCAGCTTTTAGCCGCTTAACCAGATTGATGATTTGCGCCTGAATGGTGACATCAAGCGCGGTAGTGGGTTCGTCGGCAATGAGCAGCAGCGGGTTGCAGGAGAGGGCGATGGCGATGATGATGCGCTGCCGCTGCCCGCCGGAAAATTGGTGCGGATAATCGTGGAGCCGTTTGTGGGGGTCGGGGATGCCAACAAGTTCGAGAAGTTCGAGGGCGCGGCTGTGGGCAGAACGGCCGTTTAGCCCCAGGTGCAGCTTCAACCCCTCCATCAACTGGCTACCCACCGAGCGCACCGGGTTGAGCGCGGTCATCGGATCCTGAAAGACCATCCCGATTTCTTTGCCGCGAATTTGCCGCAGCTCGGCCTCGCTCATTTCCAACAAATTACGGCCGTTGGCCTGTGGGCTGTTAAGCCACACCTCGCCGCTTTCCACCACTCCCGGCGGTGGCACCAGCCCCAGCAGCGACAGGGCGCTCACCGTTTTACCAGAACCGCTTTCCCCCACCAGTGCCAGTGATTCCCCTTTGTCCAGACTATAGCTGATGCCGTTGACGGCATGAACGACACCATCGGGGGTGTAAAAGCGGGTGACGAGGTTGTTGATTTCCAGCAGGCGGGTCATGGGCGGATTGTACAAGAAACGGCCGTTTGGTCAACGCCAGCCATATTGCCAAACAAGGTGCCTTAACGTGGGTCAAAAGATTACCCTTGCTGTAACAGTGCCTTCAATGGATCATTGACTGAGTTTAACGCATTTTCCATCTCGCTGAGCTTGGCATCGAAATTACTAAAGTCGGCTGTTCCCATCGTTTTCAAGATTTACCCCGCAGCTACCGATGCACGGCACCCCTCTGCCCAAGGCGTTGTTAACTCAATAAACTGCCTGTGGTATGCCAGATATTGAGCATAGGCATTCTGCACAATCGCATTCTCGCAACTGACATCCAGACTTGGTGGCTGACCCGCAAAATTATAAGCATTAAGCAGGCTTTGGCAGTTAACAAGGATAATTTTATGAGCCGAACCAGCGCCAATTGTCGTCAAGCTGCCAAAAGCAAAAAGGGCTGACCGCTTATTTAGGCGATCAGCCCCAATTCAAGGAAACTTGAGTGGTGTAAACAATTGACTATTTACTCCTTCACACAGTGCCATTACCAACAATGGAAACAACAACTGCATTAGGAATCTTGGTAAAAGCTACCACAGCTTGAAGAAGAGCCGTGGCGTACATCTTGACCGAACCAACTGTTTGGGTCGCTGGGGTAACTCCACGAAGCTACCAATCCAAGACAACCACATCTTTACACTCGTTTGACACCCGGCGGTCTGTTTTCTGTCTGCGATAGCCTTTGTTACTTAAAATCATACCTGGTTTCCCTCATTTTTATAGTGACAAACGTCATCCCTTCCATGTGACATTCATCCGGCAGTAAACACAGATAGGTAATAAGCCGAATTGGTCTACCTTGTAACGCTCGTTTTAATCTTCCAATGGTATAGATTATTCAGTACTAGAGTACCACGGGCACCAAAGAGTTCCGTGTAAGCACATAACATTCTAGATCTATTGCAGATTGCTAGCACCACAGTCTACATCATAACAATTTGATTGATATGCTTTCTTTGTTGGGGTGCCGCCAGCCTATCAAAACAATTGAATGCACGCTGTTGGCAACGTAGTAACCTGCCACTGCTAGCTGTTTCAAGAAATATCTATATTTTTGGTACACGCAAAGCGAGGTAGAGGCATGAAAAAAGTTCTCTCAATCAGCATCATTCTCATTTCAGTGACCTTCTTCATCGGAGGTCTGACGTTGGCATATTTAGCTATCAACACCGATTTCTTTAACAAAGAGGCGATTAAGGCTGAAGTAGCACCGCTTGTTGATAAAGCTGAAGAAGTGGCTCCGGGCGTTGTGAACACTCTGTCTGCTGTTGCAGATGAGGCAGTAGACCAGCTAACAACTGAGTCTGTTGCAAACAACATCAACGCCCCTATTACCATCTACAAAAATACCCTGGCTAATGGCTGGGAAAATCTTTCGCGGGAGGCCAATATCAACTTTAGTGGCTTTCCAGCCTATGATGGGCAGACAGCAATGATTATTGACTTTTCAGCCCAAGGCGGTGTGGTTGACCTTCGTTCGCCGCAACCGCTTGACCTTAGCGGCCATAACCTGCTTCGCTTTTGGATTCATGGCGGGGTCACGGGAGGGCAGCAGCTTGCCGTGGGGCTTGTCGGTGAAGATGGTCAAATCGGCAATACCGTTGCCATTAATCCTCCATATCCTAACGACTGGCGACAAGTTGATATTTTATTGGCTGATTTGGAAACAGGAGAACCTGTATATGGCGTTGCCTGGCAAAATACCAGTAACGGGCCGCAGCCAGTGTTTTATGTGGATGAAGTAGCCTTTGTGGATGAGCTACTGAGCCAAGACTATGCCAATACCATCAACACCAATCTTACACTGACCATCCATGCAGACCAGCCGCTTTACCCCATTAACCCCTTGATCTATGGCATGAATTTTGCTGATGAAGCCACTGCCGAGGAACTGGATTTGCCGCTTAACCGGTGGGGGGGTAACGCTACATCTCGCTACAATTTTGCCGAAGATGCCACTAATGTTGGCAGTAATTGGTATTTTGAAAACACGCCTCCACAACACGACAATCTCAACCTGGAAGATGGAGACTCAACGGCCGATTCTTTTGTACGACAAAATATTCGTACCGAAACGGAATCCCTATTGACGCTGCCGCTGACGGGCTGGGTGGCTAAGGATAGCGAAAGCTGCGGTTTTAGCATTAGCAAATATGGGGCGCAGATGAGTTCGGATGGCTGGCGACCTGATTGCGGTAATGGCCTGTTGACCAATGGGCAACCAATTACAGGCACAAACTCTGAGGATACGAGTGTTACCAGTGATCCAGAGTTTGCCCAGGCATGGATGGCGCATTTGACGGAAAAGTTTGGCGCGGCTGATGATGGCGGTGTTCGCTTCTATGATTTGGACAATGAGCCGATGCTGTGGAGCCACACACATCGGGATGTGCGCCAAACGGAGCTGGGTCTGGATGAGTTCTGGTCTATTACGGAAGCCTATGCAGCAGCGGCCAAAGAGGCAGATCCAGCGGGGCAGATTTTAGGGCCGGTGGTGTGGGGCTGGACGAGTTATTTTTGGTCTGACCTGGATGTGAAAGAGGGAACACCCTTCTGGGAAAATGCGCGGGATCGGTTGGCGCACGATGATATGGAATTGGTGGCGTGGTATTTGCGCCAAATGGCACGGTATGAAGAACGTACCGGGCAGCGGCTGCTGGATTATCTTGACCTGCACTACTATCCGCAAGCGGTAGGCATTGCTTTTTCGGAAGCGGGGGATGAGTCTCAGCAGGCATTGCGGCTGCGCTCTACGCGCTCGCTGTGGGATCGGGCTTATGTGGATGAGAGCTGGATTGCAGAACCAGTGTTTTTAATTCCACGGATGCACGATTGGGTAAATGAATTTTATCCGGGTACCAAGTTGGCGATTACAGAATACAACTGGGGTGGACTAGAGCATATTAACGGGGCGGTGACGCAGGCAGAAGTGCTGGGCATTTTTGGCCGTGAGCAGCTTGATTTGGCAGCTATATGGTCGCCACCCAAGCATGATGAACCGGGCATGTATGCGTTCCGCATGTACCGTAATTATGATGGACAAAAGAGCAAATTTGGTGACACGTATGTGCAAGCGGAAAGTAGTCAAGATGATGTGGTGTCTATTTTTGCGGCGCAGCGGGAAGCAGATGGCGCACTGACGGTAATGGTGATGAATAAAAGCCATATTCCGGTGACGGTTCCAGTAACGCTGCAAGGTTATAGCGGTGGGAATTCTGCTGAGGTCTACCGCTATAGCGAGGCCAATTTGCAGCAGATTGTGCAGATGGCGGATCAGGCAGTGGAAAATGGCGCGTTTGAAACGACTTTTCCGGCTATGTCCATTACGCTGTTTGTTTTTCCGGCAGAATAAATTAGCCGGCCGATTGATTTAACACGAAAGGTTTGCCAAGACGTTCAACTTTTCAAGAAGTTGAACGTCTTTTTTGTTTGGGTTCATTGGCAAAACGGCCGTATTTTTTCCAGCAGTTCATCCCAGCGATATGGCTTTTGCAGGAAGGCTGTGTGTGGATGGCGCAGGGCGGTGGCAACATCGGTGGGTTCGCTGGTGTAGCCAGAGGAGAGGATGATGGGCAGCGTTGGGGAGATTTGACGCAGTCGGTCATGGGTTTCGGTTCCGCTAAGGCCAGGCATGGCGATGTCTAGCAAAACAAGAGCAATGTCTTGTTGCTGCTGTTGGTAGAGATTGATACCAGTTTGACCATCTTCGGCTGTTAGCACATGAATGCCTTCTACGGCCAGCACATCTACCACGGCTTCGCGTACAGGGGCTTCATCATCAATAACCAGAATTTGGCCGCATATTTTGGAGTCGGTGGACACGGTGGGGGCTTGATGGAGAGGGGGAACAACGGCCGTTTCTTCTTTTTCCCAACCGTTGACCACCCGCAGTGCTGGGAAGAAAATGCGGAATGTGGTTCCCTTTTTCAGTCTGCTAGACACCTGCATTCCGCCACCATGGCTGCGTACAATACCCATCACAGTCGCTAACCCCAGACCGTGCCCACTGCTCTTCGTCGTAAAAAATGGGTCGAATATTTTGGTGAGTGTCGCCTCATCCATGCCTGAACCATTGTCTACCACGTCCAGACGTACATAATCGCCAGGTGATAACCATTCGCCAGTCACCAGGCGCACGGGTTTGGCTGAGGTGACTGTTTGCATTTGGGTAATGATCTGGATGTAGCCAGAACGGCCGTTTTCACCCTCATGTTCCTGTAGTTTCCCCTGCAAATTCATTGCCTCCGCCGCATTTAATACCAAATTCATCACTACCTGCTGCATCTGCCCCTCGTCGCCATTAACAAGCGGAAGCTGCGGCAGCAGTAATGTTTCCAGCCGCACCGCCTTGGGCACGGCGACTTCCAGCAGCGGCATGTTTTCTTGAATGAGGATATTTAAACTGAGTGGGTGGCTTTCACGCTGACCCCGGCCTGAAAAGGTCAGTAGCTGCTGGGTCAGATTGGCTGCCCGCTGAGAAGCCTCTATCATGCGGTGAATGTGACGCAAGGCAGGGCTATCGTCGGGCAGCTTGGCTTGTGCCAGAGATGCCTGGGTGAGCATGGCGGTGAGTAGGTTGTTGAAATCGTGGGCAATGCCGCCCGACATCAAGCCCAGACTTTCCAGCTTTTGTGCCTGCCGCAATGACTCTTCCGCCTGGCGCAATTCGGTTAAGTCAACAACTTGGGCCACTAGCCTTTCGGGGAGGTCTTGGCTGTCGTGAATGGCGGATACTTGCATAAATACGTAAACGGCCGTTCCATCCTTGCGAATGTACCGTTTCTCATATTGATACGCAGGAATTTCCCCATTGATCAATTGCCGATAAAAGGCCAAATTAGTTTCTAAATCGTCGGGGTGGGTGATTTGGGCAAAGGTTCGTTGAAAAAGCTCATCGGAGCTATAGCCAACGGTGCGGCAAAAAGCGGGGTTGACCTGTAAAAACTTCCCGTCCAGGTCGGTAATTGCCATGCCAATGGGTGCCATTTCAAACAGATCACGAAATTGCCGTTCGCTGGCGCGGGCAATGCGTTCGGCCTGCTTTAGCAGCGTCACATCACGATAGGTCCAAACGCGCCCCACAGGAACACCATCGATCATTTGCGGCAGGGAAAAGCTCTCAAAGATGGTGCCATCTTTCATCTCGATGATCATATAGCGTTCACGGTTGGGATCGGCGTAGCTGTTGCGAACCTGCTGATCGAGAGTTTGATAATCTATTAACTTGCCGCGAACGATTTTGCGAGCCTCCTCGGCATCATGCACATCTTCAGGAACCCCCCACATTTCACGGAAACGGCCGTTTGTGGCAACAAACTGCTGATCCAAATCCACTACCAATATCCCATCCGGCACCGCATTAAACGTCGCTTGCAGCAACGCATTATTGTGCGCCAACGCATGTTCCACCTGTTTACGCTCCTGCACCTCTTGCAAAAGCTGCTCATTGCGTTTTAACAACGCCTGCTCACTGCTGTTAGCACGTGCCAACGCCTCATCAATCCGCCGTAACGCATAATAGACAAAGCTAGTAATGGTTGTTAAATTGACATATTGGGTCATTGCTCTGGTTAGCCAAGTCTGTGGCCCGCGGATAGTTGGCATCAACCCCAAGTATTCTAACAATGCCAGCCCCAAGGTAAACAACGCTATCGCACCTGCGACAACCATCATCGCCCGTCGCCCCAACAACAGCCCTGTACAAAAAATAAGCAGCAGCAGCGAACTATATGCGGTTGCATTCAAACCACCCGTGAAAACAATGGCTCCCCCCATCAAAATGAGCAAAGTACTCAAAAAAAGATAGCTGGCACCTTTTATTTGTCTTGCATGAAGCATGAAATAAGCGACCAAAAAGGCACCTAAAAATAGCCCCATGAGGACAGCACGAAATGTATCTAATGTGCCAGAAAGATAAAAGCCAACAGTAAGGAAAAACGCAACTATCGCTCCCACCGAAATCAGCACATACAAAAAGAAAGCAGAACGTGTCTCTTGTTCGCTACCTAAAACAGGCGGCCGTAAAAAGGCGTTTAGCCTTGCTAACATGCTCATAAACTTGCCCTATGCTTTTGTATCTTTTGCCTAGCCGCTCTCAGAAGGCTTTGGCCTACCCTCTCACAGTCATTATACCCCCGGATATTGCAAATACATACACAAAAGGCTGGAGATTTTTATCTCCAGCCTTTTGGCTTCAACTCTATATGGATTCTAAGTCAAGCGTTGAGGTTCTGTCAATCAGTGGATTTGAACGGGATCTTTTATTGCCCCACGGTCAAAAAGTGGCTCGTCGTACCCGGCTTCCAGTCCTTTTGGTGGCGCAATCTTTTCAATTTTAACGGCCGTATTCTTATAATCCGGAATCTTCGCCCGCCCATCAACTCGATCCAACGTCAGCATGTTTGCCGCCGCCTCGGCAAAGTGGAACGGCACAAAAATGGTGCGCCGTGGTGACCGCTCTGTCACCAGCAGCCGCAGTTGAATGGCTCCACGCCGCGAGCTAACCCGCACCCAATTGCCCGTTTCTAGCCCCATCTCGGCAGCATCCACCGGGTGCATCTCACACGTGGCCTCTGGGTAAATCTCCTCCAGCCGCGAACGCCCCGTCATCGTACTGCCGCTCCAATGGTAGAGCACCCGCCCCGTGCTTAGATTAAGCGGATAATCTTCATCAGGCTGTTCCGATTCGGTGCCATAGGTCACTTCCCAGAACTTCCCCTTGCCACGAGGGAAGCTGTCGGCAAAGAGGAACGGGGTGCCAGGGTGGTCAAAGCTGGGGCAGGGCCAATGCACGCCCCCCTCGCGCTCCAGTCGGTCATAATCAATGCCCCAGAATTCGGGTGTCACCTGGCGCATTTCTTCCCAAATGGCGGCTGGGCTGTCAAAATCAAAGCCATTGGTGAGCGTTTTGCCTAAACGCTGCTCAATCCGGCGACCTAAATCGCACAAAATGTCCCAGTCGGGTCGGGAGTTACCTACGGGCGGAACGGCCGTTCGGCAGCGCTGAATCCGCCGATCCGAATTCGTAAACGTCCCATCCTTCTCCGCAAAACTCGTCGCTGGCAAAATTACATCCGCCAACTCACCCGTCTCGTTCAGGAAAATATCTTGACACACCAAAAACTCAAGCTGCTCCAGCGCGTGGCGTGTGTGTGTCTGGTTTGGTTCGCTCATCATCGGGTTTTCACCCAGCACAAACATCCCTCGCACCGACTTGTCCACTGCCGCCGTCACCATTTCCGTCGCCGTCAGCCCCGGTATCGGGTTCAGCGTTGTTCCCCAATGCTGCTCAAACTTCCCCTTCACCTTCGGGTCATCCACCCGCTGGTAAGCCGTAAAAACATTTGGCAGCCCGCCGCTATCCGAGCAACCCTGCACATTGTTTTGCCCCCGCAGCGGGTTCACACCCGTGCCAGACTTGCCCAAATGTCCACACATCATCGCCAAATTTACCAGCGAGAGCGTGTTGTCTGTGCCGTGGGTGCTTTGGCTAATCCCCATTCCCCAATAAATAGCCGCCCGTTCGGCTTTGGCATAAATTCGCGCCGCTTCCCGAATATCGTCGGCCGGCACCCCGCTTACTGTCTCCGCCCATTCTGGCGTATACTGCTCCAGCGACTCAACGTACTCATTAAACCCTTCCGTCCGTTGGGCAATAAAATCTTCATCAAACAACTCTTCTTTGACAACAACGTGCGCCATTGCTTGGAATACCGCCACATCTGTTCCCGGATTTTGCCGCAGCCACAGTTCCGCATGATCCGTCATCTCAATCCGACGCGGATCCACCACAATCAGCTTAGCACCATTCTTTCGCACCGCTCGCTTCAAAAAGTTGGAAATAACGGGATGCGTTTCGGTCGTGTTCGACCCCGTGACAATAAACGCCTCCAAATTCTCCATCTCGCCAATGGAATTGGACATGGCGCTGGAGCCAATGGACAGTTGCAACCCCGTCACCGACCCCGCATGGCACAGCCGGGCGCAGTGGTCAACGTTGTTCGTTCCAATCAACGCCCGCATCAGCTTCTGATAGATGTAGTTGTCCTCGTTAGTTGCCTTGGCACTGGCATAGCTAGCAATGGCATCACCACCGTGCGTTTTAGCAATCCGCACTAGCTCATCGGCTACCAAGTCAAGTGCCTCGTCCCAACTTGCCTCGCGCCACACTGGCTTGGCACTACGTCCCTCTTCACGGTTCGTCCGAATTAGCGGCGTTTTAACCCGCCCCGGATGCTTTACATAGTCGGTGCCAAACCGCCCCTTCACGCACAGCATCCCATAGTTGGGAGCCGCATCAAAAGGAGCCTCCACCGCATAAATATAGTCATCCTTTACCTGTAAATGCATTTGGCAGCCCACGCCACAATATGGGCAAGTTGTTCTAACAGTTCTATCAGGGGTAAGCATAATAAATAACCGCCTCCGTCTAACAATTGGAGATTGGAGATTGGAGATTGAAGTCATAATACCTTCAATCTCTAATCTCCAATCTCCCCATCTCTTGCCTCAATCATCCACCCGCTTCTTCCGACCGCTTCTTACGGCCACGCCGCGTTTGGTAAAAAATTTCGTCTGGGTCAATTCCCTGTTCCAGCAATGCCTGTCGCTTTGGTTTTAAAGCTCCTGTGGGGCAAGCTCCCACACATTGACCGCAAAACACACAGGTCGTGTCGGTCATACCATATCCCTGGAAGGTACCAATGCGCGTTTCAAAACCACGCCCATCAAAGCTGAGGGCATAGGTGAATTGGGCATCGTCGGCACACACCTGCACACAGCGCCAGCAGTTGATACACTGATTGTAATCACGGATATAAAACGGGTTGTCGTCATAGACGGGCGACTCGCGCCGCTTGCCCTCAGCAAAACGGCCGGTGTCGGCATCGTACTCCTCAACCAGTTCCAAAATTTCGGGTGCCTCGTCCAGGGTAATGGTCGAGTTGAGCATCTCCAAAATAGTACGCCGGCCGCGCACCACATCTTCGCTTCTGGTTTGAATATCCATCCCATCTGCGCACGCCGTCACACACGCCGCCAACTGCGTCCGAAAACCAGCGTCAACCGAACAAATACGGCATAGCCCATTGGCCGTCAAATGGGGATGATAACAAATGACAGGAATTTCAATCCCAATTTGCGCCGCCGCATCCAGAATTGTCGTTCCTTTCGGCACGGTCACTTCCCGACCATCAATCTTTAGGGTAACAGTTTCGCTCATTTTTTCTCCCTATTCAAACAAAACCCGCTCTGGGTGAGTATAGATTCGCATCCGATCTTGGCGCAAGTAGGCGACAATGGTGATGTTCCACGCTTCGGCCAGAGCCACCGAAAGGCTGGTGGGCGAGGTGCGGGAACAAACGATAGGGGTTCCCAACCGCCGCGCTTTGTTGATCATTTCGCTGCTAATGCGGCCGCTGCTGAATAAAATGCACCCTTCAGTGGCAATGCCATCCACCAGGGCGGCTCCGCGTAGCTTGTCGAGGCAGTTATGCCGCCCAATGTCTTCGACTTGCAACAAAACCTTTTCTGGTGTTGCCAGCACAGCCGTATGAATGCCCCGCGCCCGCTGATACAGTTCAGCACCCAAGTGCATCTGTCGCATCAATTCGGCAAGCTGCTGCGGTGTGGCTTGGGCAGTGGTTTGGAGTGGGGCGTGTTGCGCCGATAAGTCATCGAAGGTCACACCGCCGCCACAGCCGGCCGTCACAATCAACCGCTTGGGTGGTTCAAAGTCGGCGGTGTGGAGCCACACATCCACGCAGTTGCTTTTGGAAAGATGCAGCGAGCGAACATCGGCCAGGCTGCTGATGATATTTTCGTTGTAAAGAAAGCCCAACGCCAGCTTGTCCAGGTCATTGGGCGAACACATAAAGATGGCAAGCTCGAAGCCGTTGACCGAGATGCAGGCTTGGGTCTCGGTGACAATTTCGGCCTCGATGGGCTGGGGCACGCCAGTGGCAATGCTGATGTAGTGGGTGGGAGAAACGGCCGTTTTCCCAACATCTCTCACCCCAGTTGCCATCTACTCCGCCAACTCCGGCCACCGCTGCAACGCCGTCAGCACCGCCGAAGCGGCCGTTTGCCCCAGCCCACACAGCGACGTTTCCGTCATCGTAAAGCCCACATCCAGCAGAACCTGCTTATCCGTCGCCTTCGCCCCCCCATTATGGGCAATCCGATCCCAAATTTCCATTTGCCGCTGCGACCCAAGCTGGCAAGGGAAACATTTGCCACAGCTTTCATGGGCAAAAAAGCGGCTCAATTCATAGAGCGTCTGGCGCAAATCGGCCGTTTCATCAAAGACCATCACCACACCCGACCCCAGCGGAATGTTCCGCGACCGGGCATCTTCATAGGTCAGCGGCATATCCAGCTCATCGGGCTTCACAAACGCCCCAGCCGCGCCCCCCATCAACACCGCCTGAATCGCCTTGCCGCCCGGCACCCCACCCGCCATCTCAATCAACTCACGGATGGTTTTGCCAAAGGGAATTTCATACACCCCTGGCTTTGCCACATGCCCGCTCAGGCAGAACAGCTTGCTGCCCGGCGACTTGGCCGTGCCAATCGCTTGCCACGCTTCCAATCCCTGCGTCAGCACCGACAGCACCGCCACCAGCGTCTCCACATTGTTGATCGAGGTTGGCTGCCCAAACAGCCCATGCGTGGTGGGGAACGGCGGCTTGATGCGCGGGAAACCCCGCTTGCCTTCTATTGCCTCAAACAAGGCTGTTTCCTCGCCGCAAATGTAGGCACCGGCTCCTACGCGCACTTCTATGTCAAAGTTGAAACCCTCTTGCCCTAAAATATTGCGTCCCAAATACCCCGCATCTCTTGCCTGCCGCACGGCCTCGCGCAAGCGGCTTACGGCACGGGGATATTCGCCGCGCACAAAAATCCAGCCGTTTTCGGCTCCGACGGCCAGAGCCGCCACTGTTGTCGCCTCAACCACGGCAAAGGGATCTTCTTCCAGCAAGCAGCGATCTTTGAAAGTGCCAGGCTCGCTTTCGTCGGCGTTTACCACAATGTGTTTTTGGCTGGGCTTCCCGGCCGCCCCCCGCGTGAAGAACCATTTGCGCCCCAGCGGAAACATGGCCCCGCCGCGCCCCAAAATGCCGCTTTTGTCAGCCAGTTCAATCAGGGCATCTGGCCCCATTGCCACCGCTTTGGCAAGAGCCTGGTAGCCGCCGTGGGTTTGGTAATCATCGAGGCTTCCCGGATCTACTTTGCCTACGCGAGCCAAGGTCCACATGGGTTCACCATAGGGCTGGGCAGCGGCTTCAGGGTGGGTTCCGTTAAGAAAGTCGTCAATGGTGTTGGGGGTGAGGTGTCCAAACGGCCGTTCGCCATCCAACGCCACCGGAGCCAACTCACACATCCCCAAACAAGGCACATGCTCCAGCGTCACCAAGCCATCGGCACTTGTTTCGCCGTGGTGGATGCCCAGCTTGGCCTCAATCGCCGCCATCACCCCTTGGGCATTTGCCAGCGAACAAGCCGGGTCTTCGCACACCCGGATCACGCGGCGTGCCGTTGGTTCGCTGTAAAACATGCTGTAAAACTCAACCACGCCATGAATATCGGCCAACGGCACACGCAGCGTTTTGCCAATCGCCTCCTGCACAGCACCTGGTAGCCAGCCGTAGATGGCCTGCGCCTCATGCAGCAGCGGTAGCAGTGCCTCGCGCCGACGGCCGTTATATTTTGTTAAAACCGGTTCCAATTGGGAAAGGTCTATCGAGGCTGTTGTATCAATCATAAGCCTTCCTCCTCAACAAAATGGACGAAGGATGGTAGGGAAATCACGAGCAAATTGTTAAGCTTTCGCTTCACCAACCCTCAATCATTTATTATTTACTTGTTTACTGCACGATAATTGTATGTTATTGGTCTTTAATGTCCAATGATAACCTGTAGGCGGCTCGCACCAGTTATCAACTGGTGTAGGTAGCAATTTGCCCCCAATGTCAAATCGTGTTCAGGTGGCGCAGCTTTTAATGCGTTCTTTAACAAAGGCAGGCTATGCTTGAGCATGAGGTACAAAGACTTGAGCTATGGGTTCATGGCTGGTTTTTGAGGTGAAGCAAGGACAAGAGAAAGTTATAATGTTAGCTGGCAGCTTGAGATGGCAAGCAATGGTGGTAATTTCTCAATGCTGTTTGTTGAATGGAGTGATCAATGCAGTTGCTGATTGTCCTTTTTGTTCTTGCTTGGGAAACCGTGTTAAAAGAAACGGCCGTTTTCCCCACGCTTATCTCGGCTATCTTTATCCTATTTTTGCTGATCGTCTTTACCCTGCTCATTTTTCGCTCACGTGACCGCAGCGATTTCTAATATTCCCTAGCGTGATAGCTGCCGCAGCAGCCGCTGGCTTGCCTCGGCATAGGGCTGGCTCTGCGCGGCCAGTGTTAAATATCGCTGGGCGGGTTTGAGGTTCTGCTGTTGGAAATGCAGGTACCCCAGGGTGAAATGAAGGGCAGGGAGTTGTAGCCCTGCGGCTACCACCTGTTCATAGCAGCGAATCGCCTCAGCGGGTAGCCCTCTTGTCTGGAAGTCAATTCCTTGCCCCAGCAGCGCGTCTCGCTCCAGCTTGCTCATCTCCCCCGTTTCTTCGTCTGAATCCTCATCCCGAAAGATTTCTTCTGCTAATTGCGTCTGCGCCAGATGCCGCGCCTGTTCTGTGGGGTCTTCGACCTTGGCTGGCTCGTGCTGGGCACGCCAATCGGCCGTTTGGGATTCAAACACGGTTGCCATTTGGCGCAAAGCGGTGGCAATGGTGTCGGGTTTTTCCACAACGGCCGTTTCTTCTCCCGCAGCCATTTCCTCTTCTTCCGGGGCAAATGCCTTCTCGCCGTGGATGATGAGCGAAACGGCCGTTCGTACATCCTGATTCCCCGGCTCTAGCCGCAGTGCCGCCCGACACATCTGCAAAGCTCGCTCTTGCTCGCCCTGCGTCTGCAAAATACGAGCAATTGCCAAATATTCCCGCACTGCCGCCCGCGTGTTGCCCTGCCGCTGAAACGTCATTGCCAGCCGCTTGTGTCCGCCCAGCAAATGGGGTTCCAGCCGCACCGCCCGCTCCCAGTTAGAAATAGCCTGATCCCATAACTGTCGCCGTAGTGCCAGTTCTCCGGCGGCCATATAGGTGCGGCCGGCTTCGCTCAACTGCCCCAGCCGCTCCTGAATGTCGGCCACCTTTTGCAAGTAGGCAATTTCCCCCCGCGAAAGTTGCACCGCCTGCTTGTAACATGTCAGTGCCCGATCAAGCCGCCGCAGCCCAATACATGCCTCGCCCACACCCGCATAAGCGGCAGCACTGCCTGGGTTGACCTGCACCGCCCGGCCATAAGCAGCTAATGCTGCCGACCAATTCCCTTGTTCGCTATGAGTTGCCCCTTCTTGCAGGGCTTTTTCGTAAACAGCCTGCTCGTTTGCCATCATGCCTCCATGATAATCTACCACGGCGTTTCATACAAACCTGTTGTGCCACATTTCCCACTGGTTGACTGAACGGCTGTTTGCCAACCACCCAAAACTTTACAAACCGTAAGCGGTTTTGTAACATTAATATAGTACTTTATTCCTATACAGGATTTTTAGACGTTGTAAGGAATTGTATTCACCAACAGGGGGTTGGCTGTGACAATATTAGTTGTAGATGATGAACCATTGCTCCGCCGATTGCTCAGGTCTATGTTAGAAAGAGGAGGCTTCCAGGTTGACGAAGCACAAGATGGCCTGGATGCGCTGGCAAAAATTCAAACCAAAGTCCCAGACTTGCTGATTGTAGATTACATGATGCCTAAAATGGATGGGCCAGACACGTGCCGCGCTGTGCGCTGCCACGAACAAGCCGCCCACGTTCCCGTCATCATGTTGAGTGCCCGCACTGATGATCGTTCAGCCCAGCACAGTCTGGATGCGGGAGCCACCCTATGTCTCCAAAAACCATTAGGCTTTCGTGATCTGGTGGGAAGCGTCGAGCGGTTGCTGCAGCACCGCGAGTTTGCCTCGGCAGCCCTGGCGATTTCCGCTGATTGAGAACGAACGCCACCCAACGCACGCAGGCATTGGGCAGTTGTCTACGCTTCTGGTGGGGCAACTGCCAAAATGCTGCGTGCTGTTTCCACATCTTGCTGAATTTGTGCCTGCAAGGCTTGCAGCGAGGGAAACTTCATCTCGCTGCGAATACGCTGGACAAACGTTAAACAAAGCTCTTTGTCATACAGGTCTCCCGAAAAATCGAGGAGATGGGCTTCGATACGCACGTGTTGCCCGCCGACTGTGGGGCGTAGCCCAATATTAACGGCCGTTTCCAACCGTTGTTCCCCCAACCAGGCATAAGCCGCATACACCCCGTGGGCTGGCAGCAGTTGCTCATCCCAAACTGACAAGTTGGCCGTGGGAAACCCAATGGTGTGGCCGAGCTGATTGCCCCGTACCACCTGCCCGCAAAGGCGATACCGGTAGCCCAGGCAAGCTGCCGCTGCCGCCACATCCCCCGCCTCCAAAAAGTGACGGATACGCGTGCTGCTTACCGGTTTGCCTTCCCATTCCACCATATTGGCGACAAGCTCTACCGTATACCCTTTTTCCTGCCCTAATTGCTGTAAATAATCAACCGTTCCCTCACGCTGATAGCCCAAAGCAAAATTGCCGCCCCAAAGCTGCCGCATGTTCAGGTGCAAACACAGTTGCTCAATGAAATCAGTGGCGCGGGTCAGGCGAACCGTTTCATTGAATGGGTGGGTGATGATAAGGTCCACACCCAGCCGGCCGATCAGCGCCACGCGCTCATCCAGGGTGTTTAAATAATGCTGCCCGTTTAGCTCCAGCACCACGCGCTTGGGGTGAGGGAAAAAGGTAAGAACCGCTGCCCTTGCTCCATCGCCCCGGGCTTGCTGCACCAGCGAGCGAATGACGGCTTGGTGCCCCCGATGTACCCCATCAAAGGAGCCGATAGCCAGGTAGGTGGGCTGCTGGCCTGTTACATCTGCCAGATTTGTCACACGAAAATATGTTTGTGCCATAAAGAAAATTGTAACCGCTGCCTGGAACGTCGGCTAGGAATGCAGGATTTTATGTGGTTGCCAAATGTCGTCTTGCTGTTGAGCCACGCCAATAAAGGTGCCGTCTTCCGCATAGACCCGCACCAGGGGAGCCTGGGGCTGGTCTGGCTGGCAAACAAGCCGCTGCCCTTGCGCCAGCCGTTTGGCTTCGGCGTTGGGCAGGATGAGAGGTGGCAGGTGCAAAACGGCCGTTTCTGTCGCCAACAAATGGGTGGGCAAATTATCTGTTGTCAGGTCAGCGAGGGAAACGGCCGTTTCGATGGCAAATGAGCCAACGGCCGTTCGTCGCAGTGCCACAATATGCCCACCGCACCCCAGCACCTCGCCTAAATCGTGCGCCAACGTGCGAATATAAGTGCCAGATGAGCAGCGGATTTGCAGATCAATAAAGGGCAGTTCACATTGTAGCAGGGTTAATTCATAGATGGTGACGGGGCGTAACGGCCGTTCGACCTCAATCCCCTGCCGCGCCAGCTTGTAAAGCGGCTGCCCTTGCCGCTTGACGGCCGAAAACATCGGCGGGTACTGCTCGATGTCGCCGCGAAATTGTGCCAGGGCGTTGTCCAAATCGGTGGGGGTGAAGGTTAACGGCCGTTTGTTTACCACTACCCCATCTGCATCATAGCTATCCGTTGTTTGCCCCAGCCGCACCCGCGCCACATACGTTTTTGGCTGCCCCACCAAATATTCCACCAGCCGCGTGGCTCGCCCCAGGCAAACCAACAGCACGCCCGTTGCCAGCGGATCCAACGTACCCGCGTGCCCCACCCGCCGCAGCCCTGCTACCCGCCGCACGCGCCCAACCACATCATGCGAACTCATCCCCGTCGCCTTATCAACGACTAAAATTCCTTCTATTTCACTGCCCATCGGTTCAAATCTCACTCAAGCGATTTCCAACACCTGCGCCGCCAGATCATAACGGCCAAATTGTGGAATAACGTAAACACCTTGCACCAGATCGCCCATGTTGGCCACAATCTCGCGGGCAATGATAACCCCTTCAACTTGCGGGTCGGTTGCTGCCTCCATACGCTGGCGAAGCGAAGCAGGAATTGCAATGCCGGGGACTTCGTTGTGAAGGAAAACAGCATTTTTGCCATTGTAAAGCGGCTGTACCCCCAGCACAATTGGGATTATCTCGCCATATTGCGCCCGATAATCGGCTATAAACTGCCGCGCTTGGGCTACGTCAAAGAGGGGCTGGGTAATGGCAAAGTCGGCACCGCAATCCATTTTTTTACGCAGCAACTTCATCTCCCGCTCCGGCTCCTTGGGGGTCAGGCTGAGGGCGCAGCCGACGGTGAAGTTAGTGGGCTGGTCAATGGCGCTGCCCCGCTTGTCCACCCCGGCGTTAAGCTGCGTTTTGATTAGCTCAATGAGACCGGTGGGCACAATGTCGTAATTGTCGGCTGCGTCAGGGTAGTCGCCAATTTTGCTGGGGTCGCCCATGGTGACAAAGAGATTACGGATGTCGAGGGCGTGGGCGGCGAGCAGGTCGCCCTGAATGCGGAGCAAATTACGGCCACGGGTGGGGAAGTGGAGGATGGTTTCCAACCCGCTGGCCTGCTGCACCAAGTGGGCGGCAGCCCAGGCACTCATCCGCATTCGCGCCAGGGGAATGTCGGCGATGTTGAGGCAGGTAACACCGGCCTGCTGAAGCATTTGCACGCTGGTAAGCAGCTTTTGCGTGCAAATGCCGCGTGGCGGGGTCATTTCGACAGTGGTGATAAAACGGCCGTTTACCAAATCCCGCGCTAGTTGGGTGGGTTGGTCAGCAACGGCCGTTAACTGCTTCTCCTGCTGCACCAGCTCCACACGCGGCACGGGGCGTGAAGGGGGTTTGGGGCTATCAATCGCCGCTCGCATCGCCGCAATATGCTTTTCCGTCGTGCCGCAGCAACCACCCACCAATCGCGCCCCCGCCGCCACAAAATCGGCCACGTAGTCGGCAAAGTAGCTGGGGGTGGCGGGGTAAAACATGCGACCGCCCGGCGTTTGCTCCGGCCACCCAGCGTTGGGCATAGCAACCAGCGGCACATGGGGGGCGATGTGGCGCATCGTTGCCAGCAGCCGCAAAATTTGCGCCGGGCCGCTGCTGCAATTGACTCCCATTGCGTCCACATCGAGCGCGGCTAACCTGTTGGCAGTGTCGGCGGCGGTATGGCCGAGCAGGGTGCGGTCGTCACGAGTAAAGGTCATTTGTGCCAACAAGGGCAAATCAGGGGCGATGGTGCGGGCGGCAGAAACGGCCGTTTCCACCTCGCGCAAATCCGATGCTGTTTCTACAATGAGCAAATCTACTCCGGCCTTAACCAGCACCTCAATTTGCTCGGCAAAGGCGGCTTCGGCCTGCGCCAAACTAATTCGCCCCAGCGGAGCCAGTGTGCCCCCCAGCGGCCCCACCGACCCCGCCAGCCAGACGGGCCGAAAGCTGCTGTCAATGACGCGGCGGGCAATGGAAACGGCCGTTTCGTTGATCACCCGCACCTGTTCCCCCAGCCCATACTCATCCAGCTTGAGCCGGTTCGCGCCAAAGCTGTTGGTTTCAATAATATCGGCTCCCGCTTCGACATAAGCGCGGTGGACATCGGCCACCAGCTTGGGATTTTGCAGGTTAAGCAGTTCAAACGGCTGGTCACTTTGCACCCCCAGCCCATACAGCATCGTCCCCATCGCCCCATCGAGCAGCAGCGGTTTTTCTTGTTGCAGGCGTTGCCGCCACATCTCTCGGTTCATTTTTTGTTGGACAGGATTAACAGAATTAACAGGATTTTGTTCTTCATCCTGTTAATCCTGTCAAAAATTCTTCTCTCCCGGTGCTTGATCCAAAATCAGCCGCACGGAGCGGTCATAGGTGAAATAGTTCCACACCCAGTTGATAAAGACCGTGGCGCGGTTGCGAAAGCCAAGCAGGGTGATGAGGTGGAGGAACAACCACGCCAGCCACGCCAAAAAGCCGCGCAGCGGGATGCGGTTGTAAATCCAGGCCACGGCGCGGCTGCGGCCGATGGTCGCCATGATTCCCCGGTCGTGATAGCTGAATGAGCGCAGCGGCTGCCCGGCTATGTTGGCTAAAATGTTGTAGGCGGCCAGTTCCCCCTGCTGCTGCGCCACCGGGATGAGCATCGGGTACGGCTGGCCGTCGGGGTCTTCCAGGTAGGCCATGTCGCCCACAGCGTAGACGCGATTGAGGCCAAGAACGGCCGTTGTTGGCGTAATCGGCAGCCGCCCACCCCGCTGCAACGGCACCCCCAGCAGGTCAGCCAATGGCGACCCTTTCACCCCGGCCGCCCAGACTAACGTGTGGGTAGGAATAACCGTGCCATCGCCCAGATGAACAGTATCGGCGGCGACTTCGGTGACGCGCTGCCCCAGCAGCACCTCCACTCCTAGCGAGCGAAGCTGCTCGACGGCCGCTTTTCGCAGCTTTTCCGGGTAGGGAGCCAGCAAATGAGGCTGCATTTCCACCAAAATGACGCGAGCGTGAAGCTGTTTTTGCGGATATTCGACGTTGAGGACGTGGTTGTAAAGTTCATAGATTGCCCCCGCTGTTTCAATGCCCGTTGGCCCGCCACCCACCACCACAATCGTCGTCAGCGCCGCCACCTGCGCCGGGTCATCGCTCCAAGTGGCGCGTTCAAAGAGGCGCAGGACGTGGTTTCGCAGTTCAATGGCATCACTGAGGGTGCGTAGCTCCAGGGCATGGCGCTGGAAACTGTCGTTGCCAAAGTAGGTGGGGGTGCTGCCGGTCGCCAAAATCAGATAGTCATATGGCTCCTGGTACTGCTGGCCGCCGCTGTGGATGTGGAGCAAACGGCCGTTTGTGTCCACCGTCACCACCTCTCCCAGCAAAAACTCCACGTTTCGCTTGCGGCGAAAGATGTTGCGTACTGGGTATGCAATTTCGCTGGGATCAAGGGCACAGGTGGCAACCTGGTAAAGCAGCGGGGTAAAGGTGTGGTAGTTATTGCGGTCTACCAACAGCACCTCAACTGGCTTGTTTGCCAGGGCGCGGGCGGCAAACAGCCCGCCAAAACCCGCGCCCACAATGACAACTCGTGGTTTTGTTGGTTCAGACATGATTTTCTCCCTTAGTCCACGCTCTGTTTTCCAGAAAGGCAGGTAAAAAAAGAGCGCCTCTGTTGAGACGCTCGTATTTTCCTTGATTCTGTCCTTAACCGCGTCTTAGCAGGACAACCCCAATGCCTGCCAACAGCACCAGCACCACGGCTGCACCAATGATGATGGGGCCAAGGTTGCTAAAGAGGCCACCTTCATCGGCGGGGGCGGCAGGAACGGCCGTTGGTTCAGCCGCCGGAGCTTCAGTGGTGGTGCTATCAACCGCCGCCACGGCTTGCTGCTCTTGCACCCCAAAAGCAACGGGAACCACAATCCCCTCGGTCAGTGCCACTGCCCAGCTATCGGCCGTGGTCGTGCCAAAGTTGGCGGGCGGGAAGATTTGCACCTGATAATTGTCGGCTTCCAGCCCTTCAAAGCAGTAGGGTTCGCTCACGCCATCCGAAACGTAGGTGGCAACGGTGTTGCCAGCGCGGGAAAGGGTGATCGCGGCATCTGCCACCAATGCTTCGCCAGTGTCCTGCGCTCCATCAGAATTGTTGTCCATGTAGGCGGCCACACACACGGTACCGAGGTTGGCAGCAGGTTGTGCGGCTTCAGGAACGGCCGTTGGTTCTGGCTCTGGCGTAGGTTCTTCGGCGGTGGTTTCAGACTCGCTACCCTCTTCAGCGGCAGCGGTTGGCTCTTCGGCGGTGGTTTCGGCTTCGGCAGGAACGGCCGTTGGCTCTGCGGCCGCGGCATTAGGCAACGCAATAAACAGCTCTTGCCCTGTAGCAATAAAAGCCGGGTCATTGTTGATTTCTCGAATATGCGGCAATGCCTCTTCCGGCGTCATGTTGAGTGCCGGGGCATAGCGAATGGCAATTGTCCAGAAGGAGTCACCCGGCTGTACCACATGGATAATAGCACCATCAGCACGCGGCGTGGGTGTGGGGCCAGGCGTTGGTGAAGGTAAGGGCTGGGCTGGTGCAGCATTGCCACCCCCGCTACTGCTTGCAGCCGTGCCACCAATTTCATAAAGCCCAAAGGTATCCATAAAGAAAGCATTGTTACGATATGCTTCTTTGGCGGCAAACTCCACCCAAACGGTCATATTAGGCTGCGTTGCCGTAAACTCATGCACAAAAACGGGATAGGCTAGGTAAAAAGGATTGACGTTGCCTGCATTCCACCAGCCGCTGTAGCTAATGGCACCTTCATCTCGCCAGGCTGCCCCTTGGGGACTAGCCCCCAAACGTACCTGCCCTGCATCCAGCTTGCCTGGAGCAATCTTCTGGCCGTTTTCGTAATTTTCAACAATGTCAATATAAATGGGGGCGACAAGGCGATAGCGTTTACCCGGCACAAGGTTGTTGACGTTTTGTGAAAGGGCAGAATACATAGGTGCCCACCCTTTAAATACCTTGACGGCATAGGCACCATCACGGAAAAAGAGGCTCCGCTCGTCCATAGGCGCGTCTTCGATATACCAAACAACACTTTCGGGGCGATAGGCGATACCGTTTGAACCAGGAAAGCTGGCGTTGTCCACATAGTGGAGCGTCCAGCCGTCGGGAACCGTTAGCTCAGCCGCACCATCTTGTTTGTGATGTCCTTGCTCAAAGCCGCCATTTACCAGCAAGTTTGGTCCTTGATCCTGAGCAAAGGCACTGCTGGTGAAGACTACAACCAAACCAAACACGATGCCCATTATTAACCAACGGACAAAATTTTTCTTCTCCATGAAATTCCTCCAGCCACATAAATATAAGCGGCCGTTGATTTTATTGACGAGGTTGCTGTTGAGCCGCTTGATGTGCTGTCCACAGTTCTATGCATTTTGTGGATTAGACAACAATCTTCTTCTTATTACGTTGCAAAAATATAGCGCAATGAGCCATTGCGCTATAAATCAGCGGCAAATTGTAGCATAGATCACAATCACTACCAGTTTTTAAGGATAAATGTGAGAAATAGTTTAATGGATCGGTCTCACAGAAGCGCGTCTAAGGCTGTGAGCAGCACTTCGATGTCGGCCGGGGTGTTGTATGCTTGCACCGATACGCGGATGAACTGGTGGCCGTTCCAACTGATGAGCGGTACTTCAACGCGATACTCATCATAGAGGCGGCGTTTGAGCACATCTAAATCGGTGGGGGGCAGGGGCGCAATGACAAGCTGCTGGAAGAAGCGATTATCAGCGGGATAGAGGGGGTTTAGCCCGGTAAGCTGACAAAGCTGCGCCAGCGTAGATTTGGCTAATTCGTGGCACTGTTGCTGTACCTGCGACCAGTTGTGGTCTGCTTGGAATTGGATGGCGGCAGGGACGGAAAGATAGGAGGAGAGGTCGTCGGTGCCGAGGTATTCCAAATGGTCAAGGAAGTTGGAGCCAGACGGCCGTTCACTTTCCCACCCCCAACTAACCACCAGCGGCTCTAGCAATGGCTGCACCTCGCGTCTGGCATAAAGAAAAGCTGACCCTTTTGGGGCACTTAGCCATTTATGACAGTTGCCAGTGTAAAAATCGGCTCCCATGCTGGTGAGATCAAGCGGAATTTGGCCGGGGGCGTGGGCACCATCTACCAGCGTCAGAATGCCGGCCTCGCGGGCGCGGTGGCAAATGGCCTCGACGGGCAGCCGCAGGGCTGTAGCCGAAGTGATGTGGCTGAGATAAATGATCTTGGTGCGTGGGGTTACCCCTTGCCAAAGCTGCTCCACGATCTCTTCGGGGGAGGGGGCGGGTAAGGGAATGGGCTGGCGTACATAGCGAAACCCTTTTTTCTGGCTGACAAACCGCCAAACGCGGTCACAGGCACCGTATTCATGATCAGTGGTTAATACTTCATCATCGGCGGTTAGGGACAGTGCCCGCGCCACAATGTTGACCCCAAAGGTCGCATTGGGAATGTAAACGAGGTCGTCACCCTGAACGTGCAAATACGTACCCAAGGCATGACGGGCTGTTTGCAAATAGCCTGTTAGCTCCCGGCCAATAAACTTAACGGGTTGACGCTCAATTTGGCGCTGCCATGCTTGATAGACTTCAAAAACGGGGCGGGGTGTGGCGCCAAATGAGCCGTGATTTAGAAAAACAACGTCAGGATCTAGCAAAAAAAGATCACGAAATGAGTTTGTTGAGTCCATAAATCCTTCCAAGGCGATAGATGTGGCGAATGCTAACACAAATGTGTGGGACTGAATAGCCAAAAATGGTCGACTGTTTCGCCCTGTATTGCTGTTTGACGATCTTTTGCCTGCGTGATACAGTGATTCTCAAGAACTGTTGATATATCAACGAGCGCAGATAATTTCAAGGAAAAACGACGCTGGTATGAGTGATGTTGAGCAATTGTATAATCTGTTGAAGGAGAGCTTTTTTTTGCTGGATGATGGTGATAGGCAACTTTTTGGCATGTATGATCTTTCATCTCCCCGATACTATGCCCTCTCGCATATTGCGGCCGAGCCGGGACTATCGCTGAGCCAGCTTAGTGACTACATGTTTTGCGATAAGAGCAACATTACGCGCATTATTCGTGGGTTGGAGCGGGACGGCTATTTGGAACGCCGGCCGCATGAAACTGACGGCCGTTCTTTACGCCTTTATTTAACGGAAAAGGGAACTGCCGTTTACCAAACCGTCGCCGCTGCCCACCAAGCCTCCATTCAGCAACGGCTGCACCAGCTTGGCCAGCCTGAACAGCAGCAGCTTGAAACCCAGCTAAACAGCCTTAACACCGCTCTCCGCACCCTGCTTCATGGATGATTTTGTTTTTGGCCCCCTTGCCACCTCCAACCGCCGTCTTGACCATGCCCGCCAGCGTCGCCAGGGAGTGCAGCACCAGCACCGCATTGCGCCTCGCGCACCCCAGGCGGGGGATAGCCCTGTTGTGACGGTTACTGTGGGGTGCGAGCAGGCGATAACGGCCGTTTTCTGCCACCTCACCCTCCCCAACCAACCCACACAAACCGTCGCCCTGCAGCCCGTTCGCACCGAATGGGATTTGCTCAATTGGCAATATCAGCAAATTTGGCAGGGGCAACTGCCGCCGCAGCCCACCGGCACGCTCGTCCGCTACACCATTGCTGCCCAACCCCGCCTGGGGGAACCCATTTTGGCCGACGACGGTGCCGTCTTTTCTTACTACGTGGGCAGCCCTGACCCGCCGGATTGGGCGGCGGGGGCGATTGTGTATCAGATTTTTCCGGATCGGTTTTATCCGGGAAACGGCCGTTCCTGGAACCCCACCACCCACCTCAGTGACATCCACGGCGGCACCCTGCGCGGCATCATCGAGCAGTTAGATTACGTGGCCGACATGGGATTCAACACCATTTGGCTCAATCCCTTTTTCCCCGATCATACCCACCACGGCTACCACGCTAGCGACTATCTCAGCGTTAACCCGCGCCTCGGCACCTTGGCCGACGTGGTAGAATTGGTTGACCAAGCCCATCAGCGTGGCATCCGGCTGCTGCTCGACTTTGTGGCTAATCATTGGGGCAGCCAACACCCCACTTTTCAGGCTGCCCGCGCCGACCGCCACAGCCCGTACCACGATTGGTACAAATGGGAGCAGTGGCCCGACCGCTACGCCACCTTTTTTGGCGTGGCCGACCTGCCCGAGCTCAATGTAGACAACCCCGCCGTGCGTGACCACCTTTTTCAGGTCGTCGGCTTTTGGCTGGGCGATGTTGGCTTTGATGGGCTGCGGCTCGATTATGCCCTTGGCCCCAGCCACGACTTTTGGACAGAACTTCGCGCCGTGGTTAAACAGATCAAACCCGATGCCTGGATATTTGGCGAAGCGGTGCAAACCCCAGAAGCCCAGCTTACCTACATTGGCCGCTTTGATGGCTGCCTTGACTTTTTGCTAGCGCAGGCATTGCGCGACACCTTTGCCGCCGGCCGCATGTCGCTCACCGCGTTTGATGCCTTCCTGCATCAGCACGAAACCTACTTTCCCACCACCTTTAGCCGCCCCAGCTTTCTCGACAACCACGACATGAACCGCTTTCTTTGGTTGGCAGGTAACGACACGCAAAAGCTGAAGCTGGCGGCACTGTGTCAATTTACCCTCTCCGGCTCACCCATTGTCTACAACGGCACCGAGGTGGGGGTGTCGCAACGGCGCGGCATTCGGGATGAGGGCAGCCACGGCATGGAGGAATCGCGCCAACCAATGCGTTGGGGGACAGAACAAAATGCCGACCTGCGCGACTATTTTCGCTGGCTGATTGGGCTGCGGCGGGAAGGGGGCAAGGTGTGGAGTAACGGCCGTTTGCAAACCCACCACCTCAACGAGGCCAACCAAACCTACGCCTACAGCCGCAGCCACAACAATATTGCCTTTGCTGTCGCCTTCAACCTCAGCGACGCGACCCAAACCATCCCCCTTGCCCCTAACCAAACCATCACGCTCCCGCCCCGTCAGGGAACCGTCAAACAACTTTCCTGACAACGTGATAGAATCCTGCCCGGTGAGCAAAATGGTTCGCAAAAACAGGTTCACGCAGCCCCATTTTCTTCTTTTGCTGGCAATCCTCGTCATTGCCAGCTTTCTGCGCCTCTATCACCTCAGCGTAACCCCGCCCGGCATCAACGGCGACGAACTGTTTAACGCCATAGATGCCAGCCAAATCAACTGGCGCAACCTGCCTGTTTTTCTCCCCGGCAACAACGGCCGCGAGCCACTTTTCCACTACCTTATCGCCATTTCCCAGGCTATATTTGGCCAAACCATTGTTGCCATGCGCCTTCCGGCCGTCCTGCTCGGCCTTGGCGTGGTTGGCCTCGGCTATCTGCTGGGGCGAGACTGGTTCAACCAACGCAGCGGCCTGCTGGCCGCTGCCCTCCTCGCCATTTCCGTGTGGCCGCTGATGGAGTCTCGATGGGCACTTCGCGCTGTCAGCCTGACGTTTATGACGGCTTTAACGCTGTTTTGGCTAGGGCGCGGCCTGCAAAGACCCAAACAATGGCCCCCGTGGCTACTAGGCGGTTTCGCGTTGGGGCTAACCATGTATACGTATATTCCCAGCCGCATTTTTCCCGCCGTTGTCTTATTGTGGTGGGGCTGGCTGGCGTGGCGGCAGCGCGGCTGGCTGCGCCAAACCTGGCCCCAATTAGCCGTCACCCTGCTGCTGGCCGCCGCCGTTTTTGCCCCGCTTGGGTGGTACATGTGGCAAAACCCCGATCTGGTCAACCAGCGCGTCAACGCCTTTCGCACCACGCTCGATGAGGCACTCGATGGCAACCCCGCTGCCCTCCTTCCCTCCATCCTTGGCGTGGTCAAAATGTTTACCATCGAAGGTGACCAGGAATGGCGCTACCATGTAGCCGGGGAACCGGTGTTTGATTGGGCAACGGGGTTGTTTTTTTATGGCGGGGTGGTGTGGGCGGTTTTTTACACCTTTACAAGCAGGGGAGCAGGGGAGCAAGGGGGCAGGGGTGAAAAAGCTGCTCCTCTGCTCCTCTGCTCCCCCGCTCCCCCGCTTCTTCTCCTCTGGCTGGCCGCCATGCTTGGCCCCAACGCCATTTTGGAAGCCAACTCCTCCTTTTTGCGGGCGGCGGGGGCGATGGTGCCGGTGTATTTGTTAACGGCCGTTTTCCTCGACCACACCCTCACCTACACCACCACCCGCTGGCCGCAAACAACCCGCCTCTGGCCGTTGCTGCTGACTGCTGGCTTTGCCCTCACCCTGCTCAATACCTGGCAGCAATACTTTGTCCGCTGGGCCAACAACCCCGACGTGCGCGAGATCTATCAGGCTGATTTGGCGGCGATGGGGCGTTACCTCAACGAAAACCCACCTCCGCCCAACACCCGCGTCTACATCGGCCACCCCCGTGCCTACGATGCCGCCCCGCGTGATTTTGCCTACCACACCCGCCGGCCCGTAAGCTGGTTTGTTCCAGCCAATGGGATTGCGTGGAGCGACCAACCCGCTTGGTATTTGCTGCCTGCCGATGAGCCACCCCCAGCGGCACTAACGGAAGTGGCGACGGCAATGCCTATCCCTTATTCCGACGGCGACCCGGCTTTTGTCCGCTATGATACGACCCTGTGGGATGTTGAGCCAGCCGCGCCGCTGCAAGCCACCTTTGCCAACGGGCCAACCCTGGTGGGCTACACGCTGCCGGATGAACTGCTTCGCGGCGATAAGCTAACGGCCGTTTTCCACTTCCAAATCCCCGACCCCGCCCCTAACCTGCCCAACAGCCTCACCTACGTCCGCACCCAACTGCTGGACGACAGCGGCAACGTCTGGGCCGAAAGCAGCGAACTGCTCACCTATCCACAGGCCAATTGGCAGGCGGGGGACAGGTTTGGGCAAACGGCCGTTCTCACCCTGCCCGGCGGAATGCCCCCCGGCCAAGCCCAGTTCCGCATTGATTTGCACGATGGCGACGGCACGCTCTTTGCCCTGTCTGGTGAAAACCGCACGGCTCTGCTGCCCATCCGCAGCCGCCCCTTGGCTGACTTCACCCCACCCACCGATGCCCTCATTTTTGACCAAACCCTGATGCTGCAAAGTGCCACCTTTAGCAGTCTGCTTACCCCTGGCCTCGACATCAACATGGCACTCAATTGGGTGGCGTTGCAGCGTCCCACCACCGATTACGCTCTCAAGCTCCAACTTGCCGACCCCGACACAGGCGAATCAATTCTTGAGCAAACGTTCGACATTTGGATCGGCCGCTATCCAACCTCGCGCTGGCAACTACATGAGCCAGTAACCAGCCTGCACCAGTTCCACGTTCCGGCCGATTTGGTGATTGGGGTGGAGCCGGTGCTGAAGGTGTGGTTGTTGACACCAGAAGCTGGTGTAGGGGAAACGGCCGTTTCCATCACCCAGGGCAGCAACATCCTCGCCACCATGCAGCTTGACCAACGCCAGCGGCTCTACACCCCTCCACTCATCTCCCATCCCCTTACCGCCCAGTTTGGCGATGCCATCCAACTGCTCGGCTACGACCTGCAAACCGATTCCGAAGCCCTACACCTCACCCTTTACTGGCAAGCACTAGCAACCCCCGCCACCAACTACACCGTTTTCAACCATTTGGTAGACAGCAACGGCCAAATCATTGCCCAGCTAGACAGCCCCCCCAGCGGCGACGGCTGGCTCACCGCTACCTGGCTACCGGGCGAAATCGTTATTGACCAGCGCACCATTCCGCTAAATGGGGTGTCGGCCGGCGACTACACCCTGCTGCTAGGTCTTTACAGTTCCAGCGGCGGCGAACGGCTGCCGGTGAAAGCCGAGGGGCAACCCCAGCCTGATAACCAACTGCGCTTGGTTCAAGAGGTGTTCTCTCCATAGCCAGGAAAAAGGGCTTGGGGTTGAAAGGGAAACGGCCGTTTCCCAGACGGCCGTTTCACCACAAGTCAGTGGTAAATTTCACAGCAAAGCGGGATGAGGTTGGAAGGGGAATGGGCATCATAAATAGTGACCCTTATCAGAATGTTTTTCGACGACCATAATCCTTCCCACATGCATGTTGAATATTCGGGTAAGAAGACAAATTTTGATTTTAATGGGAATGTAACCAAGGGCGATTTGAATTCGAGAACCGCAACTAAACTTGTCCGTGAATGGATTGACCTGCATGTTCTTGAACTCGAAGAATGTTAGAAACTGGCGCAGGAAAGCAAACCGATTGGGAAAATCCCTCCTTTAACGTGAGGTTAAAATCATGTGAAACATGAACGATATTATGAACATTGATTATAAAGCTAATTATACCTTCCATATCCTATTTGATGATGGCGTGGCTGGGGATGTTGATCTAACGGAATTTACATAGACCTAAATCGGTTCCTTTCGGCAGTGGGGCAACCATTTGCTCGATTGCTTGTTGCATTTGATAATTGTGCTTCTATTTATGTTGGGACTGATTATTTTCACATACCAGGTTCTCTTAACAATTGTAATGGTGAATTTAACTGACTTCAGTACAATAGTAACTGGCTTTGTATATGCCAAACTAGGCTCTGCAAGACAAAGGGCAGGGGCAACGGTTAATGAGCAGCATAAATCAGCAAGAATCAACAACACAAGAGCTACAAGAACGTCTTTCCTGTCTCCAGGCTGAATTGGAGCAGGCTCGTGCTCGGCTGACCAAGGTGCAGGAACGGTATGAATTGGCAAGCCAGGCGGGGCGTACTGGGGCATGGGATGCAGATTTGCGGACGGGAACACTGTATATTGACCCGCTTTTGCGTCAGTCGCGCAATATTCCGCATGGGCAAACACCCACGTTAACGGCGTTTTTAACGGCCGTTCATCCCGCCGACCTTCTCGTAGTTAGCCAGGCCGTTTCCGCCTTTCTCCGTGGAACCACAAGCGACTACCAGATTGAACACCGCAATCTTTTGGACGATGGTTCCGTCCGCTGGGTGGCCGTTCACGCCATCGCCCTGCGCGACAAAGATGGTTTTCCCTACCGTCTCGTAGGCACCGAAACCGACATTACTGACAAGCGCAACGCTGAACTAGCGTTACAAATAGCCAAAAGCGAACTGGAGCAGCGGGTTGAACAGCGCACGGCCGATTTGGAGCAGATCAACAACGCGCTGAAAAAAGAGATCGGCCGGCACGAGCAAGCCCGCGACAATCTGCGTCAAAGCGAAGACAGTCTGCGCCGCTTATATCTCATCACCATTGACCGTACCACCAGCTACGCAGAAAAAGTTGAACGGCTGCTGGCCCTAGGCTGCGATCTTCTGCAAATGGAAACCGGGATGCTCTCCCGCGTGACGAACAACGATTACGAACTCCTCCACGTGCGTTCGCCTTCTCCCATGAAACCCGGCATGGTCTTGCCGCTGGACATGACCTACTGCGAACTACTGCTCACCATTCCGCCTGACCAATGGCCGCTTACATTTGTCAACATTGGTCAGTCAGAGCAAGCGTATCACCCTGCCTATCAAAATTTCCGGCTGGAAGCCTATATTGGCTTGCCCATCATCGTTCGCGGCCGTCCTTATGGCACGCTCAATTTTTCCTCCGCCTCGGTACGCAACGAGCCATTCACCAGCACCCAGAAAGGCATGATCCAATTAATGGGGCAGTGGCTCACAACCGAACTGGAGCGGCAGCAGTTAGAAGCCGAGTTCCGCCAATCGCAAAAAATGGAGGCCATTGGGCAGCTTACCAGCGGTGTCGCCCACGATCTCAACAATTTGCTCACTATCATTACCGGCTACAGCGACCTACTAACCGAACCAGAGTTGGGGCTAAGCGGTAGCCCGCTCCGCTATGCCCGCGCCATTCGGGATGCCGGGCATCAGGTGAGCGAATTGACTAACCAGTTACTCATCTTTAGCCGGGCACAAGAGCAGGAACTGCAAATTTTGCAGTTGAATGAGATCATTATCAAAACCAAGAGCATGATTGAGCGGTTAATTGGCGAGAACATCATTGTCGCCACCGAACTGGCACCCAATTTGGGCAACATCAAGGCTGATCCGGTGCAAATTAACCAGATACTTGTGAATTTAGCCGTTAATGCCCGTGATGCCATGCCCAGTGGGGGGCAACTACTCATCGCCACCAGCATGGTTACAACAGATAATGACGCAACCATCATTGATACAGCTTTATTAAGCCCCGGTCAATATGTTTTGCTCACGGTGAGCGATACGGGTGTGGGCATGGCACCAGAAACGCAAGCTAAAGCGTTTGAGCCGTTTTTTACAACAAAGGAAAAGGGCAAGGGCACAGGGTTAGGTCTTTCCACCGTCTATAGCATTGTGATGCAAACGGGCGGCAAGGTGTATTTGGAAAGCGAACCTGGGTCTGGGACAACTTTCCAGATTTATTTCCCCACGATGGCAAGCTATGAAGTGGTGGAAAAACAGGAAGAGATTGTTGAAGGTTTGCCGCCGATGGCAGTGGGGCATGAAGTGGTGCTGCTGGTTGAAGACCGGGAAAGCGTGCGCGAATTCGTGCAGGAGGTGCTGCTGGATGCTGGTTACACAGTTCTGGTGGCTGAAGATGGGATGCAGGCGGTTTCACTGTTCAATGATTATGCTGAACCGATTGATTTGCTGCTGACGGATGTGATTATGCCGGGGATGAATGGGGCGGAACTGGCTTCGTTCTTGCTGGATTTGTCGGCAGGGTTGAAGGTGCTGTATATGTCGGGCTATACGGATGCGATTTCATTGCAAACGGCGCATCCGGGGCAGAAACATTTCTTGCATAAGCCGTTTATGCCGCATGATTTGCTGTGGTCGGTGCGTCAGGCGTTGGATGATTAGGCCGCGTTTGTCTGAGTTTTTTAGGTATGGGGTCAGCTTGGGTAGCTGGCCTTTTTTTTGTGCGGGTGATGGCAGATGAGGGAAAAAACGGCCGTTTCTGCCTGGGGTTGGTTGCTCATTGCGCTGGTTAGCCATACCCTGTGGGGAACCCACCCGGTTTTTGCTCGCTATCTGCAAACTGTCAGCCACCTGCCCAGCCTCTCCATTTTGGTGTTGGCCTATGGCCTACCTTTTGTCATTTTTGGCTTTTTTATCTTGCCACGGCTGGATCGCCACGTCTATCGTTCGCCGTTGCTATGGCAGTTTGGTGCTGTTTCAGTTGTGCGCGGCCTCAGCAACCAGTTTGCTGCACGCTACACCCTGTCGGTGTTTGTCCAAATTGTTACCCAAACGACCCCGTTTTGGGTGGTGCTGCTCAGTGTCTTGCTGCTGCATGAGGCCACCCCGCGTTACACCAGGCGAGCCGTAGCACTGACGTTTATCGGCTCGGCCTTGATGATGGGAGAGAGTTTGCTGGCGGGGTGGCGGCTGGGAACGGTGGGGGGGATAAACGGCCGTTACGATCTCCTAGGCATCTTTCTTGCCATTATCAGCAGCATCGCCCTTGCCGCCTACATGCTCATCGTCCGCCGCAGCCGCGATACCCACATCCCCAGCGAAGCCATTATGCTCATGCAATTCTTCGTCATCGCCAGCAGCAGCACCATCCTCTCCATTTTGTGGCAAGAAGATTGGCGCGGCTGGCTTACCATCGACCTGTGGGACATTGTTGCCTTTTTGGGTCTCAGTATCGGCGTTTTCGTCCTTGCCAACCTCAGCCAAATCATTGCCATCCGCCACATCGGCGCCCCCCGCGTCAGCAGCCTCATGAGCTGGCGACTCCTGAGCACCTTTGCCATCGGCACCCTCTTTCTCGACGAACGCCTCACCTCCCCCTGGCAGCTCGCGGGAATGCTCATTGTCTTTGCCACCATCACCTGGTACCTCTGGCAGCAGCGTTAACCGCCAAACTCCACCTGCCCATCCCCCCATCCTTGGGTATAATCACTCCTGGTAACAAAGCAGGTAGCCAGCTATGCACAGGTTATCCCCAGGATACCCACAAGAATTAAAGCGAGCAGCTACCACTTATCAACAGCTATTCAACAGCGTTTTATGGATGCCTACCCGCATCTTGTTTACTAACGGAGAAACCATTGCATTTACTGGAAGGACTCAACGACGCGCAGCGTGATGCCATTACCGCTGGAACTGGCCCGGTGTTGGTGTTGGCCGGCCCCGGCAGCGGCAAAACCCGCGTCCTCACTCACCGCATCGCCTATTTGGTGCAGGAAATGAAAGTGCCAGCGTGGCACATTTTGGCCGTCACCTTCACCAACAAAGCGGCCAAGGAAATGAACGAGCGCATTGAAGCCCTGCTCGAAGGGTCGCTGCGCGGCCTGACCATGGGTACATTCCACGCCGTTTGCGCCCGCATTCTGCGCCGCGAGGCGGACAACCTGACCCATTACGACCAAAACTTTGTCATCTTTGACACCGCCGACCAGCTTCAGGTGATGAAACAGGCACTCAAAGATTTGAACCTCGATGACAAAAAGTTTCCGCCCAACAAAATTCGCAACGCTATTGGGCAGGCCAAAAACGAACTCATCACTCCCGATCTCTACAACGCCACCAACTATATTGCCGAAGTAACCCGCCGTGTTTACACGCGCTATCAGGAAATTCTGCACGCCAATAACGCTATGGACTTTGATGATTTGCTGATGAACACGGTGCTGCTGTTTGACGAACGGCCGGAAATTCTCCAGCGTTACCAAGAGCGATACCAATACATCCTCGTTGACGAGTTTCAGGACACCAACACCACGCAATACGCGCTGCTGCACAAACTAGCTGCCACCCACCACAACATTTTTGCCGTGGGTGATGCAGACCAATCAATCTATAAGTGGCGCGGGGCAGATTTCCGCAACATCCAGCGGTTCCGCGAGGAGTATCCCAACGCGCAAATGATCCTGCTGGAACAAAATTACCGCTCCACCCAGATCATTCTCGATGCCGCGAAAGCGGTCATCCGGCGCAACAGCGACCGGGTGGACAAGGAGCTATTTACCACGCGGGAAGGGGGGCGGCAAATTGTGGTGCGGGAAGCGTACAATGAAAACGAAGAGGCCGACACCATTGTTGCTACCATTGAACGCCACCTGCTGGATGGCTATCGCTATGCCGACACCGCCGTCATGTACCGCACCAACTTCCAATCACGCGCCCTGGAAGAAACGCTGCTGCGGGTGGGCATTCCCTATAAGCTGGTGGGGGCGACCGAGTTTTACAAGCGGCGGGAAATCAAGGACATCATCGCCTTTTTGCGCGTCATCCATAACCCGGCCGATGAGATTAGCTTTAGCCGTATTTTGAACGTGCCGCCGCGCAGCATTGGGGCCAAAACGCGGCAAGATTTGCTCGATTGGGCGGCGAAGCATGGGTGGCAGCCAACAACGGCCGTTCTTGAACTCTACACCAATTCCGACCTATCCCACCCCTTCCCCGCCCGCGCCTTTAGCTCCCTCTTCACCTTTGGCGAAATGCTCCACGCCTGGCTTACCATCCGTGACCACGCCACGGTAGCCGAACTGATTGATTTGGTGCTGGACAACACCAGCTACAAAGCATACATTGACGACGGCACCCCCGAAGGAGAAGAGCGCTGGGCCAACGTCATGGAATTTCGCGGCGTGGCCGTTAGCGAAGCCGGCCGCACGCTGGGCGAATTTTTAGAGCAAGTGTCGCTGGTCTCCGAAACCGACAACCTCGAAGAACAAGCCAACGCCGTGACGCTGCTCACCTTCCACGCTGCCAAAGGGCTGGAATACCCCATCGTCTTTCTTACGGGGCTGGAAGATGGGCTGCTGCCCCACAGCCGTTCCCTCGACGACGGCGAAGAGTTGGCCGAAGAGCGCCGCCTGTTCTATGTGGGCATCACCCGCGCTAAAGACGTTCTCTATATTTCCCACGCCTTTCGCCGCACCACCTTTGGCGATAGCTCCGTGTCTGCTCCCTCCCGCTTTCTCAACGACATCCCAACCGAGTTAACTGAAGGGGGGGCAACCAAACAGCGGCGGCAGGAAGCCGTTTCCCGCGCCAGCAGTTGGAGCGGCGGACGCAGCAACACCAGTTGGTCTGGCAGCAGCAGCCGGTCAGCGGCTCCTAGCCGCAAGGAATGGACACCCCCGGCCCGGCCTCAACCAGCGCCAGCCAGCGAACCGCCCCGCTCACGGCTGCCCAAACCGAACTATTTGCGCCAGGATATGGATGACGAACCTCGAACAACCAGCAGCGGCAGCACCCAATATCGCACCGGGCAAAAAGTGCGCCACGTCAAATTTGGCGAGGGGACGGTCATTGAAAGCAAGCTCACCGGCAATGATGAAGAGGTGACGGTGGCGTTCCCCAGTGAGGGAATTAAGCGGTTGGCGGCGAGTTTTGCCAAATTGGAAATTGTAAAAGAGTAATCAGTAACCAGTAATCGGTAATCAGTCAGGCAACTGATTACCGATTACCGATTACCGATTACTGGCTAAACCCAGTGATTTACTTAATAGACGGCCACAATTTAATTGCCAAAATGCCCGACATTGATCTGGATGACCCCAATGACGAGGTGAAACTGGTGCTGCGCCTGCGAAGCTGGGCTTCGGCGCAGCGGTCGCGGCGGGTGATTGTGGTGTTTGACCAGGGGCTGCCGGGGGGAAAGCAGAAGCAGTTGTCGAATGCGGATATAACGGCCGTTTTTGCCCCCGCTGGCAAAACAGCCGATTCCCTCCTCATCAACCGCATTCACAACGTGAAAAACCCACGCGAATACACCGTTGTCAGCAGCGACCAGATGATTTTGGATGCCGCCAACCAGCGCCGCATTGCCACCCTGCGCTCGGAGGCGTTTGTGCAGGAAATGGGGGTGGACAAGCGGCTGCCCACCGCTGCCAGCCAGCCGGAAGCGGGAGCCGAAGCCGAGCCGGAAATTAGCGACAAAGACGTGGCACAATGGCTGGAGCTATTTGGCCCTGAGCCGGAAACGCCCAAAAGAAAACGTCCCGCCCCGCCGTCCGTAGTGCGGCAAGCATCCCCGCCGCCTGCTGCGCCACCTGCCAAAGAGAAAAAACCGCCCTTACCCCTCTCCAAGCAAAAACGCTCCACCCGTAAGTTGGATGCTGACCAGGTAGACGAATGGCTGCAACTTTTTGGCGCAGAGCCAGAACCACCACCGCCCACCCCAACGGCATCTTCCTCCGCTACCCCACCTGCCAAGCCCAAACGTTCTTCCAGCAAGCTGGATCCCGAAGACGTGGAGGAATGGCTGCGCCTTTTTGGCGATGGGAACCCAAAGCCCAAAAGAAACGATAAGTAGGGGCGTATTGTATACGCATCTGATCAGATGGGGTCACACACCATGGGGATGAGGCGTAGGCAGGCATACCCCACGGGCTGCTGGTTGAGAAAGGCGAGTGTGTCCTTTGTCCCCAGCCAAACATTGTTTACAATACCCCCATATGCCACCCAAAAAGGATGACTCGATGTTTGCCCACCCTTCATTAACCCAACTGGCCGCTGATTTAAGCAACGGCCGTTTATCCCTTCTCACCTACCTCGATCAGCTTGAAGCCTATTTTAACCAGCGTGAGCCAGAGGTGCTGGCTTTTGTGCCAGAAAACGGCCGTTTTGCCCGCCTCCGCCGCGAGGCTCAGGCACTGCTCGCCCAATATCCCGACCCTGCCCGCCGTCCGCCGCTGTTTGGCATACCCATCGGGGTCAAAGACATCTTCCACACCGCTGGCTTTGTCACCCAGGCGGGCAGCCGCGTTCCCGCCAGTGCCATTCAGGGGCAGGAAGCAACCAGCGTCAGCCAGCTAAAAGCGGCGGGGGTGCTCATTTTGGGCAAAACCGTCACCACCGAGTTTGCCTACTTTGCCCCTGGCCCCACCCGCAACCCCTATAACCCCGCCCACACCCCCGGCGGCTCCAGCAGCGGCTCGGCGGCGGCCGTGGGGGCGGGGCTGGCTCCGCTCACGTTTGGCACGCAAACCATTGGCTCCATCAATCGCCCCGCTGCCTTTTGCGGCGCGGTGGGGTACAAACCCACCTATGACCGCATCTCCCGCGCCGGGGTTATTCCGCTCTCCCCTTCGGTTGACCACATTGGCCTGTTTGCCAGCGACGTGGCCGGGTGCGAACTGGCCGCCAGTTTACTGTGTACCAATTGGCAGCCCGCTGCCGCCAGCCGTCCAACGCTGGGCATTCCCGAAGGGGCGTATTTAGAGCGCACGTCTGCGGCAGGGCTGGCGCATTTCCGCGCCAGTTGTGCAAAATTAGTTGAAGCTGGATTTATGGTGAAATCGGTTCCCGTCATGGCCGATTTTGACGACATTTACACGCGCCACAACGTGATTGTGGCGGCGGATGCGGCGCAGGTTCACGCCAACTGGTTTGCCCAATATGGGGACGTGTATCATCCGAAAACGGCTGATTTGATTGTGCGGGGGCAGGGAATAACGGCCGTTTCCCTGCAAACCGCCGTCGCCGGACGGGAACAACTGCGCCACGAACTGGCCGCCGCTGCCACCGCCCATGCCATTGACCTCTGGCTCTCCCCACCCGCCCTCGGTGCCGCACCCGCCGGGCTGGACGGCACTGGCGACCCGGTGATGAACCTTCCCTGGACTCATGCAGGCGTACCCACCCTCACCGTTCCCGCCGGATTGGATGAGCAGGGGTTGCCAATGGGGTTGCAGTTAGCAGCCGGCTGGCAGCAGGATGAGCTGTTGTTTGGCTGGGGAAAACAGATTGAGGCGGCGTTGAACGGTTTGTAGGGTCGAGGCATGCCTCGACCCTACGTTATTGGCTCATATGCTCTTCCATCTTGAACTCTTCATCGGCGGCTTTTTTCTTTGGCTTGGGTTATACGTACTGACACGCGGCTTACCGCTAGAAACGGGTGAACAGTCGTGGCGCGATTTGTTGCGAACAACGGCTATGTCGGCGGGGGCGGGATTAACCCTTGTCTCGCTCTTCTTTTTGGGCGCAGCGATGAGAATCGTTGCCCCGGACCCGGCGACCTATCTTTTTTGGCTACGTGGCGGCTGGTGGACGGTGCCATTAGCTATTGCGCTTTGGTTTCGGGCAGTGGCTCGGTTGCCACAACCAATTGCCACAGAACTGTCTCCGTTTGCACGATGGACACCCCGCTTGGTGCTGGTTTATGCGGTGGCGTTGGCACTGTGGGGCAGCTTTAGCGAGGCCATTTTTCGCTATGGCGCGATTGCCCCAAGCACGGCAGGGGTTGAGCCGTTTTTTGTGCCGCTGGCGGCCGGGCAATGGTTGTTTTACAGCGGTTTTTTGGGGGTGGTGCTGTGGACGGCCGTTTATCTCTTGTGGCAACGATATCGAGGCAGTCAACCGCAAAGCCATGAGCAGCGTGAGTTCCGCTGGCTGGTGGCTGGGGGAGCCATTGTCGCCCTGGGTGCCTCGTTGAGTATTGTTGGATATGCCAGCGGCTGGCTGCCGGAGCAGGCAGGGCATGGGGTACTGGCTATTGGCTTGGCGTTGGTGGGGCGCAGTATTGCCCGTTACAACGCCTTTTTGCAGCAGCAGCAGGTGGCGCACGATTTTCGCCGTTCGCTGGGGCGGGCGGTGCTAAATGTGGCGATCTTTTTACTGATTTTGTATGGGGCGCATGGCTTGATGGGGATCGCCCTGCCACCCTTTACAGTGTTGCTTATGGTGGTTTTGCTGCTGGGAACGGCAGCAGCGCGGCCCTGGTTTTTGCTGCTGGTCAATCGGCTGCTGTTGCCCAATTGGGAGTCGCGCTTTTTGTTTCAATTTGATCAGGTACGGCAGGCTATTTTGCTGGCTCCCGACCAGCAGGAGGCGTTGGCGATGGCGCAGCAAGCGTTAGTTGATCTGACGCAATCGGCGCAAGTGGCACAACTGCGGGAACTGATTGCCGATGAGGTGCAGGCGATTTTTCGGCACAAGCAGTTTGCCAAGGATGAGGTGATGGGGCGGAGTCAGTTGTTGGCGTTGAAGTTGCTACAACGGCCGTTAATCACCTTTGCCCAACAAAACCACTTGCCATTGTCGGCACTTTCAGAAGCCGAAAAGGCGCGGGTGCTGCGCCAATTTTTGGAGCATTATTTACATCAGCGTCTTTGCCCCATGCCCAACACACCGCCGCCCAACCCAGCTTCGGATCAGTGGGTGGAATATTTGCTGCTGGTGAAAGGATATGTGGAAGGCAAGGCGCGGCAGGAAATTATTCGGGAGGTGGAGCGTGCTTGTGGGGTGGAGTTGGCAAGCGGGGCGCGAACGGGGGGGAGACTGTACGCACATTATTTGGAAAACGGCCGTTTGCGCCTGGCCCACATGCTTTGGCAAGATGAAGTAGCCGAAACCCAAAAACGTTAACTACAAATTTTACCCAAGCCTATCTTTTCTTTCCCGACGGACAACATTCGGACAACTTTACAGCTTGAATTGGACAATTTGGCGCGGTAAACAACAGGCAAATGTTGTTTCAGGAGGTCAATACTGTCATATGCCTACACGCGCCTATTTTTGTCGTAGACATAAAGGAGAATGCCGACATGGTCGCTGAATGGTTATTTGTCAGCTTTATCATCATGATTATGGTTCCCACTATGCTTGTGTGCAAAGCAGCCGCCGAGTTTTATTTGCTTAATCGTTTTAGGTTGTTTGTCACAAAAGAAAGTGTACAAGAGGCCATATTGCTTTCTATCGTTTTTGTGGGGGTTATATGGCTTTTGTTTAGCCTAGCAGAATCGTTTGAGCGGACAAAATTATCCTGGGTCGCATTCAACATACAAAGTATTGGGGTTGTTGCTGTACCTTATAAAGTCTCACTTCTTCCGCAAATGGGACTTGGTTTACTAGTCTTGTGGCTGCTTTGCAGTGGGACAACGGCCGTTTTTTGGCGGTGGCGTGGCGTTAAACCTCGGTGGGGTGTGGGAAAAACAGCCGTTTTTATTCACGGTGGCAGCACCCTGCTACTTGGCCTCATCCACTTGCTCGCCCTCTGGTTCTTTAGCACTCGTTAGTCAGGGTCATTCAGTGCCACAACCACAAAACCCGTATCTGACGAACATGGCGTAGGGTCGAGGCCATGCCTCGACCCTACGCCATGTTTAAATTAATCTCCTAGCACATAGGCCGGCTCTGCGACCGCCATGCCAAATAGCGGTGCCTCCCGCGCCACCAGCCGCATCTGCAGCCCGTCGCGGGGCGACAAGGTAATCAGCGGATTGGGCACAATTTCCTGCTCCGGCACCAGCGCAAAGCGGAAACGCTGGGCGATGGTTGCCAGCAGCAGTTGCGCCTCCATCATGGCAAAGGCGTTGCCAATGCAGACACGCGGCCCCGCGCCAAACGGCAAATAAACATAGCGCGGCAGCTCTTTTTCTTGCTCTGGCGTAAACCGTTCCGGCCGAAATTCCTCCGGCTCGGCAAAATAGTGCGGCATCCGGTGCATCACGTAGGGGCTGATGAAGACGATGCTCCCTTTTTTGATGGGGTAGCCACCCACTTCGGTGTCGGTTAGGGGGGAACGGCCGTTTAGCACCCAAGCCGGTGGGTAAAGCCGCAGTGCTTCCTTGATCACCATTCCCGTGTAGGGTAGGTTGGGGAGGTCGTGGAAGGTGGGTAAACGGCCGTTTAATACCTCATCTACCTCCTCATGCAGCCGTTCTTCCACCTCTGGGTGCTGGCTCAGCAAATACCACGTCCACGTCAGTGCGTTAGATGTCGTTTCATGTCCGGCGGCAAACAGCGTCACTGCCTCATCCAGCACCTGCTGGTCGCTCATCTGGCCGCCGTCTTCCCCCTGCGCCAGCAGCAGCATGGACAGGAGATCACCGTGATCAACGGCCGTTTCCTCCCGCCGCCGCTCCGCAATAATCCCGCCCAAAACCTCCGCCAGCACCCGTGCCGCCCGTTTTCGCTCTCGGTTGTTGCGCGTCGGCAGCCAATTTGGCACCGGGAAACCACGCCGGTAATCCGCATTGGAACTGCGCTGCACCACATCCATCGCCTCCCCCACCGCCTGCACCTGCGTCTCCATCGTTTCCACATCGGCGTCAAACAGTGTCTTGGAGACAATAAACATCGTCAATGCCATCATCTCCTCATCCAGCCGCCGCACCTCCCCATCCTGCCAGCCGTTGAGCATCCTGTCCGTATACCGCACCATGACCTCGGCATACGCCTGAATCCGCTTCATGTGGAACGCTGGCTGCACCAATTTCCGCTGCTGCTTGTGAAATTCGCCGTCGCTGGTCACTAATCCTTTGCCCAAAAAACGCCCCAACACCTCTTTGTCAAACGGTGTTTTGGCAAAAATCTCCTGCTGTTTTACCAACACTTCCCGAATCATGTCGGGGTCAGTCAGCAAATACATGCTGCGGTTGAGAATACGAAAGCGTGCAATCGAGCCATAAGTTTTGGCGAGCTTGAGCAAATAGGCCGGGGGATTGGGGGCAAACTCGTTGAGATCGCCCCAAAGACCCTTGCTTTCTGGGCCGGGAGGTAATTGAGAATTCATGTGACACCACTCCGTCTGCAACCAGTGCGTTGCACGCTGGCGTGCAACGCACTGCAAAATATTCACTTATTCAACAAACTGTTGATTAAACAGCAATTCGTCAATAAAATAGTATGGATGTTGCTTTATTTGTCAACGGGCAATATTGGCATCTTGTTGAATAAGCAACATTTGTTGACAAACGGAGCGGCCTATGAAGAAAAAAATAGACAGACGGGTTTTGCGAACGCGGCGGCAGCTTAGCGAGGCAATTTTGGCGCTTATTTTGGAGCGTTCTTATGAATCTATCACCATTCAAGACATTACCGAGCGAGCAGACCTGAACCGGGCGACGTTTTATTTGCACTATGGCAGCAAGGAAGAGCTGCTGGTGGACAGTCTGGAAACCCATTTTGATGAGTTGGTGCAGCTTTTGGAAGCAGAGGCCAATGGGGAACCGCCGTGGGGCAACCCGCTGCACATGCAGCGCGTGTTTGAATATGTGGCCGAAAACCAGGCACTGTTCCGCACGGTGCTAAGCCAGCAGGGGCTGGGGTATGTGACCAGCAGCGTTATTCGCTACATTGCCGCCTACAATGAGCGGCAAATGGTGCTGGCGCAGGTAAAAACGGACCCGCTGCCCGCCTCGATGATTTCGTGGCATGTGGCTGGGTCGCTGTTTGCACTGATTAGCTGGTGGCTGGAAAATAATATGCCCTATTCGCCAGAGTTTATGGCGCGGTCGCTGTTTCAACTGTGTACAGTGGGGACGTATTCGGCGATGGGCGAGGGTTCTCAGTAATCGGTAAACAGCCGTCGGTAATCAGTGAGGGTAGGGCAGATATGGGTGCGTTGGAAAATGAGCTGAATTTGGGGCCGACTTCGGCCGGATGGCTGCGCGAGATTGGGGTGACGACGCTGGATGAGTTGCGTGAGATGGGGGCGGTGACGGCCTATTGCTTGGCAAAGGCGCGGCATGAACAAGCCAGCCTCAATTTGCTCTATGCGCTGCATGGGGCGCTGACCGGGCAAAAGTGGAACGCGCTATCGCCGGAAACAAAGGCGCAGCTACAGAAAGAGGCGGCAGGTTTTCGTTTTGGTGAATAGCGAAAGAATCTCATGCAAAGCTGCAAAGCACAGCAATCTCTTTTTGCGACTTTGCGACTTTGCGTGACAAGATAAACATGTCGTATTTACGATGGATTCGCGGCCAGGTGGGTTCGCAGAAGATTATTTTGGTCACAGCAACGGCCGTTATTCGGGACAAAAACGGCCGTTTTCTCCTGCAACAGCGCGGCGACTTTGGCTGGTGGGGGTTTAGCGGCGGGATATTAGAACTGGGCGAAAGCCTGCCCGCCTGCGCCGTGCGCGAAGCCCGCGAAGAAACGGGGCTGGATGTGGCCGTGACGCGGCTGATTGGCCTCTACAGTTCGCCCGATTTTGACGTACTGTACCCCAATGGCGACCAGGTGCAGCAGTTTACCGCCACCTTTGAATGCCACGTTACGGGGGGCGACCTGCGGCTGGATGGAGATGAAACGACGGGGTTGGCGTGGTGTGAGCCGGGGGAACTGTTGGAAAGGTTGGGAGAAACGGCCGTTTGGTATCGCGCTATGGCCGAAGATTGCCTGGCAAACCAGCCTGAAGTCAGCTTTCAACGTGGGCAACCGGGTCACAGCCGCGCTGAGGAACCTTACTTTCGCTTTGTCCGTCGCTATGTAGGGCAAGACCGCTTTATTTGCCCCGCTGCCGCCGCTTTGATTGTGGATAACAACGGCCACGTCCTGCTGCAACGGCGCGGCGATGACGGCAGTTGGGCGCTGCCGGGTGGTGGCATGGAGCTGGGGGAGCGGATTGACCAAACAGTGATCCACGAGATTTTTGAGGAAACGGGTCTGGTGGTGGAGCCGGTACAGGTAGTGGGGATTTATTCCGACGAACGGTTTGAGGTGGCTTACCCCAACGGCGACCGGATGAAATATGTCAGCACGCTGTTTTTGTGCCGCGTGGTGGGCGGCACCCTTTGCGCCGATGGCGAGGAGTCGCTGGAACTGCGCTACTTTGCCCCGAATGACCTACCACCGCTGCCGCCGCGCCACCGGGAACGGATTGAAGATGGGTTGAGAGGGGGAAAAACGGCCGTTTTTTAGCTGCCCCATTACCAACAAAAAACCCGGCACAATGCCGGGTCAAGCCAACGTCAGTTATGGCAGATGCGACTTTAACTCGTTGGCGTACTAAAACTTGGCAACCAGAGACAGAATCATGCTGAGCGAAACCAGTACCGCAATTGTGATCGCAGCCCATTTACCCCAGTTGATATCCCGCTTCTTTGCCACCGGTCCTTCAGGTCGTGCTTTTTGCGTCGTTGGGTTTTTCTTCACCGCTCGCCGCTTGTGTGTTACTTTTGCCATCTCTTAATTAATCTCCTTGGGAAAGCACCCAAAAATTTGCTTCAATTCGAGTCTCTAGTATATCACAAACAGGGGCACGCCGCGCAAAAATTTAGTGGATTTGTAGGGAGTAAGGAGTGGGGTGTGATAGCACTCCCCACTCCTTACTCCCCACGCCGTACTCCCTACTGATACGTCTCCATCGGCGGGCAAATGCAGAACAAGTTGCGGTCGCCGTATACGTTGTCAATGCGGCTGACGGCCGGCCAGAATTTGGCATCACGTACCCAGGAGAGGGGATAGGCGGCTTGTTCACGGGAATATGGCCGTTTCCATTCACTGCTGGTTACAACGGCGGCTGTGTGTGGCGCATTCCGCAGCGGGTTGTTCTCCCGGTCAATCTCGCCCCGCTCAACAGCGGCAATCTCTTCCCGAATGGCGATCATCGCCTGGCAGAACCGCTCTAATTCGGCCAGCGACTCGCTTTCAGTCGGTTCCACCATCAGCGTACCAGGGACGGGGAAAGACATGGTGGGGGCGTGGAAGCCAAAATCCATCAGCCGCTTGGCAACGTCTTCGGCTCCAATGCCGGAACTGTCTTTTAACGGCCGTAAATCCAAAATACATTCATGCGCCACAAACCCATGTTCCCCCTTGTATAGCACCGGGTAATACGGATCCAGCCGCTTGGCAATGTAGTTGGCATTCAAAATAGCCATCTGCGTCGCCTGCTGCAGCCCGTCGCCTCCCATCATAGCAATATAGGCATAGGAAATGGGCAGAATGCTGGCACTGCCCCACGGCGCAGCCGAGACCGCCCCCGTGCCGCCCACGCCAGCCACCACCGCGTGACCGGGCAGGAACGGAGCCAGATGTGCCTGCACCCCAATCGGCCCCATGCCGGGGCCACCACCGCCGTGGGGAATGCAGAACGTCTTGTGCAAATTGAGGTGGCACACGTCTGCGCCATAGTCGCCGGGGCGGCACAGCCCCACTTGGGCATTCATGTTGGCTCCATCCAGATAAACCTGCCCGCCATTGGCATGGATGATTTGGCAAATTTCACGGATGGAAGCTTCAAACACCCCGTGGGTCGAAGGGTATGTGACCATCAGTGCCGCCAGATTGTCGCGGTACTGCTCTGCCTTGCGGCGCAAATCGTCTACTTCAATGTTGCCATCGTGGTCGCATTCCACCACCACCACCTGCATCCCGGCCATGACGGCGCTGGCGGGGTTGGTGCCATGTGCCGAACTGGGGATGAGGCAGATGTTGCGGTGGCCGTTGCCGTGGGCAGCGTGGTAATGGCGAATGGTAAGCAGCCCGGCGTATTCCCCTTGTGAACCGGCGTTGGGTTGCAGAGAAACGGCCGTAAATCCCGTCACTTCCGCCAGCCACCCTTCCAGCCGCCGGAACATCTCCTGATACCCCGCCGCCTGATCCAGCGGCACAAAGGGGTGGAGCTTGCCAAATTCCGGCCACGTCACTGGAATCATCTCCGTGGTGGCGTTGAGCTTCATGGTGCAGGAGCCAAGCGGAATCATCGAATGCACCAGCGACAGGTCGCGGCTTTGCAGCTTGTAGATATAGCGCAGCATTTCGGTTTCCGAGTGGTAGCTGTTGAAAACGGGGTGGGTCAAGTAGTCGCTGCTGCGGTTGTGGGTGGCATCATAGTCGAGAGCAACGCCGTCGGCCAGCGCGTCCACGTCGGCGGTCACGCCAAACACGGCCAGCAACTCTTGCAGGTCGCTAATTTGGGTGGCTTCATCCAGCGACACCCCCACCGCGCCATCGTCGTAGCGGCGCAAGTTGATTTGGTGGGACAGGGCGGCCTCAATCAGTTCGGCCTGGCCTTTGCCGCCGCCGCTGATTTTGAGGGTGTCGAAGGTGGGGCCATCGTTGGTGGTGTAGCCGCCGTTTTGCAAAGCTTGGGCGAGAACGGCCGTTAACAACCGCACCCGTTGAGCAATTTCCCGCAGCCCATCCGGCCCGTGGTAGACGGCATACATTGAGGCAATGACCGCCAGCAGCACCTGCGCCGTACAAATATTGCTCGTGGCCTTGTCGCGCCGAATGTGCTGTTCCCGCGTTTGCAGGGCCATACGGAGTGCCTGTTCGCCCGTCGCATCCTTGGAAACACCAATCAGACGGCCGGGCATGATGCGCTGGTATCTTTCCTGGGTTGCCATGTAGGCAGCGTGGGGGCCACCGTACCCCATCGGCACGCCAAACCGCTGGCTGTTGCCCACGGCCACGTCGGCCCCAAATTCGCCGGGGGCGCGGAGCAACGTTAGCGCCAGCAGGTCGGCGGCCACCACGACGAGTGCACCTGCTTCATGGGCTTTGGCAGCAAAGGGGGCGTAGTCGAGAATGGTGCCATCGGTGGCGGGGTATTGCAGCAGCACGCCAAAGGTTTCGTGGCTGAAGTCATAGCTATTGTGGTCGCCCACAATCACTTCGATGCCCAGCGGTTCGGCGCGGGTTTGCACCACGTCAATGGTTTGCGGGTGGCACAGTTCGGAGACAAAAAAGGTATTGGCCTTGGATTTGCGCGGCAGGGCGCGTTGGCACAGGGTCATTGCTTCGGCGGCAGCGGTGCCTTCGTCCAGCAGCGAGGCGTTGGCGATCTCCAACCCTGTCAGGTCAGTGATCATCGTTTGGTAGTTGAGCAGGGCTTCCAGCCGCCCCTGGGCGATTTCGGCCTGGTAGGGGGTGTAGGCGGTGTACCAGCCGGGGTGTTCCAAGATGTTGCGGAGGATGACGGGTGGGGTGACGGTGTCGCTATAGCCCATGCCGATGTAGGAACGGTAGACCTTGTTTTGGCTGGCAAGCTGGCGCATGTCGGCCAGGGCTGCGGCTTCGCCTAGCCCGGCGGGGATGTTGAATTGCCCTTGCAGGCGGATGGTGTCGGGAACGGCCGTTTGCACCAGCTCTTCCAACGAATTCAATCCCAAGCTTTCCAGCATGTAGGCCACGTCGGCGATTGTGGGGCCATTATGCCGCCGGGCAAAGGAATCACGGGGTTGTAGAAGGGAATGGTTTGTAGGCGTTGCTTGTCTAATCATGGTTTTCTCCAGTAGGAATGGGATGGGACAGTTATCGGTAATCAGTAAACAGTGATCAGTTGTTATGGTTAACGATGACTGGGTAACCAATAAAAAAGGCGCGTAGCAGCAAAATTGCTGTACGCGCCTTCTGTCATTAACCTGAGAGATTTGGCAATGGCGTTCGCCATTGAGTTTGCCCCTTCGGTGCGGGGTGGCAAGGATGCCAACTCGCTTTTCAGAGAGGTACTTTCCGCCCGGTCCTTTTGCCTGAGAGTTTCACCCGCTTGGGCTTGCCCCTTCGGCGACTTGGTGGGGATTGGAGATTGGTAATTGGAGATTGGTATACCTAATCTCTAATCTCTAATCTCTGAACACCACTCCGTTCTCTCCCGAACGGCCGTTTACCTTATTCAGTTGTTTATCTGTCAACGAATAAGCCAATTGTATGTCTGGCGTGGTCATGGTGCAACCTATTTGGAGATTGGAGATTAGAGATTTATGGCTTGCAATCTCCAATCTCCAATCTCCAAGATACAATCTGGTCATGTTTGCCATTAACGAACCAACCATCAGTGAACAGGAAATTGTTCGTCCAACTTATGTTGAAGTTGATTTGGCGCGGCTGACAGACAATTATCGCGCCATTGTCATTGCCACCCAGCCGGCCAGTGTCATGCCCATTCTCAAGGCCAATGCCTATGGGCATGGGCTGGTGCCGGTGGCGCGTCACCTTGCCAGCCTGGGCGCACCTTATTTTGGCGTGGCCTTTTTAGAGGAGGCGATCATGCTGCGGCAGGCGGGGATTGAAACCCCCATTTTGGTACTGGGTGGGATCATTGGCAACCAGATTCCGCTGTTTTTGCAGTATGGGCTGACGTTGACGGCCTCATCGGTGGAGAAGCTGCGGCAAATTGATGCGGCGGCAGCGCAGTGGGGGGTGCGAGCCAAGGTTCACCTGAAGATTGACACGGGGATGGAGCGGATTGGGGTGCATTATTACAGTGCGTGGGAGCTGCTGGAAACGGCCGTTACCTGCCGCCACACCACCGTCGAGGGCATCTACTCCCACTTTGCCAACGCCGATGACCTGGATTTAACGTCGGCGCGGGTGCAGTTGGCGCGGTTTAACGAGGTGCTGGGGTTTTATGACGAGAACAACCTGCCCCGCCCGCCGCTGTGCCACATTGCTAACTCCGGGGCCATTTTGCAGCTTCCCGAAAGCCATTTTAACTTGGTACGCGCCGGCATTTTGCTCTATGGCGTGTACCCGGCTGCCGATTTGCCGCGCACCGTTCCCGTTCGGCCGGCACTCAGTTGGAAATCCCATGTGGTTTACTTCAAAGTAGTGCAGCCCAACCATCCCGTCAGCTATGGCTCGACGTGGCAAAGCGACCACCTGGTGCGGGTGGTGACAGTCCCGGTGGGGTATGGCGACGGTTACTTCCGCGCCATGTCGGGGCAGGCTGAGGTGATCATTCGCGGTAAACGTTACCCGGTGGTGGGGCGCATTTGCATGGATCAGATGATGGTCAACATTGAATGGGAAACGGCCTACAACGGGGATGGGGTACTGCTGCTGGGGGAAAGTGGTTCGGCAACTATCACTGTTGAGGAACTGGCAAGCTGGGCCAATACCATTCCCTATGAGATTTTGACCAACATCAATACTCGCGTGCCGCGTTTGTATAAAGGTGATCTGGCAAAAGTCGAAAAAACGGCCGTTTCGCGCTAAACTTCCTCTCTGTCTAAAATCAAAGCGAGATACGAGTTGTTGTTGGCATTATTAGAAACCATGCGGCCGCGCCAGTGGCCCAAAAACGTATTTGTCTTTGTCGCGCTGTTCTTCGACAGCCAACTGGCAAATGGGCGCAGCGTGCTGCACACGTTGGCCGCCTTCGTGCTGCTATGTCTCATGTCCAGTGCCGTCTACCTTATGAATGACCTGGCCGACATTGAGAGCGACCGGCAGCACCCGACGAAGAAAAAACGGCCGTTGCCATCCGGCCGGCTCAACCCCACCCTGGCACGCGCCACCTCTGTCACCCTAGCCCTGGGCAGCCTCATCGCCGGTTACTTCCTCTCCCCTCCCTTCAATCTCATTCTCGCCACCTACCTTGTCATCCAAATCGCCTACACCTTTTGGCTCAAGCACGTCGTCCTGCTTGATGTTTCACTGGTAGCGGCCGGCTTTGTCCTGCGAATTGCCGCCGGTGTCACCATCATCCAGGTGCAGCGCTTTTCCCCCTGGCTCTATGTCTTTGGCGGCTTTCTGGCCCTGTTTATGATTTTGGGCAAGCGGCGGCATGAGCTGGTGCTGCTGGGGCAAAACGCGGGTAGCCACCGCGCCATTCTCGAAGAATACACCCTTGATCTCATTGACCGCATGTTGACCATCGTCACCACCAGCGCCATCGTCTCCTACACGCTCTACACCTTTCTGGCCGAAGGGCTACCGGAAAACCATTCGATGATGCTCACCATCCCCTTCCTGCTCTATGCCCTTTTCCGCTACATGTACCTGATTTATGTGCGTGAAGAAGGCGGCGCACCGGAAGAAATTGTGCTGCGCGACCGTCCGTTACAGCTTACCATTGTGCTGTTTACGCTAGTGGCTTTTATTGCGCTCTATATTTTTTGAGATGGGGGATTAGAGACTAGAGATTGGAGATTTTTAGTGGGTTAACAAATTAATCGGGTC
>JACKCD010000024.1 GCA_020634215.1 Ardenticatenaceae bacterium | reverse complement strand
GCGTGAGGTGTTGATGAGCAAGGCATCGGGGGGAAGCAGCCCCAATTCCCGTGCGCCAATAAGGTGGGTGGTGTTTTCATTAAGGGGAACATGGAGGGTGATGATGTCTGAGGCCGCTAGTAAGGTGTCTAGCTGGAGGTGCTGCGCCACGTTGGCAGGCCAGGTCATGAGATGGGGATCGTAGGCGTGGATGTGCAGGCCAAAGGCGTGGGCGTAGCGGGCGACGATTTGGCCGATGCGCCCCAGGCCGATGATGCCCAACCGCTTGCCAAACAGGTCGCGCCCACGAAAGTCGTCGCGGTTCCATTGGCCGCGTTGGACGGCGGCAGTGGCGGCGGGGATGTGGCGCACCAGTGCCAGCAGCAAGGCCCAAGTGTGTTCGGCGGTGGCGGGGACGGTGCGGAGGAAGGCTTCTTCGCCGCGCAGGGAAAGAACGGCCACGCCCTGTGCAGCAGCGGCAGCCAGGTCTATGTGGTCGAGGCCGGTGGTGGCGGTGACAATGGCTTGTAGTTGGTGGCCGGCCGTGATGATTTCGGCATCAATGTGGTGGGCGAGGCGGACGATGAGGACGTGGGCGTGGGGGATTTGGCTGAGGAGTTGGGGACGGGTTAACGGCCGTTTATCCCACACCTTCCCCACCGTTTGCAAAATATCGCGGGCAGCCGGGCTGTAATTGTCCGGTTCCGCGTTAAGAACGATGCGCTGGGCATTCATTTATTGATGAAACAGCGGGAAATCAAATTTCCCCACCAGATTGGCAGAAATGGCGCTTTCCCCGCACGGGCTAACGGCTTGCAGGTGGTAAAAGGTGGTGCTGGCGGGAACGGCCGTTTCCAACCCCGTCTCTCTTGTCTGCCCCACCAGCAGCGAATTGGCAAACCCCAGCGTCGGCGATTGCCACACGGCATAGCTTTGGCTGCCGCCGCCCGACCAGAAAAAACGGAGGCCATCAATTAGCCGCGCTAGCGACAGCGTTGGTGCTTGCGGCGCATTGCACGGCAGCCGGTAATACAGGACATCAAAACCACTGCTGCCGGTTTGGCTCCACACCAGCCCAAAGCTGTTGTCCTGGTGGTGCTGCCCCCAACCCACGCTGGGGAATTGAGCCGTGCCGCTGGCTGTGATTTGCTGTGGGGGGTAAAAACGGCCGTTTTCCGCCAACAGTGCCACCATCACATTCCCCACTGGGTCCTCTTGGTGGACATTGGTCACATACCCTGACTCGCTGGCCGTCTCCAGCCACGTCAGCCATAGCTGTCCGTTAGCCGCCAGCCCTAGGCTGGGGAAAAATTGATAGGCGCTGCTGGGGCTAACCACTGCCGGTGCGCTCCACGTGCTGCCGTCTAGCACCGCATAATGAATTTGGGTAGGGGCACTGCTCCCTTCGGCCGGCTGCCGCCACACCGCATGAACCCGATCCTGGTGATCAATGACAATCGAAATATGCCGCTGATCGGCCGTTCCGCTGGACACCGGCTGCCAGCTCTCCCACGTGTCTCCCCCATCCGGCGACTGTGCCCACACCACCCGCTGGTCTGTGCCCACCCCCGTATAGGCCAGCAGCGTCAGCGTGCCGTCGCCTGCGGCCACCAGCGTGGGGCGAGAAAAGTTTTGCGTCTCTGACGGATTAATATCTACCCAGTCGCGCCAGCTATTGCCCCCGTCATCGGAGCGGCTAAACCGGGTTTGCGACTTCAAATGGTTCGCATCTCGCCCCTGCCACACCACATAGAGCGTGTTGTCTGGTCCCACATGCAGCAGGGGATGCTCTTGCCACAGCGTTTCACTGCTGTAGCCATCCAAATCGGCCAAATTGCGCCAAGTTGTCCAGCTTGCACCGCCGTCGCTGGAACGGCTGTATTTGATTTCGCGCTCGTTCCCGCCCGTTTGCGCCTCATCCAGCCCATACCAAACCAAGTGGATGACATCTTGCGAATCTATGGCAATGGCCGGGACGCGCTGGGTGTAGTCGCCCGTTGTTTCAACGGGGGTACTATTGTTCAAAAGGTGCCAGCTTGTGCCACCGTCACTCGATTTAGCAACAAAAATGTGGTAGATCAGGCTGCTGCCAGCACGGAATTTCTTGCGAAAAGCAACATACAAATTGCCTTTGGAATCGCGGGCAAGTTTACGGCCGTCGGGGTATCCCATTCCCTTACCATCTTCAGTTTGGCTAATGACAACGGGTTCGGCCAGACTATCGGCCTTTAGAGGACTTCGTGAACGACAAGCAATCATGACTATCATTGCTACAAAAATTGTAACCAATAATTTTGACATAGCGGTGCAGGCTCCATTGTTGTTTTCGATACCGCTGATTATTGTGGGGAAAGGGTTTGCTTGTCAAGATGTCATGTTAACAATGTTGATACTTTTGCTTGACAATGTGCAAGAACACTCTATAATCTCACATAGATAGCTATCAATATGAACGAGTGTTGACACATGGATTCGGTCTTGTTTGCCAAGGCGATGGCGGATGATACCCGCCAAAAAATTATGCATTTGCTTTGTTGCCGCTGGATGTGCGTCAATGATGTGGTTGATCAGATGGGTGACATCACGCAGCCAACGGTTTCACACCATTTGGGCATTTTGCGCGATGCAGAGCTGGTGAATACGCGCCGCGAAGGTAAGCAGGTTTTTTATTGTTTAAACCAAGACAAGGTGGCGGCTTGTTGTGGGTTGCTCATGCAAAATTTTGCGCCAGAGAAAGTCAATTTTTTTGAATAGGCCAAGCGGCCTTTTTTTTACCGGAACATATAGAAGATTGTCTATTTAAGGAGATAATGATGTCCGAAAAAACAGTGATTCATGAGAAAGTTCAGGAACGGTATGGGCGTATTGCCACCGGGTTTGTGCCACAACAAGGGGCTGCGTCCTGCTGTGATAGTAACGACACAAGCTGCTGCGGGGATTCTGATGCAGCGTTGGAGGCGTTATACGGGAATTTGTATGAGACGGATACAAGTTGGCTACCGGATTCGGTAACGGGATTGTCGCTGGGGTGTGGCGATCCGCTAACGTTAGCGGCGCTGGAGCCGGGGCAAACGGTGCTGGATTTGGGGTCGGGTGGCGGGATTGACTGCTTTATGGCGGCGCGGCAGGTAGGGGCAACGGGACAGGTGATTGGTGTGGATATGACCCCGGCGATGCTGGAAAAGGCGCGGCGCAATCAGGAGAAGCTGGGCTTTGCGAATGTGGAATTTCGGGAAGGGGTGATAGAGGCATTGCCGGTGGCATCGGGGACGGTGGATGTGATTTTGTCGAACTGTGTTATTAACCTTAGCCCGGATAAAACGGCCGTTTTTCACGAAGCCTACCGCGTACTCAAACCAGGCGGCCGGCTGGCTGTGTCTGACATGGTAACGTTGGGGCGGTTCACCCCTGAAGAGCGAGCCGATATGTCGGCCTGGGCAGGCTGTGTTACCGGCGCAGAAGACGTGGCCGATTATGTGGGGGCGATGCAGGCGGCCGGCTTTAGCCAGATTTCAGTGCGTGATAAGCAGGAGCCAGAGCAGGAACTGGCCGAAGCGCTACCGGTGTTGGGGTCGGCTAAGTTGTTTAGTGCGCGAATAACGGCCGTTAAACCCCGATAACAAATGGAAACCCAAGACCTCACTTTTCGCTTGGCAACGCAAGCTAACCTACCTGCCATTGTCAAAATGCTGGCCGATGACCCGCTGGGGAACAGGCGCGAAATCTACACGACACCGCTGCTGCCGAGCTATGACGATGCCTTCCAAGCAATTGAGCGCGACCCCAACAACGAGCTTGTCGTCGTTGAAACAGCCGATAAAGTGGTTATTGGGATTCTACAGCTAACCTACATCCCTTATCTGACCTATCGCGGTGGGTGGCGGGCACTGATTGAGGGGGTTCGAGTTGATGCCAAATACAGATCGAGCGGCATTGGGCGCAAGCTGTTTGAATGGGCTATTGCCCGTGCCGAGGCACGTGGGTGCCATATGGTGCAGCTTACCTCTGACAAAACGCGCCCTGATGCGATCCGTTTTTATGAGTCATTGGGGTTTGTGGCTTCGCACGAAGGGCTAAAATGTCATTTGCCGCGCCAAGGTAGCGTATAAACGATCGTGGTGCGTGGTGCGTTTTCGTGCCACGCACCACAAATCCACCCCTACAGGAGGCAAAAGAATCATCGTGTTGACTGTCGTTTGGGCAAACGGCCGTTCGTCGTTACCATAGTAGAAAATATCTTGAAGGAGATTCCCATGACATTTACCGGTTTCCCCCGCGAAGGCATTCAGTTTTTACGCGATATTGACGACAACAACAACCGCGACTGGTTTGAAGCCCACAAACACATTTACCAAACCGCCCTGATTGAACCAGCGCAGGCGTTTATCATGGCGTTGGGCGAACGGCTGCAAGCCATTGCCCCCAACGTTCAGTATGATACCCGCACCAACGGCTCCGGCTCGCTGATGCGTATTTACCGCGATGTCCGTTTTTCCAAAGACAAAAGCCCCTATAAAAACTGGATTGGCATTGTTTTTTGGGAGGGGCAAGGGAAAAAGACCGACAACTCTAGCTTTTACTTTGGGATTTCGGGCAGTGGCGCGGGTATTCATGCGGGGATGTATGGTTTTGAACCGGCGATGCTGGCGGCATATCGTGCGGCGGTGGATGATGAGGTGCAGGGAAGTGCGTTGGCGGAGATTGTGGCGGGGTTGCAAACGGCCGTTTATCCTCTCCACGGTGACCAATACAAACAGACCCCACGCGGTTTTGCCAAAGACCATCCCCGCGCCGACCTGCTCCGTTACAAAGGGCTATATGCCTCCGCACCCCAACTTGACCCCGACATCGTGGCTTCCTCCGAGCTTGTAGATGTGTGCTTTGCCCATTGCCAAAAAATGGCTCCCTTACAACAGTGGCTCGCACGGGTCAAACGCGCTACAGATTGATCGTCAATTGTCACAAATTTTGCTATGCTCCATCCTTTTCATCCAGATAAGGATAGGTATTTCAGCATGGCACAAACCATCAACATTCCTACCCGCGCTACTATGTGGCGCGGGTCACTTTTTTACTTCGTTTTCTTTGGCGGCATTGGCTCCATCGTGCCGTTTATCAATGTCTACTTTTCCGAGCTAGGCTTAAACGGCCGTCAAATTGGCATCCTTGCCACCTTTCTTCCTCTGTTTACGGTTGTTGCCTCACCATTTGTCTCTGCCCTGGCCGACAGCCGCAACCAGCGCCGCCGCTTTTTGCAGCTTTTGTCCATCCTCTACGGCATTGCCATCTATTTGCTTGGGTTTACCCACACCTTTGTCGCCATCCTGCCCTTCTTTGCCCTGCAAGCATTTGCCGTTGGCTGCATCCAACCGCTAGGCGATGGGGTTGTTACCAGCATGGCGCGGCGCTATCGGCTGAACTTTGGGCAAATGCGGCTGTGGGGGTCTATTGGGGTTGCGTCAACCGGCATTGCCTTGGGCGCATTGTGGCAGCGGGTTGGTTTTGGCAACATGTTTATGGCTGCCAGCCTCATCTTTTTGCTGCTGGCGTTTGTTAGCCAACTACTTGATGAACCTACAAGCCGTCGGGAAAAGGTGCAGGGCGAACGGCCGTTTCGCACCCTTTTGCAAAACCAATCCTTTACCATCTTACTCGTAATTGGCTTTCTCCTTGGCATCTCCTTTGCCATGCTCATTGTCTTTGAAGGCATCTTTGCCGTTTCACTGGGCGGTGGCGGATTTTTGGTGGGGCTGTTGGTGGGGGCAGGGGCCATTGCCGAAGTGCCCTCCATGCGTTTGAGCGGTTCGCTGGCTGAACGCTGGGGCTACCGCCGCACGCTCTTGCTTGGCTACACCCTCTTTGGCATTGCGGTACTGTCTTATAGTTGGGTTACAAACCCAACGCTGCTGGTGCCGGTCGCCCTTTTGCGCGGGGCTGGCTTTGGCCTCTTTTTCCCCACCACGCTCAAGCTAGTCAGCGAATTGGCTCCCGAAGCATGGAGCGCTACGGCGCAGGCGATGTTAACGGCCGTTTCCTTTGGCCTCTCACCCCTCATTGCCGGCCCCGTTGGTGGCTTCATTCTCGATACGTGGGGCGCGGCTTCGATTTTTACGCTGGCAGGAACGGCCGTTTTTCTCTCCATCCTCGTCCTCATCCTCACCTACCGCCGCCTCGCTTTCAACTAAAAAATTTACCGGCTACTGAATTTCTTTTGCTGGTGCCCGATACCGTTTCACTTCTGTTTCGTGGAATCTTCGCGTCCAGGTATGGCCGCATGAATTACACGCATAATGATCTTCAAAATGTTTAGTCACAATCAGACGCGGCCAATCGCGGTTATAATCTATCTCACTGCTGCGCTCTATCTCAACAACTTCTTGAATTTCTCCCGCTCCCCGTATGGTACACTCAGGGCATGTGCGAAAGGTCTTGTCTAAATGGCGCAGCCATAGATAAATTGAGAGACCCACAGACACAAGTAGAAATCCCATAAACACAGCAATCAACAACAGTGGATACATAAATTGTGGCATTGTCATACCTCAGGAAACGACCTGTTCCGCTAACGATCAGAATTTAACGGCTTGTTTGTCGGCTACAAGTAACAGGTAACAAGTGGCAAGTCACATTTACCAACTAGGCTTGCTACCTGCCACTTGTTACGTGCTGGTACACTTAGAGCTTTGCCCCGTTTAACGTTCAATTCGCACTGTCACTGCCTGCACCCCTTGTCCAGTGCCGTTATCCAGCCAAATGGGGTAGGCGGCGGCATTAGTTGCCACAAGGCTGAGATGGCTACCGGGCTGGGAAAAGCCGCCGCCCTGCAAAAACCGCTCGCCCTCAATGGCGGTCTCATTGAGGTGTACAGGCTGGCTAAAGCGGCTATCATCCTTACTGTAGGTATAGTAAACATCATAGCGACAATGGTCAATTAGGTTGCCGTTGGCAAGCTGTTCGCCCCAACTTGCCAGGGTTAGGTCGCACGGCTCGGCTGGGGCATAGAAGACTACATCAACGGTGCCGTCAGGGGCAATGTCAAGCCCGGCTGCTTTATCTACACTAAACCCAAGTGCCACATCACCGTTAACGGCCACATTATCCCAGCTTGCGCCGCTGTCGGCCGAGGTTGCTAGGGCGAGGGTGGGGCTGGTTTCGCTGCCGGTGCGATAGAGAACATAATAACGGCCGTTTTCCGACCCCGCCGTAATCGGCCCCCACGTTTCCGTTAGCTGCTGCGGAGGGTCAAAATTGCGGCCACCATCGCTGGAAGTTGCCAGCCACACATCACGCGGCCACGTCCACGGTGCGGCATCCCACGTCCACACCATTGCCACATCTTGCCCTTCGCCAAACATCATTTGCACATCGTCTGGCGGCGTAGCGCGGAAGCTGGTTTGGAAATCGGCTATTGAGATACGCAGATCGGCGCGGGAAATGGACGACCAGCGCTGACCGTTGCGTGAACGCAGCAAGCTGGGGGTGGTGTAGGTGCGGCTGTCGAGCTGACTGTCGTAAGACAGATAAAGCTCGCCCGTTTGCGGCTGGGTTTGCAGCCGGGGCGGGGCGGCAACTTGCCCCCGCGTCACTTCGCTCTGGCTCGTTACTGTCATTTTATAGGCTGTCTCGGCGGGGGCCGAGTTCATGGTGACAACGCCATCGCGGATACCCAAAACATGGAGCGTACCATCGGGTGTAAAGGCCACTGACCCTTGCAAGGTGAAGCCACGACCGCTGGTAAACGGCCGTTGTTCAGCCCACGTCACCCCGCCATCGGTCGAAATCGCCAGCAGCAAATCCAGTTGGCAGTCAGGCGGGTCGCAAAGGTGGTCGGTAGCAACCGTGGTAATCATCGCCAAGTGGTCGGGGTTGGCTGGGCTAATGGCAAGCTGGGGCAAGGTGATGGCGGCGGCATCGGTAACGGCCGTTTGTTCACCCAGCGCCACTTCTGGTACAAACGTCGGGTTGGCGGTTGGTTCATTCACCGCCATGCCGCGCCACCCTTCACGCGGCTGGTACAGCACCGTCCCTGCCATCGTCTGCACCGGGCGGTAATTGGCATCCAGCGTCGCCAGCATTTCCGGTGTCCACCGCTCGCGGTAAACGGGGAAAGGGCTAAAATGGTGGATTAGCACCAGCGGAAACGTCTGTGCCTTCAAATCTTCCAGCAGCGGGGTCTGATCCCAAACCCCGGCGTTGGCAAGCTGGGTCATTTCAAATGGCTGGAGGTAGAGAGAACGGCCGTTTCGCGTCAGCAGCCCCATATATTCATCCACCAAAATGGGGTCAGCCACATCCTTCAACTGCGCTTCCAGTGCCAGCAGCATCTCGGTGTCGCCACGGCGCAGGGTTAGATCGCCATCCACATACCGATCCATAGTGCCCCGCATCAGCCAGCCAACCTGGAGCGTACACAAAAACAGTGCCACCACATATTGCCACGGCGCGTTGACCTGTCGCCACGCCAGCAGTGCCCCCGCCAGCAAGCTGAGTGCCGCCGACAGTTCCAATAAATAGTTGGCGTTGGAGCCAACCTTGCCGATGGTGAGTGCCGAAAGAAAGCTGCCCAGCAAATAGGCGACCAGCAGGGGCCAGCCCGGCAGCCGCTTGTAGCCAAAAATGGTAACCAGCAACGCCCCCAGCACCAGCAACGGCATGGTGTCGCCGACTTGCAACAGCCAGTTGCCTACCGTTTTCCAATGGAAGGGGTTGACGTTGGCGCGGATGATGTGGAGAAAGAAGCCGCCGCCCGTAAGCAGCATTAAGAGCAAAAAGAGGAGCAGGCTAACGCCAGTCACTAGTGCCGCCAACTCTAAGGCTCGCCGCCGCCCTTGCTGTGTCCACAGCCAAACAAAGGCGGCTAAAGGGGCAGCCAGGGCATAGGATTGGCGGGTGTAGATGGCGGCTACCAGCAGCAGCCCGCCGCCAATGAGCGCCCAGCGGCTGACCGGCCAGCGCACCAGCAGCCATAGCCCGGCCATGCTGAACAGCAGTGCCAACAGATCAATACGCAGCAGCGATGCCCAGTAGACGACAAAGGGCACGGCGAGAAAGATAATGCCGGTGACAAGGGCGGCAAACCAGTTTTTGCTGAGGGTGTGGATGATGAGGGCGAGAAAAACGGCCGTTAACACTGCCGCAACCACCGAGATGATTCGGCCGGCCGTAAACGCCGCCGCCGGATCACCTACAAACGGGGTCAGTGCCAGCACGTAGAGAGGGGGATAGTTGGCAACGGTGTAGGGTGGCACCGACAAATCAGCCGGGTAAATGTTTTGCCCCTGTGACAGCCGTATCGCCTGATCCACCAGCGGTGCCTCGCCATAATCAAGCGAAAACGGGTACTTGATGCCAGAGAAGGCGTAAGCCGCGAAGATGATAACAGCAACTACCAGAAAAAATTGCAGCAGCAGTCTTGCCGCCAGCGTCACATAAGGTTGAATTGGGGTTAGTTTTTCTGTCATGGATCAATCACAGGAAAAGGGGCAGCAGCAGGATGCCAATTTCTAATGCCAATACGCTGGCAAAAATGCGCCAGGACTGTGGGCTGCCATAGCGCGTGCGGTGGTATTCGACACCGCCGATGACGATGGCGATGAAGAAAGCGGCCATAACGAGGACGATGATGATATTGAACAGGGAAAGCGCGTTGGCACCATCAGGCACGAAGCGAATGTAGGTGCGCAGAATGATGAGACGTGTATAGATGATGGTGAAAATACCTAGAATGGTTGTCAATACCCACAGCACCGAAGCCATAATGGCGGCGGTTTTTGTTTGCTGTCTTTGTTGTTCAAGTGTTTGCATAGATTCTTCCTATTGGAGCAGACAGGATATGGATGGAGTTTGCTATTTGGCTGTAAATTCCAGGATGTCAAAATAGCGATTGAGCAGCAGTGTGACCAGCAGTAGGCTGATTTCGATCATGAGGGTGATGGATAGTATACGCCAAAGGGCAGGAAAGGGCAGTTGCTGCAAGTTAACTCGCTGCAATTGGCTGGTCATGATGCCAAAGTAGAGCGCCAAAAGCAAGAGAACGAGCGCGAAGCGAAAAATGTGGCCGTTTGTGGGAATGCCGCCAGCCAGCAGATAGCCGCGCACAATAACGTGCTGTAGCAGCACCACCAGCCAAAGCCCTAAAACGGCCGTTCCTAGCCGCAGAACCCCAATGGTCAGTCGGTTGGTGCGTGAATCGGAGGAAACGGCCGTTTCTTCTTCCTGCCACACCGTTTGATCATTTACTTGCCAGTCAAAGTTTTGTGTCATCATTTTTACCCACCATTAAAACAAAAAGCGGGGCAGCAGCAACAGCAGCAGTTGAATCACGATGGTCAGCGCCAAGAGCCGCCATGATTCACGCTGCCCGATGCGACGCCGATGATATTCTGCGCCGCCAATGACCACGATTACCCAGAGAATGGCGGCCGGCAGCACGGCCAGAGGACTCATTCTGAGGGCAGCTTGAGGGGTGCTGCCTTGCACCATCACGACCCACATAAACAGGTCGCGCAGCACCAGGATGTTTTGTAGGCCGATAACGGCCGTTCCTAACCACAGCAGTAAGGTCAATACGGAGGCTAATAGATGCGAAAAGGAAATACCAGGTCTGCGCTCAAACTGCCCGACCGTAGCCAGCCCAAAGCAGACAGAGGCGATGGTTGGCAGTGGATCCGTAGCCGCCAAGTGCAGATCCCACGCCCAAAATAGCTGAACCAGGGGGAACAAGCTAAGCAAGGCAAGGATGAGACCAGAAACGGCCGTTGCCACTGTAAAGCCATTGACCAAACGTTCCCACCGCGCCGAGAGCCGCACGCCGCTTCGCAGTTGTGGCGCAATGGCGGCAAATGACACGGGAGCCGATGCCGGTGCATTCATGATTGTCTGCTTTAGCGCCAGATCAATCTGTTTTTGCTGCGCTTCATGGGCAGCCAGCACATTGCGGCAATGGGGACAAGCTAACAAGTGCACATCCATCTCCTCCCGCCTGGCATCCGTAAGCGTGTGGTAGAGATAGCCGATGATCATTTCCTCAGAAAAATGTTTGCCAATCATGACCAGTTTTCCTCAGCCAACAAAGCCAGCTCGCTGGCCGCAAGTCGTTGTGAAAGCTGTTGATAAGCCAATCGCACCCGTGATTGAGCTGTGCCAATGGGGCAACCCACAATGTCCGCAATTTCGCGGTAGGTGTGGCCGTCACCCGCTGCCCCGCCCCAATGGCGTAACACAATGGCCTCGCGCAGCGGCGGGGAAAGGTTCTGAACGGCCGTCCAAATCGCGTTTTGCGTCTCCTTTGCTACCAGCCGTCCTTCGGGGTTAGCGGTGGGAGCCGCCGGTTCTTTACCCCAGCCCAGCCAACGGGTGAGCGAAAAAGTTGCCAGCCGCCGCTTGCGCTGTCGGTCGCGGCAGCGGCTCACGGTAATGGTGTGGAGCCAGGTGCTAAATTGGCTCAGGCGCGACTCATACCGACCAATATTGATCAACGCATAGGTAAGCGCATCCTGAGCCGCCTCTTCAGCCTCAGCCGCATCACCCAACAAGCCATATGCCAAGCGAAAAACCCGCTTGTAATGCTGCTGATAGAGAGCCTCTGCGGCTCGTTCATCGCCCGCTTGCCAGCGTTGGATCAACGTTTGTTCGGTCGGCATCTCGCTCCTTGTCTACTGCTCTACATTGTTATACGGAGTTTGCGAGGGGTTTGATCAGTGGAATTATAGCAAAACTGGCTTTTTTGACAGGAGGTTGGGGCAAATGCCCGCTACGAAGCATGAAAATAGGACGCAGATTCGCCTAATTGACCCGATCAGGAAAATCAGGCGAATCTGCGTCCTACTCTTCTACTTGTTAGCACGCAGGGCGCGAGCGGTGAGCCAGGTGAAAAGAACCATGCCCAGAAGCCGACCAACGGCACTGAGGCCGAAGATAAATTTGAAGCTGATGGCATCGGCTAGGTAGCCACCGAGCAGGGGGCCGAGGACTGCACCGCCAAAAACGGCCGTTTGATACAACGCCACCGCCCGTGGCCGCTGTTCATCTGGCGTGAGCCGCAGCAGCAAATTGAAGTTGGAGAGGTTGTAGCCAGCCCAAACAAAACCGCCCAGCAGGTTAAACACCCCAACCTGCCACGGCGCAGTGACAATGAGCCAGGTGAGGGGCAGCACTGGGATGATAAAACCACACACTTGCTGCACCCACAGTGCCCCTTTTTCATCCAGCAGTCGCCCAAACACTTGCTGCCCGGCCAGTGCCGACAAACTGCTAACGCTGGCAAGAATGCCAACTGTTGCTGCTGTAGCCCCCAATCCATTTACCAGGTAGACGCTAAAGAAGGGGGCGGCTACCTGAAGGGCCACATTCCAAACAAAGGCACTGATGACCAGCCCGGCAAAACCAGGATAGGTACGGAGGATGCGCCGCAAATCGCCGCGATGGTGTTCGTGGCTGGCAGCCGCACTGATGGGGGGTTCGGTGATGCGGCTGAAGCTGATGGTGGAGACCATGCCAAAGAGGAAGGAGAGAACAAAGATGAGTTGATAGCCAGCGACGTCGCTGCTGCGCCAATTGTTGATGAGGTTGATAAGACGGCCGGCCAGAGTGGTGACAGAGAGCGCGGCTAACCCCATAGCCATGTTGCGGCTGCCAAAATAACGGCCACGGGCAAAATCTGGCACAAGGTCAGCCACCATTGCTGTCCAGGCGGGGTTGGCGAAATTTGCCATGAAAGCGCGAAGGCCGTTGAGGGTGATGATGAGGAGAACGGCCGTTTGTGGCTGGGTAACAAGCAAGGGAATGCAGGCTAACCCCAATAAGGCGAGCCGGGCAATGCCGCCGCCACTCCAAAGCACAAGTGGCTGCCGTCGGGTGGCGCGTTCAGCAAACCGGGCACCGGGGAAAAGGGCAATGGCACCAAAAAGATTGCCAACGGCCGTTAACCAGCCAACCTCTCCATTGCTGGCTCCATACGCCAGGGCAAACAGGGGGAGGAAGCTGAGATAAAAATTGTCGCTGACGGCACTGAAAAAGCCGTCGAGCCAAAAGTAGCGCAGGCTAAAAACCTGGGTCGGCTGTAGAACATCATCCGTTTGGCGCACCACCTGCTGGTCAATGGGACGCACAAGAGCCGACCAGTTCCAGCGTTGAGGGCGTAAGTGGTCAACGGCTAGATTAAGCCGCCGCTGCATTCCGTAACGACGCTGGCCGTTACGCGGTTGTTTTACTTCTTGTTTGATCATAGAGGGTATTGTAAGCAGTGAATGAGGCAGGGCATTCTGTCTTTTGCTGTATATCTCCTAAGACAAAAGACGTAGGTCAATTCAGGCGGTAATATTTGTGTAAGAATCCTTACGTCGGATAGGTTTTATAATGGATGGTATGAGACGGATGATGACGATTCTACTTTGTTTTGTGTTCTTGCTGGCGGCGTGTGCGGCACCCGAAGTGGCTGAGCCAGCAGTGGAAGCTGCGGCTGAAGTGCCAACGGCCGTTCCTGTGGCTGAAGTGATTGCGCCAACGGCCGTTCCCACGCCTGTACCACCCACCAAAGTTCCGGCTGAAGCGATAGCGGAACCGCCAACGGCCGTTCCTGTCCCAACGCTTGAACCCACGGCAGAAACGGCCGTTGGCAATGAGAATGTAGTTAACGTAATTGCTGGCCGCACCGACGATGGCACATTTTTCCTGGGTGACCCCAACGCCCCGCTGACGGTCATTGATTACTCAGACTTTCTCTGAGGTACCTGCCGTTCCTACGTGCTAGGAACCGAACCTCAGGTCATTGAAAACTACGTCAACAGCGGCAAGATCAGAGTCGTATTTTGGCCGGTGCTCAACCACGGCAACCCCAGTGTCTACTCCACGGTGACGGCAGAGTGTGTGGGGCAGCAAGACCCGATGGCGTTTTGGCAGGTACACCATACGTTGTTTGAAAATCAGAGAGAGTTGTGGTCGGCAGATCGGGATTATTATGTACAAACGGCCGTTGCGGCCGGGGTTGACCAGCCCACTTTTGAAAGTTGCTACGACGACGGCACCGGGCTGGAGCAGGTGATGGCACTCGATGCCATGCGCCGCGAGCGCGGTGTGTACAGCCAACCCATTTTTGACATCGCCGGTGAACGCTATGCTGGTGCCCCCTCCTACGACATTTTTGCCGCCACCTTTGATGCAGTACTAGCTGCAACTCCCTAATGGCACGACTGGTAGCCAAGGATTCCAATCCTCGCCTTGCCGCCTTAGCTTTCGTCAAAACCACCAAATCTTGGTAGCATATTGACAGAAAATTATCAAGATATGCTCACAAGCAAAAGAAAATTGGGACGCAGATTGCCCTGATACACCTGATCATTATCAGGAAAATCGGGGCAATCTGCGTCCCATTTCCCACAAAACAGGACTGAACAATTATGGCAATCAAACCAACATTCCGCTGGAATGACCCTATTCTTTTTGACGAACAGCTTGACGATGAAGAACGCGCCGTCCGTGATGCCGCGCGCCGCTACTGCCAGGACAAACTCATGCCCCGCGTCCTTGAAGCCAATCGGCACGAAATCTTTGACCGCGACATTTTGTATGAAATGGGCGAAATGGGCTTTCTCGGCTGCACCCTCCCCGAAGAGTACGGCTGTGCTGGTCTCAACCACGTCGCCTACGGCATCATTGCCCGTGAAGTGGAGCGGGTGGACAGCGGCTACCGCAGCACCATGAGCGTGCAAAGCTCGCTGGTCATGCACCCTATCCACGCCTATGGCACCGAAGAGCAGCGGCGAAAATATTTACCCAAGCTGGCAACGGGTGAAATGGTGGGCTGCTTTGGCCTTACCGAACCTAACCACGGCAGCGACCCCGGCAGCATGGAAACCCGCGCCCGCACAGTGGACGGTGGTTATCGGCTGCACGGCAGCAAAATGTGGATTACTAACTCCCCTATTGCCGATATTGCCGTAGTCTGGGCCAAGACCGACGATGGCATCATTCGCGGTTTTGTGCTGGAACGGGGCATGGAAGGGTTTAGCACCCCTAAAATTGAGGGCAAATTCAGCCTGCGTGCCAGCAGTACCGGGGAAATTGTGATGGATGATGTGTTTGTCCCCGAAGAAAACTTGCTGCCCAATGTGCAGGGGCTAAAGGGGCCGTTTGGCTGCCTGAACAAGGCGCGTTATGGCATTAGCTGGGGGGCATTGGGGGCGGCTGAGTTTTGCTGGCACGCAGCGCGGCAATACACGTTGGATCGGGAGCAGTTCGGCCGGCCGTTAGCCGCCAACCAACTCATTCAATGGAAACTCGCCAACATGCAAACCGAAATCACCCTTGGTTTGCAAGCGGTGCTGCGCGTCGGCCGGCTGATGGATGAGGGGAAAGTGACACCGGAGATGATTAGCCTGGTCAAGCGCAACAGCTGTGGCAAAGCCCTTGACATTGCCCGTATGTCCCGCGACATGCACGGTGGCAACGGCATCAGCGACGAATTCCATGTCATTCGCCACTGCATGAACCTGGAAGCTGTTAACACCTACGAAGGTACCCACGACATCCACGCCCTCATTTTGGGGCGTGCGCAAACGGGGATTCAGGCGTTTATGTAGCCCAGAGATTGGAGATTAGAGATTTGCAATCTCTAATCTCCAATCTCTAATCTCCCTTCCTATGGCGTTAACCCATCCGGTACGCCATCAGGAAACAACTGCTGAATCGCTTCCTCAATGCGGGCGGCACGGTTGCCAGGGTTGGGGTGGGTGCTCATAAATTCGGGGGGCGCACCACCAGATGTTTCTTCCAAAATTTTCATCACGCCAATGAGGGCGCGGGGGTCATAGCCAGCGTCTACCATAAACTGTACCCCCAAGATGTCGGACTGTAGTTCATCTTCGCGGCCGTATTTCATGTTAACCATTTGCCCGACCATGACTGCCATTTGCGCTGTCCGTTCATCGCCAGAAGCGACAACCACCGCCCCAGCGATGCCCTCAGTCAGGTTGGCTTTGGCAATGCGCTGCGCCGAATGCCGCGCCACCACGTGGCCGATCTCATGCCCCAGCACCCCGGCAAGCTGCCCCTCGGTTTCGAGCCGGTCAAACAATGCTTTGGTGATAAAAACAGGGCCGCCGGGCAGAGCAAAGGCGTTGATGGTTTGCGGGTCGGCCAGTAGAGTGAATTCAAACTGCCATTCGGTGTCACGGGCGGCACTGCGGTTGACGATGCTAAACCCAACATCATCGAGGTATTGCTGTAGCTGGGGGTCAGGCAGCGCACCGCCATGCTGGGCTGTCATTTCAGGCACAGCTTGCAACCCCATAGCTATTTCCTGGCGGGGGGTAAGGGCAATGTATTGATCTTCGCCGGTGACGGGGTTGTATTCTTTGGATGAATAGTAAGAAATGAGGGCAAAGGCGATCATGATGACGGCCACGATGAGGCGGCCTTTGCCACTGGTACGCCCACCAAAAGCGGGAGCAGTGCGGTATGTTCTGCGTGAACCCATTTTTCCTTCCTCGTTTAGTAACTATACAGGTGTCATACCCGCGCAGGCGGGTATCCATTTTCAGCCTAGGCATGGATTCCCGCGAAAGCGAGAATGACACTCTTTTCCGGGGATGTTTTATTCGACAACAGGGACAAACTCCTCAACTTCCATCGCTTCGTAAATGCCACCGGCGACTGCCCCAAACATGATGTGGGTGGCAACCATGAGCCAGCTTCGCATGGGGAAGAACCAGGGGAAAATGAGGGTGAGCGTATAGAAGTTGATGGCGTAAAAGGCAAGCCCCAGCAGCCCGCCGCCAAGGATGCCGCCAATTAACCCACCTCGGTGAATGACGTAGGCGATGATGAGGGAGAAAGCAATGGAAAGGGCATAGTGGACAATGAGGGCGGCGACAACGGCCGTTAAATCAAACGTTGCCGGTGGTGCCAAAACCCCTTCGCCCAGCAGCGGTGATGCAAACAGCCGCACAAAGACCCAGACGTTGCCCCCCAGCACCAGCGGCGAGACAAACCAGTTCAAAATGGCAAACACCGTGCCGCCAATGATCCCACCCCAGACAGCCGCGCTCCAATCCACAAGCTGCCGCATTCGTTTTGTTTGCACTTGCATAGACAAATCCCTCCTATTTCTGTCTTATTCATACAGACCAAGTGCCCTGTATCGTCTACAGTTCGTGGCACTTTAAGCATTCTAATGACACCACAAATAAGAAAAGTAGACAAATCATACCATGTTCCTTACCTGCAAGATGCCATTTTATGGCTTGCCAGGCCAACGCCCCAAAAAGTCTAGCTGGTGGGCGATGTAGACGAGGTCGCCGCTTTCGATTTGGGCGTGGCGTTGGGCGATCCAGTTGTCGAAAACGGCCGTTTCCAACGCCGGGTGTCCAGCCAGCGCCCCGTGCATGGTGTGGATGATGAAGTGGAGGAAGTACGCTTCATCGGCCGGATACACCCCATTTTCCCCCGCAAAAACCACCCAATCTGACCCCCCTGCCGCCAAAATTACGCCACCAGCCGCCCGTAGCTGGTGGAAAAGATGCCGCCCGGTTTGGCTGTCGCCAGATAAACGGCCGTTAACCACTCGTTCATCCATCGTTTGGTGATACAGCCGTTCGATCCTTGCGTCTAGCGATGGGTCAATGGTCGGCTGCAAAATCGTCGCCCCATCAAAGTTGATAGAAAAATAAAACAGCCCGCCGGGAGCCAGCAGGTCAAACAGCTTGGGCAACGTCGCCCCCACATCGGTCAAATCCAGCACGGCGTGGAGCGTGAGCAAATCCCACTGCCGCTGGCCGCTGTGCTGAAGTGCATGTAGTCGTAAAAATCGGCCGTTGCGAGCTCCAGCCGCACGCTGGCCAGGCAGCGCGGCCAGCCGCGTTTGCGCTGTGGCAATGTTGTCAGGCTGCTCGTCAGCAGCCGTATAAACAGCGTGGGTCCAGCATATTGTGGTTCACCAGCCGTTCGGCCCGTAGATTGCCAATGCCGGTGCCAATTTCTAGCACCCGCAGCGGCAACTTCGGCGACGCGCCAGGCAGTTCAGTGCTAATGTTTGCCACATGCTTGTTCAAGGCGCGGTCGTCCACGCTCGTTTTGGCAGCGAATGGCGGGAAGGTGTAGGGGTCCGGTCATGAAACTGGGAAGGGAGTAGGGGCAAAATTTTGCGCCTCGGCCTGAATAATGTCTTTCATAGATATTGCCTTTGCCATACTCTCCCTTCCACGTCGGCCAGCGGTGACTGTGAGCCAGGGCGGAAGGCTGAGGCAGGTGAGTAGAAGCGCGGTCTTGGTGCCAGGGCGGTTAGTTGCTGCGCCAGGGTGGTTACGTCATTGGGGGCGATAAGAAAGCCGTTATCGCCGTCGTGGATGATTTCGTAAACCGCCTTATGCGGCGTTGTGCCAATGGCGGGCAACCCAAAAGCCATCGCTTCCAAGTGAACATGCCAAACCCTTCGTAGCTGGAGGGGACGACGAGCAGGTGGCTGCGGGCAAACTGGTCGGCGAGGGGGGCATCGGGCAGGGGGCCGTGGAGGGTGACGTTGGCGGCGAGGTTGTGGTGGGCGATTTGGCGCTGGATGTGGCGGGTGTAGGTGGGGGAAACGGCCGTTTCTCCCACCACCGCCAGCCGCCCATCCGACTGGGGCATCGTTGCCAGTGCGTCCAGCAGCGTGTGCAGCCCTTTGCGCGGGATGAGGTTGCCGACAAAGAGCAACTGCAAAGGCGCAGCCTCCTGTGCCTTTGCCACCGCCTCAGCCAGGGTGATGGCCGGGCTAAATCTGTCTCCGGCGGGGGTGGCAACGACAAACGGCCGATTTTTCCCCACCAGCCCCTCCGTCACCCGCCGCGTTGTTTCACTGTTAAACACAAAGCCATCTACGCTGGCAAGATACTGTCGTTCCACCTGCCGATAGAGCCAATTTTGCCACGCTGGGCGGGCTTCGCTGCAGCGCAAATGGTGGACAATGCTGACCAGTGGCACTTGCCCACGCAGCCGCCGGTTGAGCCAAAAGAGGGAGGGGTGGTTGAGTTCGTCTTGGAGGAGGAGGTCAAAACGGCCGTTTTCCACCCGCCGCCACAACTCCCGCGACCAATTATGCGCCAAATGCCGCCCATAATTCGTCCACGGCAGCGATACAACCTCCACCGTCTCCCCCGCCGCCCGCAGGTGCGCCACCAGCTTGCGGTCATACAGGTAGCCGCCAGAAACGGTGTCAAGCGTGCCGTAGATAATTAGCCCGATGTGCATGGGAGGAATAGGACGCAGATCTACCTGATTATCCTGATTTTTTAATCAGTTCAATCAGGCAAATCTGCGTCCCATTTCTTATTTCAACGCCAGCCGATAGCTTGCCCAAGCGATCTCGTTTTCCCAAATTTGCACCGTGAGGGCGTTGAGGTTGGGGGCATTGATGCGCTCGGCCAGCTTTTCGCAGAAAATGCGCGAGAAATGCTCAATGCTGGGGTTCAGCCCGGCAAATTCTGGCAAATCGTTGAGCGTTTTGTCCTTGTAATGGGCAACTAGCGCCTCTAAATTGGTTTCGATGTCTACGATGTCTACCAGATAGCCATGCTTGTCGAGCGTTGCACCCTCAAGCTGAACTTCGACATAATAATGATGGGAGTGCCACTGATTCTCGGCTCCCCAATCGCCGCCGACCAGAAAATGCTGGCCGACGAAATCACGTTTAACGGCAACTTTGTACATAATTGGGAGATTGGGGATTGGGGATTGGAGATTGGAGATTCATGAAGGTTCATAATCTCCAATCTCCAATCTCTAATCCCCATATTTAAAAACGATTTGTAAAACCTCACCCGGCTGCTCATCAAGCAACCGATACGCTTCGGTGGCTTGGGCGAGGGGAAAGCGGTGGGTGATGAAGGGGGTGGGGTTGTGGCGTTGGAGCATGTCCCAGGCGGTTTGCAGGCGGCGGTGTTTGGTCCAACGGCCGTTCCACTGCGGCGCAATCGTGCTAACCTGGCTGCTAATGAGCCGAATATGGTTGCGGTGAAAATGGCCGCCCAGGTTGAGCGTCGCCTGCTTTTGCCCATACCACGAGCCGACCACAATCCGCCCGCTGTAGCCCGCCGCCGCAATGGCTTGATCGAGCGCCGCCGGATTGCCCGATAGCTCATAAACGAGGTCGGCCCCGGCAAACGGCCGTTGCGGCTGGTCTTCACCCTGCCGTTCCTGTAGCCGCTCCCTCAGTTCTGCCGCCACATCTGGCCGCATGGGGGCCAGGCTGGCGTGCGCGCCCCGCCTTTGCGACCATTCCCGCCGCAGCGGGTAAGCATCAACGGTGACGAGGCTGGCGAGGGGCATTTGCGCCAGCAGCGAGGTCGTTAGCAGCCCAACAACCCCTTGCCCAAAGACGGCCACCTGTTCGCCAATCATGGGCTGGCCGTCCATGATAACGGAAACGGCCGTTTCCATGTTGGGCAAAAACGCCGCCATTTCCGCCGTCACCCCGTCCGGCACAGGCAAACAGTCGGCCAGCCGCGCCGTGAAATGGGTTTGGTGGGGTTGGAAAGAGAAGAGTAAACGGCCGTTCCACGCCTCGTCTACCCCTTCCCCCGTTTCAATCACCCGCCCCACCGCCGCATAGCCATATTTGAGCGGGTACGCCATTTCCCCGGCCAGCGAGGCAATGCTCGTGTCGGCGGCAATGCCGCTGGGCATTTGGCCGCGATAGAGCAGCATTTCTGTGCCAGCACTGATGGCCGACACAACCGTTTGTAGCAGCAGTTCCCCCGGCGCGGGGTGCGGCAGCGACTCTTGGTGCAGTTCAACTTGGTGGGGGGCGGTGAAAAAGAGGGCGTGGCGGGACATGGGACATGGGGAAGACTGGGGATTGGAGATTGGAGATTTCACCAATCTCCAATCTCTAATCTCCAAATCTCACATTTTCAACATCCGCAATCAACACCAAATCCTTGCCGACTTGGTGGTATTGATGGTTGACGAGTTGGGGGAAAAAACGGCCGTTTTGCCCCGTTTTTTGTGGTTCGACGGCTGTCAGGCCACCCAAATAAAGGGGTGCCACCGTGACGACAACCCGATCCACCACGCCAGCGGTGAGAAAGCTGCTGATAACCTGCGACCCGCCTTCCACCATTAGGCTGTGGTAGCCAGCTTCCTTGAGCCGGGGCAGCAGAGCCGTTAGGGAAATACGGCCGTTTTTGTTGGCCGGTAAATGCCACACCTGCGCCCCGGCCGCTTCCAGCGCGGCTTGTCGCACCGGGCCGGCGGTGGGCAGGGTAGCGATGATGGGGCGACGGGTCATGATTTTGATGTCAGACGGGCAGCGCAAATGGCTGTCGAGAACAACGGGCTGTGGGTTTTCCCCTGGCACCAGCCGCACCGTCAGGCTGGGGTTGTCGGCCAGCACCGTGCCAATGCCCACCAAAATGCCGTCGTGGTTGGCGCGAAGTTGGTGGGTGAAACGCATGGATTCGCTGCCACTGATGGCGGTGGGCTGGCCGCGCTGGACGGTGATGGAGCCATCGAGGCTTTGGGCGTAGCTGAGGGTGACAAAGGGGCGGTCGGGGCGGTGGCCGGGCTGGAGTTGGGAGAGGGGAGAGGGGAGGGGGAAACGGCCGTTTGTTCCCACCGCCACCCGTTCCAAATCCAGCAAATGGCGCATCCGCTTGACCTTGGTCTTCAGATACGCCGCGTTTTCTTCATGGCTTGCCACTTGCAGCGGTATCCGTTCCGTCACCCGCAGCCCTGCCGCTGCCAGACTTTCAATTTTAGCCGGGTTGTTAGTCAGCAGCCGCAGCGACCGCACCCCCAAATCATGCAGCATCAGTGCCGCCACCGAATAATCCCGTTCGTCGGCCTCGTGACCGAGCAGCAAATTGGCATCTACCGTGTCATACCCTTCATCCTGCAAATTGTAGGCACGCAGCTTGTTCCGCAGGCCAATGCCGCGTCCTTCTTGCCGCAAATAGAGGATGACTCCCGCACTCTCGCTGGCAATGAGCTGCATCGCCTGGTTAAGCTGGGGGCCGCAGTCGCAGCGCAATGAACCCAACACGTCGCCAGTAAAACATTCGGAGTGAATGCGGACGAGGACGTTTTCCTGTTGGGCAACATTTCCCACCACCAGTGCCAAATGTTCCTTGTCGTCCACGGTTGTTTGGTAAAGCGACAGGGTAAATTCGCCATTGGCCGTGGGAATGCGGGCAGAGGTTTTGGAAATGATTGGCTGCGTCATGCACTTAATGTTACTGGTATTAGGGTACTTTTGGCAAAATCCCTCATCCTTTATGAAGGAACACGAAAGCAACTCTCTGGGAGAATATTGGGTTATGTTCTCATTTACGGCCGTTTTCCCATAAAACCGCGTGCTTGCCAGGCGGCGTAGAGGAGAATGGAGCCAGCGACGGCGGCGTTGAGCGATTCGACGTGGCCGCGCATGGGCAGTTGCAGCAGGTAATCGCAGCTTTTGCCCACCAAACGGCGCAGCCCGTCCCCCTCATGCCCTACGACGATGGCGAGCGGGATGTCGAGGTCAACTTCTTCCAGCGAGCGGGCATCTTCGGCCAGATCCATGCCGACGACCCAGATACCGGCCGTTTGTAGCTGGCGCATGGTGCTGACAAGGTTGGTGACTTGGGCAATGTGCAGGTGTTCGGCCGCGCCGGATGAGTATTGCACGACAGCGGGGGTGATTTCGGGGGCGCGACGGTCTTGCACCACCACGCCGTGTACGCCGCAAATTTCGGCGGTGCGGAGCAGGCTGCCGATGTTTTGCGGGCCGTGCAGGAGGTCGAGGAGGAGGAGAAACGGCCGTTCTTCCCGTCGCTCCGCCACCCCCAAAATCTCATCCATACTGCTGTAAGGGTACGCCCCCACCTCCAACGCCACCCCTTGGTGCCTCCCATCCTGCGCCAACTGCCCCAGCTTTTGCTTGCTTGCCGTCTGCACCGGCACTTGCCGCGCCCGCGCCGCCTGCACAAAGGCATTGTGGGTTTTCTTGTCCAGCCCCTCTTGCAGCCAAAGCAGCCGCAGCTCCCGGCGGCTGCCGCGCAGGGCTTCGAGGACGGTGTTGCGGCGGGTGAGAATTTCAGACATAAAAACAAAAGTAGTCAGTAATCGGTAATCAGTTATCAGCCAAGGCTTACTGTTTACCGACTACTGATTACCGATTACTCTATTCCGCCTTCCAAATCGTCCCATCCGCCCGATCTTCCAGCGCAATGCCAAGCTCTTTCAACTGGTTGCGGATTTGATCGGCGGTGGCCCAATCGCGGTTGGCGCGAGCCTGGGCGCGCAGGTTAATGAGCAGCCGCACGAGGCCATCCTCACGTTCGGCGTTGGCACCGGCATCGGCCTGTTCTGGCACAATGCCCAGCACATCGCCACCCAGCTCGCGGTAGAGCTGGTCAATGGCTTGGAGCGTGCCTTGAGAATGCGGCCCTTGCTCATTCAGCAGCGTGTTGACCTTGCGCGTTAGCTCTTGCAGCACGGCCAGAGCGGCCGGGGCGTTGAAGTCGTCGTTCATTTTTTCGATGAAATCGGCTTTTACGCCATCGAGCATGGCAAGCACGGCCGGGTTGGCTTCACCGGGGGCCGCTTGGCGCAACTGTTCCCGCGTCAGCGAAACCGCGCCCCAAATGCGCTGCCACCCTTTGAAGGCGGCTTCAATTGCTTCGTCGGAGAAGTCAATGGGGTTGTTGTAGTGGCTGGACAAAATAAAGGTGCGAATGGCTTCGGCCCGCCACCGCGCCAGTGCGTCCTTGATGGTCAGCGTATTGCCCAGGCTTTTGCTCATCTTGATGCCTTCCAGCGTTAGCGAGCCGGTGAGCATCCAGTAGCGGGCAAAGGTTTCGCCGTGCGCCGCTTCGCTTTGGGCGATTTCGCACTCGTTGTGGGGGAAAATGTTGTCAATACCGCCACCGTGAATGTCGAAGGTTTGGCCGAGGTATTTGTTTGCCATAGCCGAGCATTCGATGTGCCAGCCGGGGAACCCTTCTCCCCATGGGCTGTCCCAGCGGAGAATGTGTTCTGGTTCAGCCTTTTTCCACAGGGCAAAGTCGGCTGGGTGTTTTTTCTCCTCGCGCACGGCAATGCGTGTGCCTTCCTCTAAATCTTCGACGATGCGCCCGCTGAGTTTGCCATATTCGGGAAAGGAGCCAACGTCAAAATAGACGGAGCCGTCTACTTCGTAGGCGTGGCCTTTGGCGATGAGGTCTTGGGTCATGGCGATTTGTTCGGGGACGTGGGCGCTGGCGCGGGGGCTAATGTCGGGGCGGCGCACGCCGAGGGCATCCATGTCGGCAAAATATTCGCGGGTGTAGGTTTCAACGACCTGCATGGGCTTGGCTGACATTTGCCGGGCCTTGCGGAGGATGCGGTCTTCGCCGGTGTCGAGCATGTGGCCGACATCGGTGATATTCTGCACGTAGAGGACATCGTAGCCGAGGTGGCGCAGGTAGCGCACGACGACATCAAAGCCGACGTAGGTTTTGGCGTGGCCGATATGGGAGTAGTCGTAGACGGTGGGGCCGCAGACGTACATGTTGACTTTGCCTTCGGTTAGCGGCTTGAACTCTTCTTTTTGTCGGGTGAGGACGTTATAGATTTTGAGAGGCATTTCTTCTCCAGAGTTGGAGATTCGGAGATTGGCGATTGGAGATTGGCCGTTCGTCTACAGCTAATCTCCAATCGCCAACCACCAATCTCTATTAATATCTAATGGTGGCGGCGAGGCGGTTTAAGGCTCGCTGCTTGCCTATGATACCCAAAATTTTGGGGATGGGTGAATGTTTAATGGTGCCGGTGAGGGCGGCTTCGATGATGGGGTGGATGGCGGTGGGGCTGGCGGGCTGGATGGCGTTGAGGATGGCAACGGCCGTTTGTTCGTCCAACAGCACCACGGCGGCAATTTCGGCCACAAGCCGGGCGAGAATGGGGCGGGCTTCGGGCGGTGTAACCTGGTTAGTCTGTGCGACCTCATCGGTAAACGCCCATTCAGCCAGGTCAACTGCGTCTTCGAGCCTGACTAAATCGGGGCGAATGAGGCTGGCAAGCTGGGGGAGCCAGTTGCCTTCGGCGGGAAGGTAGTCGTAGGCATCTTCGAGAAACGGCCGTATTTGCTCCGCCAACTGCGTGTCGCTCAACTGAGCGATATAGTGCTGATTCATCCGATCCAGCCGCGCCCAATCAAAATGGATGGGTTCCTGAAGGATAGCGGTGGGGTCAAATTGCTGCCGCGCCTCCCATTTGGAGATGATTTCCTGGCCGCTTGTGGGTTGCCAACTAAGCCGCAGCAGGAAGTTAAAGAGGGCAGCAGGTAAATATCCCTTGCTTTCAAACTGGTGTGCCAAATAGCCGTTGCTGGGAAGCGGCCGGCCGAGGGTGTCTACCAGGGGAGGCAGGAAGAGCCAGGTGGCGGTAGGGTTATGCTGGGGGGCGGCGGGATGCCAACTGGGGTCGGCGATGATGTGGGTAATGGTGGGGTGGTGGGAAACGGCCGTTAACTCTCCCTCAACCTCCTCATCCCAATCCAGCCCCAACCAGCTAAGTGCGGTTAGAAGGTCGGCACTGTCGGTTGCTTGCACCCAGTCGCCGCCCAAATGACGGGAAAATGCCCAGGTGAAAACGGCCGTTTGCAGCGTGCCTGCATGCAGCAGCCCAGCCGGATGGGGAACAAAGCACAAACGAGGTTCCATCGGCAGCTAGTGACGGGCAAAGACCATACGGCCGGCCGTTGTTTGCAACACTTTGGTAACGGTCACTTCGAGGGTGCGGTCAATGTAAGAACGGCCGTCTTCTACAACCACCATTGTCCCATCTTCCAAATAGCCAACCCCTTGCCCCATTTCCTTACCTTCCTGAATGATCTCCACACGCAGCGTTTCGCCCGGCAGATAGGCCGCTTTCACCGCATTTGCCAAATCGTTGATGTTGAGTACGCTGACCCCTTGCAGGTCGGCCACCCGGTTGAGGTTGTAATCGTTGGTCATGATGGGACATTTCAAATGACGCGCCAGAGCTACCAATTTGCTGTCGGCATCTTTAACCTCAGTCACATCCATGTCGGTGATTTTAATAGGCACCGGGGCTTCGTTGCGTAAAATGCCCAGTACGTCCAGCCCACGCCGCCCTCGGTTGCGGCGCAGCGTGTCGGAGCTGTCAGCAATGTGCTGTAGTTCTAGCAGGATGAAATTAGGGACGAGCAGGGTCGAGCGAATAAAACCTGTTTTGCTGATGTCGGTAATACGGCCGTCAATGATGACGCTGGTATCTAGCAAAACGGCATCGGCGAACGGGTCGTGGTCGCTGCCATTATTTGCGGCTTGAGCCGTGGTAGGTGCCGTTCGCATGGAGGGTAGAATGCCGCGCAGGTCGTTTTGGCGCATAGTAAAAAGGACGACGCTGACGTAGCAAAAGAAAAAAGCGGTGAGAATGGGCAAAATTTGGCGGAAGGGCGGGGGGAGTAAGGAAAGCGGCAGGGCAAAGAGGGCTGCCGCTATTAGCCCAAGGAAAATGCCCACGATGATTGCCAAGAGGCGTTCGGCCGGCATCACGGCAATGTTTTGCCGCAAGCGCCGCACGGGGCGTACCGTAAAATAGGGGGTGAGGATGAGGCCACCTAGTACACCCAACAAGGAAAAAATGGAGGTGTAGGCAATGATGGGTGCTTGGAGCAGTTTGGCAACAGTGTTGCCTGCAAAACCTAAAATAATGGCTCCAACAAATGCGCCAGCTAATCTCAGGAAAAACTCGATGCTTAAGTTCATGGTCTATTCCAAAATAAAAATGGTGAACACTTTGATAGAGCGTTCACCATATCGCATGACTTTGTTCTGGTTGCAATGCTAGCGCGGATTAAGCGGTTAAAATGACAATCTGCTTATTTTGGATAATAGTTATCCAACATGCCGCACTCAATAGGTAATAGGTGATGTGTTCGATAATGTTTAGTTGCATCACTGCCAAAAATTAGTTCAAGATGATGAACGCAAATAATAACAAAATCTTAGCACACGCAAGATGGGTGGGCAAGAAGGAGAGGGGGGGAACCAACAAGTGGTCGCGTCTTGTTGGTTCCCCAATTGGGAGGGGTAGGGAAGAAGTGAAGGGAAGAGGATTGTATGTCTGAAAAGAATAGTAGCACATTTGTTCTGTTTGTCAAAGGGGGAAATGCTTGGTTGGTAGCAGGGGGAATGGGTTTGGGCTGTATGTTGCGATGTGGGCGGGAAAAACGGCCGTTTTTCCCCATATGTTGCGGGGTGTGGTGAACCTTAAAAAAACGGCCGTTTTTCCCTATTTATGCAGACAATAAAAAAGGGCGACATTGCTGCCGCCCTTTGACAATTATCAGTTAAGACGCTGTTTTAGTACGCGCCTTCCTGCTTGAAAACGCTTGCCACTGTCCAAAACAGAATTTTAATATCCAGCATCAAGCTTTGATTTTCGATGTATTCAACATCCAGCGCGATGCGGTCGTCAAAGTCAACATCGCTGCGCCCTTTCACCTGCCACAAACCGGTGATGCCAGGGGTTACTTCCAATCGTTCGGTGTGCCACAGCGAGTAGGTGCTGACATCGAAGGAAGTTGGGCGCGGCCCGACCAAGCTCATTTCCCCTTTGACAACGTTGAAGATTTGGGGAATCTCATCCAGGCTCGTCTTACGCAGAATGTTGCCAATCTTGGTGACGCGAGGGTCGTTGGTGATTTTGAAATCAGGCCAGGTCAGCTCATTCAAGTGCATGTATTTGACCTTCAGTTCCTCGGCGTTGGTGACCATGGTGCGGAACTTGTAGATGCCAAACCGCTTCCCGCCTTTACCCGTGCGCTGCTGCTTGAACAAAACGGGACCGGGATCATCCATGTAAATGAGTAAAGCGATGACACCCATGAGGAGAAGCAGGGGCGGCAAGGCGATCATGCAAATGGTCAAATCGAAGGCCCGTTTGATAAGTTGATATTCTTTCTTGTAAAGACGTACTTGTGGTGTTTCAATATAACGAAGTTCCATGATGGCTATACCCCTGTCTAAGATAATGATAATTCTCGAATAAATAGCTGGTTACAGGATATTGTGGTGATTCCGATACGGCTCGTGACTGCTTGTTCCCTGTAAGTTGTTAACTAATTGTTATTATTCCGGGGCAACCTTACAGCAATCCTTACAGATTTCTGACCGTTTTTGCCAACAAAAAAGCGCCAACTGTCCAGGCAATTGGCGCTTCTGTCGTCATAGGAAAAATAACAGCTACGGATTCACCAACGAATAATCAGGCGCATCCACGCCGGGGCCGTAGTGGTAGGCATTGGCCCAGGGGATGTATTGGCTGACTAAATCTTCGTCAATAAGCAGCACCCCTTCAGCATTGGTGACGGTACGATGGATGGTGACGGTGGCACCTTCGGTGGCCCAGTCAATTTGGTTGACGGTGCCGGCCGGAATATCTTCATTAAATTCCCACACATCCTCTTCAGGGGCAGGCACCACGTTTTCAAATACAGGCTCGGTCTTTTCCACCACCCGCCCCAGGCTGGTGCTGTACATTTTCATGGTCAGGGCTTCGTTTTCTTCGCTGTAGTAGTTTTCAATCAGCAAATGGTAGGGAGTGTTGTTGATAAAGCGGAAATCTACAACGGGCGAAAAAACGGTGGCATCCATGCCGGGACCTTCGCCATCGTTGTAATAGTTAAGCATATAGCCATGTGCCCAGCGTTCGGTGATGGGGAAGCCTGCCCAGAAGGCGGTTTGAAAGAGGGTGGTGCTTACTTGGCAAATGCCACCGCCAATCCCTTTGATGGTACGGTTGCCGATGATGATGAGACCTTCTTCATAACCATCGTCGGTGCTGATGGTGCCGAGATATTTGTTGAAGGAGAACTCTTCGCCGGGGGCGATGACGATGCCAAAGAAGTTGGCGGCTCCGCGTGCAATGTTGTGCTTGCGGGCATCGGTGGAGCCAAAGAACCAGGTGGTGCTTTCGCTGATTAGTTCGGTGATGCCGAGTTCGGCAGCAGTGGCGTTGCTGTTGACGGTGGGGATGATTTGTTTGACGATGAGGGGGATGGCGCGGTTGCCTTGTTGCAGGTTGCTGTTGATGAGGGCGACGGTGGCATCGAGGTCAAGCGAACGGCCGTTAATGTGTGGTGCCACCAACACCAATTCCCGCGTGTCGTCGTCAAAATAAAAACGGGCATTCACGGGTTCACGATAAACGGCCGTTTCATACCCCGACAGCCAGTGGCGCACCGCATTTTCGTCAATAAAAATGTTGTAGCCACCGGCTGGCTTGCTTTCCACCCGCAGCCAGCGCACCAGCTCATCTTCGGGCAACACAATAGGCTGCAAATCTAGCTCGTCGAGGGGGTTTTGCAGATAAAAGGTGATGGGGCTGGCGGCCATTTGCTGGAAGGCAGCAGCGGCCACAGGGTCATCCTGAACGGCAGGTTCGCTGGTTTGGATGGGGAGTTCAATGTCGGCCGGCCGGAAACTGGTCAGTGGTTGCAGCAGTTGTTGGCGAACCAGGGTGGTATCAAGCGAAAAACCTATTTGACCTGGGGCATAGAGCAACTTTTCGCCGTCATAGGCGACGCTGGCGTTAACGGCCGGTTTATCAACCGTCAGTGCCAACTCATCAACGACCTGCTCAAGCTGTCCTTCATCCATAACAATGATGGGCGACAGCAAACGGCCATAATAGTAGCTGCTAAAAATATCGCGGTACCGATTGGCAATGTTCCCTTCACGCCCCACAGCATAGGCCGCATCAACCATTTGCGCCACGTCAAGCGACACGCCAAGCTGCCGTGGGGTGTGCGTCCAGCTTTCTTGCGACAGGGGGTCAGTCAGTTGGATGGCTTCTTGCTGGATATAGGGAACGGCCGTTTCCAATCTGTTGGCAGCTTCTGACCGCGTTAGCCCGCTCAAATCCACCCCGGCCACGGAAACACCGGTGTAGATGCGGTTGTCGTGGCGGCTTTGGTAGTTGGCAACCACAACGGCCGTTGCCAGCACCACCAGCACCAGGCCAGTCATGGGAAAGATAAAAAAGTAGCCAAGGTTGCGACGTAAACGGCCGTTATTCAGCGAGTTAGGAGGAATTGTTGCCTGCATACACCTTCTTCCATCAAAAGATGAGGTGATTGTATCGTAAAACGGCCGTTTCACGGCCAAACTCAGCCAAGTTTAATCCACATTACTGTCCCGTCTCGCTGGCTTCATCCCACACAAAGCCAAACTCTTCCACAAAAAAGCTGGTAAACGTAGGATCATGGACGATGATAATGTTTTCGTCGTTGCGCCGGTTGGCACTGTCGCTAAAGTTGAAGGAGCCAAAGATCACGGTTTCACGGTCTATAATGATAACCTTATGGTGCATGACGCGACTGTTGCCATCTTTCCGCACCTCCACATTGGCTATGCCCGCATCCTTCATAATGGTGTAGTAGCTAAATTCAATATCGGCTCCGGCCGTTTCAAACACCCCACGAACAGGAATACCGGCATCGGCACGCCCTAAAATAGCCTCGCCGATTTGATCATCGGTGAAAGTAAAGGCCAGGATCAAGATTTCTTGCTGGGCGCGGGCAACGGCGCGGGCAATGATGGGTGCCACCTCTTTCTCTGGGGAGAAATAGTTTTCTACCTGGATCCCATGAATCACAAGCTGTTCGTGCGGCGTATTGTTGGGGGAGTCGGGGCCAAAAAGTTGCTGATCATACATCTCATCCATTTCGGTGGTGTAATTGGCAGCCAGTTCTGGCGCATCAAAGCGAACGATGTTGTTGTTGTTGCAGTAAACGCCGTTGGTAGTGAAGTTCATGGAGCCAACCCAGAGAAAACGGCCGTCTACGACAATAAATTTATTGTGCATCAGCGCCCGCCGCTTATCCTCGATCACGCTAATCCCATTGCGCCGCAACCGACGAATGCTTGACAATTCGGCATTATCTTCATCCGTCACCACCCGCACCTTTACCCCCCGTCCTTCTAGTGTGATGAGGGCATTCACAATCGGCTCGGCATCGAGATCAAAGGCGGCTATATCTACCTGCGTTTCCGCTTGAGCCAAATCAGCAGCAATATATTCGTCCAGCCCCCCGCTACGCTCTTCCTCTGGCGGGCAGGTGGGGTTGGTAAAGTAAATTTCATACCAAGCAGCCGTTGGATCCGACGGTTCACTTTCGGCTTCGCGCACCGGCTCCAACGTTGGCAAGGGCGTGCTGCCCGGCAGCGGCTCAACCTTGGGTTGCGGCGTGTCGCCGGGCAAAAGCCCCAAAATATCAACCCCAAAGTAAGCTGCCACCAGCATGATGAGTAAAACAATAACTGCGCCACCAAATCCCAGACTGCGATTTTTCATGATAGAAATCTTTTTGAGAACAAACCTATGCGTCTTCGTTATCCAAATCAAAACCCAGCATGAGCAAAAGCTGACGGAATGCTTCTGTTGCGTCCCACTTTGTCCATTCCATCCTGAGCCAGTTTTGCTCACGCCCTTTAACCGCTTCGCCCGTCAACGTCTGCAAATTGTCTAGCAGGCCGTTGACGCGGTTTTTTAGGCTGGCGGCATCGAGTTTGGCTAGTTCGGGGGTTAGCTCCTTGACCTCGGTCATCATGTTGCCAACGGCCGTTACTTGCTTGTCTAACCACGCTTCAACCTCATCTTCTGATAGGTTTACCCCCTGCGGCAGCAACCGCTTCATCTGGGCAACACCCCATTTGAGCAACTGCCCTGCCTGCTCGTCATTCAGCCCGTCCCAGAGACGGCTGTCGTCCATCAACATTTCGGCCGCCTGTTTGTGCAGGCTGCGAAGCCGCTTTTTTTCTTCTGCTGTTGTCATGCTGCATACCCCGGAAGCTGGAGCAAACGGCCGTTTGTCTCCACCAAATGATACGGCAACCACGCCACCCCAAACAAATCCAGCCCAATATCCTTTTTATACGGCGTAATCGGAACCGTCGTTACCTCGGTAGCCACCGCTTCCCACTTGTCCTCAATCGCATCAATCTGCGCCTCAATCTCTGCCTGTAGCTCCTCAATCTCCTTATTCAGCCGCGTAATCTCCTCTTCCGACTCCTCCACATCCTCCTGCGCCCGCGACGTCATCCGCCGCTTGCTCATCGAAGAGGAAATGCTGCGCTTGCGGCCAAAGAGAAAGCCAAAGACCGTTTCAGCATGAGTGCCTAACTCTTCCCGCTTGCGCCGCGACAAATCGGCCTCGTCTTCGCGCAGTTCGCGCTCCTCTCGTGCCAATTTTTCCCGCAGCGCATCCACCTTTTTGCCATAGCTGCCGCGCAGTTTTTCCACCTCAGCATCGGCGGCGGCATCAGCAGCTTCCGCACACTGCTGGGCAAAGGCGGTCGGAGTTGCGTCTGGCCCAGCATAAAGCTTGAGCGTTTCGTTGGCCTGCACCGTCAGTTCAGCCCCTCGGTAAATCCAGTCCACAAAATCTTTTTGCAGCGATTTGAGCGTGCGCCCATCGCTTAACGGGGCTTCAAGGGTAGCAAAACGGGCTTGCGGGACGGCATCATGGGCGAGTGACCGGGCTTCAATGGGCATACTCAAATGTTCGTCCCAGCGAATGATGCCGCGCCGGTCGGGTTCGTGAACAACGGCCGTTTGTACGGCATCACTATCTACCCCATACTTCGTATTCCGATAACGCACGTTGGCCTGCGCCAGCAGCACCGGATGATACAGCAACCCCTGGCTTTGCGCGTCGGCCGGCAGCGTTGTGCCATCCTGGGCCGCTGCCTCGCTCAAGGTCAAATTGTGGGGCAGAAAATACTCGACTATGCCACTGGGGACGGCCGGCCGTGTCAACGACCCTGGCAGTTCAGGGCCAGCCGGTTCCGGCGCAGCCTTTTTCGCAGCAACTGGTTTAGCCGTCCGTTTGGCAGGTGCCGCAGCCACTTCATCAGCTCCGGCCAGCGCATTCAGCGCCGGAATTTGCGCCCGCGTCACCGGCCCGGCCAAATAGTTCATGGCCCAGCGCGTTTGGAACAGCACGGGCTGCTTTTCATGCACGTTTCGCAGCAAAAAGACCCGCTTGCCCATCGCCGAAATCAAATTGTCGTACTCAGAACGATCCAATCCACCCGGCACAGCACTTGCCAGCCCGTCCAACAGCCGCTGTTTGTCCTGGTCGGTTGCCAGCTTGCCAATAAACCAGGTTCCGGCATTCGACAACGCCTTGTAATCCACGTCCACTGGGTTTTGCGTTGCCAGCACCAGCCCCACGCCAAATGCCCGCGCCTGCTTTAGCATTCGCAGCATTGGCTCTTTGGAGGGCGGGTTGCCGATGGGGGGCAAGTAGCCAAAAATTTCGTCAAAGTAGACCAGCGCCCGCAGCGAGGTGGTGCCGCTTTGCGCCCGCATCCAGCTTTCTACGGCGGAATAGAGCAGGGTGACAAAAAACATGCGCTCGGCTTCGGGCAGATGGGCGATGTAGAAGATGGTGTGGCGAGAACGGCCGTTTTCGTCATACAGCAACTGCCCCACATCCAACGGCTCACCCTCAATCCACGATTGGAACGCCGGGGAAGCCAAAATGTTGTTGAGCAGCATCGCCAGCTCAAAGCGGTCTTTCTCCGGGAAGAAGCGGTCAATGTCAAACACCCCCAGCTTGTCAAACGGCGGCGACTGCGTTTGCATAATCAGCTCGCCCAAGTCCAGGTCATTTCCCTGGCTCCAGGCGTGTTCAAAAATGTTCGCCAGCAGAATATGTTCCCGCGACCGCACCGGGTCAATATCTTTCAGCCCCGCCAGCCCCAAAATCGCCGTTACCGTCCCCGAAATCTTCTCCCGCAGCAGTTCGCGGTTGTCGTCCCACGGGATATTGGGGTGAGCCAGTGAGGCTAAAATGCTCACCTGCTTGCCCGCATCTGACCCCGGCGTGTAGATGGAAAAGCGGGGGCCGTTTTTTAACGCCTCAATTCGCTCCGGCGTAATGTCCCAGCTTGCCAACCCGTTGCGCCATAGCTCGGCGGTGTCGGCGGCCGCCTGCGCCACGCTTTTGCCGTCGCGCCGCGCTTCGTCCGGGTTGACCCAGGGGGCAAAATCATCGGCGGCCAGTTCGGGAAAGTGTAGCAGCAGGTTGGTGATGTCGCCCTTGGGGTCAACCATCAGGGCTGGCACGTCGTTGAGTGCCGCCTCTTCTAGCAGGTCAACACACAGCCCGGTCTTGCCAGAGCCAGTCATACCAACCACAACAGCATGGGTTGTCAGGTCGGCCGGGTCATAGAGCAACGGTTGCTCAGTTGTTTCTCTTGTTTGGGTGTCGAAGATTCGACCTAAATAGAAATTGCCTTTTGTATCTAGCATCTGCCTTCCTCCGTCGAATAACAGTGTACCTCTTTTTACATTTCTTTTACAACTGCTTCATATTGTTTTACCGCGTTCACATCGGTTCTACACAACCGACTGCTATTCTCTAACCATCTTTGATTAAGCAGCAAGCTGCAAGTCACAAACAAGAGTAGGCAGCTTGCACCCAATATATACGGAGGTATATCATGAACAAGATTGGTCGTTTTATTATTGTAGCAGTGGTGGCCTTGATGGCGATTGGTGGCGCGGTGGTGGCATTTGCCCAGGAAGACACGACCGCCACGGATGGAACAGCGACGGTGCAGGAACGGCCGTTTGGCCCCGGTGGTGAAGGCATGAACTGTCCCGACGACGGCCTGCGCGATCTGCTGCCGCAAATCTTTGACCAGGACGAAATGGACGCGGTTGTCGCCAATGCCTTGGGCATCACCGTCGAAGAGCTGAATGCCGCCAAAGAAGCTGGCACCCACCTGCCTGACTTAGCTGAGTCGTTGGGTGTAGACATACAAACGGTTCATGATGCGATGCAGGCTTACCGGGAAACGGCCGTTGCCGATGCCGTTGCCAGCGGTCTCATCACTCAGGAACAAGCCGACCAGATTTTGAGCCACCCCGGCCACTTTGGCCCCGGCGGACACCGTGGCCCCGGCCCACGCGGCGGCGAACAAGGGCAGCCCGATGCCAACCAAGGTCAACTCGGCCAACCCGAAACGGTACCCCAAGCATAACCACGCTTATCTGAATCTTCTCCTCAACACAGGCAGCTTCCCAAGTGCAATTTGCACTTGGGAAGTTTGCCATGAGAACAGCTTGCAAATTATCTAAAAACGGATAGTCTCCCTCTATCGCACGTCTGCCCAGACTTGGCTGTCTGGGCGTTTTTTTTGCAAACAACCATTCACTTTGAAATCAGTAGTCGCAGGGTACCTGCCGACAAAATAGAGGTAAATTAATGGCACAAAAACCAACAAAGGTGGCTGACGATGTCGTCGTTAGCCTTGCATACGTTCTGCGGCTCGACAACAACGAAATTGTTGACGAGGCTACCCGTGACGAACCCCTTGTTTATCTGCATGGCTATGGCAACATCATTCCCGGTTTGGAAGAAGCGCTGGAAGGTCTGTCTGCGGGTGACACCAAAAAAGTAGTTGTAGCCCCCGAAGATGGCTATGGCGAATATGATGAGGATGACGTGGACGTGATGCCCCGCTCCGAATTCCCTCCCGACTTTGAATTTGAGGAAGGGATGGAACTGGAATTGCATGACCCCGACACCGACGAATATTTTGAAGCCTATGTAGCCGAAATTGATGAAGACGAGGTGACGCTCGATTTTAATCATCCACTGGCAGGCGAAACGCTTTTCTTCGAGGTCGAAATTCTGGCATTGCGCCGCGCCACAGCCGAAGAGCTGGATCACGGTCACGTTCACGAAGATTAGCAGGTAACAAGTAGCAGGTGGCAGGTTTGCTACTTGCTACTTGTTACTTTAGCGTGCTATCTTTATGGCAACATGAAGGGTGTACGCTTTCTTTTTCTCATGCTGTGGTGGCCTCTGGTGGCTGCCCAAACCCCATTTGCCAGCAGCGTCGTGCGCAACGAGGCGTTGGTTCATTTTCCCCAGGACATTGTTTTTCAACTTGACCTTGACCCGTCGGTGACGCTTACGGAAGCGGTGCTGACCTATGACGTGGCGCGGTTTAGCTGTCTGGAAGCATCCAGCAGCGTGCCGGTGGCGGTGACCGGCTCGCAGTTAGCCTGGACGTGGGTAATGTCTCGCTCTGGTAATCCGCCACCAGGAACGGCCGTTTCCTGGCATTGGACACTCACCGATGACGCTGGCAACCAGTTCAACACCCCCAGCCAAACCATTGTGCTGACCGACAACCGCTTTGAATGGAAGCAGCTCACAAACGGCCGTATTACCCTCCACTGGTATGAAGGACTCAATGTCGGCCCCACCCTGCTGGATGCCGCCGTGGCCGGGCTAACCCAGCTAGAGCAAGAAATGGGTATTCTGCTGCAAGATGATGTCACCATTTTTATCTACGACAGCAGCGAAGCCATGCGCGATGCCATCCTTTACGTCCAGGATTGGGCGGGTGGCGTCGCCTTTGATGAATACAACACCATCCTCATGGGCGTGCCGCCCAACATCGCCGACACCTGGGGACGCACCACCATTCGCCATGAACTCGCTCATTTGGTATTGGGGCAAGTTGGGCGAAGCTGTGTTGGCGGCAGCCGCCCCACCTGGCTGGAAGAAGGGCTGGCCGTCTATGCCGAGGGGGAACCGACAGAAGAGGTACAGCAGGACATCGCCAACGGTATTGCCGACAACAGCTTTGAGCCTGTTCGCAGTCTAAATGGAGCCTTTCCCGCCCACAGTACAGCGGCCGGTATCGCCTATAGCCAGAGCTATAGCGTGGTTGCCTTTCTGCTGGAAACCTACGGGCAGGAAAAAATGCAGCAGTTTGTGGCCGTGCTATCGGCCGGTGAAGATTATGATAACGCATTGGAAACCGTTTATGGCTTCAACGTAGACGGGTTAGAGCAGGCGTGGCGGCACAGCATCGGTGTCGCCGACCGCGCCATTCCTCCCACGCCCACGCCGCTGATGGCGGCTGCCATTCCCACCCTTCACCCGCTTGCTCCACCGCAAAGTTTGCCCACAACTGTGGCTCCAACCCGCAACCCTGAAAATACCGCCCCCGACAGTGCCGCTGGGTCAAATGCCGATACCACGATTTTTCTCGTTGCGTTGACCCTTTGCTGTCTTGGCTTCTTATTGCTCCTGCTGCTAGTCTTTGTCCTTTGGCGCAGAAGCCGTAAGCGGCGCGAAGAGCCATCCATCAAAGATTTCGCAGATGATGCAGATGAGAATTCGTGAAAGCTGCCCTATGTGTGACAAAATCATGACCCACAAACCAACGCTGCAATATTTCATTTTATTTGCTTTCGTGCTGCTGGGCTGCCGCTTTGCGGATGAACTATTGCAGGGAACGGCTGGGGATGTGGGTCAGTATGGGGTGGCGCGGGAAACGGCCGTTTTTCTCCTCGATAGCCAACCCCGCACCCTCGACCCCGCCCTTACTTACGAAGGGCCGGGCGGCGTAATCGGCCAGCTTTACAGCGGTTTGGTGCGCCTGGACACCGATTTACAGTTGCAACCAGAACTGGCTGCAGGCTGGGCGGTTAGCGACGATGGGTTGATCTACACCTTTTATTTGCGCCCCAACGTGCCTTTTCACAACGGCCGTTTACTCACCGCCAGCGACGTGGTGTATTCGTGGGAACGCGCCGCCGACCCCGCTACCGGCTCTGACACGGTGCTGACCTACATGGGCGATATTGCTGGGCTGGCAGAAAAGCGGGCGGGGGAAGCGGAAACGATTGTGGGATTAACGGCCGTTGACGACCACACCCTCCAAGTCACCCTCACCGCCCCCAGCTATACCTTCCTGCCCAAACTCGCCTTCCCCGTCGCCTATGTCATAGACCGCGAAACCGTAGACCAGCCGGATTGGGAGCGGCAGCCCAACGGCACCGGCCCCTTCAAGCTCTCCGTGTGGCAAGACGACGAACTGTTGATTCTGGAGCGCAACGACAACTATTATCTGGAGCCAGCCAACATTGAGCATCTGGTACTCAACCTGGGTGCAGGGCTGCCGTTGTCGCTTTATGAACAAGGAGAAATTGACCTGGTGGGGGTGGGGGGCGGCAATTTGGAGCGGGCGCAAAACCCCAACGACCCGCTGGCGGCCGATTTACGCACCGGGGTCAGCTTTTGCACCAGCTTTGTGGGGCTAAACAGCAGCCAGCCGCCGTTTGATGATGTGCGCGTGCGCCAGGCATTTAACTATGCGCTGGACAAGGAGCGGCTGATTGGGACGTTTTGGGATGGCAATGCCCTGCCGGCCGGCGGCATTTTGCCGCCGGGGATGCCGGGCTACACCGGGCAGATGGCTGGCTACCCATTCAACCCCGACCGCGCCCGCCAACTGCTGGTAGAAGCAGGGTATGAGATGGATGAAAACGGCCGTTTTCCCGCCTTCCCCACCCTCACCTACCGCACCGCTGGCTATGGCGATGCCGATGGCTTTGTCACCGCCCTCATCGTTTTGTGGCAAGAGGCGTTGGGTGTGACCATTGAGCCTGTCATCGTAGACCCCTTTTTCTACCGCGATGAACTGTACGCAGGCAAAGTGGGCAACATTTTTGATAGCGGTTGGTGCGCCGATTACCCCGACCCGGAAAATTTTCTCGATTTGCTCTTTCACAGCCAATCGCCGGAAAACCTGGGGCGCTTTGCCAACGGCGAGATTGACCAGGCGTTGGCAATGGCGCGGCGCGAAATGAACCAGACGGCGCGGCTAGAGCAATATGCCGCCATCGAGCAAAAGATTGTAGACGAGGCTCCAGTGGTGTTGTTGGCGCATGATTTAACGGCCGTTCTCGTCTCCCCTCGCCTACAAAACTTCATCCTCACCCCCATTGGTGTTCCCCAATGGCACCGTGTCTGGCTGCAATAACCCCTTTTTTACGCCACCTTTACGTCCAATCCACCCCACCTTCACGTCAGCCCCTGCCATTTGCCAGCGAATTGGCTATACTCTTCTAGTACTTTAGTCATTTTTGGGTAGTGAGTAGCCAGCACCTCTGTCACGTAAACAACTACTTGTTGCCCGTCTGTCTGCACCATGCAATCACTTGTCACCCTCTTTGCCATCATAGCTATTCTGCTCTGGCTTGCCTTCGTAGGCTATGGCGTTGTGGCCGCCATTGTCTCTTTGCAACAGCGGCGCGATGGGCTGATCGCCTTTCTGCTCTACATGCTCGTTGGCGGTCTTGTCGTCGGCTCCATCCTGCTCGGCGTGTGGGTTGTTCGCGCCTTCTTTTGAAACGTAGCAAGTAACAAGTGGCAAGTTACAAGTAGCCGATGGTGACTTGCCATTTGTTACCTGCCACTTGTCCTCTTTCCCTCAAAACTGGTATCATGCCCGCTCATTTTGGCTGAGGTGGAACAGTATGAGCGAAACACACGACCCTTTGGGTGAATTGGTGGCGGCCGCACAGGCGGCAGCGGTGGCTGGGGATTATGAAACGGCCGTTTTGCGGCAGCAGGAAGCGTTGGCATTGGTGCAGCAGGCGGGCGAGTCGGATGAACTGCTGGTGGCGCAGAGCGTGCTGCTGTTTAATTTGGCAAATTTGTATGAGGCCAACGGCCGTTTTCCCCAAGCCATCGCCGCTCTGGAGCAAGTGGTTGCTCTGGACGAACGCACCCACAATCCCGATTTGGAGCAAGATCGCGCTGCCCTGGCGCGAATGCAGCGGCTGGCCGAACTCTCTCCCGAGGAGCGCGAACAGTTGATGCTAGTGGAGCTACAAGCAACTCTGGTGGCGTTAAGCGAGCAGGCACAGGCCGCATCGCAGGCGGGGGAAGTAGCAACGGCCGTTTCTATCCAAGAAGAAGCCGTAGCACTGGCTCAGGAACTTGGCAACTCCGTGCCTGCCCTCACCCAGCTTGGCATTTTGCTCCACAATTTGGCTGGCTACTACCAAGATGCTGAACGGTATGACGCAGCGGTGGCCGCCATGGAAACCGTTGTCACCATTGACGAGCAAATTGACGCGCCGGAACTGGCTGAGGATCAGGCGACGTTAAAGCAACTGCGTGAATTGGCGGCCATGCCATCTCAGGCTCGTGCCGACCTGCTGGCAGCGGCTCAAGCCACGGCTGCTCAGCTTGCCCAAATGAGCGATGCCGAAAAGCAATCTTTGGCCGATTCGGTGCAGCGGGCGCATGAGAATTTGGCAGCGATGAACCCGGCGGAGCGGCAAATAGCGATGTTAGGGGCGGCGAAGGAGGCGATGGCGCAGTTGGCAAAACAGGTGCGGGAAACGGCCGTTGCTGTGCAGCGCGGCCAGCAGCATAAAGCCGTTTTACTAGCACAAACCAAACAACTGCGTGACCAAATTGGCAACAACACCCGCTTTGGCATTGCCCGCTATGATTTTGTGGCTTATCTCGATGTGGTTGAAGCGTTGGTTCATGGCAACCCCGTTAAATCTATCCCCAAACCATACCAAGCCCATGTTAAGGCCATTCGCAAGGCCAAACGTAAAAAGTAGTAACCAGTTGCCAATGATTCGCCCCCAGTGATTGGAGCCGTCTGGTGACAGATCATTGACAACTGTTCGCAAAGTGGTCATTGTTTGACGGCCACTGTTTGCTACGGTAACGAATCGCTGCGGGAGGGAGACGCTTTTAGCCCGCCCAATGCGGGTAGTCGCTTGAGGAAATCGTCAACGAGATATTTTCGGCCGTTGACCCATAGCCACTTCCAGTGCAGCAGCACGTGAGCACCCACTGCTGCCAAAGCCAAATTGCTGGCTATTTCGTGAATATCTTTCCAAAAGCCACCCGCATCCCCCAGCCCAATGATGGGCATGATGGATTCCGAAATCATGAGGCCACTCACCCCCATCAGCACAAAAGCCCCAGCCAGGCCACCGTTGATGACATAGTTAAGGCGCGTTTGCGGCGGCAGTTTGGCCGTAAAAAACCGTTTAGTAATGTTGACCACCCATTTCCAATGAAAAATGATGTGGGCGATCACGCCCGCAAATAAGGCCATTGCCAGCCATTCGTGCAGTGTTTTGCCAGTTAGATCCTGTTTGAAAACAACCAGAAAACCCAGTCCAATACCAATATCCCAAATAAGATTCCGCTTTGTAGGGCTTATGCCCCGCTTTTGTTGCTTTTTGTTTACCATGATGATTCCTAAATGATGATTCCTAAATGATGATTCCTACAAACGAAATCGCTCCCGAATAGGAGCGAATTCGCTTGCGAGGGTGTTAAATCCAATACGTCACTTAGTGAGCATGGTAATCTATTTTGTTGGGGCTTGCTTAAAGTGGGGCTTAAAGGATTGTTAAATCTCATTTAACATGACAGGCTTTCTTCCATCTCTAGGCCATTAGCCGTATAGTCAGCGACGCGATAAAACGCCTGTGCTTCTATACTCAAATTAGAATGAAACCTATGGTTTTTTGCCTCACAGGTGTCGCAAAAACCATGGGTTTCAAATGGCACGGAGTATAGATTGTTTAACTCGGTTATTAGCTCCGTCTGACAAGTTGCCCAAAGGATTGTAGAACACTTGTTCCCTACTCTTCTATGGGATATTATATGCTAAAGATTTTCTACTATGCCATTATTAATTAAGTTGTCAGTTTAGGAGGTGAATATAATGAACCTTTATTTAATCGAGAGTATGGAACGGAAGGGTCTAGTAAAAATTGGGTATGCAGGGGGTAAGCCTGAAGGAGATGGCGATCCTGTTTACAGACGAGTTAAATCCTATGCCACGGGAATACCTGATAATTCAATAGTGCATAAGACTCTTGGCGCACAGGTGTTTGAGAAATATCTTCATTGGTTAGTGAGTGGCGACCAAAAAGAAATAGATATTCGCTTTTTAGAAAACCAGTATAAACCTCGAGAATGGTTTGAGCTTCCTCCAGAGAAACTCAAAATACTAATAGAGGCGTTTGCTGCTGAGCCCCCCAAATCACTTGATGCTATTTCAGAAGGCGAGCTTCCTGTTTTCTTTTCGGGTCTATTCTCGGCAATCAATTGGCATGCTAAAAGCATTGGGCAGAAGAATCTTAGTCAAGCTGATGAAGAAGAAATCGAACAAGAGGAGATGATAGCAAAAGCTATCCGAAAATCTATGGAGGAAAACGATCAGCGTATTGCTGATCTGAAAGAGCGACTAAATCAAGCACAATCTATTGCTGCCCGATGCCAACAAAAATATCATGACTTAAGCCAAAATTATACAATATTGAATAGCAAAACTCGATCATTATTACAGGAAAGAGATGACCTATCTCGACAAATCAAGTCGTTACGCCAATCACCTAAAGCCCCAAAAGATTATTGGCTTTGGACGATAGGTTTTGGTTTTGTAGCTATAATTCTTTTAATTGTGCTGATAACATACTTATTGGGGAAGGGAAGTGTCGGCGGGCAAAGCCAGCCTGCCTCTGAAATACTTGATCTACAACCGAGGGAGATATTAGAATTTCCATTGTTAACGCCCGTTCCTACACCCACGCCTGTAGAGATCAAATATCAAATTTCTTTAGATTCACCCGAAGTCAAAAATATTCAATATTGGTATACCGTTGATGGCGCGACTTTTTCGCTTGAAAATACTATTAACAACCTCAGGCCAATCGTCATAACAGCTACAATTGAACGAGGTGAGGCACCTTGGATATTTGTTGCAAGCCCTGATGGGTACTTTGGGAAGATATCCTGTTCAATTTCTATTGGGCGTGAAATTATAGAAAAAAGCGTTAGTTCAGGTAATGAGGCAGGTGTATATTGTTCAACAGAACCAATAAAGTGAAACTTTTAAGCTAATGATGGGTAGTAAATTCATCATCTAAATTTGGCCAAACCTTGCCTGAAAGCTCTTCGTTCGCTGATTTCTAAACCAGTATTTAAAATTTCAGCCTAAATATGAAGCTAGTGTGGCTGAAAATGTAAAAAGTTTACATAATGAGCAGGTCGCTTACTAATCTATACAGGTGTCATTTCGAGATCCTCCGAGAAATCCCATTGACCTAGCTAAGTGAATGGGATTTCTCCTCGAAGACTCGTCGAAATGACATGTTTCCATTGATAGATTGTCCAGTATGACAGGCATGAATGGATATTGTACTTCAAGGTTTTGCAAAGCCGAAATTATATGAATCCATATATGGCTGTTGAGTAGGCTAGACCCCTATATATGGCGGCAGAAAATTTGATTAACTGGTTTCAAAATGAGCGAACCGAGAGTGAAAGGGTATGCTAGATTTACCCTGCTGATAATAGCCGTCAGGTGGATATTTTGCGGTTTGAGATTTTTATCGGCTTTGCCTGCTTACTGACTGAAGGGATCAAATGGGAGCATTTCAGTTTTGGGGCAATGCTAAACTCACCTCTCCGCAAGCCAATTTCTCAGCTAAGTATTGTCATTTCGACGAGTCCTCGAGGAGAAATCCCGCTCAAATAGCGGGTATGCGAACGGGATTTCTCGGAGGACCTCGAAATGACACTGGTTTTACCATCCACTCAGTTAAAGATTATGTCAAACTTGCCGAGTTTGCCCCCAAACTGAAATACACCCGATTAAATGCTCTCTAGCATATATCGCCTTTAGGGCAACAGCTTTTCCATTTCTAGCCCGTCATCAGTATAGCCAGCGGCGTGGTAAAAGGCTTGGGCTTCCAGGTTGTCCAGCCCGGTCATTAGCCCCATGCGTACAGCCCCCGCTTGCCGTGCCACCGCTTCCACATGGGCAACCAATGCCCGCCCCACCCCCTGCCGCCGCGCTGCATCCAGCACAAACAGTTCGGTTAGTTCGGCATAGGGATGTGGGTCGCACACCATGGGGATGAGGCGCAGGCAGGCAAACCCCACAGGCTGCTGGTTAAAGAGGGCGAGAAACGGCCGTTCTACCACCCTCGCCGCCTCTATTTGCCGTCGCATCTGCTCCACATCCCCATCCCCACCATTAAACAGTTGGTTCAGCCACGCCAACGTGGCGCAATCTTCTATCGTTGCTTCGCGTATGCTAAAAGGTTCTGTAGTCATTTTGATGTGTATGTCCATTCAATTCCGTCCCAGTGTAATTCAAGCTGCCTAGAGCGAGGACTATAAAGGCAATAGGCTGCCAAACGACGCAAAAATTTGTGTTAGATTTTCATTTGGAACCAATGGTGCCAGCCAAACGTTTTATACCCGTAAACGCCATTATTGACCGTTATTCAGGAGGGTGAAGTGAAAATAAAACGTTTTGCAATCGTCTGGCTCCTTTTGCTATCTCTGCTCATCTATTTGGCTGCCTGTGGCGGGAGTGTGGTTCCAACCGCAGAGGAACCGGCAGCAGAAGCACCGACAGCCGCAGAGGCTCCTGCTGAAGAGGTTGTTGAAGTAACTCGCGTTGTGACCGAAGCTGTGGAAGCACCGGCCGCAGAGGAGGCAGCCGTTGAAGAAGAGGCAGCGGCGGTTGAAGAAGCGGCTGAGGTTGTGGATTTAGGACAGGAAGCGACGGGGAGCGAGCGTGGAGGCGACCAGATTGAGCCGCCGAGTAATGGGCCAAAGGTAGACGCACCACGCCAGCAAACGGCCGTTCTTGCCACCACCAACACCACCGACCAGCCCCGCGCCGAAACCGAACCACCACCCGCGCCCCTGCCCGCTGCCAACGTTAATCCCCTCACCGCTGGTGAAATTGACGACAACGCCCAGTGGGCGGCGTATCTGGCCTATCTTGCCAGCTACACGGCCAATGATGTGGTGCGGCTGGATGTCAGCCAGCGACATGAACTTGTGGTGGTGGATGGGGCAGAACGGCCGTTATTGGGGGTCGAACTCACCATTCAGGCCAATGGGCAGGAAATTACGCGGTTGAAGACGGGCAGTAACGGCCGTTCCACCTTCTACCCCCGCCCTTTTAACGCCCAATCTCCCACTTACACCGTCACCGCCACCGCCGCCGACGGCAGCCGCCAAACCATTACCGCCAGCGGCAGCGAAACCCAATGGCGCGTGGTCATTCCCAACGCCAGCCAGCCTGCCGCCGCCCAGCTTGATGTGCTGCTGCTGCTTGATGCCACCGGCAGCATGGCCGATGAGCTTGACGAACTCAAAAGCAACATTCGCGCCATCGCCAGCCAAATTGCCGCCCTGCCCGGCCGGCCCAATGTGCAGTGGAGTCTGGTAGCCTACCGCGACCGGGATGAGCCGCTCGTTGCACAAATTGCCCCTTTCTCAACCGATTTAAACACCTTTGCGGCTGCCCTGGATGGAGTTGAAGCGGCCGGGGGCGGTGATTATGCCGAGGATGTGCAGGGTGCGTTAGCGTTGGCTCTGGAACAATTTGCCGAGCAAAACGGTCGTCAGGCTGTCAAACTCGTCTTTTTGGTGGCCGATGCCCCGCCCCACTTGGACTACACCGATCAGCCCTCCTATGCTGAATTGCTGCCACAAGCGGCAGCCTTGGGGGTGAAAATTTATCCGTTGGCGAGTAGCGGGCTGGATGCTCAGGGGGCGTATATTTTTCGGCAGTGGGCGCAGTGGACAAACGGCCGTTTTCTCTTCCTCACCAATGACGCAAACGGTTCCACATCAGCCGCCCCTTCTGTCACCAGCAGTGGTGTTGCCTACACTGTCGGCAACCTCGACACCCTCATCCTCAACATCATCCGTAAAGAACTTTCGGGTCTTTAAGAATTCAGGGGGGACGGCAAACGCAGGGCGCACCCGCCCTTTTCCGCATTTGCAAGTTGCCCCGCGAAATTCCCAAAACCCGAATTTTTAACCCGCGTTAATTTGAAAATGAACTGCCGCATGGATCAGTTTTAACAGGGGTCTATTGATCCCCTGTGGCGGACACAGTACCATTACGCCCATTAACTTATTCGTTTTAGAAGAGAAGGATTGGTCGTTATGCGTCGTTTAGCATTGATATGGATGGTAGGTTTGTTGGCTTGGCTGTTTGTTGCGGCCGGGTCTGTGGCAGCACAAGAAGAGAATGGTGTGGCCGCGCAGTTGCGAGCGTTGGCGCGGGAAGCCCATGAGGGGGCAGCGGCGGCAGAGTTGAATGAAACGGCCGTTATGCACCACGTTTACGACGAAGTTCACGAAGCATGGGAAGTGATGGAAGATGCTGTGCAGGCGCAAAACCCTACCGCCTATATTGAGTTAGAGGGAGCGATAACGGCCGTTAAAACCGCCCTGGAAAGTGACCCCGTCAATGCGGCCGTGGTACAGCAAGCGTATACTCATTTAGCCGATGAATCCATTGAGATTGCCGAAAAGCTCGGTGAAGGTGTTGCTGCTGCTTCCGTTGCCGCCGATGAAGCCACGGTGCAGCAACTGGTAGCCAACCTGAATGAAGCGTATGCAGCGTTGGAAGCAGGGGATGCAGCCACGGCGCGGGGGTTGTTAACGGCCGTTATTCAAGCCTGGCCCAGCGTCGAAGGTGCCATCGCCACCCAAGATGCCGAAGCCTACACCGACATTGAAATTACGCTGGCGCGGGCAACGGCGGCGTTGGATGAGGAAATGTTGGATGTGGCGGCGGCAGAAACGGCCGTTGCCCACCTGCGCGACACTCTCACCCCCTTCGCCAGCGGTGGGTCTATCTACACCATGTTTGACGCGATGGCAATCATCCTGCGCGAAGGGCTGGAAGCTCTGCTCGTCATCACCGCCCTGCTCACCTTTCTCAAACGTTCCGGCAATGCCGACAAGCAGCGCTGGATTTGGGTTGGCAGTCTTGTTGGCATTGGTGTCAGCCTGCTGGTGGCTTTGGCACTGCAAATGGTGTTTAACAAAATCAGTGCCGGGCAAAACCGCGAACTTATTGAAGGGATCACCGGTTTGGTCGCTGCTGCTATGCTGTTCTATGTCTCCTATTGGCTCCACAACCAGGCCAATATACGTAATTGGCAAAAATATATCAACAGTTCAGTCACCCAAGCACTGGATCAGGGGCGGCTAATGGGGTTGTCGCTGCTGGCGTTCCTGGCTGTTTTTCGGGAAGGGGCAGAAACGGCCGTTTTTTACCTCGGCATCGCATCTACCATCTCCCTTTCCGACCTACTGCTGGGGTTGGGGTTGGGCATTGCTATCCTCGCCATCGTTGCCATCCTGATGTTTGGATTGGGTGTGCGCTTGCCGCTGCGCCCCTTCTTCTTTGTCGCCGGGCTGCTCGTCTATTACCTCGGTTTCAAATTCCTCGGCACCGGCATCCACGCCCTGCAAGTAGCCAACGTGCTGCCATCTTCCCCTCTGTCACTGCCACCCATACCGGCATTGGGTTTCTATCCAACGTGGCAAACGGCCGTTGCTCAACTGTTCATGCTCCTGCTCGCCCTCATCGTCATCGCGCTTTGGCAGCGCACCACACCTACCTCCCGCGTTGCCGCGTAACAAACTGACAACACCCCTCTAAAATAGATATGGCTCTTGGTTCGCACACAAGCAGACCAAGAGCCATATGTTTATCCGCGCTCGTCCGCGTCCCATTTCCTAATCGCAAACTCGCAAACTCGCCCTCTCTATCCTATAATTACGCTCCGATGAAACCTTTTTTGAAATGGGCTGGCAACAAATACCGCATTATTGAGCATATTCAGAAGGTGCTGCCCAAGGGCAAGCGGCTGGTTGAGCCATTTGTGGGGGCAGCGGCTGTTTTTCTCAACACCGATTACGACAGCTATCTACTCACCGACAACAACGCCGACCTCATCCAGCTTTTTCAAGTGTTGCAGCAGGAGGGAGCATCCTTTATTGAGTTTGCCCGCGCTTTTTTTACCCCGGAAAGCAACCAGGAAGCGATTTATTACCAAAACCGCACCCTGTTCAACCAAACAACCGACCCCCGGCTTAAGGCCGCGCTGTTTTTGTATATGAACAAACACGGCTACAACGGCCTATGCCGCTACAACCAGCAGGGGGAGTTTAACGTGCCGTTTGGTCGCCACACGCAGGCGTATTTTCCTGAAGAGGAGATGCTCTTTTTTTATGAGAAGGCGCAGCGGGCGGAGTTTGCCACGGCTGATTTTGTGGCGGTGATGGAAAACGGCCGTTCTGGTGACATCTTCTACTGCGACCCACCCTACGTCCCCCTCTCCGAAACCGCCAACTTCACCAGCTACAGCTCGGACAAATTTACCCTGGCCCAGCAAGCCCAGCTTGCCCAGCTTGCCGTCAAACTCAGCGAACGCGGCATCCCCGTCATCCTCTCCAACCACGACACCCCCTTCACCCGCCAAAGCTACACCGAAGCCGAAATCCACGCCTTCCCCGTTCGCCGCACCATCAGCCGCAACGGCTCCAACCGGGGCAAGGCCAAAGAATTGCTGGCCGTTTTCACGCCCAGACCCAAAAAGAGCAGCCAAACGAGCGGTGGTTGGGCAGCAAAATCGGGCAACACCCTGGAAAAAACGGTTATTGGCACCCTGTCCAGCAAAGGGTTTGAAACGGTGATGTACCGGCAGTGGCAAAAAGACCCCGACCAATTTGGCAGCGAACTGCTGCTCCGCAACGTCCCCTACACCACCATTTACGGCCACCCCGGTAACACCGAATTTTTGCTCCGCTCCGCCCACTACCGGCTCGAACTCCGCATTGAGTGTAAATGGCAACAGTCGGCCGGCAGCGTAGACGAAAAATTCCCCTATCTCTATCTCAACGCCGTGGAGGCGATGCCAGAGAAAGAGATTATCATCATCGTAGACGGCGGCGGGGCCAAGCCGGGAGCCGTGCAGTGGCTGCGCCAAACCAGCCACGCCAACCGCTACCGCACCCCCAACACCCTGGGCAAGCAAATCTCCGTCATGAACCTGACCGAGTTCCTCGCCTGGGCCAACAAAACCTTCCGTTAAGCAGTCCCCGCCGTGAACCAACAAAGCAAAATGCACGCAAAGGCGCAAAGGCGCACAGAAAATCATTTACCCTTTGCACTTTTTCACCCTTGTGCAAAACTATTTAAAGTCCCCTTGTCCGCGTTCGTCCGTGTTCGTCCGCGTCCCATTTTCCTCCTGCTCCTCCTGCTCATCCTCCTGCCCCATCCCGCCGTCGCTCAAGATGCCCCGCCCCGCTTTGGCGTGATTGAAAGCACAGAAAACCCCCGCCTCGCCAGCCAGCTCGGGGCAAGCTGGACACGCATCCGCTTCCAGTGGGCAGAAGTACAGCCCAACAGCCCCCGCCAATGGCAGCCCCGCATCAGTGATGAACAGCTTGCCGTGGAACTGACGGCCGGCCGTGAAGTGGTTGGCCTTCTCATTGGCATTCCCGACTGGGCGCGGGACGACAACCGGTTGCCGCGTGGTCTCTACGCCGCCCCCGACGACAGTGCCAACCTGTGGGCCAACTTTGTCCGCGAAGCCAGTAGCCGCTACGCCGGCCGCATTGACCGCTGGATCATCTGGAATGAACCCGACATCACCGACCCCACCACCCCCGGCCACACCTGGGACGGCACCCTTGAAGATTTTTACCAACTGCAAAAAGTAGCTTACCAGGTCATCAAAGAAACAAACCCCGCCGCCCAAGTGCATTTGGCCGCCTTTACCCACTTTTGGGACCCCACCTACTTCGGCCGCTACCTCGATCTCGTTGTGGCCGACCCCACCGCCGCCGCCCACAACCATTATTTTGACGTTGCCACCGTCCATCTCTACTTCCAGCCCAACAGCATCTACGACATTTTGCAGAGCTTCCGCGCCGACATGAGCCAGCGCGGGCTGGACAAACCGATTTGGCTGGTGGAAACCAACGCCCCGCCGCTGGATGACCCCAGTTGGCGAGTGCCAAACTGGACGCTATCGGTGCGGCAAAATGAGCAGGCGGCGTTTGTACCACAGGCGTTGGCCTCGGCGCTGGCAGCGGGGGCGGAGCGAGTCGCCCTCTACAAGCTGCAAGACACCGAAGACGACCGCGCCGCCAACCCGGAACCGTTTGGACTGGTGCGGCTGGATGGCAGCCGCCGCCCGGCGTTTACCACCACCCAAGTGGCCTTGCGCTATTTTGCCAATGTGCAGGGGGTGGAACGGGAACGGTGGAATGAGGTGGGGCAGATTCGGCTGGATCAGGGGGAATTTACGACAACGGTGCTGTTTGCCCGGTTGCCAGCACCGCAGCGGGCAAGAGTGGTGGCGACGAGCAAAACGGCCGTTCTTGCCAGCATGTGGGGTGATCGCTACACCATCCGCGCCAGCAACGGCTTCTTCAACATAGATCTGCAAGCCGCCATTTGCACCCAGCCCATCGGTGACTACTGCATGATTGGCGGCACAGTGCTGTACTTGGTGCAGTCGGTAGACGGCGATGAGCCGCCGCCGCAACCCCCTTTGCCCGTCGCCCCCACCGCCAGCACCCAAACGCCGGAGGCCACCGCCACCCTGCTGCCCATTCCCACTGCTTCGCCCACGCCAACAGCCACGCCCACCATCACCCCGTCGCCAACAGCCACCGTCACCCCAACCGCCACCACGCCCCCCACCGTCACGCCAACGCTTATACCGCCGCCCACCGCCACCGATACGCCCGTTGCCTCGCCCGTAGGAAATGTGGTAGAAACGGCCGTTATCAACCCCTCCCCCACCACCCCCAGCCGCTGGCTGCTGGCCGGGGGCGCGGGGCTGCTCATGCTGGGCGGGCTGTGGTTTCGCCGGATGCAGAAAGGGTAATTGGAGATTGGAGATTGGAGGTTGATGAAGGTTAACAATCTCCAATCTCAACGATTGCAAACGATGACAAAACGCTTTTCCTGGCACAAAACGGCCGTTATTCTCCTCACCCTCTTCGCCCTAGCCCTGCGGCTATGGCGGCTTGAGGAACATCCCCCGGGCTGGCGCGACGACGAACTCATCAATTCGCTCGTCATCTCGCAGAAAGTCATTGACGGCAACTGGGCCGTCTACTATCCCGATGCCTCCGGCCACGAAGCCCTCTACCACGCCCTCAACGCCTTCTTTCTCGCTATCTACGGCCCCAGCGCGGCCGGCATTCGCTGGCTTTCCGTCTTCCTCGGCACCCTCACCATTCCCCTAACCTACGCCATCGGCCGCCGCCTTTTCAACCCCACCGTCGGCCTCATCGCCGCCGCCGCCCTCAGCGTCAGCTTTTGGTCACTCATGTATTCTCGCATCGGCCTGCGCCACATTTCCCTGCCCGTTCTCTCGCTCGGCGCGTTTTACTTCTTCTGGCGCGTGGCAATGTCCAGTAATCAGTTATCAGTTATCAGTTATCAGTTACCAGTAAAGCCTCTACGGATTACTGATTACCGAATACTGTTTACTGTTTACTGTTCACTGTTCACCGGCTTAGGCTTCTATACTTACTTCGCCTCACGCGGCGTACCATTGGTGATGATCGCCTTTTGCGGCTATCTGGCACTTTTTTTCTGGCCGACGCTGCGACGAAATTGGCGTGGGCTGGCGTTAACATTTGGCCTGTCGCTACTCCTAGCATTGCCGCTTGCCATCACCCTGGCACAACAGCCCGAAGCGGAAGGGCGGGTGTCGGAGCTGGCGGTGCCGCTGGTGGCTGCCCGCGCTGGCGACTTTGCCCCCCTGCGTGACCACATCGCCATCACTTTGAGCATGTTCCACGCCCACGGCGACGGCGAATGGCTCTACAACATCCCCGACCGCCCCGTTTTTGCGGGGATAGGCTCGCTGTTTTTCTGGGCTGGGGTCGTCATTGCCCTGTTGGAAGCAACGGCTCCGCTGTGGAAAAGGTGGGGAAAACAAAAGCTTTCGCCCCACCACGCCCAAGCCTGCGCCTTCCTCCTGCTCTGGTGGCTGGCCGGTATCTCCCCCGACTTCATCAGCATCCCCCCCGCCAGCCTCGGCCACGCGATTTTGGCACAGCCAGCGGTTTTCCTGCTGGCGGCGTTGCCCGTCTGGAAGATTGGAGATTGGAGATTGGAGATTAAGGAAGGTTTAGGGGTATTCTCTGGTTGGATCAGAAGTAAACTGTCATTCCCGCGAACGCGGGAATCCATACGCTTGGATTCCCGCGTTCGCGGGAATGACAACGGGGTAGCTGAAACCGAGACCGTCCTCAAGGGTTCACAATCTCCAATCTCCAATCTCCAATCCCTAATCTCTCTCGCCCTGGGATGTGTGCTGGTTTTCGCCATCGCCACCCGCGACTGGCCCGCCTATTTCCGCGACTGGCCGGAGCGGGGCATGGTGCGTTTTTTGTATCGGGCCGACATCCACGATGTGGGCAACTATTTGAATGACCATCCTGAGCTAACTGATTTTGGCATGGCGGGGTTTTTGTCGGGGCCGTGGGACAAGCTGGCTTTGCAGGCGCATTTGGTGAACAAAACGGCCGTTTTTCCCCGCTGGTACAACCCCGAACGCGCCCTGCTCATTCGGCCGGCCGTCAGCTTCGGCGGCTACCCCTTAGATACAACCCCCTACGACGACCAGCAAACGGTAGTTGAAGACGTGGTCGGCGGGTATGAACTGCGCCAAACCACGCGCACGCTGCCAGAAACGGACGGTGTTTGTTTTGCCAATGGGCTGTGCTGGTTAACGGCCGTTTACAACCTCACCACCCACCGCCTCGAACTCGGCTGGAAAGTTGGCGCACCGCTGCAACTACCCGATATTCCTCTCATCAGCAACCCACCCCCGCCCGGCGTGTACGCTGGCTCCCGCCTGCGCGTCTTTGCCCAACTTCACGATAGCAGCCAAACTTTCTTAGTCGGGGATGACGGGCTGTGGGTTGACCCGACAATGCTGCAAGTTGGTGATATATTTGTGCAGCAGCATGAGCTGATTTTGCCGGATGGGGCTGTGGCGGAAACGGCCGTTATTGGCCTCTACGACCCCAAAACCGGCGAACGCATCCTCACCAACGATGGACGCGACCTTATTCGACTGTCCTTAGCCGACATAACTGTACCGTAAACGTGGTGCGTAGTGCGTGGTCAGAAATTCTTTACGCACCACGCACCATCTTATCGTGGTCACACCATGACCGAAAAACGCGCAATCCTGCTTCTACTCATCGCCTTTTTCCTCCTCGCCACCGCCTATAGTGTCGTGAACCCGCTGCACGAGGCCACTGACGAATTGCGCCACTACCGCTTTGTGCGCCACATCGTGCAGGAACATGCGCTGCCGGTGCAGTCGGCCGACCAGTGCAGCGCCCAAGGCCACCACCCGCCACTTTATTATGCCCTCGCCGCTGCCGCCACCTTTTGGATTGACACCGGGCGCGATGTTTGCACCCAGCCGGCCGACAACCCGTTTTGGGCCTACCGTTACTGGGAAGTGGGGCGCGACAACAAAAACCAATATCTGCACGGCAGTGATGAATGGTGGCCGTGGCGCGGCGAGGCGTTAGCGGCGCATCTGTCGCGGCTGGTTAATGTGGCGGTAGGAACGGCCGTTATCTACCTCACCTGGCTCATTGGCCGCACCATTTGGCCGCAAAAACCCACGCTGGCGTGGGGAGCGGCTGCCATCGTCGCTTTCAACCCGATGTTCTTGTTTATGGCTGGGGCGATCAACAACGACATTATTGCGGCGTTGGCGGGGGCGGCGGTGACGCTGGGGTGCGTGCGGCTGCTGCACGATGACAACGGGTTGTCGCCGCGCTGGGGCATCGTTTTGGGGACGCTGTTTGGGCTGGCGCTGATGAGCAAGTTTAATTTGGCGGCGATTGCGTTGTTGGTGGAAACGGCCGTTTGTTGGGTCGCCTGGCGTAAAAAGCAGGGGTGGTCGCTCTGGCTGCGCGTCAACCTGCTCATCGCCGCCTTCACCTTGCTCATTGCTGGCTGGTGGTTTATCCGCAACCAAATTTTGTACGGCGAACCCACCGGTTTTGAACGGCTGACCGAGCTATGGGGCGTGCGTAACCCCGCCGACAGCTTTGGCCTCGCCATTTCCGAACTCCCCTATGCCTGGACCAGCCTGTGGGGGCGGTTTGGCTACGGCCAAATTCCGCTGCCCGACCCCGTTTACACGGCTCTGCGCTGGTTTGTGGGGCTAAGTTTGATGGGGCTGTTGCTGCTGCTGCGCCCCTCGCAACGCACCGAGGCGCGGCGCATTGGCCCAGCCTTGCTGCTGCAACTGCTCAATGTCCTGCTTTTCTTCGGCGTTCTCTTCAACTACCTGCTCGTCAGCCCCGCTGGCCCCATGGGTCGCTTCTTCTTCCCCGCGCTGCCTTCATTGGCCTTGCTAACGATCTATGGGCTGTGGCAGTGGGGAACACTGTTGGGAAAAGAATCTCACGCAAAGGCGCAAAGGCGCAAAGAAAAGCACGCCACCTTTGCGTCTTTGCGCCTTTGCGTGAAAAATCCCAGTGAACTATTGATTGGTTTGGCAAGTACGGGGCTGGCGACTTTGGCACTGGTGGCGTTGTTTGGCTATTTGCGGCCGGCCTATGCCTGGCCGGAGCGGGTGGTGATGGGGGAGGAAACGGCCGTTTCCTCCCCCATCAACGCCCAATTCGACACCCTTTTCCGGCTGCGTGGCTATGAAATCCAGCAAAGCGAAGTCGAAGCGGGCGGTTTTGTGGACGTAGACCTCTACTGGGAAGTGATGGGGCAGCCGCCTGGCAACTTCCTCATGTTTCTCCACCTCATTGACAGCGTGGGCACCGTCGCCGCCCAGCGTGACACCCACCCCGGTTTGGGCAACTACCCCACCAGCCTGTGGCAGCCGGGCGAACAATTTAAAGATTCAATCCGCATTTACCTGCCAGAGGGAACCTACACCCCAGAATCAGTAACGCTGATGCTCGGTTTTTACGCCCCGGTGGAGGGGTATCGGCTGGGCATTACCGCTGCGGACGGGACGAGTTTGGGGGACGCGCTAATGCTGGGACAGGTGGCGGTCAAGCCCGCCGCCATTGCCGCCGCTGCCGATTACCCCAACCCGCTGGCGCAAAACTTTAATGATGAACTGCTGCTGCAAGGCTACAGCTACAGCACGCAGCAGCCGCTAGTTGATAATCAGTTAACGATTACCCTGTATTGGCAGGCATTGCCAGCCCTGAGCCATGACTATATTGTTGCGGTAGAGCTTTTGGACGCAGATGGGCAGGTGCAGTTGGCACACCGCAGCCGTCCAGCACAGGAGGGTTCTCCCACGACTCAGTGGACACCGAACCAGCACGTTAAAGATCAGCAACTCATAGACCTGAACGGATTACCGCCGGGAATTTATTCAATTCACGTTGCCTTAATAGACGCTGAAAGCCAAACCCGTCAGAATATAGTCGGGGATGATGGCCGTTGGATAAATAACTACTTGGCGTTAGCCAATGTCAAGGTCTTAGCCAGTAATCAGTAACGGGGTCGTTTGTTGGTGTTGTGCGGCGACGTGGAAACTGGTTGCTAAATTCGCATTGATCAGCAGGACAATCAACCGCTTACGAATTGGTGCTGTCGTTTTTCTCTTGCTCCTAACTGGGGCACTTTATCTTTGGTTTCCTTTTGTGGCGTTGGGGTGGAGTGAGCTACCTTTCCCCGGCTTTGTGCTGGATCCTAATTTGGTGGTCAACGATTCTGGTGAGGCCTATTGGGCCGGCCGTCAGATGCAGCCCATGTTGTCGTATCCCGAACGGCTGGTGGCTGTTGACGGGGTACCGATTCATACCAATGAGGCATTTCGGGCGTGGTTGGGGGAAACGGCCGTTAATGAAAAACACCAGTTCACCTTCGCCCAGCCACAAAACAGCCGCATCTCTGCCAACCCCGCTTTGCCCGCCGAACGCACCGTTGAAATCACCCTCGTCAAAATAGACCGCGAAAGCATGTGGCGGCAATTCTGGCTGCTCTACCTCACCGGCATCGGTGTTCTCACCGTTGGATCTTGGACCTTTCTCGTGCGTCCCCGTTCCCGCCCCGCCCAGCTATTTGCTGCCTTTGCGGCGGCCGCTGCCGTCACCGTTGGCGGGCTGTTCGACCTCATTACCACGCAGCAATTTATCCGCCTGTGGCTGGTGGCCGTTTCGCTCACCGGCACCCTCAACATGATGCTGGCACTGCAATTTCCCCACCCCATTGCCCTGCTGGGGTGGCGGCCACGGCTTAGATGGCTCGCATTGCTGCCCGGTGTTTTGGTTGCGGCCTGGGGGCAGCTTTGGCTCCACCACCCCACAGATCCGTGGGTCTATGTATCCACTTGGCGTGCTGCCTACTTGCTCAATGCGGTAGTCATCATCGGTTCGCTGCTCATCATGGCCTATCGTGGCTTTCGCTCTCCCGCCCCCATTGTGCGGCAGCAGGGGCGCATCATTTTGCTGGGAGCTGTCTTGGGGTTTGGTCCGGTTCTCATCTTTCTGATGGTGGCTGCCGTTGCTATTTCTCCGCCAGATTGGTTTGACCCTACCTTTTTTATTCCCCCCTTTGTCATTTATCCCCTGTCCATTGGCTACACCATCGTCCGCTTTGGGCTGCTGAATATTGATGTGGTGCTGCGGCGCAGCGTTACCTACTTTTTGCTGACGACGCTGCTGGTGGGGGTGTTTGCCCTGTTTCTGACGCTGCTAACGGCCGCTTTAGGGCCGGCCGTCGTGCGAAACAGCCCCGTGTTGTTGGCCTTGTTCATTGTACTGGTCACGGTACTTTTTGACCCGCTGCGAACGCGGCTGCAGGCGGCGGTGGTGGCCTATGTGTTTAAAAAGCCGGTGTCGTATGACCAGCTTTTGCGAACATATAACCGGGAATTAAAAACGGCCGTTGACGTGCATGAAATCGCCGTTGCCATGCTCAAATGCGTCCAGCAGGGTATTCCTCACGCAGAGCCTCAGCTCTATTTGCCCGATAGCCCCAGCGGTGGCTACCGCAAATATTTGGGGCGCAGCAGCGGGCAAGGGGAGCAGAACAGCCTCAGCCAAGGGCAGTTGGTAGATGCCCAGTCACCGCTGGTGCAGTTTTTGCAGCAGGGGCCGGGGCTGGTGGACTTGGCCGAAGAGCGCATTTGGCCGAGCGAACTGCGGCGGCACCGGGAAGTCGTGCAACTGCTAGATGCCATCGTTCTGGTGCCGATGAACAACGCCTCGCAGCTTCTGGGCTGGCTCACGCTTTCGCCCAAGCGCAACCGCAAACATTTTAACAGCGGCGAGATGAGTTTTCTTGGCTCGGTGGCGGATCAGTCGCTAATTGGGTTGGAGCGTGCCAACGTCATTCAGCGGCTGGAAACGCGGATTGTGGAGTTGGATCAGCTGAGCCAATTCTCGCAAATGCTCAACATGACGGTGACGCTGGCTGATTTGCTGACGCTGGTAGCGGCCTATTTTCGCACCCTGTTTGATGTGCATGATTTGGTGTTGGCGCTGTGGCTGCCTAATAAAATGCAGCTTTTTACGGCTTTGTGCTTGGCTGCCGGGGAACGCCGGCCGGATTTGGAAGGGGTACAACGGTTGGTGACGGATGCCGACATGCAGCAGGCAACTCGGCTGGGGCAGGTGGTGCGGCGGGATGGGCAGGAAAACGGCCGTTTTACCATTACAGTTCCCCTCAGCAGCGGCGACAACACGCTTGGAGCCATCCAAACCAGCCATGACCAAGCAGAACACATCTTTAGCGATCATCAACTTACCTTGCTTACCGTTCTCTCTGACCAAATTGCCAATGCCATTGACCGGCTGCTGGCAAAAGAGGCACTCCAACAGCGGGCGCAGCAGGTGCAGTCCATCAACGAAGTTTTGGTGTCGCTTTCTTCGACGCTGGAACTGGATGAACTGCTAGAACTCATTCTGGACAAAGCGATGGAACTGCTTGACACCGAAGCCGGTACCTTTATGCTGACGCGGGAACACACTGGCGAGCTGGAGTTTCGCGTGGTGCGCGGGCCAAACAGCGACCGGCTGCTGGGAACGAGATTGCCGATTGGGGCGGGGCTGGCGGGCAGCGTGGCGCAAAGTGGGCAGGCGACGCTGGTGAACGAGGTGCACGGCGACAGCCGCTGGTATGATAAGATGGATGCCCAAACCAGCTTCGATTCCCGCTCCATTTTGACGGTGCCGCTGCTGGAAGAAAACCAGGTGCTGGGGGTCATTCAGGTCATCAACAAGCGGGATGGCGGGCTGTTTCAGGAAGAAGACAAACAGCTTCTAACTACCTTTGCCGGGCAGGCAGTGCTGGCGCTGCGGAATGCGCGGCTGCTGGCGCAAACCAATCAGGAACTGCGGGAACGGGTGCGCGAACTGTCGCTGTTGCAGCAGCTTGACCGGGATTTGAACACAACGCTGGATGTGAACCGGGTGCTGCATTTGGCACTGGGGCGGATTGTGCCCATTTGTCAGGGGGAGGCGGGTGCAATTGTGCTGCTGGATGAGGAACAACGGCCGTTTGTGCGGGCCACCCTTAACTATGGTGATGAGTTCGCCCCCTCATCCGTCCCGTCCGAACGGCTGGAGAACAGTGTCGTCGGCCAAGTGCTGCGGCAGCAAGAGCCGCTGCTGCTGGATGATGTGGCCGACCTGAGCGGCTATTTGCTGGCTGCCCCATCCACCCACGCCCAAATGGTGGTGCCGCTGGTGCATAAGCAGGAAACGATTGGGGTGATGTTGATTGAGAGCAAGACGGTGGAGCAGTTTGGCGCGATGGAACTGGAAACGGCCGTTCGCTTCACCAACCACGCCGCTGGAGCCATTGCCAACGCCTTGCTCTATCAGGAAGTTATCGCCGCCAACCTTGCCAAATCCGAATTTGTTTCTATGGTCTCGCACGAACTCAAAACCCCCATGACCTCCATGAGTGGCTTTACCGACCTGCTTATATCGGGTGCGGCCGGTGCCGTCAACGAGCAGCAAACCGAATTTCTCCGCACCATCAAGGCCAATGTTAAACGCATGAGCCGCCAAATTCAGGATTTAACCGACATTTCCCAAATTGAAACCGGACGTATGTCGGTTAAACGGCAGGAATGTTACTTTGCTGATATTGTTACCGAAACCATGCAAACAATCCGGCAAATTTGCAACGACAAAAACATGCAGCTCAACATAGATATGCCCCCCGATTTGCCTGCTATCTTTGCCGACAAAGAGCGTATGGTGCAAATATTAACCAATTTGTTGAGCAATGCGTGCAAATATTCCCCGGCCAATCACGATATTGATCTAACTTTCCGCACCGAATTACGGGCCGTTCAGGGTCAAAAACTGCCGCAGCAGATGGTTGTTTGTACGGTGGCTGACCATGGCTATGGTATCTCTGAAGAAGACCAGGTGCGGTTGTTTACCAAGTTTTTCCGCTCCTCTGACCCCAATATTCGGCAAGCACGAGGCACAGGGCTGGGGTTGTCCATTACTAAAGGGTTTGTTGAATTGCACGGCGGGACTATTTGGGTAGATAGTAAGCTAGGTGAGGGTACCACGTTTGCATTCACTGTTCCCTGCGTGCCGACGGCGACAACACGCATGACAAATGTCTTACCTGCGGTTGCGGAAAAGGTGTAGCGCCGTAGGAAAGGCGTAGGTTAGAAAGATTGACATGTGGTTTCTGTTCGCTATACTTACCTTATGGATGGAGAAACAGTGAATGTTTCAAACGGAAAAATCATTTTAGCGCTAATCAACGCACGCCCTCTTGGCGTGCGTTTTTTATTTTCCTGGCCTGCTGCGATTTTATAAAGGCCAACAAACCCCAGAGAGGAGCGTAAAGTTATGGATTACAGCATGATTAGCAAGATTGAGAAAGCAAAAATTTATGCCGAAGAGAGAGAAAGAATCCAGTTCGACTCGCTTAGCGTGCAAATCAAGGGAGATAACAATTCGCCCCACACTGTGCAGTATGATCATGGTGTTTGGAACTGTGACTGCAATTATTTTAAGAGCCGTGGTGTTTGCAGCCACACGATGGCAATGGAACGTGTCCTGGTTGATATGGTAGAGCTGGGACAGGTGGTGCATTAGCTTTTTGCTTAGCACAACTGATTAATTTTTGTTGGTAAACGTGCCTGAGCAATTCAGGCACGTTTTTTTTCGCCAGGCGGTGGTAATGCTTTTTTGTTTTGCAGTTGACCCACCACATAGAATCCCCATAGCTGCTGCAATTTTGGAGGCTAATTGGGTATAATCGGCAAAAGTGTTGAAGAGAAGGTGACTGATGGATTTAATCAAGCGGATTGCAGATCATGTGGGGCAGCGGCCGGACAAGTTTTTTAAGACGACGCTGTTTGCCAGCGAAACGTTGTTGTTGGGGTTAAATTGTTTGGAGCCGGGCCAGGTACAGGCACCTCATGACCACGCGGATCAGGATAAGTTTTATTATGTGGTGGCGGGAAACGGCCGTTTTTGGCTAGGTGACGAACGGGTAGAAGCTGGGGAAGGAGAGGTAGTGTGGGCACCGGTTGGCGTGGTGCATGGGGTGGCAAATGAGGGAAACGGCCGTTTAACCCTCCTTGTCGGCATCGCCCCCGCCCCCTAACACAGCAAGACACTGATTTATCCGATCCTCCTGATCAGGTAAATCAGGAAAATCTGCGTCCTATTTATTTAGCAACAGGAAGAACCATATGACCATTGGCGGTGTCGAATTCGACCTCAAGCTCACCTTTATGATCATCTTTAGTGCCTTTGTGCCGATGCTTGACTATTACAACCATCGACTTACCAGCCTCAAAGCGTATGACCGCATCGTCCTCTACCTGATCATCCCCCTCATCATCATTATCCTGCTCTTCCGCGAATCCCCCAGCAGCTATGGGTTTGGGTTGGGCAACTGGCGCGTGGGACTCATGTGGACGCTGATTGGCTGTGGTGGCATGGCACTTATTTTGTGGTTTGTCGCCCGCACCCCCGGCATGGTGCAATATTATGATGCCCGCGCCCCCCGCGAACTGTGGCGGCTCATTTACCTCAACGGCGTTGACCTGTTGGGCTGGGAATTTGTCTGGCGCGGCTTTATGCTCTTTGGCATGGCTCGCGTCTTTGGGCCAGGCCCCGCCATTTTTTTGCAGGCTGTTCCCTTTGCTTATATGCACCTGGGCAAACCCGAGATCGAGACCTTTAGTACCATCTTTGGCGGAGCCGCCTTTGGCTTTGTGGCCTGGCAATCTGGCTCCTTTGTTTATCCGTGGCTCATCCATTGGTTTATTGCTTCTTTTACCATGCTCATCGCCAGCGGGCGGCTGGGGTAAATGGGTTATTGGAGATTGGCGATTGATGAAGGTTCACAATCTCTAATCCCCAATCTCTTTTCTCTATTTTTTATGCCTCAACAAACCATCAAATTAACACAAATGGCGCACGGTGGTTCGGCTATTGGTCGCCCTAAAAGCGGCGGTCTGGTGTTTGTGCCCTTTGGCATTCCCGGCGAAACAGTGCAAATTAGCGTGGTTAAGGACAAGGGTCGGTATGCTGAGGGGCATATTGACAAAATTATCACCCTTTCGCCCGACCGGATAACGCCGCGCTGCCAGCATTTTGGCACCTGCGGCGGCTGCCATTTTCAACATATTGCCTATGAACGACAGTTGACACTAAAGCGGGAATTGGTGCGTGACCAGCTTGAGCGGATTGGCGGGCTCAAAAATGTGCGGGTGCAGCCCACGCTGCCCCATCCCAACGCATGGCAATATTTGGCCGATGTGGAGTTAAGCCCTGTGAATGATGGCGGGCTGGGGTTTTGGTCGCCCAGTGAACATCGGGTGATCTCGATTGAACAGTGCCATATTATTCACCCCCGTTTGCAGGCACTGTGGCAGGACATTGATTTGGCACTGCCTGGCTTACGCAAGCTGACGCTGCGGTTGGGGGATGAAGAGGAGGTGCTGGCAGCACTGGAAGTGGATGAGGTGGAGCCGCCGGAGCTAGAGGCGGACTTTCCAGTGTCGGTGGCAATCGTGCTGCCAGACAAAACGGCCGCTTCTTTGATTGGCGACCCGTTTATTGTGAAGGTGGTGAAAGAACGGCCGTTTCGCGTTTCCCCCGGCTGCTACTTCCCATCTAGTCCAGAGGCAGCAGCGTTAGTGGTAGACACCGTGCTGGCCTTTGCCAAGCTGACGGGGAGCGAGACGGTGGTGGAGCCGTTTAGCGGGGTGGGAATGCTGACGGCGTTTTTGGCTGAGCGGGCGCGGGCGGTGGTGGCGATTGAGATGAATGAAGATGCGGTGGCAGATACGGCCGTTAATCTTGATGACCTCGACAATGTTTCCCTGTATGAAGGGTGGCTGGAAGAGGTGCTGCCAGTGCTCGACGTGGTGCCACAAGTGGTGGTAGTGAACCCACCGTCCAGCGGGCTGACGCGGGAAGGGATGAGGGCGGTGGTGGATAAACGGCCGTTGCGCCTCATCTACGTTAGTTCCGACGTGGCAACGCTGGCGCGGGATGGCAAACATCTAAGCCGGGCGGGCTACCGACTGGTGGAAATTCAGCCGATTGATGCCCGCCCGCAAACGTTCCACATTGACACCGTTTCTCTGTGGGAAAAGTAGAACTCTTTAATCCAATATTGGCAACGTAATCGCCGACGAATATAGTTCATTTCTGTAAACAGTTATCACTGGTTCGCTTTCCTGGGCAATCGGGGCAAATGATGAAGCATCATGCCCGGCAATAGCGACCCGAATTTGATGCCCTGCTTTAATGATGACCGAGGTGGGAATGAGGCTGAACGAAATTTTAGTCACTTCACCAGGGGTAAGCGGCCGTCCGTCGGCGGCGGAAAAAGAGTGATAGGGGCCAAATGGCACAAATGGAGGCGTGGCCTCTGATTCTTGCCGATGCAGTGCCCGCAAAACCCCCTCAGTGATGTAGGTGACACGTCCGTCAGGGGCGACATCTTCCAGATAGACAAAGAAGGCTCCGTCGGTGGCGGTTGAGGCAACGTAGAGGTTGATGACAGGATGGCCGGTGATTTGGAGATCGGCCGTTAATGGCGCACTGGTATAGGTCAACAGTTTCCCATCTTCCTCGCGGCGGTCAGGATAGACAACATCTCCCCCTAACGGTGTATGCCAGCGGCTAGCTTCACCCGTTGAGGCTGTGAAATCAACAGTATATTCATCCGTGCCAGCCGCGCCAGCAGGTGGGCTGCTCACCAAAGTTCTATCAGCAGCAAAGTACCAATTTTGCTCGGCCACACCGGGCGGCGGCCACGTTGTGGTTGTTTGCCAACTGCCCGCGCCTAAGGTGTAGTAGCTAATAGAGCTTTGCAAAGGCGTGGTGGCTTCGCCTTTCAAATAGTTGTCAAAGAATTGAATGACGGCTTGAAGCTGTGCCTCTTCTGAAGGATCAGTTGGTGTTTCTGGGTCTAAAAAGGGGTCGGTGTGCTCGTCGCCACCATGACTCCAGGGGCCGATGATGACCTGCTGCGGGTTGCTAAAGGTCAGGTAGCGGCTTAAAGTGCCGTTGACCGAGGCGGCATCGTGCCAGCTCATTTGGATAAACATAGGGATGCCAGAGCTTTCGACTTCCTGGCGGAGACCAAAGGGGCTGATGTCGGTTCCCGTTAGCCCAGGAGCAAACTCATCTTCACGATAAGTCAATCCCTTCGTGGCCTCATACACATCAAACGAATTGTGGCGATTGGCTAAAATCTGTTTTAGCTGTTGCCCATTGGCGTCACTGTCAACGGGTTTCAAGGGGCCAACCAGTGCTTTGAGCAGGAGACAGTTGAGATTGAACCGCTGGTTGTCGGGGCAATGCTGGCCTTTGTCTCTAATAGCATTGGCTTCGCGCCATTGACTAATGAAATACTCGTTGAAAACACCGCCAGGGCGAGCCAGGTTGTAGATGGGGTCAAAGCGGTCAAAGAGTGGGGCAACGGCTTTGACGGCGGGATGGTTGATGGCGGCTAGTAATTCGGTCGTATTGCCATCATAAGAGACGCCATAGCCGCCGATTGCGCTATTTGACCAGGGCTGGGCGATGATCCAATCAACGACATGGCCCATATCGGCTATTTCGTCTGGCGACCACTCCAGTTCTCTGGTGCCGGAGGAAGCACCGCTGCCGCGAGCGTCAATCAGGACATAGACATAACCGGCTTCGTTAAAGGCATCGCGCACAGAGTAGTTGATGCCTTCGATCAGACCCAAACCCATGAGCACGCGGCTGACAAAACCGGGCTGCTGCACTCGCCAGTAGCGGGTTGAAAGGAGGATGGTTGGCACTTGCTGATTGGGTGCAAGATCGGCCGGATACCAAATGTCGGCGGCAATCTGAACACCGTCGGGCATGGGGATGTAGGTTGCTTGGTTGCGTTGGTAACCGGCTGGGGTTAACTTGCCCCCAACACCTTCAAAGCTTGTACCCAGGATAGTGACGAACAGCAGAACCAGCATGATGACCGCCAGTAGACCTGTTTTGAGGTAGGTGCGAAACGGCCGTTTTCCAATTGCCTGTGCCCCCATATGCTGAGACTGATCACTGTGTTGGCTAGAAATATTCATGGATATACCTTTGATACTGTTTTCCAGATTAATGTCGCCAAAGCCAGAGGATGCGGTCGTAGGAAAGAGCATAGTGGAGCACAACCATGATGCCTAAAATGAGAACCAAAAACGGCCGTTGGCTCAGGTTGAGGAGCGTGGCGGCGGTGGCAAAAACTGCCAGCTCCAACAGCAGTCGAATCACGCCGGGGGTAGGAATGGGGGCTTGGCCGGAACGGCTGGGGTCATTGGGAACAGCAAAGATGCCCCAGAGGACGGCTGCAACCACAGGCAAGCCAATCGCCCACAGCCAGCGCGTTGTTTCACCGTGCTGCGTCCAGCCCCAGTAACCCATTGCTCCTAAGGACAGCAGCTCTAGCAAAAAACGCCAAGCCAGGTTAAGTGGATGCGATCCCATAGTTTTGTCCTTGTTCTACAAGTTTTGTGCTGCCTGCCGTAAGCGTGCCGGAGTTTGACTGAGGCTTTGGGGCAGATAGCGACGAATTAAGTAGACACCAACACCAATGACGAGGATGGTGGTGCCGGCCACGACGGGGCCAAAAATGTTTTCGGTGCCGGGCAAACGGCTGCTAATTTCGGCGGCAGTGGCGGCCACTAGGCCAATGTAGGAGCCACTCACAAAGATAGCATGACGTTCTAGCCAGAGGCCTTTGGGGCGGCGTGTAAAAACCGGAATCATGGCGGCAGCCAGAGTGAACAGGCTGCCTAGTGCCATCCAATGAAAGGGGCCAAAACGGCCGTAAAGCCTGTAGATGAAAAGGGCAGTCACGTTGAGGGCGATCATATTGGTCAGGTAGATGTGGCCGAAGGTGCGGTGCCAACGACCACCTTTTTTGAGGAAGATAACGGCCGTTCCTGCCAGCAGCGAAACAATCCCAAATGTGGTGTGAACCCAGCCTAATGTACTCATTTTGTGTCTCCAGTGGTTAGTAATCAGTATTTGGTCTGCCAATTAATCAAGAGCCAACTGGTTTTGCTGGCGCACAATTTGTTGCCGCATGAGGAGACCAACGCCCACGCCAGCCAAGGCACCCAGAAAAGTTCCCCAGAACAGCGCCCCGGTGGCAAAGCCCACGCCAAAACCAATGCCTACGCCAGCGGCGGCCATGCCCATGATTGGCTGTTGCTGCGCGTGCCAACGGCGGAAGGCAGCAGTAGCTACGTCGGGGTCGGCCAGTCGCGCCGCCCACCAGCTTAAGCCGATGAGCAGCACTGGATCGAGCAGGTTGCTAATGTTTTGAATGGTGTTGCCCGGCGATAAATTGCCGTGGGCAGCAATGTCTTGCAGGTGAACAAGCGTGGCCCCTACGCCGATGATGGTAGTGGCGAGAATGGTGGCGGTGCGGAACCCGTCACGTCGGCTGATAGCAACCACGCCAAGAATGCCGATGGTGAGATTGGCAAAGCCCATTTCTAGCTGAAAGGGGCTGCCCGTCGGCCAGCCGATACCCTCGGCTACCAGATCAGAGAGAAAGAGGTGGCCGAATGCGCCGCCAATGCCGTTGGCTCCAACGCTGATAGCCAGCAGGTACATGAGGGCAATTTCAATGCGCCGCGTGGTCGTGTTGGTTTGGCGGTCGAGGAGGATGTGAACGGCCGTTAACAACAGCGGCAGCAGTGAATAACCAAAGATTCTTACCCAAAATAATTCGTTCATGGTGGTTCCTTAGAGATTGGAGATTAGTGAATCTCTAATCTCCAATCTCTAATCTTCACAAAAATCAAGTTATCGGTGGATCATGCTGCTTGCCGAATAAACAGCGGGACGCTGATGGCGTAAGCAATGACGTGCATCAGGCTCAAGGTAATGACGGTAGCGACATCAGCAGGCGGTGCGCCGGGTGCCGCATAGCCAAAACCAGCCGCAATGGGCAACCCCAGAGAGAGCAATAGACCAACTGTGGCAGCAATCTGATAGTGACGGGCTGGATGAGTAGAGTAGCGGACTATCAGCGCAAAAATGATTGTCCCTATGAACAAATAAGCCATGTTCGCCCCAACAATCTGCCCAATGCCTGCCCCAGGCCAGGCGGTTACTTGGGGAAAAATTGCGCCAGCCAGCGCGTAAAGACCCAGATTGGCAATCGTGGCTGTGGCCATGGCAACTGGGCTAACCCAGAGCAATTTACGCAGTCTGTGGTGTGGGGTCTGCATGGATTGTGTCATTTCGATTCTTGTCGTCATCTTGATTTCCTTTTCTGTCAACTAAACTGATAATAGCGGAACGGCCGTTTCTCGTAACCCATCAGCCAGTGGAAAAATGTGGAACGGGAGATGGACTATCAAGTCAACCGATCGGTTGATTCAAGGCGGACAACGAGAAGGATGGCGATGCCGAGATCGCGGATGCGAGCCAAGAGGCCGTGCAGGGCTGCCTGATCGGGGACATTGCCTGTGAGAATGGTATGCCCGGTTGGGGTGTGGGCCAGTTCGAGATTGCCCAGCCAGGATGACCAGTCGTGGTCTATGCTGCTTTGCAGCTCAATTTTGTATCGTTCGGCCACCGTTTACCTCGCTTTGTGCCTTGAATGATTTCATGGAGGTAGGATAACGGCCGTTAAGGTGTAGCCACATCCTACAAAAGGTGTAGTGAGAGCCGTAGGTAGGGTGTAAAGTGAAGGGGAAGTGGGCTAAGTCAGATTGACCAAACCGAATTCATACGCTTTGGCGGTGGCTTCGGCTCGGTTGGCAACGCCTAGCTTGTTGTATATGTTGACGGTGTGGCGTTTGGCGGTGCTGGGGGCAATCATTAACTTTTGGGCAATCTGTTTGTTGGTGAATCCTTGGGCAATGAGCTGTAGCACTTCCGTTTCGCGGGAGCTGAGTGGTTCAGGGAGAGGGGGAGCAGGGGAGAGGGGAAGCAGGGGAGCAGGTGTGGTGGGGGTGAATTGGTGGAGGAGGCGGGTGGCGTAGGTGGGGGCGATGTTGTGACGAACGGCCGTTTGCAGCAACCCTCTCATTCCTTCCCCCGCATCCACAAAGAGACGCATATAGCCGGATGGCTCCGCGATGGCAAGAGCTTGCTGTAAGCTGTGCAGTGCCTTGCTTGTGTCGCCCATTTGCTGCTGCGCCAGGCAAAGCAGGATGAGTGCTGAGAGGTGCAGCCCCAGACAGCCGTTTTCTGCCATCTGCGCCGCCAACGCCTCCAGCGGCGGGATCACTTCAGCGGGACGTGCCAGGGCTAACAAAAGGCGGGCTTGTGCCAAAACGGTCGTTGGTTCATCGCCCAATGTAGGCAGCACCTGCGCTAAAGTTTGTTGCAAAACGGCCGTTGGCGTGTGTTGGTACAAAGCATAAGCCGTCTCGGCGATGGCGACAGCCAAGCGTTGGCGCGTAAACTGGTTGCTGGCAGCTTCTTGCAACGCCTCTAGCTGTGCCAACAGGGGAGACACCGCAGCAGGGTTTCCTTGCGCCAAATGCAGGCGAGCCAGAGCCACCACCCCCTCGCTTTGGTTGACCGGGCCAACCAGCACCAACAACCTCAGGGCATCCTTCAGATAGGAAGCGGCCTCATCGAGTTGGTTCCATTCATAGTGTAGCTGTGCCAGCGAGACGTGAATGGGCGCAGCAGCCAGCAATTTTCTCCCCTCAGTCCCCACGTCATGTGCCTGCTGCTGCTCAAACTGAATCCCTTCCCGAAAAATAGCCCTGGCGCGGTGCAGTTGCCCCTCCTCCAATAGCAAATTGCCCCTATCGCGAACGGCCGTCAAGAAGGCGATGACATTGCCCGATTCACGGCTGAGGGTGGCCGCCATTTGGTAAAACTGGGCGGCGCGTGGTCTGTCCTGGGGGCGGTAGCCATTGGCTAAGACAAGCGCATTTACGCCACGCATACTGCGATTGGTTGGGTTGGGTTCAAGGGCGGCTAATTGTGCTTCCGCCTTTTCCGCCAAAGCAATGGCCTCGCCGTGGTTGCCCCGTCGGGTGGCTAAAATACCGTACAGAATAGACAGATATGCCGCGTAGGGGAGGCTGCGGGCGACTTCATCTGGCAGGTGGGCGAGGATGGTTTCCATTTCTTGCGGGCTTCTGCGAAAGAGCAATATCCAGGCGTGGTTGAGGATAAGCTGGGGGTGCTGGTGCCGCCATTCGGCGGGCAAACGGCCGATCCACGACAATAGCTTGTTCATCTCGCCATGCTGTACCAAGGATTGGCTGTAATGCGCCACCAGGCTGGCCGCCCGCTCATAATCAGCCGCTGCCAGCGCGTGCTGGATCGCTTCTTCAGTGAAGTTGGCCTGTTCAAACCAATGGCTGGCGCGACGATGCAGCAAGCTTTCTTGTGCCGGGCGTTCCCGCCGCAACTGCTGGCGCAGCAGGTCGGCAAACAGTTGGTGGTAACGGTACCAGTGACGCTCGTCGTCTAGCGGCAGCAGGAAGAGGTTGGCGGCTTCGAGTTGTTCGAGAATTTGCTGGGAGGATGGGAGATTGGCGATTGGCGATGGCGTGTTATCCAATCTCCAACCACCAATCTCTAATAACGCATCGCACAATGGCGCACACAGTCGGTCAAGAACGGCCGTTTGTAGCAAAAAATCTTGAATCTCAGGCGACAAACCAGCCAACACCTCTTCCGTCAGATAGTCAAAGATATAGCGGTTGGAACCGGTAAAGTCGCTGATAAAGTGGTCTTTGTTGCGGTGACCTTGCATGGAAAGGGCGGCCATTTGCAGGCCAGCGATCCAGCCTTCGGTGCGCTGTTCCAGGGCAGAAACGGCCGTTTCTGGCAAACCGAGTGCCATCTGCTGGTTCAAAAATTGACCCGCTTCGGCGGGGGCAAAGCGCAAATCATCCTGGCGGATTTCCGTCATCTGGCGATACATTCGCAATCTTGCCAGGGGCAGCGGCGGATCGGCGCGGCTTAGCAGCAGCAGATGGAAGTTAGGCGGCGCGTGGTCAAGCAAAAATTGCAGGCCATCGTGGATCGCGGGGTTGCTGATTTGGTAATAATCGTCCAGTGCCAGCAGGATGTTTTGTTCTGCTTGCGCCAGGGAGTTGAGCAGGTCGGTGAGGATGATGTGGAGGTTGTCGGCTGGTGATTGCTGCAACAGTTCGAGGGTGGATTGGGCAAAACGGCCGTTAATCTTCTGCAACGCTGCCACAATGTAGGTAAAAAATCGCCCCACGTCGTTGTCGTTCTCGTCAAGCGACAGCCAACCAAACTGCCACGCCCCAGCGGCGGCAAGCTGCTGCCCCCAGTGGGCAACAAGGGTGGTTTTGCCAAAGCCAGCGGGGGCGGAAACGAGGGTGAGTTTGCCATTCAGCCCCGCATTGAGCCGCACCACCAACTGGGGGCGGTCAACCAGATGGCTGCGGGTGATGGGGATATACAGCTTGGTTTGCAGCAGGGGTTCAACCATGCAGGAATTATAGGGGAAAGTGTGGAGAGGGGAAAACGGCCGTTGCTTTTGCTTGAGCCGGGCTGGTTTAGCTTTCCTCTGTCTGGTTTACATAAAGCTTTTGATTGCTCTGAAATGTTGCGTTTCTATGCTGGACAAATCCCCAGAATGGCGTAGACTTGAAGGTTCATGATTAGACAAATGTCTAATTTGTGTCTGTTTACCGCCCCATATTGACAACGTGCCTCCTGTTCATCCCATTCACACACAGTAAGCGGAGGGGAGGAGGCGGGTTATGGTGAAAAAACGGCCGTAAACTAACGACGAGGTGAGAAATATGCAACCACAACCAAACGTCTACCGGCGACTGATGGGGTATTTGAGACCCTATTGGAAACAAGTTTTAATCGGCTATGTTTCCATGCTGAGTGCCTCCCTACTCAACCTGTTTGTGCCCCAGGTCGTCAAAAACGCCATTGACAACGGACTAGCGGCCGGCCATGCCAACGCCCTTTTCACCGCTGGCGGCATCATCATGCTCATTGCCCTGGTGCGCGGCGTGGCCGGGTTTGGGCAACGTTTCTTTGGCGACTGGCTCACCCATCGCGTCGCCTACGATCTCCGCAACCATTTTTATAACAGCGTCCAAAGCCTGCCCTTTGCCTTCCACGACCGTAGCCACACCGGCGACCTGATGAGCCGCGCTACCAGCGACATCACCGAAACAGAGCGGTTTATCGGCATCGGCCTGATGGATTTGCTGGCAACGCTGCTGCTGCTGTTTGGGGTCATCGTCGCCATGTTTATTGAATCGCCGCAACTGGCGCTGCTGGCTTTTATTCCGGTGCCGGTGCTGCTGTTTGCCACCGTCCGCTTTGGCAATGTGGTGCGCCCCATGTTCAAAAGCATTCAGGAGCAAATGGGGGTGTTGTCGTCGCTGATGCAGGAAAGCCTGACGGGAATCAATGTGGTGAAGGCGTTTGCCCGCGAGCCTTACGAACTACAAAAATTTGACGATCAGAACAATGAATGGTTTGCACGCCGCTTCACTGTCATCAAAACCTGGGCAAACAATTGGCCGCTATTTACCTTTCTTGTGTCGGCCAGCATCTTTTTGCTGCTCTGGTTTGGTGGCCCCCGCGCCCTCAGCGGTGAAATTACGGTGGGGTCGCTTTTCGCCCTCATTCAATATATGCTGATGCTGGGCGGGCCGGTTCAGCGGCTGGGCTTTCTGGTCAATTTAGCGGCCACGGCCGGGGCGAGTGCCACCCGCGTTTTTGAGATGATTGACATGCCCAACGAGATTGCCGAGCAGCCAAACGCGCTGGTGCTAACGGAGGTGGCCGGGGAAGTGACGTTTGACAAGGTGGGCTTTTCCTACCGCGACGGCATTCAAATTCTGCACGATATTAGCTTTACGGTGCAGCCAGGGCAGCGCATTGCGCTGATTGGGCCAACGGGTTCGGGGAAGTCTACGGTGACAAATTTGATTCCCCGCTTTTATGATGCCACAAACGGCCGTATTTCCATTGACCACCACGACATCCGCACCCTCAAGCTGCAAAGCCTGCGCCGACACATTGGCATTGTGCTGCAAGACCCATTTTTGTTTAGCCAGACCATTGCCGAGAATATCGCCTACGGCCGGCCGAACGCCAGTTTCGACGACATTGTTGAAGCCGCCAAAGCCGCCCGCGCCCACAAATTCATCACCAACATGCCCGAAGGGTACGAAACCCGCGTCGGCGAACGGGGTGTCACCCTCTCCGGCGGGCAAAAACAGCGCATCGCCATCGCCCGCGCCCTGCTCACCAACCCCCGCATCCTCATCCTCGATGACTCCACCAGCAGCGTGGACACCGAAACCGAGCATCTCATCCAGGAGGCATTGGATGTGCTGATGGAAGGGCGTACCACCTTCATTATCGCCCAGCGGCTGCTCACCCTTAAAAACGCCGACTCCATCCTGGTGCTGGACAAAGGCCACATCGTTGAGCGTGGCACGCACGAAGAACTGCTTGCCCACAACGGCCTCTACCGCGAAATTTATGATTTGCAACTGCGGGATCAGGAGGAGTTTGTGGCGTTGGAGTCCGGTAAACAGTAATCAGTTATCGGTTATCAGTTATCAGTGCCTTGACCGATTACTGATTACCGATTACTGATTACCGATTACTACGAGATAAAGAACATGAACTATCAAAACGGATTGAGTAAACGCGACACCACCCGCCGCTTCGACCTGGGGCTGCGGATGGAGGGGAATGAGCGGGAAGAGCGCGAGGCGCGGATTCGGGCGATTTTGCACGGGGATGATGAGGATGATTTGCTGGGGAAGGCGTATGACGGCCGTTTAATGCGCCGCCTGTTCCGGTTTCTTGTCCCTTATAAAATGAAGCTCTACCTTGCCATTGTGCTGATGGTCATCAGCTCGCTGCTGTCGGTGGCTGGCCCAACCATTGTGGGGCGGGCGGTAGACGACGGGATTCGCGCCGGGGATTTTGCCACGCTGCGCTGGTGGACGGTGCTGTTTATTTTAACGGCCGTTGGTGAATGGATCAGCAACCGCTACCGCATCGCCCTCATGGCCTTTGTTGGCACCAAGGTGGTGGCCGACTTACGCAGCCAGCTTTTCCGCCACCTCCACACCCTCACCCTCAATTTTTACAACAACTACAGCGTCGGCCGGCTGATGAGCCGCCTCATCAGCGACGTGGGTGTCATGGAAGATTTTGTCACCTGGTCTATCACCGGTCTCTTCCGCTCCATCTTCATCCTCCTCGGCATCATCATCGCCATGCTCTTTCTCAACTGGCGGCTCGCCCTCGTCACCTTTGCCGTCATGCCCCTGATGATCGCCCTTGCCAACTATTGGCGCAAGCGGGTGCGCCAGGCGTACCGCGCCACGCGCCAGCGATTGGCACTCATCAACGGCTATCTCAACGAATCCATCTCCGGCATTCGCGTCACCAAAAGCTTCACCCGTGAAGCGCAAAACAGCCGCTACTTCAACGACCTCAACCACTCCTACTTTGATGCCAACGTAGATGCCGTCCGGCTGGCCGCCATCTTCTTCCCCGGCGTAGACTTTATGGGGTCGTTTGCCGTCGCCCTGGTTGTGGGCGTGGGTGGCTGGCTGGTGCTGCGTGATGCTCTCACCACCGGTACGCTCATCGCCTTTGTCCTCTACATTGACCGCTTTTTTGAGCCAATCCGCGAGTTGGCCCAGCGTTACAACGTCTTCCAGGCGACGATGGCCGCCAGCGAACGGGTTTTTAGCCTGCTCGACACCGCGCCCGACATCACCGATGCCCCCAACGCCTATCCGTTGCCAGCCATCACGGGTCGCGTCGAATTCAAAAACGTGACCTTCAGCTACAATGACAACGAACCCATTTTGCGCGGCATTACGCTGACGGCCGAACCGGGGCAGCGCATTGCCCTGGTGGGCGAAACAGGGGCGGGCAAAAGCACCATTATTCGCCTGCTTTCCCGCTTTTTTGACATCAAAGGGGGGGAACTGCTGATTGACGGCCACGATATTCGTGCCGTCACCCAAGCCAGCCTGCGGCAGCAGCTTGGCGTGGTGCTGCAAGACACCTTTTTGTTTACGGGGAGTATTCGGGAGAATATTCGTTACGGCCGTTTAGATGCCAGCGACGAGGAGGTGACGGCTGCCGCCAAAGCGGTGGGTGCCCACGACTTTATCATGAAGTCGCCCGATGGGTATGACAGTGAGGTGGGGGAAAACGGGGTGAACCTGAGCGTGGGGCAGCGGCAGATTGTCTCTTTTGCCCGCGCCCTGCTGGCCGACCCTCGCATTTTGATTTTGGATGAGGCGACCAGCAGCGTGGACACGACCACAGAGAAGCAGATTCAGGCGGCGCTGGATGAGCTGATGCGGGGTCGCACCAGCTTTGTCATCGCCCATCGCCTCAGCACCATTGTTAGTGCCGACCAAATTATTGTGCTGGAGCAGGGGCAAATTGTGGAGCGCGGCACGCATGAAGAGCTATTGGCTCGGCGCGGCCGTTATTACAATCTCTACACCATGCAGTGGGCGGCGCAAAATTAGGTAGGGGCGAATCAACCGGGATTAACGCTGGCACTGCCGTGTGCCTTTTCTCCCGGTTGGTTCGCCCTGGCTTAACCACCACAACGTGGGCGGGCAACACAAGGGCGAACCAGCGCGGTGGATAGGTTTCCTGTTCACCTTGCGCCTTTCCGCGCTGATTCGCCCCTACTGGGTTGGTATGGTTAACCCGACGCGCCCATGTCGCGCAGCAGTGCGGCCAGGTTGTCGCGGACAATTTGCGTGTGCGGGTGGTTTTCCCCCAATTTGGCGGTGCAAATGGCGAGGGCGCGTTCCATAAACGGCCGTGCGGCGTCATACTCCCTCAAAGCTTGCAGCAGTCGCCCCAGATTGTTGAGGTCTCTGGCAACGGAAGGGTGGTCGGAGCCAAGTGCTTTTTCATCAATGGCAAGGGCGCGTTCCATAAACGGCTGTGCGGCTTTATAATCCCCCATTGCTTGCAGCAGTTGCCCTAAATTGTTCTTACCTGCCGCAACTTGAGGATGATCCAGGCTAAAAGCTTTTTCGCTAGTAATTAGGGCACGTTCGAGAAGGAGGCGTGCCGCTTCATATTCTCCTAGATCTTGTAGTAACAGCCCTAGATTATTGTTACCGATGGCGACTTGAGGATGGTCGGAACCAAGAGCTTTGTCCCAAATACTTAGAGCACGCTCCAGAAGCGGTTGTGCTGCTCTGTATTTCCCCATCGCTTGCAACAACAGCCCCAGATTGTTAAGGCGAATAGCAACTTGAGGATGGTCAGAACCAAGAGCATTTTCACTGATGACAAGAGCGCGTGCTAAAAACGGTCGCGCTGCCTCGTATTCTCCTAAATCTTGCAGCAGTTGTCCTAGATTGTTATTTCCTGCGGCAACTTGAGGATGGTCAAGGCCGAGAGCTTTCTCGCTGATAATTAGGGCACGCTCTAGAAATGGTAGTGCCGCTTTGTATTCTCCTATTGTTTGCAGTAGTTGCCCTAAATTATTGTAGTCTGCAGCAACTTGAGGGTGGTCAGAGCCAAGAGTTTTTTTGCTGATAATTAAGGCGCGCTCCAGTAATGGCCGTGCTGGTTCATACTCTCCCATTTGCCACAGAAGTCCTCCCAGATTATTGAGGTCTCTGGCAACCGAAGGATGGTCGGAGCCAAGGGTGTTTTCATCAATGGCGAGGGCGCGTTTACTGTAAGGAAGTGCGGCGGTAAAATTACCTAAATAGCTCAAGTAAAAGTCAGCTTGGCTGTTAAGAGAAGCAACGGCCGTTTCCTCCACCCCCTCCCCATTTGCCACCTCCAAAACCGCCAGCAGGTGGGACAGCAAACGGCCGCTTTCCTCCCACGTCTCCATGTTGTTTTGATCAAACGGCCACGCCTCGTTCAGCAGTGCCACCGCCGCCCGCAGCCACGTTTGCCGCAGCTCCGGCGGCATCCGGTCACGCGCCACCAGTTGCACCAGCCGGTGCAGTGCCACCGTCTCCCCGTCGCGGGTCAGCAGCGAATAGCGGCGCAGCGCGGCAATCGCCTTGTCCAGCTTGCGCTTGCTCCCCGCCAGCCCCCGCAGCGGCTCCGGCACCGCTTCCATCTCCATCGCCGCCGCCAACAGCGACAGCGGCAGCGGCTCCGCCGCCAAAAAGCAGCCCAGGTTGAGCAGTGCCGCCGCCCCCGCCACTTGCTGCACCTGGGCAAACGCCAATTCCCACGTCGTCGTCACCGTCCGCTGCTGGTAATCCAGCGGCGCGGCTGCCTCCGCCCACAGTTCCTGCCGCTCCGTGGCAAAATAACCCGCATAATCAGCCAGCGAGCAGCCCGTGGCCGCCACATAAGCGCGGGCATGTTCCAACGCCAGCGGCAGGTAGCCCAGCAGGTCGGCCAGTTGGCTGGCCTCGGCGGCGTTTTGCGCCGTCTGCGGCAGTTGCTTCAGCAAAAAGGCCACCGCCTCCGCTTCAGTAAACAGGTCTAGCAGCACCGTTTGCGCCAGCCCACCCCAGTTGGGGTTGCGCGTCGTAATCAGGTTAGCCCCGTTGCCCAACTTGGGCAAAAAGGGTTCCAGCGCCGCCGGGTCAATCTGGTCGGCGTTGTCAAACACCAGCAGCCACCGCTTCTCCGTCGTTTGCAGCCAGTCCAGTACCTGCCGCCGCAGCGCATTGTAGTCGGCCGTTTGGCGCGGGGCCGGCCCCAGCCGAACCGCCATTTCCGCCAGGGCAATCCCCAGCGTCGTCGGCTCATCGGCCGGGAGCCAATAAATCAGGTCATAGTCGGCCAAATGGCCGTAGCAGTAGGCCAGGGCGACTTGCGTCTTGCCCGTGCCTCCCAGCCCGGCCACGGCTACGGTAATGGCGGCATGGCCGTCGGCATCATTGCTGTTGGCACTTAACCGCTGCTGCAGCTCGGCCAGTACCGCCTCGCGCCCGGTAAACAGTTCATTTTGGTGAAAGGGGATGTGGTGGGGCGGCAGCAGTCCAGCAATGGCGGCAATGTAGGGGCGGGCGGCTTTGACGGCGGCCAGCAGAGTTTCCCATTTGCCGTTGCGTTCCGCCCAGGCCACCAATTCCCGCGCTTGGGCTTCCTTGCCCCGCCCGCCCAGGTCATCATATTCGGCTCCCACGTCCACGCACAGAGTGCGGAGTTCTTCATCGTTAAAATGCTGGCTAATTTGCTGGCGTAATTCGGTTGAACGGTTGGCTTGGTTCACGGCCGTTTTTTCTCCATTGGCTGGATGTCAACAAAACTGCGCCGCTATTGTAGCAGAGAAAATTCAGCTTTGCCTCGTTTTTGTGCGGCACATTCTGTTGTATAATGCCGTTGAGGTACGTGATATGTTGAGCTATCCAGAAACCCACATCATTCCCTTGACCACGACACCTGAAGGCGTGGTGCAAGTTGCTGGAACCCGTATTGGTCTAGACATTGTTGTTGAAGAATACAACGCTGGCATGTCGGCTGAGGAAATTGCCTACAATTATCCGTCGTTGTCGTTGTCAGATGTTTATGCAGTGATCACCTATTATCTACTGCATAAAAATGAGGCAGATCGCTACATTGCCCAACTGCACCAACAGGCCGAACAAACACGCCTGGCTACAGAGGCGCAGTACGGACTCAGTGCGCTGCGCCAACGGCTCATAAAGCAATCCCGTTCGTAACCATGAAGTTCCTGGTAGACGAAAACTTAAGCCGTCGGTTTGCTAATGCTTTGACACGACAGCAACCTGAAATTGATGTTGTGCGCGTTCCTGAGGTTGGACTGCTGGGCATGGATGATACGGCCGTTCTTGATTGGGCAGCAGCACACAACCGCGTTTTGATTACCAAAGACCGCGCAACGATTCCCCCACTGGTGCGGCAGCGTTTGAATTCAGGCATTCCTACGCCGCTTATCCTCATCATTCGCCCCAACGCCCAATTACCCGCCGTGTTAGATATGATAGAAGTAGTGATGTCTTATTTGTCGCCAGATGATTGGGCGTATCCCGTTATGTGGATTCCGTAGAAATCAGTCCCTTTCGGCAATCTCGGTGAGTTCCAACCAGCGTTCCATGATGGTTTCCAGCGAGGTCTCGCATTGCTCAAGCTGGGTTGAGAGGGTTTGTAGCTGCTGGTAATCGCCGCCAACCTTGTTGATGGCGGCCTGCAGGTTGGCTTTTTCTTGCTCCAATGCTTCCACCTGGCTGTCCAACTCTTCCAATTCTCGCTTTTCCTTCCAGGTAAGCTTGCGCGGTTTGGCGGCAAGGGCGGGTTCGCTGGGGCGGGGTTTGGCAGCGGGGGCGGGTTGGGCGGCCTGCTCGGCTTCCTGGCGCAACTGCTGGTAGGTGCTGTAGGGGGCGGGGTAGCGGGGGGAAAAACGGCCGTTTTCAAACACCGCCAAAAAATCCACCGTCCTGTCCAAAAAGTAGCGGTCGTGGCTCACCACAATCAGGCTTCCGCTAAACTGGTCGAGAAAAGCCTCCAATACGGCCAGCGTCTGTACATCCAGGTCATTCGTCGGCTCATCCAAAATCAGCACGTTGGGCTGCTGCGCCAGCACGCTCAACAAATACAGCCGCCGCTTCTCCCCCCCGCTCAGCGACGAAATCCATGCCTGCTGCTGCGGCCGGGGAAAAAGAAACCATTCCAACATTTGCGCCGCCTCGATCCGCTCCCCCTCCTGCGTGCGGATCAGCGGGGCGCGGTCGTTAATAAAATCCAGCACCTTCTTGTCCAGCGGCAGCTCCCGGCTGTGCTGGTCGTAATACCCCACAACAACCGTCTCTCCCCAGGTGACTGTTCCGGCATCGGGCGGCAACAGCCCCGTCAAAATATCGAGCAGGGTGCTTTTGCCCACCCCGTTGGGGCCAATTAGCCCAATACGATCCCCTTTTTTCAGCGTAAAATCGAGGTCGTGGAACAGCTCATTTTCGCCAAACGACTTGGTTAACCCCTGTGCCGCCAGCACCTTGGTTCCCAGCCGACGGCTTGCCAGCGACATCGCCACCCGGTCATCGGCGCGGTCATAGCGAATTTGCTGTAGCTCTTCCACCCGCTGGATACGCGCCTTTTGTTTTGTCCCACGCGCAATGGCTCCTCGCTGTAGCCAGGCCAACTCTCGCCGCAGTATTCCTTGCCGCTTTTCCTCGTCCGTCGCCAGCCGCTCCTCGCGCTCGGCACGCTGCTCCAAATAGCGGGTATAGTTGCCGGGGTAGCTCACCAATTCGCGCCGGTTGAGTTCGATGATGCCGTTGGCAACCCGATCCAAAAAGTAGCGGTCATGCGTCACCATCAGCAGCGCCCCCGACAAATTGAGCAAATGGGTTTCCAGCCAGTCTACGGTGTCGGCATCAATATGGTTGGTGGGTTCATCGAGGATGAGCAGGTCGGCCGGGTCAACCAGCCCCTGCGCCAATGCCACCCGCTTGCGTTCGCCGCCGCTGAGGGTGCCAACTTTGGCCGCAAATTGGGTAATGCCCAGCCGCGTTAGCACCGCCTTGGCTTCGGCCTCGGCCGCCCAGCCGTTGCGCCGATCCATTTCGTCGCTGATGGCGGCAAACTGCTCCTGAAGCTGTTTTTGGCGCGGGTTGGCTTGCAGCAGGGCGGTCATGCGCTCATAGTCACGCAGCAGCCGGATGTGAGGGGCATCGCTGGTAAACACCTGCTCCAGCACGGTCAGGCTGTCGTCTAGCTCCGGCTCCTGGGGCAAATAGCGAATGCGAACGCCGCCCCAAACGGTGCGCTCGCCGCTGTCGGCGGGTTCCAGCCCGGTAATGATGCGGAGCAGGGTGGTTTTGCCGCTGCCGTTCACGCCAATCAGCCCCAGCCGGTCGCCGCTGTTGATTCGCAAATTGACCTGGGTGAGCAACGGCCGTTCGCTAAACTGTTTGCTGATGTTTTCCAGGGTGATTAAATTCATGGGGGAAATAGAGATTGGAGATTGGAGATTGGAGATTGATAAAGGTTTTCAATCTCCAATCTCTAATCCCTAATCTCCCGTTGTTTGATCCAAAATCGCCCGCAGCCACGCCGCTTCGGCCAGGTTGGCTCCGGTTTGGGGGTAGTGGCGGAGGGTGTCGAGGCCGATGGTGGCCCTGGCGCGGGCGGCGGGGAGCTGGCCTTCGCGCAGCAGCACGGCGGCTTCGGCGCGGCAGGAGAGGGGGTGGTCGGTGCTGCGCCGCCGTAATCGTTCCAGCCATTCCCGCCCTGCAACGGGGTTGTTTTGCTGGCAGGCGAGCAGGTACGCTTTTTCCAGGGTGAAGCGGCCAATGGCTCCGGGGAAACGGCTGGCGCGGAGGGCAAAGGCATCGTCGAGGAGGAGGTGGGCTTGGGCAAAACGGCCGTTATCCACCGCCCACTGATAGACCAACAGCCGCGCCATCATCCCTTCTGAGGAGGCATCCAGCCCCGTCATCACCTGCTGCACCATCGTTTCGTCCCAGTCGCGGGGACGCTGCCCCTGCACATCGGCCGAGTTGAGGGCAACTAAAGCGCACCAGCGTTTGGCTTCGGTGCCGTTTTGCAGCAGCATGAGAATGCGGCCGCCGTCGGCGGGCATTCCGTTGGGGTAAGTGCCGGGTTTCATGGAGGTGAGGAAGAAGATGAGGGAGTAAACGGCCGTTATCGCCGCACATTCCCCAACCCAGGCCGGAACGTTGGGGGGCAACCCATAAAACAATGCCCCCGCCAGCAGTGCCAATAATAGGCTTGCCACTGGCCCACCCAGGGCAAATAGCAGCATTCGGCGGCGCAAATTATAAATCTGTTCGGGGATGCTGGCCGCCAGCCCATTAAACGCTCCGCCCCGGCTTAGGCTAAGACGCAGCTTGCCCGTTTCGCGGCTAATCTTAAACGGCCCCACTACTAGCAAATAAAAACGGAGCTTTGCCAGCCAGCCCCCTAGCAGATGTCCCAGCTCATGTACGGCCGAGGTTAGCAGCAGCAGTGCTGCCCCCACCACCAGCAGCCGAAAAAAGCTGCCAAACAAGCTGCTTTCCCCGCTCAGCCGCGCCCGAATGGCAATGTGGTTGATGTTGACCACCACGAGTGCCAACAGCCCGTAGAGCGTGAGGTTGAACAACCACGCCCACGCCGTCACCAGCCACGATTGCGGCCGGCGGTAGGTTTGCTCTAGCTTGCTGTTAAGGCTCATGGGGAAGTTAGGGGAGTGGGGAGTAGGGCGTGGGGAGTAGGGCGTGAAGTGTATTTTACACCCTACTCCCTACACTCTACGCCCTACTCCCTACGGCAAAACGAGTTACTGCAACAAATGCGCCACAACGTCGCGCTCTTCGCGCAGTTCGTCTAGCGTCGCCTGGATTTTGCTTTGGGCAAAGTCGTTGAGCGGCACATCTTGGACGATGCTGTAGCCGCCCTGGCCGTCGCTGACCAGCGGGAAGGAGAAGATGAGGCCGTTGTCAATGCCGTAGCTACCGTCGGAGGCGACAGCGGCCGAGAACCAGTTGCCTTCTGGGGTTTTGGCTTCAAAGCTGCGAACGTGGTCGAGGGCGGCGGAGGCGGCGGAGGCGGCGGAGGATTTGCCGCGTGCTTGGATGACAGCAGCACCTCGCTTTTGCACAACGCTGATAAATTCGCCGCGCATCCATTCCATGTCGTTGATGACTTCGGGGGCGGGACGGCCGTTAATTTTGGCATTTTCTCCGTCGGGATACTGGGTGGCGCTGTGGTTGCCCCAGATGGTAACGTTGCTCACCTCATTGACCGTCACCCCGGCCTTTTGCGCCAGCTGAGCATAAGCCCGGTTTTGGTCGAGCCGGGTGAGAGCGCCAAACCGCTCGCGCGGAATGTCGGGGGCGTTGTTCATGGCGATGAGGCAGTTGGTGTTGGCAGGGTTGCCCACCACCAGCACACGCACATCAGACGCGCCGCGCTGAAGTGCCTGCCCTTGCCCGGTAAAGATGGGGCCATTTGCCAAAATCAGGTCGCCGCGCTCCATACCGGCGCTGCGCGGGCGTGAGCCAACCAGCAAGGCCCAATTCACGCCGTCAAAGGCAACGTTGGGGTCGTCAGTAACAACCATTTTTTCCAGCAGTGGAAAGGCGCAGTCGTCCATTTCCATCACAACCCCTTCCAGCGATGGCAAAGCCGGAGTGATTTCCAGCAGGTGCAGATGGATTTTGGTGTCCATGCCAAAAACTTCGCCATTGGCGATACGCGGCAGCAGTGAGTAGCCAATCTGCCCGGCCGCGCCTGTAACAGCAACTTTAACAACTCGTGACATGATGTTTTTTCTCCTTAAACCGGTTGGGGTTGCCAAGCTCTGTTCTGGCACAACTGCCTGCTCGCAACCCCAATCGTTTTTTGTAAAGGTATCTTTTGGATAATGGGATTATCGCCCATTGGCGCAAAGTGGCAAGTCACTGCCCCCGCTGGCGCACCACCTCGTAGAGCAGCAGGGCGGTGGCGGTGGATAGGTTGAGGCTGTCGGCGATGCCGTGCATGGGGATAACGACGTGGGTGTCGGTTTGGGCAAGCCAGTCGTCGCCGAGGCCGTGGGCTTCGCTGCCCATGACGATGGCGACGGGGCCGTGCATGGGCACGTTGGTGTAGCTGGTTTGCCCGGCGGGGGTGGCGGCGATGATTTGGATGTGGCGTTGTCGGAGCCAAACGGCCGTTCCCTTTACCCCACTCACCGCCACCGGCACATGAAATAAGGTTCCCAGGCTGGCCCGCACCACGTTGGGGTTAAAGATGTCGGTGCTGCTGTCACCCGTCACAATCACCCCGTCCACCCCGGCGGCATCGGCTGTACGCAGGATAGCTCCCAGGTTGCCCGGCTTTTCCACGTTGTCCACCACGATATAAAACGGGTTGGCCGTTTGAGGCAGGTCGGTTAAGCGCGTCGGCCAGTAGGGGACGGTTAGCACCACGCCACCGCTTTCACCACGATAGGCGATTTTTTGAAAAACGGCCGTTGTGATCTCCACCCACTCGGTTCCCCGCGCCGCCAACTGCCGCAGTTGTGCCGCCATTTCTTGGTTGGTGAGCAGTTCGGGGCAGACAAAAACGGCCGTTGGTACCACGCCCGCTGCCAATGCCCGCAGCACCTCGCGCTCCCCCTCCACTAGCGTCAGCCGCGCCGCGTCCCGCTGCCGCCGGTTGTTGAGCTTAACAAGTTGTTTAATACGGCCGTTTTGCAAACTAGAGATCATTATTACTTGTTGAGATTGGAGATTAGAGATTGGAGATTAATCAATGCCAATCTCCAATCTCTAATCTCTATTTAAAGCAAAGTAATAAACCCAAACTCCCGTTCCGTCCCCGTCAAAGCCTTAATGTAATCTTTGGCAAAGAAATTTTTGATTTGCAGGAACACCGCCTCATAAAACGGGTCGAGCTGCCCGCGTGCCCCTTCGGGAATGCGAATCTCACGCCCGTTTGGTCCCAGTTTGACAACAAAATGTTCACCTACTTTCTTGATGAAGAAGCTCAGCACAAAGGAGCTTGGATAGGAGCGCCCTTGATCATGCACCGCTAACTCTACGCCAAAGTGCCAAAATGACTCATCCCCCATCCGCATGGCTCCAGCAAGGGCATAAAAGCGATTGGAGGGGTCAAACTCTTCTCCCAGTGGAATGTAGGTGATCTCCTGGTCTTGCGGCCATTCGAGATAATCAACCATGCCAAAAACTAGTTCCCGTGCAAAATCGCGGCATGTTTCCTCATACTCATTAAACGTGCGCCGGGCTTGGCTATATGCCAGACAAATCTCCTCAAATTTACTCATGTGAACATCCTTGCCGTTGTGGTGGCATCAACAGGAACCTCTACGTCTTATGATTTTCGCCTTAGACCGGGTGCTGCCAGTGCCTCATCGCTTGACCAAGTGGAAATGGGGAGTGAAGGCTTGTCCTCTTCTGTTTTCAGCCAGTCGCGCATGAGCAGAATGGTGGTGGTACTGAAAACGATGCCGCCTAACACCCAAATCAGCATGGAGCCTACATTATAGTCGTTGATGTCTAGCCCGGAAAAGCGAAAGGTTTGGGGATAGAGAAAAACAGTTTGGGGGTTGATGAGCAAGATTAACCCTACGATTTTGATGGGTGCGGCTCCGATGATGGTGTAGGCGGCGCGAGCCAGGGGGGGGATGGGGGGATGCCAATATGGGTAAGCCTGGGTAATGTGCCACCAGTAGAGCAGCGCCGCCCCCAACAGCATCGGGATTTCGACCCAGCGCAGCAGGGGGTGCAGAAGGGTAGCTTGGTGAATGAGCGGGTCGTACCAGAGCCAAAAGGTGGAGATAAAGAGCAGCCAGGCGACACCGCGATTGGTAAACGGCCGTATTTTTGCCACAAACGGCCGTTTTTCCTCCAACCAACCCCGCCATTCATCCGGCAGCCCGGCCAAAATCTGTGGCAGCGGGTTGGCCGCCATCAGCAACGCCGGAATCCAGGCGATGAGCAGCAGATGTTGCGCCACGCGCAGAGAAAAATATTGGCTGGCAAGCTGATGAAACGGTGTTGCCAAGGCAAGCAGCAAAATGGCAATCCCGGCAGTGAAAGACGTGGCCGATAGCCTGCTGCTTGGCACCAAGTGACGACCACGACCATAGTAAAAGGTGGTAGTCAATAAAACGGCCGTTATGCCTAATCGCCAAATCCATATACCCATTAGAACATTTTAGCAAGGGTAACGGCCGTTTGACAATGGGTTTACAGAATTCTTACTTGCCCCATGATCGTGACATCATAGCCAGGGAGAGCAGAAACGGCCGTTCTCATCCCCCCATCATGCAGCAAATCCAGCAGCGGCTTTAGCTGCTCGCTTTCATAGTGGGCAAGCGGGATAACCAGCTCATACTGCTCATGCGCCAGCGGCACAAAACCAAGGTTGAGCGCCCGCGCCGCTGCCTGAATCCCCAACCCAGCATCGGCCACGCCAGATGAAACCGCTGCCGCCACCGCCAGGTGGGTATACTCCTCACGGCCATAGCCACGCACCTGCGCCGGGTCAATTCCCCGCCGCCCCAGCTCATAATCCAGCAGTACCCGCGTTCCCGCGCCGCGCTGCCGGTTAACCAGTTGCACATCCGGGTTGGCCGCATCTTCCCAGCCCGCCAACCCCTTTGGATTGCCCAGCGGCACGATCCATCCCTGTTCCCGCCCCACCAACGTAACCACCGCCACCGGCTGCCCCGGCAAATAGCGGCGGATGTAGCTGTCGTTGTAGACCCCTGTTTCCGGGTCAAGCAAATGGGAGCCAGCCAGATGACATTCGCCGCGCCGCAGGGCTACTAGCCCGCCGAGGCTGCCGACATTGGCCGACATGAGCCGAAAAACGGCCGTTTTTTCCGCCAGAAACTGCGCCAGCACGTCCAACGTCAAATCATGGCTGCCAATCGCCACAATAGTCTGCTCAATCTCTCTGGGCGTGCGGTACAAATGCACCGTCACCGTTGCCCCGGCGTCCGCCCCTTCGCTAAAGCGCGGAATGCGGACAATGCCATCAGCCCGCACCAGCGAGGTGATGACCCCCGCGCCGCGACTGATGGGGGTGGTCATGATGTTGTCGCCCACCTTGCCCACCGCCACCCGCACAAAGTCATCGTCGCCCGTGTGGGAGTTGATTTTGCGCGTGAGTTTGGCCTGAATGGTTGGCGGCTCGTAGGGCAACCGCCCCTGCCACCGTGCCAGCAGCGGCTCAATAAAGATTTCGCCAGTGAGGGCAGCGCTGACGGGGTAGCCGGGAACGCCGATGATGGGGATGGGGTGTGGAGTCGTTGAGGCTGGAGATTGGGGATTAGAGATTGCCCAATCTCCAATCTCCAATCTCCAATCCCCAATCTCCAATAACCCAATAATCACCGGGTGACCGGGGCGAACGGCGACACCATGCACCAGCAGTTGCCCCAGCGATTGCACAACGTGGGCTGTGTAATCCTCGCTGCCGGCCGACGACCCCGCATTGAGCAGCACCAGGTCGTGGGTTTGGGCAGCTTCACGAACGGCCGTTTGGATCGCCGCGAACTCATCCTTCACAATCGGCCAGCGAGTGGGCAAGCCGCCCCAGTTGGCAACCTGCGCCGCCAGGACAATGCTGTTGTATTCGATGATTTGGCCGGAGGCGATGCCAGAAGCAACGGCGAACTCGGCCGCTACCAGTTCCGACCCTGTGGGAATAATCGCCACTCGCGGCTGCCGATAAACCGTTACTGTGGCATGGCCTGACCCCGCCAACGCCCCCAAGTCCACCGGCCGCAGCTTGTGGTTGGCGGGCAGAACCAGCTCCGTTGCCACCATGTCTTCACCCATAGGGCGGACGTGGTGCCAGGGGGGCAGTGCCGCCCGAATTTGAATGCCAGCCGTGCCGTTGGGCAGCGTCACCGGCTCGGTGTGTTCAATCATGACGACGGCGTTGGCCCAGCTTGGCAATGGGTGGCCGGTGTTGACCGCCTGAATGGGTCGCGCCACGCTATCGGGCGGGGTTTCGCTGTCAATTAGGTTGAGGGTAAGGGGATTTGTTTCGCTTGCGCCCACCGTGTCCTGTGCACGCAGGGCGTAGCCGTCCATGGCGCTGGCGTGGTAGTGGGGGGCGGAAAGTTTGGCAAAAACGGCCGTTGCGGTAAAACGGCCGTTGGCCTCCGCCACCGAAATCGTCTCGCTGCCCAATGGCCGCCACAAATCAGCCGCCTCTAACGCCGCCCGCAGCACCGCCTGCGCCTCGTCCAGCGGAATGTCTTCAAGGTAGATATGTCTTTTCATGCTGCATGAATATAGTGACTTTTGGTATACTTGCCCATCCCATTCTGGATTTTACCAGATTGACGTTTTAGAAGTTGAACCGCAGCGTTCGCAGAAGGCGCAAAGAAAGAGACAAACGGCTAAACCTCTGCGTTCTTTGCGCCCTCTGCGGTTAAATTATCAACAATGCAAGATTTGCTTAACCTCAACAACCCGGCCCCGCTCCGTCTGGACGATTTGGCAATCAACATGCTGCTGGGCATTGTGCTTGCCAGTGCGTTGGCCTGGTTCTATATCCGCTACGGCCAATCCCTCTCCAACCGCGCCAAATTTGCCAACATGCTGCCCGTGCTGGCGCTTGTCACCATCCTCATCATCTCCGTCGTCAAATCCTCGCTGGCCCTGTCGCTGGGGCTGGTGGGCGCACTTTCCATTGTCCGCTTCCGCACCGCCATCAAGGAACCCGAAGAGCTGATTTACCTCTTTACCGCCATCGCCATTGGGCTGGGGCTGGGTGCCGACCAGCGCTGGCCGACAGTGGTCGCCATCGCCATCATTTTGGCTTACCTTTATGTGCGAACATTGCTAACCCCACAAGCACGAAAAAACAACTTGTACCTGACCCTCTCCACGCCCGACGAGGCTACCACCTTCGCCGACATCAATGCTCTGCTGCTGCAGCATACCACCGCTGCCGAACTGCGCCGTTTAGACCACATCAACGGCACGCTCCACGCCACCTATCTGGTTAACTGCCGCGACAACAACGCCCTGGCGGCACTGCTTGACGCGCTCAAAGCGCAGCAGCCAGAGGCGGAGTTTAGCTTTGTGGAGCAGGACAACACCCTGGGCGCATAGCCACCCATGAAAATCCATTCTCCCGACAGACCCATGCCGTCCCGCCGTATCGGACTGGGGCTGGTTTTCGTGTTGCTCTTTTTGCTGGGGCTGACCATTGGCAATCGGCACTGGGTAGGGGACACGATAGCAAAGCTGCCCAGCGCGGCGACGGTGCGGGGATGGATGCAGCAATCGGCCGAACTGCCCCTGCTAACCATTGACATGCCGTTTGCCAACTACAACCTGCTGCTGGAAAAACGAACGGCCGCTTTTGCCACCGGTGCTGTTCTTTCCACCCCCGCCGACTTTGTTAACGCCGACATCCGCCTGACACAAAATGGGCAAACCAGTGCCATCCCCGTGCGCCTGCGGCTGCGGCAGGGGCCGGCCGACTGGCTGGTTGAAGGGGGAAAGTGGGCATTTGACGGGCAGACACGGCAAAACACAGTGCTGCTTGGGTTGCAGCAGTTCAGCTTGCAAGACCCGGCCACCAACGGCTGGCTCAATCAGTGGTTGTTTACCGAATCGCTGGCCGAGGCGGGCATTTTAGCGGCGCGGCAGCAGTTTGTGCAATTGGTGTTTAATGGTGAAGCCAAAGGCATTTATGCTCTGCAAACACAGTGGGACATGGCCGCACTGGCGGCGCAGGGGCGTGAGCCGGGGGCGGTGGTGGGGTTTGACACGGCGCGGCTGTGGCTGGCGCGGGGGCAATTTGATGGGGATTGGGCAGCAGCATTGGCCGACCCCGTTGCCCGTGTGTCGCTGGATGATTACCGTTTGTTGGAAGTGGCGACAGAGCGTGACCCGTCGCTGGTGCAAGATGAAGTTTTGACGGCGCAGTTTGAGGGGGCAGTAGGTCGGCTGCGGCAGATGCAGCAGGGGGAAATTGCCCCATCAGCGGTTTTTGAGGCGGCCCAATATGGGGCGTTTTTGGCGCAGGTGGATTTATGGGGGGCGATGGGGGCAGTGTCGCTGCTGAACGCGCAGTTTTTTGCCGACCCAACGACGGGGCAGATGGAACCGATTGCAGGCAATGGCAGCCCGCTGGCTGACCCAGAAGCGCGGATTGAGCCGCTTCATTTTTTTAATGATCCCCAGATTGCGGCGGCGTATGTGCAAACGGCCGTTTCCCTCACCGACCCTGCTTATGTTGACCAGCTTGAAGCCACCTACGGGGTGGCGTGGGCGCAGTTAAACAAAGCCGTTGCCGCTGAGGTGACGCTGGAACCGCCGTGGGCGGCGCTGCGGCAGCGACAGGAACTATTGCGGCGCACGCTGGAACCAGTGGAGCCGGTGTTGGCTTATCTAGGGCCACTGTCGGCCATGGCAGAGGGGGTGGTGGAAATTGAGCTGGCGAACCGATTAACGCTACCGCAAGAGCTTGTAGGGTTCCAGTTTGGCGAATCGCTGTTTTTGCCGATGGAACAGGCGTGGGTGCAGGATGGGGAGGGGGTGGGGGAAAACGGCCGTTTTCTCCTCCACGCCACCCCACCAAACAGCTTTCCCCACTATCTTCGCGTTCGCGTCCCCCTGACCGCGCTGCAAAACGCCAACCCGCCCCTCAATGACCTGCGTTCGTTTGACCTGTTTGTGGTGACGCGGTTGGTGGGGCTGGAAAACGGCCGTTTGCTTTCCCTCGTCCGCCCCGGCGTGAGTGTTGAACCCGGTCAGTAGCAGTCTCGGATGAGGCGATTGCACAAATTTGACCGCCCCCTGTATACTGTTACAAGCGTATGAGTAATGATTCCCAGACCCAAGTAAGCGGCTCGGTGGAGCGCGTGACCTATTACAATGAAGAGAATGGGTATTCGGTGATTCGGCTGAAGCCGGATTCACGGGGTATGCTGCCGTTTAAGTATGCCAGCGATGGGCTGGTGACGGTGGTGGGCAATTTGCCGGAATTGCAGCCGGGGGAATGGGTGAAGTTGACGGGGAAGTGGAGTAGCCACCCGCGCCACGGCCGGCAGTTTCAGGTGGAACTGTGCGAAAAATCTATGCCGGCGACGGTGGAGGGGATCAAGCGGTATTTGGGGTCAGGGATGATTCGCGGGGTGGGGCGAGTGATGGCGGAGCGGATTGTCAACCGCTTTGGGGCGGAGACGCTGGATGTGATTGACGAACAGCCCGAAAGGCTGCAAGAGGTGCTGGGGGTTGGCAAGCAGCGGATTCGGGGGATTGTGAAGGCGTGGGCAGAGCAGCGGGCGATTCGGGATGTGATGGTGTTTTTGCAGGCGCACGGGGTTTCGACGGGGCTGGCGGTGAAGATTTACAAGCGGTATGGGGATCAGTCGCTGGCGGTGGTGCAGTCTACGCCCTATAAGCTGGTGAATGATGTGGCTGGGATTGGCTTTATTACGGCCGACAAGATTGCGCGGGCGTTGGGGCTGGCGCACGATGACCCGAACCGAATTGAGGCGGGCATTGCCTATACGCTGAACCGGATGGCGGATGAGGGGCATGTGTATGTGCCGCAGGCGGAGCTGGAGCCGCAGGCTTCGGAGATTTTGGGGGTGACGGCGGAGCAGGTAACGGCCGTTATTGACCAACTCACAACCAACAACTTCATCCAGCGCGACACCCTCACCTACGAAATCAGCCAGCCCGATGCCAGCAAAACGGTAGAAGAAGAGAAGGCCGTCTACCTGACCCCATTTTTCTACTCCGAAGTGGGAGCCACCAAACGTATCCAGCAGATTATTAGCCACCCCACCAGCCGACTGGCGGGCTTGCGCCAGGCGGTAAACAGTAATCGGTTATCGGTAATCAGTGAGGGGATGGTGTTGGCCGAGCAGCAGTTGGAGGCGATTAAAACGGCCGTTTCCCACAAAGTCACCGTGCTAACCGGCGGGCCAGGAACTGGGAAAACAACCACTCTCCGCGCCTTGCTCGATCTGCTTGACCGCCATCACCACACCTATTTGCTGGCCTCCCCCACCGGCCGCGCCGCCAAACGGCTGGCCGAGGCCACCGGGCGCGAAGCCAAAACGATCCACCGGCTGCTGGAGTTTAACCCCGGCGAAGGATTTGGCCGCGACCAAAACAACCCGCTGGATGCCGACATGATCATCATTGACGAAGCTTCGATGCTGGATTTGGTGCTGGCAAACACGCTGCTGAAGGCGGTGGGCAACGACAGCCATCTGCTGCTGGTGGGGGACGTAGACCAACTGCCGTCGGTGGGGGCGGGTGATGTGCTGCGTGATTTGATTGCGTCGGGAAAAACGGCCGTTATTCGCCTGCAAACCATCTTCCGCCAAGCGGCAGATTCGCTCATCATCCACAACGCCCACCGCATTAACCAGGGGCTGATGCCGGAAACGCTGCCCGACGGCAAGGATTTCTTTATTTTTGTGAAGCCGGAAATGGCAGAAACGGCCGAATTGCTGGTGGATATTGTGAAAAACCGAGTGCCGGACAGATTCCACCTTGACCCGCTGGACGATATTCAGGTGTTGGCTCCGATGTACAACGGGTTAGTGGGGGTGACCCAACTGAATGAGGCGTTGCAAGAGGCGTTGAACCCCGGAAACGGCCGTAAACCAGAGCGGCGGCTGGGCGGGCGCATCTTCCGCGTGGGCGACAAGGTAATGCAGACGGTCAACAATTATGACAAAAACGTCTACAATGGCGATATTGGCCGCATCGTGGGGCTAGACATTTTGCAGCAGACGATTACCGTGAGCATTGACGGCAACCCCGTTGTTTATGATTTTTTGGAAGCGGATGAACTCGTCCACGCCTTTGCCATCAGTGTGCATAAAAGCCAGGGCGCGGAGTACCCGTGTGTCGTCATCCCAATGGTAATGCAGCATTACATGATGCTCCAGCGCAACTTGCTCTATACGGCTGTGACCCGCGCCAAAAAGCTGGCAATTTTGGTCGGAACCCGCCGCGCCATTCACATTGCCGTCAAAAATGACAAAGTGACTCAGCGGCATACAGCACTGGATTGGCGGTTGCAGCATCAGTAGAGATTGGTTATTGGAGATTGTGAAGCCTCATCAATCGCCAATCTCCAATTGCCAATCCCCCCAATCTTCGCGTTTTCTTAACGTAAACACCCCGTAAAAAGATAGGAACTGTATCAGAAACCATAGGCCATTTTGGGTGAATGGAGTATAATTTCTCCCATTCATACGCCCCCCGTGTGTATGGTGTGCTAAATAAGCCGAAGTTTTGTTGAAGAGCTAATGGCCGTGGGAGCCTGACGATTTTAGCGAGGCGTTTGCAACTGTAAGTCTGTGATGCAACAGCAGTTCGCTTTTGTCACCGAGCAAAATGAGCGTTACGCAGGATATTAAAAGCCGATTAGATATTGTTGATATTGTGTCCGAACAGGTGCCGCTGCGTAAATCGGGACACAATTATGCTGGCTTTTGTCCGTTTCATTCCAACACCCGCACCCCTGCATTTTATGTTTTCCCCGAAACCCAAACGTGGCGTTGTTTTGGGGCGTGTGCCGATGGCGGCGATTTATTCACCTATGTGATGAAAAAAGAGGGGTGGGAGTTCCGTGAAACGCTGGAATATTTGGCGCGGCGGGCTGGCGTAACGCTGGAAACGGCTCCTCCGGTAGACAAGGCGCAGCAAGCCTTTGCCAACAAAATGGAGGATTTGCTGGGGGCGGCGGCTGATTATTTTCACCAACTGCTGCTGTATGCGCCCCAGGCCGAACAGGCGCGGCGTTATGTCGAGCGGCGTGGGTTAACGGCCGAAACGCTGGCAACGTTCCAGCTTGGGTACGCGCTTGATTCATGGGATGCGTGTCGCTCCCATTTTACGGCGCAGGGTTACAGCGACGATGATTTGCTGCAAGCGGGAATGCTGACCGAGAACCCAGAGAAGGGAACCCGCTATGATCGTTTTCGCAACCGGCTGATGTTTGCCATTCGTAATGTGGAGGGGCAGGTTGTTGGTTTTGGTGCACGCACGCTGGAAAAAGACGGCATTCCTAAGTACCTGAACTCGCCGCAAACGACACTGTTTGACAAAAGCCATTTGCTTTATGGACTGGATTTGGCGCGGCGGCATGTACGTGAAGCGCGGCAGGCTGTTATTGTTGAAGGGTATATGGATGTGATCCAGGCGCACCAGGCGGGTTTTGGCAATGTGGTGGCGCAGATGGGCACGGCGTTGACGGAACAGCAATTGCAACTCCTTAAGCGTTATACTAAGCGTTTTGTGTTAGCCTTGGATGCTGATGCCGCTGGACAGAAGGCGACGCTGCGGAGTTTGCAGGTGGCGCGGGAGACGCTGGACAGGGATTACGAGGTTCGGTTTGATGCCCAGGGATTGGTGCGGCACGAGGCGCGGTTGAAGGCGGATATTCGGGTGGTGACGATGCCGGATGGGGAAGACCCAGACAGCATTATTCGCGCCGATATGACGCGGTGGCCGCTGCTGCTGGCGCAGGCGCGGCCGATTGTGGATTATGTGATTGATACGGCAACGGCCGATTTGGATATGACGGATGCCAAGGCGAAGTCGGCGGTGGCGCAGCAGGTATTGCCGCTGATTTTGGAGTTGGGCGACCCGGTGGAACGGGAACATTACCGCCAACTGCTGGCGCGGGCGCTGCAAGTGGATGAGATGACGCTGCGGCAGATGCCGACGGCGCAGGATGGGCGAAGGGCGGCGGTTCCAGTGATGGGGCAAAAGCAGGTTGTAGCGAAGCCTGTAAGCGGTGGGGGGCGAAAAACGGCCGTTAATAACCGTGAAGCCAACTTCTTGCGCCACTGTTTGCAATATCCCCAGCTTTTGCTGCAGATTAACCAGCAATTGCGCCAAGCTCGCCAGCCGGAGCTGGGTGAAACAGATTTTGGGCAGGTTGAAGACCGTGCATTGCTAGGACAAATGTACCAACAACTTCGCTATGGCGTGGTTGCCGTGCGCTCAGAACTGTGGGATAGTTCAGATGATGTTCTGCGAGAGCGAATAAAAACTTTGGAAAAATTACCTCTAATTGCTGAATCCCAACTCGATAACCTGGCGGAAAAATTGGTACACTCGGTATTGGATTGGCGCTGTGATCGTATTAAGCAGCGTAATCGGGAGTTGCAGCAACTGCTGCGGGTTCAGCGTGAAGAGGTAGCCGATCAGCGGGATTTTTATCAGCAGATTCTGGCGGGGAGCCAGGAATTGCAGCGAATTAACCGGGCAAAAGAAGCGATGTCGGCGGTGGGGCGTCGGCGGGCAGAACAGGGGTAAACGGCCGTTTGCCCAAATTATTATTTAATAGATAGAACTTGGTTTGAATGAGGGGCATATGCATCGAAATTCAAAAATTGAAGACGAAGATATTGACGAAGCCGAAGAACTGGAAGAAGGCAGTGGGCTTGATCTGGAAGAACTCATCAAAAAGGCACGCCGTTCCCGTGAAATTGACGAAGCAGATGTGCAGGCGATCCTGGCAACCGCAACCGAAGATGAAGCGGGGATGCTATATGAACGGTTGCAGAAGCTCAACATCCGCATCGTCTCTGATTCTGGAGAAACGGTTGATAATGATGATACTTCTAATCTGCTTGACCTTGACGAAGATTTTGAAGAGAGCGACGATGACGATGACGATGACTATCTCAATGTCATTGTTGAAGATGACCCGGTACATACCTATCTAAAGGAAATTGGGCGGGTTCCACTGCTGCTGCCAGAGCAGGAGATTTGGCTTTCGACGCAGCTCTCGGCTGCCAATACGCTGGATCGCCATAATGCGGCTGAAGTTGGTTTGGAGCAGGCGATGATCGCCAACTATGAAGAGCTGCTGGGTGGCTGGGCGCAGTTGGAACAGGCGCGTATACAGCTAGGGGTTGACCCGGTTCAGGTAGGCAAGCTGTTTGATGAAGCGCGTGAACTGCGGATTAGCTGGCAAGATATGCATCGTTCGTACTTGCGCGATTATCTGAATGAAGGGCGCTGGGGGCAAGATCCAGCGTGGATGGATTTAGCGGAGGGCGTGTTTGAAACCTTTAATGCGATCTATGTTCTCTCGGATGAACTATCGGCTCAGGTGTTGGCGTGGTATGGGGAAAACGGCCGTTTTCCCAATGTCGAAACCTTCACCGAATGGGTACACGACCACGCCGGCAGCCTGAGCTACAATGAATTCATGATCCGCGATTTGGCCGAAAGTGCCAAAGTTAGCCTCACCCGCGCCAACCTGCGTTTGGTCGTCAGTGTTGCCAAACGGTACATGGGGCGTGGTATCCACCTGCTTGATCTTGTGCAGGAAGGCAACGTCGGGCTACTTCGCGCCGTCGAAAAATTTGACCACACCAAAGGGTTCAAATTTAGCACCTACGCTACCTGGTGGATTCGCCAGGCCGTCAGCCGCGCCATCGCCGACCAGGCGCGTACCATCCGTATCCCTGTCCACATGTTTGAGACCATCAACAAGATCGTCAAAAAACAGCGCGAATTGGTGCAGCAGCTTGGTCACGAACCGTCCGTTGAAGAGTTAGCCTTGGAATTGGATTTCTTAACGCCTGAAGAGTCTGACAAAATTAAAGAAGCCATCAAAAACGACCGGACGATTGACCCCATGCTCAACCGCAAATGGCGGCAAGCCGTTAGCAAAATCCGCGACATCCTTCGCATTTCTATGGATCCCATGTCGTTGGAAACACCCGTTGGCAACAACGATGAAGCCACCGAATTTGGCGACTTCATCAAAGATGACAGCGTTGTTGAACCCGTTGACGCTGCCTCCAAGGAATTGCTGCGTGAGCAAATCCGCAACGTCTTGGGTTTCCTTAGCGACCGCGAGCGCGAAGTGCTGGAAATGCGGTTTGGCTTAAACGATGGTAAAGACCACACCCTCGAAGAAGTGGGCAAAAGCTTTGGTGTTACCCGCGAACGCATTCGCCAAATTGAAGCCAAAGCCCTCCGCAAGCTGCGTCATCCCAGCCGCAGCAAATCACTCCGCGACTACCTCAGCTAAATGCTTGAATAGCTGAAATAAA
>JACKCD010000023.1 GCA_020634215.1 Ardenticatenaceae bacterium | reverse complement strand
TGACGCTGGCCGATTTAGCCCCCTACAGTGCCGTCCAGCTTTTCCTGCAACGCGCCCGCCAATCGTGGGGGCAATTCACCCTGACCGCCAGCGACATTCCCCACCTGCTCCACATTTGCCAACTGGTGGACGGCAACCCGCTGGGGCTGGAACTGGCCGCCGCCTGGGTGCGGATGATGTCATGTGCTGAAATCGCCCAGGAAATTGAGCGCAACCTCGATTTTCTGTCCACGTCGCTGCAAAATGTGCCGGAACGCCACCGCAGCCTCCGCGCCGTCTTTGAATATTCGTGGCAATTTCTCAGCGACCAGGAGCGGCAGGTACTGCGCCAATTGGCCGTCTTTCGCGGCGGTTTTGACGCGGCGGCGGCGGCGGAAGTGGTGGGAGCCACCCCCCACGCCCTGCTAGCCCTGGTGGACAAGTCGCTGGTGCGGCGCACGGAGACAGGGCGGTATGATTTGCATACGCTGGTGCGGCAATATGGAGCGGAAAAGCTGCAAACGGCCGTTTCCGAAACCACCGCCACCCAAAGCCGCCATAGCCGCACCTACGCCGCCTTCACCCGTCGCTGTGAACAGCAGCTAAAAGGGGAGCAGCAGCACCAGGCGCTCAACGATTTAGCCAGCAACCGCGACAACATGCTGGCCGGGTGGCGCTGGGCGGTGGCGAATCATGATTTAACGGCCGTTCAGCAATACCTCGAAGGGCTGTGGCTGTTTGGGGAAATGCGCGGCTGGTTCCAAGCCAGCGAAACCCTCTTTGCCCAGGCCGTTGCCAGCCTGCGCCGCCCTCCGCCCGGCAGCCACAGCGAAAACCCCGACCCGCAGCACCAAATTGTGCTGGGGCAACTGCTGGCGCGGCAGGGATGCGCCACCTTTCGCCTCGGCTTTTTGGCGCAAGGGCGGGTGCTGCTGCAAGAAAGCCTCGCCATTTTGCAGCCCCACGCCCCCGCCACCCACCGCGAAATCGCCTTCACCCTGCTTTGGCTGGGGGTCGGCTTTCCCGACCAGCCCAACGCCAACGAGATGCTGAACCAAAGCCACGCTTTGTTTGAAGCCGAAGGGGACAAGTGGGGAGCCAGCTTTGCCTTGCAATGTTTGGCACTGCTGGCAGAATTGGAAGGGGATTTCCAAACGTCGGCCACCTACCACCAGCAGGCGACGGCGCAGTTGGCGCAGGTGGGCGACCGCCGCTTGCAGGCGTTTTCGACCAACGCCCTGGGGCGGATTGCCCAGGGGTTGGGCGACTACAGCCGCGCCGCCCAACTGCTGGAGGAGGCGTTGACGGTGCGGCAGTCGTTTGGCGACCGGGTGGGGATGACGCAATCGCTGCTGGCTTTGGGGATAACGGCCGTTTCCCAGGGCAACTACCCCGCCGCCGACCAGCACCTCAACCACAGCCTGGCCCTCAGCCGCGAAATTCAAAACCGGGTCGGCACGGCCAACGCCCTGGCGCATTTGGGGGCACTGCACCGGCTGCGCGGCGATTTTGCTGCCGCCCACGCCGCCCTGCAAGAAAGCCTCGCCATTGCCAACGCCGTCAACCATCCGCGCACCCAGGCACTGGTGCAGCAGCAGCTTGGGCTGCTGGCGCAGGCGCAGGGCGATTTGCCGCTGGCGGCCGGCTATCTGTCGCAAAGTATTGCGATCTCGCAACCATCGGGGTTTGACAGTGACACCGCCCGTTCGCTGTGCTATCAGGCGCTTATTGGCTGCCAGCTTGGGCAACCAGAGCTGACCCGCACCAGCTTGCAGCAGGTCATCCCCCTGCTGCAGCCCGCTCCAGCCCTGCTGCTGATGGCATTGTTTGCGGCGGCGGGGCTGGTGTACACGGAGGCGGGGCGAAGAAAGAGGTCATTGGGTGCAAAACGGCCGTTTTCCACCACCCCGCCACCCCCCACGACATCCGCCAACAAATCCCTCCCACCCCTGCCCCCGCCACCCTCCCCTCCGTCAGCCAACTATTGCAAATGGTTTTGGTAGCATTAGGCATGTAGGGCGGGACGACTGGGTTTACGCTGGCAACGCTGTTGGTCTTGTCTCCTGGTCGTCTCGCCTTGCTCAATTTCAAACGGCGGGCGGTGACACCTGGGCGAGATTTATGCGAATATGCCATCTGTTCACCCTGCGCCTTTCCGCGCCATCCTGCCCCCTACGATTTTTGGGTCATTTTGCCAATAATTTGTCCAAATTCGTCAGCCGGTCTTCGACCCAGCGTACGGGGTTGTCATCAATATATTATTGACGGGTGGCGTGCAATTCCCGGTCATTGCGATGATGCGCTCGCACAGCTGCGCTGCCAAACGGCCGTTTCTTTCGTCCCACGCAATTGGTTAATGGGGTGGAACGGCTGTTTGTATCGTCCCACCACCACACCCAACGACCCAGCTGGAGTGTTTTGCTGACAAGTAGGCTGTGCAGGGGTTTCATTCACGATTCCCTGATCAGCACAAAAATATGGACATGATTGGGCATGACCACCTGTTATCCAATTGTACATGCCGGGCATGGGGCTGCTGCACCCGCTGTAAGGCGGCACATGAACGGCAATGTCGTAAAAGGCTGGGTTGGCAAACAGGGTTTCGCCGATAGGTGCAAATGGTCACAAATAAGCTCCCGGCGCACGATAATCCCATTCCGGCAGGCGAATGGAACGGCGGCGGTGTTTGGTGCGGATCATATATCGCATCATACCAAATCGTTTTCCATAACCAACGCACTGTAGGGGCGGGATGACCGCCACGCTGGCAACGCCGCGTACCTCATCTCTGGTCGTTCCGCCTTCGTTACCCCAAAAACGGCGTGGGCGGTGATTACGGGCGAGATAGCGCGGCGACATCGCCATCTGTTCACCCTGCGTTATCTGCTTTCATCCTGCCCCTACATCACACATGATATGTGGTAGGGCGGACGACTGGGCTAACGCTGGCAACGCCATACGTCCTGTCTCCGGTCGTCTCGCTGTCTTTGCCGTACCCCCAAAACGGCGTGGGCGGGTGGCGCGGGCGAGACGGCGCGGCGATAACGTCGTTCGTTCACTCCGCACATCTGCGCTATCCTGCTCCCCCCTACGGGCTGGGGGGTGGTGGGGCAGGAGCATTTGGTTTTCAATGGCGATAGCCTGCGGACATAGGCCAGGTTGAGGCAGTTGAGCAGCAGTTGCTGCCTTGTAGATATTGGCAATAACCTGCCACTGCTCAGTTGTCAACTTGTACTTAGAGTTAAAACCCCGTTTGTACAACCTTATCAGCCAACACCTTTGACAAACGTATGCCAATCAACATCGGGGAGCAAACAAGAGATGGGCCATGGCTGTTGGCAGCATAGAAGCTAGGCAAACAGTTGAAGATTATCAGCTATTACCGTTCTATCCCGGAGCTTGCTGTACATAGTCAGTACTCGCTGTTTCGCTGCCGTCCGGCCAGCCCTCATAACCCACGACGACACATCGGGCAACATTGTAAAAACTGACTAAAGCTACATCTAAAACAAATCTGAATCATCTCCCTTGGGCGAAGGCGCGAGCAAGGGCACGGGCACGAGCGATGTCTAGGTCAAAGGCGAGGAAAAGGAGCACGGGCGAGGTTTGAAATCAAGGGCACGAACAAGGTCGAGGGCAAGGGCGAGTCAAGAGCGAGGTCGAGGTCAATATCCAGATCAAGAGCAAGGTCAAGGGCGGCATCGAGGGTGAGGTCGATATCAAGAGCAAGCTTGTGGGCAAGTGATATAGATACCACTACGAATTGCGGCGAGCTTACGCCCCGCCAGCGATCCGCTGTAACGGGCGGCTTGACTTAGCTTGATGCAGCAAAGCCACCAGAACCTTATCGGCTGCCATTGGCTGTGCCAACGCCGCCTTTAGAAACAGATCAAAAACGTTTCCCTTTGGGCAACATGCTGGCCACCAGTAAAAAACTTCCCGCCATCGGTCTTCATGGCTATGACGCACCAATTCCGCCAGCGTCCTTCCTCCACATTTTCGACAATGCATCTGGCGGCAAAATATTCATGCAGCGTCAGGTGGAAAAGAAAAATCTGCCGCGCCCGCTCCACAAACAGCCCGTAAAGGCAATAATGTCGTTGAGAACCTTGAACTGGCTCAATATCAATCGCCGCTGGCATCTCCCGGCACATGCACCACATACGCCTTTTAGCGCCGTTCCAGCCGCGCCCGCCTGCTCAATAAAATTCCCTGCTGACAAACGTTTGGTACGCACTTGTGCCAGCATCTGCTCCTCTGCCCCAAAGACAACCGCCCATAGGCCGAAAGCCGCTTAATCCCCCGCAACGCATCCCAATTTTTCAGCAATGCTTCCAACGCCTTTATAAATTTCACCCGCCGCGCCGGAAAATGAAGGCGTTTCCTGATAAGCCAAACAGAGCAACACCAGCAACAGTGGCGCGTTCGTGGGGCCCCGAATTCCCTGATGCTCCTGTTTCGCCAGTTACCAGCATTTCTTCGCCGTGCCCGGCACAGCCCTCAAACCAGTTACTCACAAACCGCTCCACCTGTTCTGGGGAAAACTGCCATTTCCACATAGGTAAAGCCGCTAAAGCCAGGGACTCACGGCGGCAATGCGGCAGGTCAGCACCAGCTTGGATTGATCAAAACGGTGACTAAAATCCTTAATCTGTTGCATGATCCCGTCACGCCGCGCCGTGGCCTCATCCAACCCATCCAGCAACAGCAACAGCTTTTCTGCCTTATCCATGCCGCAGCCAAACTACGTGGTACCCCTCCTGCCACCAGTTGCCCCCACACGTTTATCAATACCACTAGTGGCTTAGCGACATCAGACAACTCCTTGAGCGACACAAAAACGGGGATGTAGTCGGGAAAGAGGGTCTGTTTTGCCGTTTGCACGGCCAAATATTTGGAGAACGTGGTCTTACCTGCCCCAGGCTTGCCTAAAATAAAAGGTTGCCCGGTCGCTGCGCCAGCGTCAGCCCTGCCACGCGCTCTTCTCATCATGAGAGCGCAGCCGCCCCAACTGCTGAAACTCCTGCTCCAGTTCCTCCCGGCTAAACCGCTTTAACGCCGCTGGCCTGTCCAGCAGATAAACATCGGTAAAAATCTGCTGCAAGGCATGGCGGCTTGCATCCCTGGCAATGACTCCGCATTTTGTCATAATGCTGATGACCCAGGCGCGGTAGGTAGCCAACACCTTGGCTTCACCGGCGGTTGCTGGATAGGTCGCACGATATTGGCAAAAGTTCGGCAAGCTGCGGGGCAGCCCCGCGAACGCAGCATCCTGCGAAGCAGGGGCAATCAACGCCGGGAAGGCCTTTATGGTGCGCCACCTGCGCAGCGAATCCCAGGCGCTGGCCGCCGAGCCGTCAAAATTGCTGCGGGCTACGGGCAGACCGAGGTCATGCGCCATTAATTTGGCAGAATCCTTGTTGGAATCGAGATTGGTGAATAAATCACGCAAACGGGCAAGCACAGTCATGGTGGTTTGAAACGGTGCGGGCTGGGCAAACCTGCGCCCAGCCACGCGCATGGTTGGTTGGCTGCGCCTATTGTAGCGGGTTGGCAGGGGATGGGGCAAACGGCCGTTCTCTTCCCAACCGCACTGTAGGGGCGGGATGACCGGGGTTTACGCTGGCAACGCCATATGCCTTGTCTCCCGGTCGTCTCGCCCTTGTGTTACCCCAAATGGCGTGGGCGGGCAAGGCATGGGCGAGACGGCGCGGAGACATCGCCATCTGTTCACCCCGCGCCAACCCGCGCCATCCCGCCCCTACGGTTTTTCATTCCAGAGAATTGCTCTTGTTCACCCCACACCTATCCACGCTACCCCTACGGAAAACGATTCCATTTGAGCGAGAGGATGACGGCAACGGCCATTAATAGCCCCCCCAGCGCCACAAAAATAAAGCTAATCTCCGTGCGCTCCTTTTGCAGCACAATTTGTGTTGGCAGTTCCTTAAACACCTCAAAAAGCTGCTCCGCGCTTTCGGCACGGTAATATTCACCGCCCGTCATTTCCGCCACCCCTTGCAGCGTCGGCTCGTCCAGCACCAAAAAGCGGCGTGGCGCACCGCCCCCGCCAAAACCGCCGCCAAATCCCCCGCCAAAACGACCAAAACCGCCGCCAAAATCGTTAAAAATATCGCCGCCAAGCTGCTCACGGGTACAGGTCATTTCCGTGGGGTTGGTGGTGCCAAAGCCAATGGTGTAAACCCGCACCCCCCGGTCGGCGGCCTGCTGCGCCGCGTCCAGCGGGTGCGGCCCCCGGCTGTTAGCCCCGTCGGTCAGCAGCACGATGATGTCGGGCTGGTAGAGAACGGTGTCGGGGGGCAAAACGGCCGTTTCATCCCCACCCAGCCGCAAATTCACCCCGCTCGGTGCCACCGCCTCGTTGACCTCAGCAATGGCATCAATCGCCTTGAGCGTGGCGCTGCCAATCGCCGTCCCCAGCGACGTGGTAAAATTCTGCACTGCTTCAATCAGCTGTTCCTTGTCGTTCGTCGGCGGCACCACCAGTTCGGCAAAGCCAGCAAAAGCCACCAGCCCCATCCGCGTCCCCTCGGCCTCGTTGTTAATAAACGACAGCATCGCTTCCTGCGCCACCGTCAGCCGATTGGGGGCAACGTCGGTGGCACACATGCTGCGGGAAACATCGAGGGCGAGGATGATGGTGGTGCGGCTGAGGGGGACTTCAATTTCGGCGACGGGGCGGGAAACGGCCGTTATGACCCCCATCAGCCCCAGCAAAAACAGGGCAAACGGCAAATGCTGCCGCCACCGCGCCCGCTTCGGCATCGCCTCACGGATCAGCGATAGGCTGGAAAAGCGCACGGCAAATTTGCGCCGCCGCCGCAACATCCACACATACACCCCAATCAGCAGCGGCACCAGCAGCCACAACAGTAAAACCCACGGCCAAAGCACGCTCATAACAGTTATAGAGATTGGAGATTGGGGATTGGAGATTGTGAAGGTTCACAATCTTCAATCTCTAATCTCCAACCTCCCTACGGAATCCGCCCGAACCAAACCAACATCAATACCCCGCCCAGCAAAAAGAAAAGCAGCCCCACGACCGCCAGCAGCGCCGTCACTTCCATCTTTTCCCCGGCCACGGTAAGCTGCAAATCTACGTTTTGGTAAATATCGGCCAGGGTTTCGGCATCGGTGGCGTGGTAATAACGGCCGTTTGTCACACTAGCAATCTCCTCCAGCAGCGGCTCGTTCAACTGCGTCACCACGCTAAACCCGTCAAGCTCCAGCACCGACCCCTCCGCCGTACCAATGCCAATCGGGTAAATCCGCACCCCGGCGTTGGCCGCCACCTGCGCCACCGCCAGCGGGTCGGGAGCTTCGCTGTTTTCCCCATCGGTCAGCAGCAAAATCACCGCCGATGAGTAATCGGGCAACTCAAATGTCCCTGTTCCCTCCGCCAGTACCGCCTCATCAATTGCCAACGGCTTTCCGGCGATGGCGCTCAAGGCGGTAAAAATCCCTTGCCCCAGCGAGGTGCCACCCGCTGGCGATAGGCGGTCAACGGTTGCCACCACGTCGGCAGCCACGTTCGTCGGCGGCTGCACCACCAGCCCGCCGTTGCTAAAGGCGACCACGCCAAGCTGGATGGTGCTGGGCTGGTTTTCGACAAAGGCACGAACGGCCGTTTTGGCCGCATCCAACCGCGTCGGCTGCAAATCATCGGCCAACATGCTGCTGGACACGTCAAAGGCCAAAATCACCGTCCCTTCCACGCGGGGCAGCGACACCGGCATCTCTGGCCGCGCCAGCCCAAACAGCAGCGTGCCAACCCCCAGCCCAAACAGCAGCGGCGGCACATGGCGACGACGACCCACCGCCTGCCCGGTCTGGCTTTGCACCACCCCCAGCGGCCCCAATCGAACCACCGCCTGCTGCCTTTGCCGCCGCAGTTGCCCATACCACACCGCCAACAGCGGCAGCACCAACAACGACAGCAACATCCACGGCCAAATAAACGTCACGCTACCTCGCTTATAGGACGCAGATTTACCTGATCTGCCTGATTCTTTATCAGGAAAATCAGGTAAATCTGCGTCCCATTCTTCCCCCTCATCGTCTTTTCTTCCGCAGTGCCGCCATTCGCACAATCGCCCCTACCAACTCTTCCTCGGTAGACAAGCCATACAAATCTACCCCGGCGCGGCGGGTCAGCTCTTTAAGCTGGGTTTCGCGCTGCTGGGCCACCTCGTAAAAGCGGCGGCGGAATTCGGGGTTGCTGGTGTCTACCAGCAACTGTTCCCCCGTCTCGGCATCTTCCACCACAATCAGCCCGGCATCGGGCAGCTCCACTTCGTGTGGATCCCACAGCCGCACGGCAATGAGTTCATGCCGACGGTTGAGCAGGGTTAACGGCCGTTCCCACCCCGGCTCACTCATAAAATCCGACACCACAAAAACCAGCGACCGTCGTTTGAGGGCATTTAAAGCGGCCGTTAGCAGCACCCCCAAATCTGTGGCCGCGCCTAACGGCCGTTCCGGCGGCTGCAATAGCTCCCGAATCAGCCGCAGCACCTGGTTACGCCCACTGCGCGGCGGAATCGTCTGCGCCACCCGGTTCGTATACAAAATCGCCCCCACGCGATTGCCGCTGCGCGTCAGTAGCCGTGCCAGCGTCGCCACAAAATCAACCAGCACCTGCTCCTTGGGTCGCGCTTCCGCCCCAAACCCCATCGAAAGGCTCAAATCAAGCAAAAACCACGCCGTAACATCCCGCTCCTCCACATATTGCCGCACATACGGGCTGTCCATCCGCGCCGTCACATTCCAATCAATGTGGCGAATATCATCCCGCGCCTGGTACTCACGCAGGTCGGCAAAATCCAGCCCCGTGCCGTAAAACAGCGTGTGGTAATCCCCTTGCAGCAGCCCATCCAGCCGCCGCACCACCCGCCAATCCAGCCGGTGCAAAACCCGCTCTGGTGTTGCCTGCTCAGAAAGCGGGGCGACGGTTTGGTCGTTCACGTAAAGGCACCTCCGGCAGCGGGGTCACTTTTAAGATTTGGTTGAGCAAATCATCGCTGCTCACATTGGTTGCCAGCGCCTCATACGACAGCACCAGCCGATGGCGCAGCACGTCCAGCGCCAAATCACGCACATCCTGCGGCAGCACATACGGCCGGCCGCGCACAAACGCCAGCGCCTTGGCCGCCAAAATCAGGTTAATTGAAGCGCGAGGACTGGCCCCAAAAGTAATGTACTGCCCCAAATCGCGCAGCCCCACCCCCTGCGGCTGGCGCGTCGCCCCCACCAGCTTCACCGCATATTCAATCAGTGCCGTGTCTACATACACCTCAGAGGCGGCCTGCTGCAAGGTCAGCAGTTCCCCGGTGTCAATCACCTTTTGCACCGCCTGCACCAGCCCCGTCATCCGCTCCACAATGACAAACTCTTCCGTCGGCGTGGGATACCCCACCAGCACCTTGAGCATAAACCGATCCACCTGCGCCTCTGGCAGCGGGTATGTCCCCTCCGATTCAATTGGGTTTTGCGTTGCCATCACCAAGAACGGGTTTGGCACTTTGTGGGTTTCGCGGCCAATCGTCACCTGCCGCTCCTGCATCACTTCCAGCAGCGCACTTTGCACCTTGGCCGGGGCGCGGTTAATTTCGTCAGCCAGCAGCAAATTGGCAAACACCGGCCCCAGCGACGTATTAAACTCGCCGCTTTTCTGGTTGTAAATGCGCGTGCCAATCAAATCGGCCGGCACGAGGTCGGGGGTGAACTGAATGCGCTGAAACTGACCGCCAATGGCCGAAGCCAGCGTTTTAATCGCCATCGTCTTGGCCAGACCAGGTACCCCTTCCACCAAAATGTGTCCCCGCGCCAGCAGTGCCACAATCAGCCGCTCCAGCAAATTATCCTGCCCGACAATGATCTTTTTGACCTCGTACAGCACCCGCTCCATCGGTTTATCGCTATTCAACGCTGGTGAAAATTCCATACAAACTCCTCGAATAGGACGCAGATTTGCCTGATTTAACTGATTGCTTTTGGATCAGGAAAATCAGGCAAATCTGCGTCCCATCTCATTCTTCGTGGCGAGCAATGGCTCATCTTGTCTCCTGCTTGCTCAATCAGTATTGTGGCGCACCGGCGGCACCGCCAGCGGTGGTGATGGGGACAGCAAAGCCAATGCCAGTGAACGAACGCTCGTTGTCCGGGTTTGCCAGCGCCGTGACAATGCCCACTACCTGCCCGGCACGATTGAGCAAGGGGCCGCCGGAGTTGCCGGGGTTGACGGCGGCATCAAATTGGATTAGCCCTTCCAGCCGGCCGCCCTCGTCGTCAATCGGGATAGAGCGGTCAAAGCCGGAAATGACCCCCGCGCTCATCGAGCCAGCCAGCCCCAGCGGGTTGCCCACGGCAAACGCCTGATCGCCCACGCGCATGGCGTTGGGATTGCCCAGCACCGCCGGAACGATGAGGCCGGGGGTGGAGGTGGGTTGCAGCACAGCAATGTCATTGGCGGGTTCGCTGGCCGCAATGATGGCGCCGGTGTGGGTGCCATCGGCATAAATCAGCTCAATTTCAACAGCATCGGCAACGACATGATAAGCGGTAAGGATGTCGCCGCCGTCGTTGACAACCACACCGCTACCCACGCCAAACCCTTCTTCCTCGCCGCCGGCCTGCTTGGTCTGAATAAAAACGAGGGAGGGGAGGATGATTTGATAAACCTGGGTGGAGTAGGCTGGCGGGAGGGTGGCGGAGGCGATGATTTCGTGAATTTGGGTATCTACATCGGTGGTGGTGAGGGGGGCGGGTGGGGGGTAGAGGATGGTGTAGAGCTGTAGGCTCAACAGGGTGAAGAGGGCGGTGGCGGCAAACGGCCAGCCGCGCCGCAGCCAAAGCTGGGCAGTTTGCCAGCGAGCAACCCATTTGTTGGGGGGCTGGTTTATGGGTTCTGGTTGCCAAGGAGCCATAACATCTGATTTTAACGGCCGTTATCCGACCACAACTTAGTTTGAGGGATAATGTAAGCGAATTTGTCCAATGTTGCCAGGGAACGACAACATGGACAAAAGTTTACCAGATATTTATGACGAAAAGATGAAGAAAAACGAAGAAAATGGGATCCCTTTACAAAACAAACCCCAGCCTATTGAGCCAGGGCTAATATCAAACATGGTTACCAATGTATCTTTGGAAAAGGAGATTAGTGATTAGAGATTGGAGATTGAAGACTGTCGGCTAATCTCCAATCTCTAATCCCCATTTTTATGACGAAGGCACTGCCCACTCCGTAAAAATCGTCGTCGGGTCAGACGTATGCACCCACACCCACAAGTCGTTGGGGGCATCGGCCGACCAGTTATAGATCCATTCCGCATCACGCGGCGGCATGTTGACGCAGCCGTGGCTGTGCTTGTAGCCAAAGCGGTCGTGCCAATACGCACCATGCAGGGCAATGTCGTTGTTGAAAAACATCGTGTGGGGGACATCCTCCACAAAATAGTAATCAACCTTGCCCTCCGCCCCCGACATTTTAATTCGCAAATGGCGATCCCACACCTGGAACAGCCCTTCGTGCGTCGGCCAGCGGTTTAGCCCGCTGGAAACCAGCCCGGCATAAACCATCCGGTCGCCTTCGTAGGCGGCAAAGCTTTGCTCATACAAGTCTACTTCCACCCAATATTCGTTGGGGCCGACCCCTTCGGGGCGAGTGGTGGGGTCTACAAGGGCAACATAGGTTTGGCGCATCCAACGGCCGTTTCCAATGTCATACCAAATCCAGCCATCATCCGCCTCAACCGCCGCAAACACCTCAAAAAAGGTATAGCGCGGCAGCTTCAGATTGCCCGGCGTTGGTTCCGCCCCCGGTGCGTCGCTGTACCAATAATCTACGATCATCCAGCCAAACGGCCGTTCGGGGCGATTCTTAATCTCAAACCCCGTAAACTCCGAATCCTCCACCACTCGGGCTTCCGAGGCTTGCACATATTCATCAAAGTTGATCATGTACCAAGTCTGCCCTTCATTCTCCACCACCGCCTGCACCGTCGAGAACAAAAAGCCATCCCCCACATTCCGCACCAGCGGGCTGCCGGTACTTGGCCCCGCATACACATTGGCAAAATCAGCCAACTTGACATACATCACACGCGGCAAGAAGCTGTTTGCCAGCGGTTCTGGTGCCACAAATGTCGGCTGGGGTAGTGACGTGTCACACACATACACCCCTTCCTGCAAATAACAATCCGCCGCCGCCACCTCACCCACAAACCAAATGAGGCAAGCACAAACAGTCACGAAGAAAAAGCTGAACTTTGCCAAGACTTTCATAAATATCCTATCCATCCATCAAAATAGAAAAGCTTGCGTATGTTACCTAACCAACCAAACCATTTCAAGTAAAAAGCTTACCAAACACGACTTTGTTCTGCGCTATTCATTCAATTATAATCCAGAAAAGGAAGTGCCAGTCTATGTCAACGCAATCGTTATTTGTCCAAACAATCGCCTATTTATTCTCTGCTATCTCTGCTACCTTGCTCCACCTCTTTATCCTGCTTGGCCCTGGGTTAATCATGGCGTTTGCCATGCACCATCTCTCACGCCAGATTGCTCGTAGATTGATCGCCCTAATTGGTTATGAACCATACCTCTATCTGTTTAGCTATGTGGGCACCTTTTTCCACGAACTTGGTCATGCCGTTTTCTGCCTTATTTTTGGTTATCGTATCGTCGAATTTAAGTTTTATGAGCCAGACAACTATTCACCCTATCGAGGTCATGTCCGCTATTATTATAATCCATCTAGTTTCTTCCATCTGGTTGGGGAATTTTTTGTTGGCATTGGCCCTATTTTTGTAGGAACGGCCGTTATCGCCCTTGCCAGCTATCTCCTCATCGGCCCCGTTGTTGTCACCCCCATCACCCAAATGGGCATCAACCTGGACAACCTCAACAGCGGTAGCGAAATCACCACCTTTATCCAATTAGCCATTACCAACATGGGTGCCTTATTCAAGCTGCTCCTCTCGCGCCGCGCCCTACTCAGTTGGCAGCTCTACACCCTACTCTACCTCATCATCAGCGTTGGTAGCTCCATCACCCTCAGCCTCTCCGACCTGGAAGGCGTTGTTCAGGGACTCAGTATCATCATCCTTTTGTTACTCGGCTTCAACATCAGCACCCTTTGGATGGGCAACTTCGCCGACCGCTTCTTTTTACAAATCAGCCAGCTATACCAACTGTTTTACGGCATGATGCTCTTTGTCCTGATCATCAACACACTTATCTTTCTGCTGTTGCTCCTTATCACTACCATCCGCCGCCGACTAAAATAAAAAGGGGCGGCAAGACAAGGATGATTCTATCCTTGTCCTGCCGCCCCACATTTGTGGGCAAGCAGCAACGGTTAGTCTGCTACGTCAATATCCACAAACGCCGTCATACCCCAGCGCAGCGGCAGCCCATCGCTGTTATCCACATCAATGACCACATCATAGGTCACATCACCACGTGACAAGGTGGCAACGGCCGAAATGTCAGACACCGTACCGTTTAGCACCGTGTTGGGCAAAGCATCAATTTGCACTTCCACCGGCTGCCCCAACGCCACCGAAACAACATCTAGCTCGGTCAAATCGGTTGTTTTGACCTGCCAACCACCAAAATCGGCGATGGTCACAACCGGCAAACCGGGGCTATGCCAGTTCCACCCCGAAACCAGTGTTGATCTGTCCCACCGTGCCGTCAAACGTAGCGGTCCAGCACGGTTCGCGCTTCAGCCAGCTTCCAGCCACATCAGCGCCCGCCTGAGCATGACCACCCCGCCTCGGCTTGGGCAGCAGCCGCTTCTGCCTGCACCACACACCAGCCTGAGCCTGGGCAACGGCCGTTTGTGCCTGTTCCACCCCCACCTCAACCTGCTGGCACCTGCTCGCCGTCGCCCCCAGCCCAGCAGCGTCAACGCCAACTGCACCTCTGCCAACTGCTGGTTCCGCCTGCGCTACCGCCACCGAGCCTGAAGCAGCCGCCCGCTGCCCAGATGTGGGTCGCTTGTAGCGCATCCAAAGCTGCCTGCGCCGCCTGAAGCTCCAGCCGCGCCTGGCTCCAGTTCTGCCCCTTCGCCTCTTCCACCGGGGCGCATACTGCGGGCGACTTCCTTCTCTTCCACCTTCAGGTGTTGTTACCTTAAAACAGTTATCCAGAATTGCTTCATACTGGTCTTCAATCGCCTTCACCCGTCCACTGCTGCGCCGCCGCATTTGGCCTCCGCTGCATGTGCCTGGGAATCACAGATTTGCAGTGTCGCATCGGTGGCCGCTGCCTGGAAAACCGCCAGCCTGCCCCTGCTACACCATCTTGCGCCGCCTTCACCTGCTCGGCACGGGGGCCAGCCTGCACCAGTGCCAACTGCGCCTCAGCTGCCCGCACCCCTACCTCGGCTGTTGTCACTCGCCCTTGGGCAGCCGTAAGCTGAGCCTGCGCCGCCGCCAAAGCAGATTCAGCCGCCTGCACACCCGCCGCCGCCTGGTCACGCGCCAGGGTAATGGTGTCAGCATCCAGCCGAATCAGGGGGTCGCCCGTGCCCACGTGATCCCCTTCCCGCACCAAAATTTCTGCCACCGTGCCGCCAACCTGGAAGGAAAGGGCTACGTCACGCAGCGGCACTACCTCCCCTTCAGCCGAAACCACACCCAAACCAGTGTTAACCGGGCTAGTGTTGGCAGCGGTAATGGGATCGGCCGTTTCTGCGGCCGGTTCCGGGGCAGCAAACTGCTGATAGCCAAAATAGCCACCCACCCCCAGAATTGCCAAAATTACGATTGCGATGATTATGCGTCTCATCTACTTGCTCCGCTTATTGTTCCACATCCACATCCACAAAGGCGGTCATGCCCCAGCGCAACGGCAGTGAATCATTGTTATCTAGTTCAACTGTCACCGTATAGGTCACATCACCACGCGACAGGGTGGCAACAGTATCAATATCGCTCACGGTTCCGGGCAGAACATCATTGGGTAAAGCATCTACCCGCACCTCAACCGGGAAACCTACGGCTACGGCCACTACGTCTAGCTCAGTCAAATCAGTGGTTTCCACCACCCATTTGCTGAAATCAGCCAGGGAAACGATGGGCACACCGGGAGAGGCAATTTCGCCCACCTCAATGTTTAGCGAAGCAATGGTTCCGGCAAAGGGGGCAGTAAGGGTACGTTGGGCAACAGCTTCCTGGGCAGCAGAAACGGCCGTTTCTGCCTGCACCTTCCCCGCCTCCGCCTGCGCCACAGCCGCCCGCGCCTGCTCCACACCCAACTCAGCTTCCGCACGCGCCGCCTCTGCCTGTGCCACCCCAATTTGCGAAACATTCACCTGCTCCGCCTGCGCTCCCGCCAGCAGCAAATCAAGCTGCGACTGCGCTGCATCACGCTGTGCCTGCGCCGCCGCCACAGCATTACCCGCTGCCACACGCTCGGCCTGAGTTGCCCCGGCTTCCGCTTCCGAGAGCGCCGCCTGCGCCGCCTGCAAATTAGCGTTAGCCGCATTTAGCTGCACCGCCACATCAGCTATCGTCTCTTCATCAGCCTCAAATCGCTGCAAAATGCCATAAATATCCTGCACTGGTTTGGCTGCTGCCTGCGCCGCCACCACCTGCGCCTCCGCCGACAAAATTTGCGCGTCACTGGCACCTTCGGCCGTTAGCGATTGGTTGCCTAAGGCGGCGTTGATGCTGGCCTGTGCCACCGCTACGCTGGCCTCGCTCACGGCCACCTGTTCGGCTGTGGGCGGTGCCGTGACAACAGCCATCGCCGCTTGCGCCGCCTTCACGCCCACTTCGGCGGCTTGCAACCCGGCTTCAGCCGCCTGCAACCCAGCCTGCGCCGTCTGTAAACCAGCATCCGCCTGAATGGCACCGGCAATGGCCTGTTGGAGAGCCGTTTCCTGGTCGCTGCTGTCCAGCCGTAAAATGGGGTCGCCAACTTGCACACTGTCACCCTCGGCAACTACAATCTCAACGACGGGGCCGGCCGTCAACACCGATAGTTGGGTGTGGCGCAGCGGCACAATTTGGCCTTCAGCCGAAACTGTGCCCAGACCCGTATTGACGGCTACCGTATTAACATCTATGGGGGTTTCTGTTTCTGGTTCCACAGGTGCTGCCGCAAATTGTCGGTAAGCCAGGTAGCCACCACCAATCACAACAATTGCTATGACCAGAATAAGGATATTCCGTCTCATCTACAACTCCTTCAACAATCGGACATGGTGCTTGTGATCCAATTCACAAATCTATTCAGAATATTAGCACTAAACTACTCTTTGCCTAGTCTCTTTTCCCGACTGAATAGACACAACACCCTAACATGCTTGCCTTAAGACAAGCAAGCGGCGACAACGCATCAATTATAAGCTCAAGGATTTTACAGGGTTGACACGCTTCCTGACGGCCTAGCGATGCCGAACTTCATCAACAATACGGCCGTCGGCGATGGTAATGGTACGGGTGACGCGGCTTGCCAGTTCGTTGTCGTGTGTCACCATCAAAATCGTTTTATTGCTTGCCACAAATGCTTCAAAAAGGTCAAAAACAGCATCGGCCGTTTTGGAATCCAAATTCCCGGTTGGCTCATCAGCTGCCAAAATGGGTGGATCATTGGCCAAGGCACGGGCAATTGCCACGCGCTGCTGCTGCCCGCCCGACACTTCAGATGGGAGCTTGTAGGCTTGGTCAGCCATATCTACTTGCTCTAATAGGAAAAGGGCACGGTCTTTGCGCTCGTTTTGCTTGTACATGTTGCAAAAATCCATGGGCAGCATGACGTTTTCCAAGCAGGAAAGCATGGGCAACAGTTGGAAGAATTGAAAGATGACACCCACGGTGCGGCCACGCCATTCAGCCATGGGGCCTTCTTTGAGGTTATGAACGGCCGTTCCGTCCACCACCACACTGCCCGAAGATGGTTTATCAATCCCGGTAATCATATTGATCAGCGTGGATTTGCCGCTGCCCGACTTACCCACCACGGCCACAAACTCCCCTTTGTCAATCGTCAAGTCAATGCCATCCAGGGCTATAAAATCCCCAACTGGGGTATTGTAAGCTTTTACCACGTCCCGAATATCAATGAGATAGGCGGTTTCTAGCTGTTGGGGCAAACGGCCGTTTCCGTTTACCTTTGTTTGACCACGTTGAAAAATTTGCTTAAACATTCACAGACCTCAACACAGACATTTCTGCCCGTTTCATACACAAATCTTATACGCACGCACCGTATACCGGGTTGCACGGTTTGGGTTTATGCTCTTGATGATGGGAATAGAAGGGCAGGAAAAACGGCCGTTATTTTCCAACAGCCAGCACCCAGCCCACCAAAAATACCTAGTAAAGTCACCGTTTTTAACCGGCAATCACCCGCAAAAAGCCCTGACCATAACCCAAAACGCTCAATCGTGACAAATATCACAAGAAAATCTCTGCATTATGGCACCATTCTCAGAAATTGACAAAGCACAGTTAGAAGGCTATAATTTTTTACGCTGAGTGAGTCTGGGTCGAGTGATTGATTAGGATCTGCTTTACATGATTACGTTGGACAAATTAGTTCGGAGGATATCTCTTTTGTGATCTTGTCTACCAATTCTTAAGTAAAGCAACTTTACTCCATAATAATTATTCTGCGAATTATCAAACTCGGCCATCTGCTGTCAGCAAATATTCAGCATAGGTGCCGAGTTTTTTATTAGACCCACTAAGCAAAAAACCTATAGGGAAAGAGACCGTATCAATATGCCCGACGAAGAAATGACCTCCTTCGAAGAACTCGAAGCTTTGCTCAATCAGCACGATTATGACATGCCCGAAGTAGGCGATATACGCAAAGGCCTTATCGTCTCCGTCAGCAACCAGGGAATCATCGTTGACCTGGGGCTAAAACGTGATGGCTTAGTGCCAACCTCTGATCTGAACAAGCTAGAGCCTCAAGAACGCGAAGAGCTAAAAGTAGATGAAGATGTTTTTGTATATGTCCAGCAAACAGACCAGCCCGACAGTCTGATCGTTTCCGTTTACCTGGCAAAGCTAAACCAAGACTGGATTGATGCCGAGAATCTCTTGGAAAGCGGTGATGTAATTGAAGGCGAAATTGCTGGCTACAACAAAGGCGGTGCTATCGTCGAGTTTGGTCGCATTCGTGGCTTTATTCCGCTCTCTCACCTTGTAGATTTTAACCCAGGCATGAGCGACCGCAAACGGCAGCAGAAATTAGCTAAGCTGAGAAGTACCCAACTGCCCTTGAAAGTTATTGAAGTAGACCGCAAACGCAAGCGGCTTGTTTTATCACAGCGTGAAGCCCAACGCGAGTGGGAAGATGCGCGGCGTGTTGAGCTGCTGCAAGAGCTAAAAGAAGGGGATGTTCGGACTGGGCGCGTTAGTGGCCTGCGCGATTTTGGCGTATTTGTCGATCTCGGCGGGGCTGATGGTTTGGTTCACATTTCGGAACTGGCCTGGCACCGCGTTGACCATCCTCGTGAGGTTTTAAAGGTAGGGGATGAGATTGAAGTCTATGTGATGCGTATTGACAAAGAGCACGAGCGCATCAGCCTCAGCCGCAAAAAGCTGTTGGGGAATCCTTGGGATACCGTTGAAGAACGGTACCACATTAACCAGTTGGTTGAGGGCAAGATTACTCGCCTGGTTGATTATGGTGCCTTTGCTGAAATTGAGCCGGGGGTTGAAGGGTTGCTACATGTTTCGCAGCTCTCTCGATCTTCAGTTGAATCGCCAGGCGAGGTAGTACAGGTTGGTGAAACTCACCTGTTGCGTGTTGTAAGCATTGACCCACGGCGGCAGCGTATTGGCCTTAGCCTAAAAGCGGTTACGGCAACCGAGCAAATTGAGTGGATGGCACACCGCGACTTAAGTGATGGGGCAGGTGCCGAAGACGACGATTGGGCGGCCGACGATGAGGTAGACACGGCTGATTTTGATAGTGATGATTTTGAAGATGAAGAAACAGAAGATGCGGCTGATGAATAAGCCGTATCTTTCTGTTCATGAATGATATTACACAAACCAGGAGTATATGGGTACTAAACAAGACGATAAACTGGAAGTTGAAGGCACAATTATACAATTGTTACCAAATACGCAGTTCACGGTGGAGCTTGATAACGGCCACCAGGTTCTGGCGTATCTATCCGGCCGTATGCGCCGTTACTATATTCGTATTTTGCTCGGTGATCGGGTTCGCGTGGAAATGACTCCTTATGATTTGAGTCGGGGGCGTATTACTTATCGGTACCGCAAACAACCTACCCAATCACGCGATAGCTAAGGTGAATGAGCGATGTCCGTTGCGGGGATGGGCATCGCCTATAACTTTATTGGGGCTTGATGATATAGCTCACCCAATCCCGCATTACTAGCTTTTCTACAATGGAGCCACCGGCCTTAGCAACGGCCGTTTCTACCTCCTTCATCTGCTGATCAATAATGCCGCTCAGGATTAAACGGCCGTTCTTCCCCACATAGCCCATCAGCCCACCCTCATTCAGCAGTGCCACAATCACCGGAGCCAGAATATTGACCACCACCACATCCCACCCACGCTCGTTCACGCTATCCAAAGTTCCCTGCCAGACTTCAAATTGATCGGCAACGCTGTTTTGGGTGGCGTTATTAACGGCCGTTTCCACCGCAATCTTATCTGTATCCACCCCCACCACGCGGCCGGCACCCAGCTTCAACGCTGCAATTGCCAAAATCCCCGACCCCGTACCCACATCCAGCACCTTGTGCCCCGGCTGCACCACCATTTCCAACGCCCGCAAACATTTCTGCGTCGTTGGGTGCAGCCCCGTACCAAACGCCATTCCTGGGTCAAGTACCAGCACCACATCATCTGGTCGCAGCATATCGCCGTCAGGTGCAGCACCATCTAGTTCCACCCAGCTTGGTTGAATCCACATTCTGTTGCCTACACGAAACGGGTGGTAATGAGCTTTCCACGCATTGGCCCAATCCGTCTCTGCTAGCAGCCGAAATGTCGGTGGCGGCAGCGGGTAGAGCCGTGACATATGGTACAAAATCTCTTCGATACGGCGGCGCAGTTCGGGGGTGTCTTCATCTTCCGGCAAATAAATTTTTACCGTAACGGCCGGCTCCAGCGCATTGGGATCCAAATCGGCCATGTCGCCAAGCTGTTCCAGCACCACCCCATCTTGATAGGCAAACGGCCGTAAAACCTCCGACACCGCCTCGGCCCCCTCCCCGTCCGTGATCACACTCACTTCCAAAAATCGCGTCATAAACCAAACACATCTCCCAGTGCGTCTTTCAACTGGTTCAAGATGCCTTTTTCTTTATGTGGCACCACTTCTTTGCCCAGCGTACGTGAAAGCTCCTGAAAAAGCTCCTGCTGTCTATCTGACAAATTCTTGGGAATCGCCACCTGAATAATCACATGCTGATCGCCACGACCAATGTGCCCGCGCCCGGTGCGATCCAAACGTGGCACCCCCTTGCCCCGCAACCGGTGTACCGTCCCCGACTGTGTACCAGCCACCACGTTAATCCGTTCTTCACCATCAATTGTCGGCACAGCAACTTCATCACCCAACGCCGCTTGCGCCACGTTAATCTGCAAATCCAGATAAATATCGTTGCCACGCCGCTGGAAAAATTCGTGTGGCTGCACATGCAGTACCACATACAGGTTTCCGGGCGGCCCACCATTGACACCCGGTGCTCCTTCACCACTCATCCGAATTTGGGTATCGTTGTCCACCCCGGCTGGAATCCGCACCTTTTTGGTAAAGGTCTTCTGCACCTGCTTGCGGCCATCACACGTTTTACACAAATTTGGAATCAGTTCACCCGTGCCGTTACACGTCCGGCAGGTTGTGACATTGACAAAGGAACCCAAAATAGATTGCTGTACCCGACGCTCCTCACCAGTGCCATTACACGTGGTACAGGTAATTGGCTTGGTGCCAGGCTCCGCACCGCTGCCGCTGCACGATGGGCAGGTCGCCGGCCGTCGGATTTCAATCTCCTTCTCAACCCCAAAAACCGCTTCTTCAAAGGTAATATCCAAGTCGTAGCGTAAATCGGCACCTTGACGTGGCCCTTGCCGCCGCCGCCGTGAGCTGCCAAAACCGCCACCGCCAAAGAACTCCTCAAAAATATCGGCTACGCTGCCAAAGCCACCCTCAAAGCCACCAAAACCGCCGTCGTTTTGCACACCCGCGTGCCCAAAACGATCATACCGCGCCCGCTTATCGTCATCCGACAAGACTTCATACGCTTCATTAACTTCCTTGAAGCGCTCGGCGGCATCTGCCTCGCTGTTCACATCGGGGTGATATTGGCGTGCTAATCCACGATATGCTTTTTTAAGCTGGTTTTTGTCTGCGTCTCGGCCAACGCCCAGAACTTCGTAGTAATCTCGTTTGTTTGCCATAAAGCATAAAGCTGCGAGCATGGAGAGTGCCCCCATGCTCGCAGCCCAACGGTCTATTTCTTACAATTATTCGTCGCTAAATTCGCCTTCGATGAAGTCGTCGTCATGACCAGCGCCAGCATTACCGGGATTTGCCTCACCGGCCGGCCCTTGCTGTTGGTACATAGCCGTGCCAGCTTCCTGCATCACAGCCTGAAGTTGAGAAACGGCCGTTTTCATCCCCTCCGCATCTCCACTCTCTAGCGCCTGCCTGGTCGCATCAATCTGCGCCCGAATCCCGCTCTTGCTCGCCTCAGGAATCTTATCCCCGTTCTCGCTCAAGAACTTCTCCGCGCTATAAATCGCCGAATCGGCCATATTGTGCGCCTCAACCGCATCTTTTCGCTGCGAATCCTCCGAAGCATGTTGCTCCGCTTCACGCACCATCCGGTCAATCTCACTTTCATGCAAGCCACTCGACGGAATAATCTGCATCGCCTGCTCCCGACTCGTCGCCTTATCCTTCGCACTGACATTCAAGATGCCATCAGCGTTAATGTCAAACGTCACCTCAATCTGCGGCACGCCACGGGGTGCGGGCGGAATCCCGTCCAGAATAAACTTGCCCAGGCTCTTATTGTCCCCAGCCATCGGCCGTTCACCCTGCACGACGTGAATCTCCACCTGCGTCTGGCTATCCGCTGCCGTCGAGAACACCTGGCTTTTCTTCGTCGGGATCGTCGTATTCCGCTCAATTAGCGGCGTTGCCACTCCACCCAACGTCTCAATCCCCAGCGTCAGCGGCGTCACATCCAGCAGCAGCACATCCTTCACATCACCGCCTAAAACGCCCGCCTGAATCGCTGCGCCCAGGCCAACCACCTCATCCGGGTTTACCCCCTTGTGCGGTTCACGCCCAAAGAACTGCTTCACCGCCTCCTGAATCGCTGGCATACGGGTCATACCACCCACCAGCACCACTTGGGTGATCTCAGCAGTACTTAGTCCAGCATCTTTCAACGCTTTACGGCACGGCTCAATCGAACGGCGCACTAAATCTTCCGTCAATTGTTCCAGCTTCGCCCGCGACAGCGTCATATTTAAATGCTTCGGCCCCGTCGCGTCAGCCGTAATATAAGGCAGGTTCAACTCCGTCTGCATCGTCGTCGAAAGCTCAATCTTGGCCTTCTCCGCCGCCTCGCGCAGCCGCTGCAACGCCTGTCGGTCGTTCCGCAGGTCAATCCCTTCAGCCATCTTGAACTGGTCAGCCGCCCAATCAATAATCTTGAGATCGAAGTCATCCCCACCCAGGAAGGTATCGCCATTGGTGGACTTCACCTCAAAAACACCATCGCCCACTTCCAGAATAGAAATGTCAAACGTACCGCCGCCCAAGTCGTAGACGGCAATCATCTCATCCTTGGTGCTGCCCAACCCATAGGCCAGCGAAGAAGCCGTTGGCTCATTGACAATCCGCATCACTTCCAGACCAGCAATTTTGCCCGCGTCCTTAGTCGCCTGCCGTTGGCTGTCATTAAAATAGGCGGGGACGGTAATCACCGCCTGCGTCACGGTATCGCCCAAATAGGCTTCGGCATCCATTTTGATCTTTTGCAACACCATCGCCGAAATTTCCGGCGGCGAATATTCACGCTCATTCATCACCACGCGAATGTCACCATTGGGTGCCTTCTTCACGTCATATGACACATATTTCCGCGCCCGTTCTACTTCCGGATCATCATATTTGCGCCCCATAAACCGCTTTACGGACGCAACCGTATTATGCGGGTTAATCACCGCTTGCCGTTTAGCTACCTGCCCCACCAGCCGTTCACCCGTCTTCGGGTTCACCGCCACAACAGATGGAAACAGCCGACTCCCTTCTGCGCTAGGAATCACTACTGGTTCGCCACCTTCCATCACGGCCGCCACCGAATTTGTTGTTCCTAGATCAATACCTATGATTTTTGCCATTGTTCTATCCTCACCTAAAATTGCTTGTGATTAATGTTTGATTATTCAGCCACATAGACCAGCGCCGGCCGAATAATCCGGTCGCCAATCTGATACCCTTTCAATAGTTCGCGTGTCACCACCCCGCTTTCATATTCATCCGACGGTTCTTGCGAAATCGCTTCGTGGAAATTGGGGTCAAACATTTGTCCCACCGCCTCAATCGGTTTCACACTAAAATTATCCAAAATACCGTTCAACTTGCGGTGTACCAGCTCAATCCCCGAATACCAGCTATCTGCAGCAACGGCTTCAGGCACGTTGTCAATCGCCCGACCAAAGTCATCCAACACAGGTAGCAGCTTGGCAACCACATCCGCCGTCGCATTTGTCCGTGCCAGCGCCTGCTGCTTTTCAAACCGCTTGCGTGCATTGGCAACTTCAGCCTGTGCCCGCAAATAGCCGTCTAAATGTTTGGCTGCCTCCGCACGCGCCGCTTCCAACTGCTCTTCCAACGTCAACTCGGTGGCCGGTGCTTCGGCCGCAGCCTGGGCAGCACTCTCGGCACCATCCAGTTGTTCCTGATCATTTAATTCTTCGTTACTCACCTGAGATCACCTCGTTTTCATTTTTGGTCTGCAAGGGGCGCGAAGCCTCCAGGTAATAGTTATAGACAAACCCAGTCATCAAATCAGAAATATAACGGACAACAGCCACATTACGGCCATAGGGCATCCTTGTTGGCCCAATGACCGCCAACGTGCCGCTAATGTCTTCAACTACTCCATAACGAGCGAGAATAATGGTGCAATCTTTGAGGGCTTCCCAACGGCCGTCCCCGCCAATGACCACCTGTACGCCCGATGACCCTTCCGGCTGCGCCTCCGAAATTACATCAGCCAACAGCGTGCGCTCTTCTAGCACCCGCACCGCCTGGCGTGTCCCAGCATCATCCAAAATATTCACCAGCCCATCCCGATAAATATCGCTAATTGTCGTTGAATCGGCTCGGTGCAAAATATCTAAAATAAGCAGCGACACTTCTTGCTCCAACGTGTCAAGCTGGCCTATCCGCTGCTGAATGTCATCAAAATGGGCGTTGGCATAAAGCAAATTAAGTCGTTCAGCCGCCGCACTTAGCCGCTGCTGGGACAGTGGCTCTGCCAAAGTCAACATCTGCTGCTTAACATCACCGCCATACAACACCAGCACCATCAATACCAGCCGCCCCTGGGTGGCAATCAACTGCACATGCTTAAACCGGTTGGCTCGTAACGGCTGGGGGGTTGTGACAAAGCTTGCTCCTTGAGAAGTGCGTGCCAATATGGCAGCCGCCAGACGCATCCATTGGTTCAAATCCAGTCGCGCTTGGTGAAATTGGTGGCTGATCATTTGCTGGTCACGCAGCGGCAGGTGAAACTCACCCAGCAACCGTTGAACAAAATACCGATAGCCACTTTCCGTAGGAATACGGCCGGCCGACGTATGCAGTTGCACTAGGTAGCCCAAATCGCCCAGCATTGCCATCTCGTTGCGAACGGTTGCCGGGCTAATATCCAAACGATACTGTTTTACAAGCGTGCGTGAACCAACCGGAATACCGGTTTCAATATAGTTCCGAACAATCAGCTTTAAGATACGTTCTTGACGCTCTGATAACGGCAAAACCATCTACAAATAGACCTCTGTCTGAAATCTGTGGGCAACAGTTGTTGAAGCTGCTCACTTTAGCACTCCTGACTATTGAGTGCTAAAGTGGTACTTTGAATATCATAACATGCCCAAAAATGAGCGTCAAATAAAATATTTGTTAGATTTTTTCGCTTGAATTTGAGGATTGGTCTGATGATGTTTGCGGAACATCGGGTGGAGGGGAAAAACGGGGGCCACGGGTTGGCTCGATAATCTTCCACAATGTGCGGACAATAATTTTTATGTCAAGCCAAACAGACCAGTTTTCTGAATACCACAGGTCATATTTTGTACGCTCGGCAATGGAGGTATCGCCCTGTAGCCCATGAAGTTGTGCCCAGCCAGTCATGCCGCCTTTTTCGCGGTGGCGCTCCATGTAGCGTGGCACACTTTCGCGGAACTGGTTGACATAATAGGCTTGTTCCGGTCGTGGCCCCACTAGACTCATCTCACCGAGGAGAACATTTATCAACTGCGGCAATTCGTCCACTTTTATATAGCGCATGAAGGTACCGAGGCGCGTTTGGCGAGGGTCACTATCCACCGTCCAACCGGGGCCGTGCTTTTCAGCATCACTACGCATGGAACGAAATTTAAGCATGAGAAAGGGTTTAGCATCTAGCCCCATACGCTCTTGAACAAAGAAGACTGAACCGGGCGACTCAATCTTGATGGCAACAGCCACCAACAACATAAGCGGGGAGAGCAAAATAAGACCTACAGCTGCGCCGAGAAAGTCAATGAGACGCTTGAAAATGAGCAGATAGCCGCGCATGGCGTAGTCACGCACGGCCAGGAGAGGCAAACCACCCAGATCGTCAATGCCTTCTTGTGAGGTGATAAACTGAAAAATGTCGGGAAACACCTTGATGGAAACGCGGCCTCGTTCGCAATAGGAGATGATGCGGACAATTTCGCGGTGCCCCTTTTCGGGGGCAGCAATGATGATTTCATCAATGTTGTGGCGATCAATGAGGGCGGGAAGCTGCTGCGGCCGACCGAGGACGGGAATCCCCTGTATTTTACGAAAACCCCGGTCGTCAGTGGCAATGCCCACCAGTTCATACCCTAACTGGGGCGACCATTGAATACGCTGAATGATCATCCGCGCCGTTTCACCAGAGCCGATCATAAGCACGCGGTCTTTACCGATGCCACGCCGCTGTAAAGAAACGCGCACCTGCTGATGCAGGGCACGAATCAGTGTCATGAAGATAATTGCCAACAGCCAGGCGTAAACAGTCATGGCACGAGGATAATCTTGAATCACGTCGCTGTCTTTGAATAAAAAGAGGGCGGTGGAGGTGGCAAGCAGGTGGCCGATGGTGACACTGGCAACAGAATAATAAAATTGGTCTACGCGGGATAGGGCGCGGGGGATATAGTATTGGCGGTTGAAGAATTGGGTCGCCACGATAAAACTAGCCTGCACAATTAGCAACCCCAAATAGCGGGCAATGGGAACAGGGTTGGCAAGTTCGTCTGGGTATGGGATGTTGCGACGCAGGTAATAGGCGGCAATAAAAGCCAGGATGATGGCAACCACATCGAGGATAACCAGGGAAAAGGTATAAATGGTGCGTACCTGCTGTGTCTTCACGGGGCAATTGTAGCAAAGGCGTGGGGGGTGTCCAATGGTGGGGTGTGCAAGCAACCAACGGCCGTTTTTCCCTCACCCGCCTCTTACCCTACGACAATGCTTTTTTAACAAACGGCCGTTATCATAACCACTCAACCTCACAACTGGAGAATTTCATGCGGACATCTTACACCATCCCCCTGATGATTTTTTTTGCCGTTGCCAGCTTTAGCGGCGGCTACGTCTTTGGGCAATCACCCGTTGCCCCCATCACCCTCTTTGGAGCCTCCACCGCTACCCCTAAAGAAGCACAGGCAACCTTTGCCCCCTTTTGGGAAACATGGGACGTGGTGCATCGTCGCTTTTTTGACCAAACGGCCGTTAACGACGAAGTCTTGATGCAGGGTGCACTAGAAGGCATGTTGGCCGTTTTAGACGACCCCAACACCCGCTATTTGCCCCCCGAAGACGAAACAGCGGCGCGAGAAAACATGTCGGGCGAGTTCCAGGGCATTGGCGCCGAGATTGAAGTCAATGAAAGCGGCGCGATTGTGGTCGTCTCCCCCATCGAAAGCTCCCCGGCCGAGGCGGCTGGACTACAGCCGGGCGATATTTTACGCAAGGCCGACGGGGTTGACCTGACCGGCATGGATGCGTCGGAGGCGGCGCGGCTGGTGCGGGGGCCGGCCGGAACGGCCGTTTTGCTCACCATTGAACGAGGGGACGAAACCTTTGAGGTCGAAATCATCCGCGACGTGATTAAGCTGGCAAGCGTGCGCGGCGAAATGCTGGCCGACAGCATCGCCTATGTCCGCGTCAACCGCTTTGCCGAAACCACGGCCGATGAGTTGGAAAAATCGCTGGAAGAACTGACGGCACAAAATCCCACAGGCATTATTGTGGATGTGCGCCGCAATCCGGGTGGGCTGCTGCAAACGGCCGTTGATATTGCCGACCAATTCCTGCCCGAAGGCACCGTCGTCGTGGAAAGGTTTGGCGACGGACGCGAAACTGTGTTCAAAGCCACCGACAAAGGGCTGGCTGAAGATTTGCCGCTTGTCATTCTAATTGACGAAGGCAGTGCCAGCGCCTCAGAAGTGTTGGCCGGAGCCATTCAGGATCGAAACCGGGGCACACTCATCGGCCAAACCTCATTTGGCAAAGGCACGGCGCAAACGTGGCAGCCACTCAGCAACGGCGGCGGCGTTCGCATCACCATTGCCCGTTGGCTGACACCCGATGAAAACTGGGTACACGGCACAGGTCTAACCCCTGACTACTTTATCCCCCTGCCTGAATTCCAACCTGACACACCATTTGACGACACCCAGCTTGATGCCGCCGTTGATTTTCTCAGCGGCAAAACGGTGATCAGCATTCCCCCTAGCGAAGGATAGTCTAAACGCGGTAGCCGAGGATTCCAATCCTCGTTCTTCGGCCTACACTAAAATTGGTTACGGCTAAAGAGCGAGCCTAAGAAAGCTCGGCTACTTAATTCCCAATACTCCAAGAGCGTAGGCAAACTGTGCAGATGACGTATGTGCCATAATCTGGCCTATGGTCTACGCCACCACTATAATTGCGCCACTTCAACGGACAAGGAGAGAGCATGAGGATTTTTATTACGGGTGGCAAAGGGCAGCTTGGTACGGCACTGGCAGCAGCGTTGATCGATCATGAAGTCACGCTCACCGATTTGCCAGAAGTGGACATTGCCGACAAGCTGGCGATTTTTGCCACCATCGGCGCGGCACAGCCCGATGTCGTCATTCACTGTGCCGCCTACACCAACGTGGACGGCTGCGCCAGGGAGCCGGAACTGGCCTACCGGGTCAACGGACTGGGAACGCAGAATGTGGCCTTAGCCTGTTTGGAACACGGGGCGGAGCTGGTTCACATTAGCACCAATGAGGTGTTTGCTGGCGACAATCCGGCCGGCTATGCGGAATGGATGCCGCTGGAGCCGCGCAACGAATACGGCCGTTCCAAAGCCGCCGCCGAACACCATGTCCGCCACATCTTGCAACGTGCCTACATTGTCCGCCCGGCGTGGCTCTACGCTGCTGGTGGCCGCAACTTTATCCACGCCATTCTCAACCGCGCCCGCAGCAGCGGTCAACTGCGCGTCGTCACTGACGAAGTGGGCAACCCCACCTATGCCAAAGATGTGGCCGAGGCCATTGCCCAGCTTATCCAAACCCACCAATATGGAACCTACCACTTTGTCAACAGCGGAAGTTGCTCCCGCTGGGAGTTTGCCAACGAAATTTTGCGCCAGGCTGGGCTGACCCACGTCGTCAATACCCCCATCCTCGGCAGCGAATTCAAACGCGCCTCCACCCCGCCACCCTATGCCGTCCTCCACAACATCGCCGCCGCCGCCATCGGCATTCGGCTGCGGCCATGGCAGGAAGCGTTGGCGGATTATTTGCAATCAGTAATCAGTGATCAGTAATCAGTAATCGGTGGTCAGTGGCTCACTGATGACCGATTACCGATTACTGATTACTTCCTAAAAAATGACCCCACCTATTGCCCAACAAAAACCACACCTACTGACCCTGCACGGCCACACGCGGCTGGACAACTATTTTTGGCTACGTGAACGCACCAGCCCCGAGGTTTTGGCCTATATCAAGGCCGAAAATGAGTATACGGACGCGATAATGGCGCACGCTAAGCCGCTGCAAGATAAGCTCTACCAGGAAATGGTGGGGCGGATTCAGGAGACAGACAGCAGTGCGCCGTATCGCCACGGTGACTATTTCTATTACAACCGCACCGAGGCAGGAAAAGAGTACCCAATTTATTGCCGCAAGCTGGGCAGCCTGGAGGCAGCGGAAGAGGTGCTGATAGATTTGAATGTGCTGGCGGAGGGGCATGATTATCTGGTGCTAGGGGTGTTGAAGATCAGCCCTAACCAGCGGCTGCTGGCGTATTCGCTGGACACGGCGGGTAATGAGAAGTACACGCTCTTTGTCAAACATTTGGGCATTGGCGACCTGCTGCCGGATCAAATTGAGAATGTGGGCTATAGCGTGGAGTGGACGGACAACGAAACGCTGTTTTACAATACCTATGACGCAGCATGGCGCAGTGATAAGGTGTGGCGACATCGGCTAGGAACGGCCGTTTCTGACGACACCCTCATGTTCCACGAACCAGACGAACTGTTTGACGTAGACTTTGAGAAAACTCGCGATGGAGCCTACTTAGTTATGGCGGTGGGCGGCATGGAAACACGAGAGGCGTATGTGCTGGATGCGCGGGTGGGGGGAGAAACGGCCGTTTTCCAACCCATCCTCCCCCGGCAGCGCGGCATTCGCTACTCCGTAGACCACCACAACGGCACTTTCTACATCATCACCAACGAAAACGCGCTCAACAACCAGATTATGACCGTTTCGGCCACCGATCCTGGTCGCGCCAACTGGCAGTCCTTTCTACCCCACCGCCCCAGCGTCAAAATTGACGGCATTGATTTATTTGCCAACCATTTGGTCATTTACGAACGGGAAAACGGCCTCCAAACCATCCAAGTCATGGATTTGAGCAGCAGCAACAGCCATTATGTGGCCTTTCCTGAAGCTGTCTACAGCTATGAAGACGGGGATAACCACGTTTTTGCCAGCGACACCTTACGCTTTGACTACCAATCGCTGACCACCGCCAAAACGACAATGGACTACAACATGGTCACACGGGAGCAAACCATCGTCAAGCGCACCCCTGTGCTGGGTGGCTACGACCCCGCCAACTACCAAAGCGAACGCATTTGGGCCACCGCCGACGATGGTACCCAGGTTCCCATTTCGCTGGTTTACCGCCGTGGCACGCAGCGCAGCGGCGACAACCCGATGCTGCTCTATGGCTACGGTTCCTATGGCGCCAGCATTGACCCGCTCTTCGATGCCAACCGGCTCAGCCTGGTTGATCGCGGCTTTGTCTTTGGCATTGCCCACATTCGCGGCGGCGGCGAAATGGGGCGGCAATGGTATGAGCAGGGCAAATTTTTGCACAAAATCAACACCTTCACCGATTTTGTGGCCTGCGCTCGTCACCTCATCACCACTGGCTACACCAACCCCAGCAAGCTCACCATTCTTGGCCGCAGTGCCGGAGGACTGCTGATGGGGGCCGTGCTGAACCTGGCCCCCGAACTGTTCCACGCCGCCATCGCCGGAGTCGCTTTTGTAGATGTGGTCAGCACCATGCTCGACACCTCCATCCCGCTGACGGCAGGGGAATTTGAGGAGTGGGGCAACCCACAAAACAAGGATTTCTACGACTACATGCTTTCCTACTCCCCCTATGACCAGCTTGAGGCGAAGGCATACCCCCACATCTTGGCAACGGCCGGTTTAAACGACCCTCGCGTGCAATATTGGGAGCCAACGAAGTGGGTTGCCAAACTGCGAATGCTCAAAACCGACGACAACCGCCTGCTGCTAAAAACCAACATGGGGGCCGGTCACTTCAGTGCCTCCGGCCGCTACGCCTATCTGGAGGATTTGGCCTTCCAGTATGCGTTCCTGCTGGACACGCTGGGAATTGGGGAATAGTAATCGGTAATCGGTAATCAGTATAGGCAACTGATTACCGATTACCGATTACCAATGATTAATGACCACTGCCTCCATCATCATCCCGCACTGGAACGGCCGTTCCCACCTCGACGACTGCCTGACCGCCCTGCGCCAGCAGACATTCACCGATTTTGAGGTCATTCTGGCCGACAACGGCTCCAACGACGGCTCGCAAGAATACGTGCGGCAGCAGTTTTCTGAGGTGCGGCTGCTGGAACTGGGACAGAATCGCGGTTTCACCGGGGCGTGTAATGCTGGCTATGCCGCTAGCCGGGGTGAGTTTGCCATTCTGCTCAACAACGACACCGCCGTTGACCCCAACTGGCTATCCGAAATTGTGCGCGTCTTTCACCAGCAGCCCGACGTGGGAGCCATTGCCAGCAAAATGCTGCTTTTTGACCAGCGCGACCATTTCCACACGGCCGGCGACACCTACCGGCTGGACGGCATCCCCGGCAACCGGGGTGTGTGGCAGCAGGACGTGGGGCAATATGATCAGGAGGAAGATGTGTTTGGTGCTTGCGGCGGCTCATCGGCCTATCGCCGCGCCATGCTGGACGAAATTGGGTTTCTCGACGACGACTTTTTCTTTTCCTGCGAAGACGTGGATTTAGCCTGGCGAGCGCAGTTGGCGGGGTGGCGGGTACGCTATGTGCCAACGGCCGTTGTTTACCACAAGCTCAAAGCATCGGGCGGCAGCGGCGTGACCAGCAGTTACCACGACGGCCGTAATTTTCTCTACCTCATCTGGAAAAATTACCCCAGCAGCCTGCTGCGCCGCTATTGGCCTGCCATCCTTCGCGCCCAGCTACACATTAGTAGCGAGGCGCTGCGCCACTGGCGCGGGGCAGCAGCACGGGCGCGGCTACGCGGCCAACTGGCAGGTCTATGGGGCATTGGCAAAATGTGGCGCAAGCGGCGGCAGGTGCAGGCGTTGCGGCGGGTGGATGATGAGCGATTAACGGCCGTTCTCTCCCCAATTGAGACCAAATAACTCCCCTATAAAAGCAACAGCACCGCCTGACATCAATCAAAACGGTGCTACTCTAGCACAGACCCTTACCACAAAGTAAGGGTTTTCCATATGGGCCCACTAGGATTCGAACCTAGAACCCGGCGGTTATGAGCCGCCTGCTCTGCCTTTGAGCTATAGGCCCAGTTCAGTTATCAGTAAACAGTAACCAGTTATCAGCGTTTGGTTTTGCTATTTTGAGATTGGGTCAATAATTGGTTACTGTTTTTGAAGAGAGCGGCAGACGGGATTCGAACCCGTGACAAGAGCTTGGAAGGCTATTGTGTTACCCCTACACCACTGCCGCCTAAGCCAGTAATCGGTTATCAGTAATCGGTAATCTGTAGGTATAACTGATTACTGATTACTGGTCATTGATTACCGTCAAGTCGGGGCGGCCGGATTCGAACCGACGACCTCTCGGACCCAAACCGAGCGCTCTACCAAGCTGAGCTACGCCCCGATCAACTGTCAAGGTAAGGTGTAAGTATACTGAGGCTGTTGGTTGCCGTCAACATCTATTTGTTTTGCAACGTCACCGCCAAAGCATTGGTCAAGAATGACAGCAGCAGCAGCACAATGCCCAACGCCAGAGCAAAATCAAAATTTCCCTGCCGCGTTTCCAAAACGATGGCAGTGGTTAACACCCGCGTGCGCCCCTCAATATTGCCCCCCACCAGCATCACCGCCCCCACTTCGCTGATGGCCGCTCCAAAGCCCGCCACCAGCCCCACAATCACCCCCGACCGCGCCTCGCGTAGGGTTGTTGCCACAATTTGCCATTCAGTTGCCCCCAGCGAACGCAACTGTGGCCGCAGGTCGGCATCTACCCCCTGAACGGCCGTCATTGTGACCCCCGCCACCAGCGGCAGTGCCAAAATCGTCTGTGCCAAAATCATCGCCTGGGGGGTAAACAGCCACGATAGATCGCCCAAAATGCCCTGGCGTGACAACAGCAGGTAAACCACCAGACCCACCACGACCGGCGGGAACCCCATCCCGGTATAGATGAAGGCGGTAATCCAGCGCTGTCCCCAAAAGCGGCGCAAACCCAGCCACGCCCCCACCGGAATCCCCATCACCGCTGCCAGCAGCAGCGCCGATGAGCTGACAAACAGCGACAGCAAAATAATTTCGCCCAGATCGGCGTTGCCACTGAGCAGCAGTTGGAATGCTTGCTGCAAAGCCGAACGAAACATCAGGGTTGCACCTCCTGCGTGCCAGCAAAAAAGAGCTGCTGCCCAGCGATGCGGTAATTGTTGATGGCGGCTTGCCCTTCAGACCCAGTAAGCCATTCGATAAACGTTTCGGCCAATTCCACGTTGATGTCGGCGTGGAGGGTGGGGTTAACAGCAATGACGCTGTAGGGGTTGAGTAAACGGCCGTCTCCGGCAAACAGCAGCGTCAATTCCAGCCCTTGCGCCTGCCGCTGAATAAACGTCCCCCGGTCGCTCAACACATACCCTTGCTGCTGCTCGGCAATCGTCAACGCCGCTCCCATGCCCTGCCCCACCTCTTGATACCAATCACCCGCAGGCGCAATGCCAGCTTCCTGCCATAGAGCCATTTCCCGGTTGTGGGTGCCAGAGTTGTCGCCCCGTGAAATAAAGGGGGCTTGTGCCTGGGCAATGCGGCTAAAGGCGGCGATGATGTCAGGGGCGGTTGCCGCATCGGCCGGATCATCGGCCGGGCCAAGTAGGACAAAATCGTTGTACATCACATCGTGACGTTCCAGCCCATAACCAGCCTGCACAAACGCCTCTTCCTGGGCGCGGCTGTGCACCAGCACCACATCCACATCTCCAGCCTGTCCCAACGCCAGTGCTTCGCCCGTGCCAACGCCAATTACTTCCACAGTGGCGTTGGCCTGGGCTTCAAAAAGGGGCAGAATCGCCTGCATCAGACCAGAGTCGAGGGTAGTGGTGGTGGTTGCCAGCCGCAGTGTGTTGGGTTGGGTGCGGCAGGCGGTGAAAAGCAACAGCAGGGGGAGGAAGAGGAAATGGGACGCGGATGAACGCGGATGAACGCGGACGAAGAATGCGTTGGCGTGAATGGGCTTGTGTTGCCAAAGGTTGGAAAAGACGGTTTTTAGCATGGTCATTCGGGTTGCCAGCAGCGCAGATGAACAACGGCCGTTTTTTCCCCCGCCGCCACCCGCGCCCGTTCATCCACCATATGGCCGATTAGCCAGACGGGGTGCGTGCTGGTGGCGACCAGCGGCCAGAGCGGGCGGGCGTGGCCGGGAATTTTGGCGTTGTTCATGATTTTTTTGAGGGGGGTGGAACGGCCGTTTAACCCCAGCGGCTGCATCCGTTCCCCCGCTTGTCGAGGACGCAGATAAAGCGATTCGGTCGCAGGCAGGGTAATAAATGCTTGCCAGGGGTCAGCATTGTGAAAAATAGCGGTAGCATCCGGTTCAGCAACCGTGGTAGCGGTGAGCTGCCAGCCGTTGGCAAGCGTAACTTCCCCAGGAACGGGTAGCGGTGTGGGGGCGGCGGTGTGGGGCAGTTGGGGACCTTGCCGGGGGAGCGCAACGACCGTTAATTGCACCACCCCGTATCCCAACGACAGCAGTACCCCGGCCGGAAGCTCCGCCTGGCTGCCCGTTTTCCCCTGCTCGGCCACCTGCCGCGCAGCTTCCAGGACGCGAAAACCCAGTTCGCTGCCCGGCGGGGCAACTTGGGCAAAGGCGTGGCGCAGCAGACGGCGGCGTAACGCTAACGGCCGTTTGCGCCACGCGGCCAAATTGAACGTTACCCAACCCTCGCCCGTTTCTGCCGCCATTGCCTCCCAGACAACGGCCGTTTGTGTTTGCAAATAATCTTCATCGGCGGCGAGGAGAACGGCCGTTTGTGCCAAATGCGTCGGCAACTGAGGGCTGGCCTGCTGCAACAGCGGCAGCAGATGGTGCCGCACTCGGTTGCGCTCGTAGCTTGTGTCCTGGTTAGAAGGGTCGTGGCGCGGCACGAGGCCGTTTTCACGGCAATAAGCCTCAATCTCAGCGCGGGGGACGGTGAGCAGGGGGCGCAGCAAGGGCAAATGGGGGGCGGTAAACAAAGGAGCAACCGGCGCAATGCCGCGCAGCCTGCGCAGCCTGCTGCCGCGCAGCAGATGCAGCAGCATCGTTTCGGCCTGGTCATCGGCGTTGTGTGCCACTAAAACGGCCGTTATTCCTTCTTGGGCGGCAAGCTGGGCAAAGAAAGTATAGCGAGCATTGCGGCCAGCTTCTTCAATGCTCCAGCCGTGTTTCTGAGCCAGAGCAGCCACGTCTACGCGCTGGGTGAAAAAGGGGAGGTGGTGGGAAACGGCCGTTTCGCGCACAAATTCCGCATCAGCAGCCGAATCGGGGCGCAGGCTGTGGTCAAGGTGGGCGATGAGGAGTTGGCGGGGGTAAAGGGTGTGCATGATGTGGAGCAGGGCGAGCGAGTCGGCACCCCCTGAGACACCAAGCAGAAAACGGCCGTTGGCCGCTTTTTCCCGCTGTAAAAAGCGCCTGACAATCTGAACGAGCGCGTTTCTCATGTTACAGTCAAAAAAAATGACCCATAATGGGCCATTATCAAATCCATCTGCCAAAATTTGGTAGGGCGGGTGGGAGTCGAACCCACACGGGGGTTACCCCGGCGGATTTTAAGTCCGCTGCGTCTGCCATTTCGCCACCGCCCCACGGCTGCGCCATTTCTCAAACGCTGTGCCAATTGTAACGCCATCGCTGCCAGGTAACAAGCAATTCGTGTAACCCACTATAAGGCAAGCATTTCACGCAAAGCCGCTAAGACGCAAAGAAACGCCCTGTCATGCCACCTTTGCGTTTGGGCGTGGTTTTAGTGTGTCGCCCCAGCCAACGATATATTTGACCGTAAGGTTGGCTCAATGCCAAAATATGGTATCATAAAACGAACATTTGAGCTAATTCAATTTAAGGATTGGCATGAAATGGAGGCTGGAAGATTGGAGATTGGAGATTAATGAAAGCGCAATCTCCAATCTCCAATCTCCAATCGCTCTAAATGAACGCCAATTCCCAATTACTCGTTTATGTCTCGACTTGCAAACCGTACTGCTCGCTTGCGCGAAATTGAGGAACTGCTGCTGCTGACCCCGGAGGGGCTTTCGGCACAGGAAATGGCGGAGCGACTGGAGGTGGATCGGCGGACGATTTACCGGGATATGGAGTTTTTGGAGGAGCAAGAGGTGCCGCTGTGGCAGGAAAACGGCCGTTATGGCATCAACCGCACCCGCTACCAAACCACCTTCCACTTCTCCTACCACGAAGCCATCGCCCTGGTGCTGGCCGGGCTGCTGCTCTCCCGCACCATTGACGAGCGCAACCCCCACGTCATTTCCGCCCTGCGAAAGCTGGCCGTCAGCCTGCCCCACCCGCTTGTCACCCATTTGCGCCGCGCCGCCCAGCGGGTGCAAACCCACGGCGACGGACAGGCCCAGCTTGCCGTGCTGGAACAGGTGGCGGAAGGGTGGGGGGCAGGCAAAAAGGTGCAAATCTATTACCGCTCCCCGCGCAGCGGCAATTTGCACCAGCGACTTATTGCCCCCTATGCCCTCGAACCAACCCAATCGGGCATTTACCTTATTGGCTTTGACGAAACCGTGGGGGATTTACGCACCTTCAAGCTGGATCGGCTGGAAAAAGCGGAGGTACTGGACAGCCCTTTTACGGTTCCCGATGCCTTTGATTTGGAAAAACATCTCGCCTCTTGCTGGAGCATTATGGCGGGTGACAAGTTGGAAGAGGTGGTGCTGCGCTTTACCCCGGCCATTACCTCCCGCGTGCGCGAACGGCAGTGGCACGCCTCGCAAAAATTGGAGCCAACGCCAGAGGGTGGCTGCCTTTTGCGCGTCTATGTGGCCGAACCAAAGGAGATGCAGCCGTGGATCCGCAGTTGGGGGTCGCAGGTGGAGGTGCTGGAGCCGCCGTGGCTGCGGGAGCAGATTGTGGCGGAACTGCGGCAAGCGGTGGCTCAGTATCGGTTTCGTAGCTAAAACGGCCGTTTCCCTCTACAATTTCGGTAATCAGTCATCAGTAATCGGTAATCAGTTCACCCCATTGATTACTGATACTGATTACCGATTACTGTTCACCGATTACCGATATACGGAGGAAAAGATGAGTTTAAGTCATGCAGAAATTGTCGCGGACAACCGCGAGTATACGTTGGCAAGCTGGACGGCGCAGAAGGCGTGGAACCCTGTTTCTATGGCAAAGGCTGAGGGGATTTATTATTGGGATGGGGACGGCCGGCGCTATATTGACTGGGCTTCGCAACTCGTCAACGTCAACGTGGGGCATGGGCACCCCCACGTCATCAAGGCCATTCAAGACCAGGTTGCCCAAGTAGCCTACGCTTATCCCGGCATTGCCACCGAACCACGCGGCCGGCTGGGCGAGCTGCTGCGCGAAATCACCCCCGACGGCCTCACCAAAAGCTTCTTCACCCTCGGCGGCTCCGATGCTATTGAAAATGCGATGAAAATGGCGCGGTTGTATACCGGCCGGCAAAAAGTCCTCACCCGCTACCGCTCCTACCACGGTGCCACCTTTGGTGCCATGACCGCTGGGGGCGACCCGCGCCGCCTCGCCAACGAGCCAGGCGTACCGTGGATTGTGCGGATGCACGACCCCTACCCCTACCGCAGCCCACTCTACCGCAACCGCACCGCCGACGAAGGGGATCAGGCTCTGATTGACCAGATTGAAGAGACCATCTTATTTGAAGGGCCAGAAAATTGCGCCGCCATCTTGCTGGAAGGGTACAGCGGCACCAGCGGCATTATGCAGGGCGGCAACGTCTACTGGCGCGGCATCCAAAATTTGTGCGACAAGTACGGCATTTTGCTCATCATTGACGAGGTGATGAGTGGTTTTGGCCGCACCGGAGAATGGTTTGGCATTAACCATTACCCATTTGTTAAACCCGACCTGCTAGTGATGGCAAAAGGGTTAACCAGCGGCTATGTGCCGATGGGGGCAGTGGCGGTGCGGGATAAGATTGCTGCCTATTTTGAGGAAAACACCCTGTGGGGTGGCCTGACCTACAGCGCCCACACGCTGGCGTGCGCGGCGGCCATTGCCAACATTGAGGTCTATCGCAACGAAAACCTGATTGCCAACAGCCGCGAGATGGGCAAAGTGCTGCGGGCGGGGCTGCTGGATTTGGCGGAAAAGCACCCGTGCATCGGCGACATTCGCGGCACGGGGCTGCATCAGGTCATTGAACTGGTGAAGAACCGGGAGACGCGGGAACCGATGAGCGGTTGGAATAACCCGGCCTCGGAGCCAATGCAAAAGGTGGCGGGGTCGCTGCGAAACGGTGGCTTGACGACCTTTGTCCGCTTTGACTGGATTTTTAACGCGCCACCGCTGGTCATTAACCGGGAGCAAATTCAGGAAGGGCTGGACATTATTGACCAAGCGTTGACGCTGGCGGATCCGTATTGTGTTGAATAGCACTGGTTTTTAATGTTGTAGGGTTGAGGCCTGCCTCGACCCTACAAGGATTCAATCATGGGCGGCTCGTTTAAATTGTTAACGGTGTGGGGGATTGACATCAAGGTGCATGTCACTTTCCCGCTGATTTTGATCTGGGCGGCCATTCAGTTTGGCTATTTGGCAGGGAACGGGATGGCTGGGGGCGTGTTTGGCGTGATTGTCATCACGCTGCTGTTTGTCATTGTTACCCTGCACGAACTGGGGCACAGCTATGCCGCGTTGCGCTATGGGGTGCCGGTGGAGCAAATTGTGCTGCTGCCGCTGGGCGGGGTGGCGCAGTTGAAAAACATCCCGGAAAAACCGTGGCAAGAGTTTGTGATTGCTATTGCCGGGCCGGCCGTCAACTTTGCCATCGCGCTCGTTCTCTATCTGTTTGCCCGCCTCTTCAACCTCCAAATCAGCAGCCTCGACACCCTGCTCAATAACTTTACCAGCGTCACGTTTAACGCTGTCTTTAGCTATTTGTTTGTCTACAACCTGTTCTTGGGACTGTTCAACCTCATTCCGGCGTTCCCGATGGACGGGGGGCGGATTTTGCGGGCGTTTTTGGCAACGCGGCTGGATTATGTGCGGGCAACGGCCGTTTCTGCCACCATCGGACGCGCCATTGCCCTGCTGTTTGGGCTATACGGCTTCCTGGGCGGCGGCTTCTCCCTCATCCTCATCGCCTTTTTTGTCTACATCGGGGCTGGGCAAGAGCGCGAAACTGTTACAACCCGCTCGGTGCTGCGCGGGCTGACGGTGGGGCAGGCGTTTTCGCGGCAAACACAAACGCTGCGGCCGGATGATGTGGTGCAAACGGCCGTTAATCTCACCCTCAGCAGCCACCAGGCCAACTACCCCGTTTGTGACGGCGACCAACTGGTGGGGTTGTTGACATACCCGCAACTGCTGCAAGCGTTGCATGAAAGTGGGCCAGAAACGGCCGTTTCTGTCGCCATGCTCACCGACCTGCCCATTCTTTCCCCCACCAGTGACCTGATTGACGCGCAGCAGCTTTTACGTGACAACCAGCTTACGGCACTGCCAGTGATGGAAAACGGCCGTTTTGTTGGCCTGCTCACCACCAGCGACATCGGCGAAATCTACAGCCTCGTCTCCGCCGCCCCCGATTTGCTGCCCAGGAGGCAACATGAGCCATTGCTCCCTACAAAGCATTAAAAATGGGCGGCAGATTCACCTGATTGAACTGATCAAAAAAATCAATCAGGATAATCAGGCAAATCTGCGTCCTATTCCCAAAGCGGTGTAGCCCAATGAAAACGTGGGGTTTTGCTAATGAAATTCGCCAGCAGCCGATTCATTTGGCACGGGCGGCACTGTATCTGGCGCGGGATATTGCCTACCCGGAGCTGGATGTGGACTGGTATTTGGAGCTGATTCATGGGCTGGCAACGGCCGTTCGTCCCCGCCTCATCTCCCCCGCCTTCATCCACACCAACGCCATCACCCTCGCCCAATTTCTCTTTGAAGAGCGCGGCTATCGCGGCAACGCCGCCGCCTATGGCGACCCACGCAACAGCTTTCTCAACGACGTGGTGGAGCGCGGGCTGGGTATTCCCATTACGCTGTCAGTTTTATACGCCGACGTAGCGCAGCGGCTGGACATTCCAGCCTATGGCGTGGGGCTGCCCGGCCATTTTATTGTCGCCGTGGGACATGATGAGACCAAGCTACTGCTCGACCCGTTCCACAACGGCCGGCAGCTTACCCTCCCCGACTGCGCCCGACTGGTGCAATATGCCACCGGCTACGATGGGCCATTTCAGCAGGAATGGCTGGCTCCCACACCCGCCAGCGACATTTTGGTGCGGATGCTCAATAATTTGCGGATTGCTTATCTGAAACAGGAAAGTTGGGCAAAAGCAACGGCCGTTATTCAGAACCTCATCCTCCTCCAGCCCGACACCCCCGAACATCTGCGCGACCTCGGCCTCATTCACTACGAAAATAACGCCCCCCATCTAGCCGCCCACTACCTAGATGCCTACCTACAGCGCGTCCCCGATGCCGCCGATGCTGATGCCATTCGTCACGGGGTTCGGCCGGCACTCGACCGCTGGGCGCGAGGAAACTGAGCCAACTCCACATATTTGCGTGAATTTATGGAGTTGTGCCCTAAAAGATTCTAAACCTTGTCTATCTCTGGCGTAATTTTTGCAGCCGATTGGCGGCTTCTTCCAGGGCTTCCATGCTTTTGCAGAAGGCGAAGCGGGCAATTTTGGCACCATCGGCTGGGTTGACGTAGAAAGCACTGGGGGGAATGGCGGCCACACCAATTTCTTTGGTCAGGTAGTAGCAAAATTCGCGGTCGTTGGCAAAGCCGAGGTCGCTGATGTCTACCATCATAAAGTAGGTTCCGGCAGGAACAATGGGGGGCAGCCCGGCGGCGCGAAGGGCATCAGCCAAGAAGTCGCGCCGCTGTTGGTACATGGCGGTTAGTTCAGCGTAGTAGCTGTCGGGGGCGGCCAGGGCAGTGGCGGCGGCGTGCTGCATGGGGTGGACGGTGCTGAAGGTGATGAATTGGTGGGCGCGAAAAACGGCCGTTGTTAATTCCGGCGAAGCAATGGTCCAGCCCGTTTTCCAGCCGGTGACGCTGTAGGTTTTGCCAATGCTGGAAATGGTAACGGTGCGGTCGGCCATGCCGGGGAGGGTGGACATGGGGAGGTGGGAACGGCCGTTAAAGACAATATGCTCATATACCTCATCCACCACGGCGATGACATCATGCGCCTGGCACAATTCGGCAATCATCGTCAATTCCTCCCGCGTATACACCTTGCCAATGGGGTTGTGGGGGGTGTTGATCATGATGGCTTTGGTGTTAGCGTTGAATAACGCGGCCAGCTTGTCGCGGTCAATGGCAAAGTCGGGGGCGTGGAGGGTGTAGTAAACGGGGATGCCACCGGCCATGATCACGGCCGGAACATAGGAATCATAGTATGGCTCAAAGATGATGACCTCTTCGCCAGGGTTGACCAGCCCCATGATGGTGGCAAAAATGGCTTCGGTGGCACCATGCACGACGTTGATCTGCGTGTTGGGGTCAATTTCGATGCCATATTGGTGGGCAACTTTGGCAGCCAGAGCCTCCCGCATGTCTAAACGGCCGTTTGCCGGAGAATACTGGTTCACATCCGCCGCAATGGAAGCCCGCGCTGCATCTTTAATAAAATCCGGTGCGGCAAAATCGGGAAACCCTTGCCCCAAATTGATGGCGTTATATTCCCGCGCCATCGCCGTCATTTCCGTAAAAATCGTTGTGCCAAACCCAGCCACCCGGCCTGCCATATAGCTCATGGTTACACCACACCTTTTTCAAATTTTGCTATTGAGAGATTAGGAGACTAAGAAGCGTGTAGTCTCCTAATCTCTCAGTCTCTCAATCTCATTTCCCTGCTAATTTACCCCAAAGCCAAAGTGCCGCCAATCTATTGGAAAGATGGGCTGAAATTGGTATCCTTGAGCCAAGATTTCAATAAGGATGGGCGCGATGAAACTCACAATTTCGTTAGGGCAAATGGATGTGAAGCTGGGCGACCCAGCGGCCAATTTGGCAACAGTGGCGGCAATGACGGCCGAAGCGGCGCGGCGTGGTTCCGATTTGGTTGTTTTTCCCGAACTTTGGTCAACCGGATACGATCTGGAAAACGCGGGGTCGTATGCGACAACAATTGACCAGGGAATTTTTGCGGAAACGGCAACTTTGGCAAAAGCCCACAACATCCACATTCTCGGCTCCTGTTTATCCGACATGGGTAATGGCAAGGTGGGCAATACGGCCGTTTTTTTTGATGCAAACGGCCGTTCTCTGGGCGACTACTCCAAAATCCACCTGTTTCAACTGATGGACGAACACCTCTTTCTTGCTGGCGGCAACCGCCGCTCGCTGGTAGAAACGGAGTGGGGATTGGCTGGTCTCTCCATTTGCTACGACCTGCGCTTTCCCGAACTGTTCCGCGCCTACGCCCTGGCCGGAGCCAAAGCCGTTTTTGTCCCCGCCGAATGGCCCTACCCCCGCCTCTACCATTGGCAAACGTTGCTCCGCGCCCGCGCCATTGAAAACCAAATTTATGTGATTGCCTGCAACCGGGTGGGTAGCTCAAAAGGGACGACGTTTTTCGGCCGTTCGTGCATCATTGACCCCTGGGGTGAACCCATCATCGAGGGTGGCGAAGACGAAATGCTGCTGACCGGCACCATTGACACCGCCAAAGTAGACGAAGTTCGCGCCAAAATACCGATTTTTGACGACAGACGACCAGAATTGTATTAAATAAGGAGAGTAGGGATTAGAGGGTGGGGATTGGCATGATCTCCACTCTCTAATCTCTATTAACAAGCTATGCCATCACTTGACGATTTTGACGACAAAGCCGCTAAAAAACCATCGCTGCTGGATGCTATGCAAAGTCGGCAGCAGTTTACTGTGCCACCTTATCCCGTTGACCCCAAAACTGAAAAAATCCGGCTGCCGGGCAAGCTGCGCCAGGAAGTGCGCGAGTTATTAAAGCAGGGAGGCAAGCCGGCCGCCATGAAGCGGGTGATGCAGTTGACGGGGGCTGGACTGCGAGTGGCAAAGGATTATGTGGATGGGTTGGTGGAAACGGCCGTTAAAAAGCCAAAGAAAAAGTAGCCAATGATGCCAACTTTACATTGCCACCGCCCTAAATCTCGTACAATAGAAGCAGCAAAACAGTTGTCATAACGCAAAAATATAACCATCATGCTGTTTGACTACCCATTTTACACCATGTATAATGCCTCGAAGCATTACTTGCAAACCAACTATCTCACCTAAAGAACAATTATGGCCCTGAAAGGGAACCTACGGGATTTTTCCACAACGCAACTGCTGAACCTCATCAATCTGGCTCGCAAAACCGGTACGCTAACGATCCAGGATGAAGATGCTCAACCCAACGCTACGGCTTGCATGTCGTTTAAAGAGGGCAAGTTGATCTACGCCCACACCGGCGATGAGAGCAACAATCTTGCCAAAATCCTGGAAACCACAGGCAAGCTCACGGCCGAACAAGCTCGTGTCATTCAAACCAAGGCCAAAGGCACTAATAACAAACAGCTAGGCTATCTTCTGATTCAGGCTGGGCTTGTCACCCAACAAGACATCACCCAAAGCGTTCGCCACTACATTCTGGAGGTTGTCTATAAGCTGTTTACCTGGACAGAAGGCCTCTTTCGTTTTGATGCCAACGAACTCCCGGCCGATCACCAAATTACGATTTCGATTGACCTGGAAAGCGTAATTATGGAAGGCAGTCGCCGCCTGAAGGAATGGGAAATCCTACAGGAAGAGCTGCCTGATTTGGATGTCGCTTTGAAGTTTACAGACCGACCAGATGCTCGGCTGCAAAACATTAATCTGACGGTTGAAGAGTGGCGCGTTGTTTCGTTTGTAAACCCACGCAATACCATTAAACAAATTGCCAAAGCCAACAACCTGAGCGACTTTGAGATTCGGCGAATTGTTTATGGGATGCTACAAGCGGGATTGGTTGAATTTTCGCGGTCGGTAAAAACGGCCGTTTCCCCCAGCCAAGCCACCGCGCCCACCACCAAACCCCAAGATACCCGGCAGCCCATCGAGCAACAGCCACCCGCCGTCAAACGCTCCATCGTCGTCCGGCTCATAGACCGTATTCGAGGGATATAAAACCATTCCACGTAGGGACAAACATCTATGCAAGCTGTAAAAATGGTTATTACTGGCCCCTTCTCCGCTGGTAAAACAAGATTCATCGGCACAATCAGCGAAATTGATGTCGTCTCCACCGAACGACGCATCACCACCTCTGCTGAACAAATAAAAGACAACACCACTGTTGCCATGGATTTCGGCCGCATCACCGTTGATGACGACCTTGTCCTTTACCTTTTTGGCACCCCAGGTCAACGTCGCTTCGACTTCATGTGGGACATTCTTTCACAAGGAATGCTCGGCTTCGTCGTCATGATTGACAGCACCAAGCCCGAAACCTTCCGCGAAGCCAAACGCATTCTTGAAACCTTCGAAAGCTACGCCTCCACCCCCTACGTCATTGCCGCCAACAAACAAGACATGGAAGACGCTTGGGAACCCGAAGACCTCCGCATCATTCTGCGCCTGGACTCCAGCATCAAAATCCTTCCTTGCATTGCCGGCAACAAAGAAAGCGTCAAAAATGTCTTGCTCGAACTGCTCTATTCCATCCTAGAACAGATTGATCAACAAGAAGCCCAAAATCAAACTGATTAACGCTTCGTTTACAGCAACTTTACCCGCTTTTCACTGCACAACATTGGGGCCAATGCTACCATTCTGAGCATAATAAATTGAATCCCATTAGGAGTCCCTATAAATAACGCAGCGGCCTCACTTGCAGCCTTTGGGATGATGTATACTAAGCCCATACAAAAAATGTCTGTGGCAAAAACGAGGTTCGTGTGAGTTCAATCGTAACCGAGCAAGGTCTACTACTTCACTACCAGTCCATTGGCCGGGGTGAACCGGTGATTCTGCTACACGGCTGGGTCAATTCCTGGCGCGTCTGGCGAGACTCCATGCTAGCTTTACGAGACACCGGCAAATACCGCGTCTATACCCTAGATTTTTGGGGGTTTGGTGAATCCAGTAAAGGTCCAAGTGCTTCAGCATCTGTTCCAGCTTCCTCTTTTGAGATAGACAGCTATGTCGAAATGGTGTACGAATTTATGGAAAAGCTGGGGATTCAGCAGGCAACCATACTCGGCCATTCCATGGGTGGCACCGTCGCCTTAAAAATGGCCTTGGCGCACCCAGACCGCGTTAAAAAAGTAGCTGTTGTTGGCTCACCCGTTGTTGGCTCATCACTAAACCGCCTGTTACGTTTAGCGGGCAATGGTTACATTGCCAAAGTAGTTTGGCAGTTTCCTGTCATTCGGCAAACCATTTTGCGGCTTTTATTGCAAAAGGACACCAGCAATATTCGGGAAATGATTTCAGACGACCTTGAACAAGCCACGCTAGAATCCTTTTTTCAGAGCATTGGCGACCTGCGCGACACCGATTTGCGTACCCAGCTCACATCGCTGCAAATTCCAACGCTTGGCATCTATGGAGCTAAAGACAACATTGTCTCACCCAAAAATGCGCTGTGGCTTCAGGGTACCATGCGTACGGCTCAAATCGCCATGATGAAGCGATCCCGTCATTTCCCTATGGTTGATGAGCCACAAGAGTTCCTGCACAGTCTGGATCATTTCTTAAATAATGGCTACACCAACTAGCGCAGCAGTCTCCTTGCCTGGAGCAACGGACACGCAGTTTTATTACCCAAATAACATGGGGCGCATCGTTCTAACAGCCCTAGAAGAAGTGGTGGGACGGCATGGTATCAATGCCGTTCTTCATTTTGCCAAGCTGCACCACCTGGTTAACCATTACCCCCCTAACAATCTGGACCTGGGGTTTACTTTTACCGAGTTTAGTCGCATTCATGAAGCGTTGGATGATATGTTTGGCGAGCGCGGCGGGCGGGCACTAGCACTGCGCGGCGGGCGTGATGCCTGGAAATATGCGCTGAAAGAAATTATGCCTATCCTGGGTATCACCGACCTTGCCATGCGCACGTTGCCCTTGAGCATCAAGCTCAAGATTGGTCTGGAAATTTTTGCGGGTACATTTAATAAATTTACAGAGCAAAAGGTGCGTTTGGAAGAAGATGAACGCAGCTTTTTATGGGTCATTGAACGGTGCCCCATTTGTTGGAATCGGCAAACAGATTCCCCCTGCTGTCATTTTGCGGTCGGGCTGCTGCAAGAGAGTTTGGCTTGGGTAAGCCGCGGCAAGCAGTTTCACATCCGTGAAGCGAGTTGTGTCGCTGTGGGGGATGCAACTTGTACGATTATTATTGATAAGCAACCAATTCGGTAGTTTTCTGGGTATTGTAATAGAGTTTGTAACCCGGTTATGTTTGATTGTGTAGCGGTAAATCTCAATGCGTCGAATAGTTTTGCAGGAAACAAGCCATATCGCTCCGTTTAATGAACCTGCCCGTGATTTGCGGGTTCAGAATAAGCCGCTGTGGCTGTGGCAAAGAGATGTGCTGGGAGCTTATACAACGGAAGAACGAGAATATGCGAATTGGCAGCAGGCAGTTCGCTTTGAAACAGAGCCGGCCGAATCCCTCGTCCATCGTGATAATTTGTTTTTTAACGACGCACTCGTCGCCGAGTTTATTCAGCGCAGCCGGGCTGCCGGCCGGCCGACACGCCTGGCGTTTGACAGCGAAGATCCCGCCATTCGGGAGCATGTACGGCCGTTAACTCACTCCCTCTACGAAGATGGCGACCTGCTGCTGGCCGATATGTGGTATTATCCGGCCGGTCTCACCCAATCCGTCGCACCTGAGGCCATCGTTATTCACACCGAGCCACGCGAACGTGGCTACTATCACATTCCCCCCTACATGGCCTCCGAATTTGGCGACCTGATCTATTTTTTGCCCCGCAAAGCATTTGTCCTCATTGAAAACTGGGTGCATTTGTTTATCGCCGACATCTTGTTTGGCGTTTTTGCGCGTGGCGTGAACATGGAAGACCAGGTAAACAGCAATTGGCAGCTTAAGCTCAAGATTTTGCTGCGCTCAGTGTGGGAGCAAAAGCAGGTGCTGTCTTCATCCGAAGTGGTGCATGTGGGTCATAATGTGACCATTGATCCCTCGGCCACCATTCGCGGGTTCACCACCATTGGTGACAATGTAACCATTGGGCCGGGGGTGGTGATTGACAACTGTCTGATTGGCAGCAACATCAACATTTCACAGGGGTCACAGCTTTCGCTCAGCGTGGTCAGCGATGGCTGTTTTTTGCCGTTTCGGGCGGCACTATTTATGACCACGGTGATGGAAAACACGATGATCGCCCAAAACAGCTGCTTGCAGCTTTGTGTGGTGGGGCGCGATTCGGTGATTGGGGCGGGGACAACGTTTACTGATTTTAATTTGTTGTCTGGCCCCATTCGCACGTTAACCCCCTTGGGGGGGATAGAAGAAACGGGGCATCGTATCTTGGGTGGCTGTATTGGGCACCACTGTCGGCTGAGTTCGGGGCTGGTTTTGTATGCTGCCCGAACGGTGGAGTCAGATGTGGTGCTGTTTGCGCGGGATGATCGCCACTTTATTCAGCAAAATGTGACGTATGAAGAGAGCGATCATCACAAATATCAGCTCAAGTACCCGTATCCTCGGCTCTATCCGCGAGAAAATGAAAGGGCAGAGACAAAACATGGAAGATAACTTCGCATTCATTATTCATCCGATTGACCCGCAGCGGGATGTGGCGCGGAAGTTCCCGACGCTGGGCAAGCTGCCGCGCTGGCTGATTGAGTTCTTGTCGGTCTTTTTTCCGCCGGTTTATATTTCACAAATTACGGGAATTGAGTCGGCGCACAACGGCCGTTCTTTACACGGCTGGTTTGTCGCTTGCCCGCTCACCCCTTCGATGATGATGCGGCTACCAACGGCCGTTTCCTATCACAAAATCACCCAAACTGGCCGACTGGCTGAACGGTTGGGTGCACGCATTTTGGGGTTAGGTGCCTTTACCTCGGTGGTGGGCGACGGTGGTATTACCATTGCCCAGCGGCTTAACATTCCTGTGACCAATGGGGACAGCTATACGGTAGCAACGGCCGTTCGTGCTATCCAAGAAGCCGCCGCCATCATGGAAATCCCCCTGCCCCACGTCACCGCCGCCGTCGTTGGTGCCACTGGTGCCATCGGCTCTGTGTGTGCCCAAATGCTTGCCCCACAGGTCAAACAGATGATTCTCATCGGGCGCAACCAGGAAAAGCTGCAAAAAGTGGCGCAAACCCTGCCCACCAGCCACGTCACCCTTGCCACCGACATGAGCGCCCTGCTCCAGGCCGATCTCATCATCACCGTCACCAGCGCCGTAGACACCATCATCGAACCGCAGCACCTACGCAGCGGAGCCATTGTGTGCGACGTGTCGCGCCCCCGCGACGTGTCACGCCAGGTGGCCGAGCAGCGTCCCGATATACTGGTCATTGAAGGCGGCATGGTCAAAGTGCCCGGCAACGTAGATTTTCATTTCAATTTCGGCTTCCCCTTACAAATGGCCTATGCCTGCATGGCCGAAACGATGACTTTAGCACTTGAACAGCAGTATGAATCGTATACAGTGGGAAAAGAGATTGAATTGTCACAAGTTGTGACTATTGATAAAATCGCCGCCAAGCATGGCTTCAAACTTGGCGGTTTCAGAAGTTTTGAGCAAGCTGTAACGGAAGCAGACATTGCAAACGTGAAAGCATGTCGCCAACCAACTCAGTTGAACGGTCAACTGACATTCAACCAACCTTTCACAAACCCTTTATCTATTATCTAGGAACAAGCTTATGAGTAACGGCCGTATTCTTGTCGTCGAAGACGACTTCGATATCTCAAACATGCTGCGGATATTCTTTACCGGGCAGGGATACAGCGTTGAAGTGGCCGCCAGAGGCAGCGATGCTCTTGAACTATGCCGCAAAAAACTCCCCGACCTGATCGTGCTGGACATTATGTTACCCGACATGGATGGCTACGCGGTTTGCAAAGAGCTACGCACTACCACCCGCACCAGCCACATTCCCATCATCTTCCTGACGCAAAGGGATGAGCGCAGTGACAAAATTCAGGGGCTGGAGCTGGGTGCCGACGACTACATCACCAAACCCTTTGATATTGAAGAGCTAAAGCTGCGGGTCAAAAACGCCATCAGCAGCTACCGGCACCGCAATCTGACCGATCCGCGTACCCGCTTACCCAGTGCCCGCCTTATCGAAGAGCAGCTTCGCACGCTGATGCGTACCAACGGCTGGTCACTGCTGCAAATCGGCGTTGACCACCTTGCTCCCTTCACCGATGCCTATGGCTTTGTGGCTGGGGATGAGGTGCTGCGCTTTACAGCCATGCTGATCAACGACACCGATGATGAATATGGCACGCTGGATGATTTTATTGGTCATGCCAGCAGCGATTCCTTTATCCTTATTACCATGAGCCAGGACGTGGCTACCTTGACTAATAAGCTACGCTCCCGTTTTGATGAGGGGATTCTCTCCCACTACAACTTTATTGACCGAGAACAGGGTGGTATCCAGCAGCCAGATGGACAGTTAGCTCCGATTATGCACCTCTCCATTGGTGCTGTCTCAGACAAAACCCAACGCTTTAGCGATATTCGGGAAATCACTGAGATGGCCGCCGAAATGCGTCGTCTGGATCAGCGAAAACAGGACAAGCAGCCCAGTTGATAGCCACCGTTACTTACGGTAACGATTTGAAGGTGACGCCATGTGCTATCACCTTTGTTTTGATTGTATGGGTACGGGCTAGGGATTCAGCATGAATCAGGAATTAACACCAGCAATTGCCTGGAATATTCTGGAAAACCTACAAGAAGGCGTTATTTTGGCCGCGCCGGATGGGAAGATTTTGTTTACCAACCAGGCGGCGCACCAAATGCTGCATCTTGACACTTGCCCATCACATTTAGCAACGCTAACGGCCGTTTGGGGGCTGGAGGAAGGTTGGCAAAAGCTCTTAGCGGCCCCGGCTAATGTCGTGATACAAACGGCCGTTTCTCCCTACCACCTTACCACCCGACCCTTGGGCTCAACCGCCTGGCAGCTTTGTCTCAGCCAGCCTGCCTCCATACAAACCGAAGCCGTTGCCACCAACCAGCTTGCCATTCTGACCCAGATCAGCCAGGAAAGTGATTTTGACAAAAAGCTCCAGCTTTTGGTTGACGGGCTGCAAACCACTGGCTGGCGGCGCGTGGTGCTAACCCTACGCGACGGCACCTTTAACGCCACCAAAATTTTTGCAGCCGGCTTTACTGACGAAGAGCGTCAAAACATTCAAAAGAATATGCTGCCGGCTACCCAATGGCGACAGCTTTTTGAAAATTCAGCCTACCAGCATTTGCGGCGCGGCTCCTGCTATTTTGTCCCCGCCGGCAGCGACTGGCCATTGGATATGGTGAACACCATTCTGCCGGACGATCAAGCCACCGGGCAGGATCCCGATGCCTGGCAACCCCATGATCTGCTCTGTGTGCCGCTTACAAACCGGCAGCAGCAAAGAATTGGGCTAATTGGGCTGGATCGTCCGCACAATGGGCGGCGGCCAACGGTAGAAACGCTGCAAACGGTGGAGCTATACGCCCAGTTTGCCGGTTCAATTATTGAAAATGTGCAGCTTCTGGAAGAAACGACGCGGCGCAGCCAGGAATTCGAACTGCTATCTAACGTCAGCAACAAGCTGTCAGGGATGCTGGAGACCAACGAACTGCTGCACGCGATGGGAGAACAGGCGCAACGGGCAGTGGCGGCGGAACGGTTTATGATTTTTGCCTGGGAGACAACCCGGCAGCAGTTTAAGCTGGTGGCCCGGTCGGCTTCGGCACAAACGGCCGTTTATCCCGCCCCTCATCAACTGCAACTCGTTCTGCGGCAGCGGCGACCCATTCGGCAAACGTTGGCGGCCACCGGGGAACAAACGGCCGTTACCCAGGTGCTATTCCCCATCTTTGTCGCCGGTGAACCATACGGCGTTATTGAACTGGCGCGACCGCAAACGCTAAGCGACCGTGAAATGGGGCTGTTAACCGCCCTGATCAACCAAGCCAGTGCCAATTTGGAAACGGCCGTTGTCTTTGCCGAAGTGTATGAACGCGAAGCATTCTACAACGCCCTCGGCAGCGTCAACCTGGCACTCAGCTACACCCTCGACCTCGACAAGCTGCTCAACCTCATTTGCCGTGAAAGCGTCCAGATTTTCAAGGTGGACGGAGCGTATATTTGGCTGCGTGAAGGCACGCGGTTTGTCGGTGGCGCGGCCAATGGCTTGGGGGCGGAAACATTTATCGAAACGGCCGTTGACAGCAACGACATCCAAGCCTTTGTCAACGTCTTGGCCGGTGCCAAATTCCCCACCTATATCAACAACGTCACCCAGCGCGGCGATATTCATCTGCGGCTGCCCCATCGCCAGCAAATTCAGGCCGTGCTGGGCATTCCGCTGGAGCGCGAGGGCAATATTATCGGCGTGCTAACCTTTGTTGACCACGCCAACCCCAACCGCTTTAGCGACAAGGATGTCTCAGAAGCAGCCGTTTTTGGCGTACAAGCCGCCATTGCCCTGCAAAACGCCACCCTTTTTGCCGAGCTGCGCCGCTTCAATGAGGAGCTGGATTTGCGCGTGGCCGAGCGCACCCGCGAGCTGCATGACGAAAGCAACCGCGTCAAAATTTTGCTGCGGATCACCACCGAACTGTCCACCAGCCTCGACCAGACCCGCGTGCTCAACCGGGCACTGCTGCTGGTCAACGAGGTGGTGCAAGCCACCCAGGCAGTTATTTTGCTGATTGACCCCGTTGACGGCGAACTTGTTTTTCGCGCTACCATGGGCACCACCCAGCCCACCCCGCCCGAAGGCATCCGCAGCGGGTTGATGTACAACGAAGGATTGGCCGGGTGGATGATTCAAAACCGGGAAGCAGTGCTGGTTCACAACACCGACGAAGACCCGCGCTGGGTTTACCGCCCCACCAGCAGCGAACATCGCTCGGTGCTGGCGGTGCCGCTTGTCACCAACGATGAGGTGATTGGGGTGATGATGTTCTTCCACACCAATCCCCACGCCTTCACCTTGCAGCAGCTTGACCTGCTGAAAGCGGCGGCGCACCAGGTGGCAAACGCTATCAACAACGCCAATCTATACCTGCTCATTCGGGAGCAGGCCGAGGGGCTGGGCGGCATGATCCAGCTTGAAAAAATTGAAACCAGCAAAAATCAGGCGATTTTGCAAAGTATTGCCGATGGGGTGTTGGTGGGGGATGCGCGTAACCGCATTACGCTGGCAAATGACCCGGTTTGCCGGATTTTGGGGTTTGAACGGGAGCAACTGCTGGATAAATCAATCAATGAACTGCTGGGACTTTACTCAGCTTCCGGCCGTTCGTGGCTTTCGACCATTGATAATTGGGCGCGAAACGCTGACCGGTTGGGGCCAGAACTGCCATTTTTAAGCGACCAGCTTGAGATTGAAAATAAGAGTGTGAGCATTTTGCTGTCGCCGGTACTGGTAGGCAATCAGTTCTTTGGCACGGTCTCTATTTTCCGCGATATTACTCACGAAGTGGAGTTGGATAACCTGAAAAGCGAATTTGTCTCGAATGTGTCGCACGAGCTACGCACGCCGATGACCTCGATTAAGGGGTATGCGGATTTGATGCTGATGGGCGCGACGGGGCCGCTGGAAGAAGCGCAGATGCGCTATTTGGAAATTATCAAGAACAACGCGCAGCGGCTGCAAAATTTGGTGGGGGATTTGCTGAATATCTCGCACATTGAGACGGGGCAAACGAAGCTGGACAAACGGCCGTTAAACCTCGCCAAACTGGTTAGTGAAATTGTAGACAACCATTTACAGGGTCGCATTCGGCATGAACAAAAGCCCATTGCCGTCTACACTGACCTGCCAAGTGACCTGCCGCTCGTAAATGCCGATCAATACCGCGTAACGCAAATTTTGACCAATTTGCTGGATAACGCCTTTAACTACACCCCAGCCGGTGGACAAATTCGCGTTTCCCTGCGCGGCGGCGAGCAATTTGTTAATCTGGCTGTGCAAGACAGCGGTATTGGGATTACCAAAGAAAATTTAGCCAAGATTTTTGACCGCTTTTTCCGAGCCGATGATGAAGATGTGCAGCGCGTATCGGGCACAGGGCTGGGACTTGCCATTGTGCAAGGGCTGGTGGAAATGCACGGGGGCACGCTGGCGGTGGAAAGCACGCCGGGGCTAGGCAGTACGTTCTCATTCAATTTGCCAATTGTGGTGGAAGAAAGCGAGTTGGCATAAGCCAGAGGTTTTGTTACATGAGTAAAATTTTGATTGCAGAAGACGACCGCGACATTCGAGAGTTGATTCTGCTAACGCTGAAGTTTCATGGGTTTGAGGTGGTGAGTGCGGAGGATGGGGAAACGGCCGTTAAGCTGGCTCCCACCGACAACTTCGACCTCATTCTGATGGACGTGCGTATGCCCAAGATGACCGGCTATGAAGCGTGCCGCAAAATCAAAGCGCAAAACAAAACCAAGGACATTCCCGTAATTTTTCTATCTGCCAAAGGGCAGGAAGCAGAAATTGAAACTGGCTATGAAGTGGGCGCAGCCGACTACATCTTAAAACCATTTGCGCCTCAGGCATTGGTAGACACCATTACCCATGTATTAAGCCGATAACCCCTTCCTCTGGAAACGCCGCCATTTGGGTACAGGTTTTGCGGCGGCAGTCACAGGTGGCAAGTTGGTTGTCACCCTTTGTAACGGTAGCTATGAGCATCACCAACATCGAAAACTACTTCATCCATTATGAAGTGCTCGGACGTGGGCAGCCTGTCATCTTTGTGCATGGCTGGCTGGGTTCATGGCGTTATTGGTGGCCGGCCATGCAGGCACTTTCCACTCAATACCGTGCTTTTGCGCTGGATTTGTGGGGGTACGGCGACTCCAGCAAAGTTTACACCGACCCTGAACGAGCCACGCTCTACAGTTTTGCCGGTTATACCACGCTTCTCGACCAATTTATTGAACAGCTTGGCATTATCACCCCCGTGACGCTGGTCGGCCACGCCCTGGGCAGCATAGTAGCACTGCGCTACGCGGCCACTTACCCCGACCGCGTGAGCAAGGTTGCCGCCATTGCCCTGCCGATGCAGGGCACCAGCCTGAACCCTCGGCTGCAAAATCTGGAACCGGCCATTTTTGCCAACAGAATTTTGGGCAAAAGCCAAACCTTTAACGAAGTTGGCGGCGAACTACACAAAACCGACCCACAGGCCATGTGGCGGGTAGCCGAGGAGTTTGCCACAATGGATGTTGGCGAGGTCATTAACAAGGTTTCGTGCGGCGTTTTGGGCATTTACGGGGGAAAAGACAGCGTCGTGCAAATGCCGCAATATGACACCCAGCCGTTTGAAAATGGCAGCGGCGAACTGCACCACATCATCTCCCTGCCAGAGTCGCAGCATTTTCCCATGCTGCAAGAAACAGCGCGGTTTAACCGGCTGCTGCTAGAATTTTTGCACACCCCCACCGAAGAGCTAGACAAGCTGGCCCCCAAGGAATATTGGCAGCGCCGGACGCGGTGATATGATCTGTGGGGAGTGGGGGGTAGGGAGTAGGGAGTAGGGCGTAGACGCGCCACTCCCTACTCCCTACTCCCTACATTTCTGTACAAAGACGGGTCATATGAAGAAGCAGTTTGTCTGGATTTTTGCCGTTTGCTGGCTGGTGGCGTGCCAAACGCCAACGGCCGTTTCTCCAACCACCTCTCCCACCGCCATTCCCATTCCATCTCCTACAGCAACATCCACTTTGTTGCCAACAGCGACAGCAGCACCCACGCAGCCACCGCCCACGGCCACTGCGCTGCCCACCATTGCCCCAACGGCCGTTCCCACCATCCCACCTACACCCACCGCCACGCCTGCCATTGAAGGGCTGATTGGCCCCACCGATTTCCCGGCCAACGTCAACCCGCTAACCGGGCTGGTTGTGTCTGATCCAGCAGTGTTGGCTAAACGGCCGTTAGCCATCAAAATCTCCGCGCGCCGCCATTTTATTGCGGCTGAGCTTGAGAGCTGGGCAGCGCCGACCTGGTATTTGAGCATTATGCCGAGGAGGCGCGACCCGTTTACAGCCGTTTTTGACGTGAAAAAGTCGGCTCGTTCGCAGCGCTCGGCTCTCATTGACCTGGAAATCCCGGTCATGTACGATGCCGCCTTCGCCTTACCTACTCGGGTCGAGTAGAAATGGTGCGCGAGCAAATCCGCACCAGCAGCTTTATGAGCGCGTCGTTTTCGCCCGACTTCGCCCACGGCAGCTTTACAGGCACATCCCCGACGAGAGACAAACCAGCCACCCATACCCTGTTTACCAGCACCTACAATCTACGCTTTATTTTGGACGAACGTGGGTGAGACAGAGTACCCACATTTTGCTAATGGCATGGCATTCCGCGCCGAGCCGCTGCGGCAGGCACCCGTAAAGCCGAGTGGAATTGCCTACATGAACCAATGCGACGTGGGTGTGGATTAACGGCCGTTACAGCCGCTGGACCGATGGTGAACCCCACTTGGATGCCAACAGCGGGGAGCAGCTTCGTTTTGACAACATCGTGGTGGTGGCGGCGGAACACGTCAACACCGACATTGTGGAGGACACAAACGGCGAACCGTCTATCCAAATTCAAATTTGGGGCGAGGGGCCAGCCTCGGTTTTTCGCAATGGGGTGCGGATAAACGGCCGTTGGCACCGCACCGACCCCAGCCACATGCTGACCTTCACCGACCTTGACGGCAACATCCTGCCGCTGGCACCTGGCACCACCTTCTTCCAACTCGTCCCCCTCGGCTTCGACAGTCTGTTCGTGGCCGAAAAGTGATGACACAGAGCTACACAGAGAAGCCACTGAGAAGCACAGAGGAGTTTTTGCGGCCTCTGCCCAAGCTTACGCTCTACTTGTTCACTTTCTGTTACAATAAAGGGCTTAATGGCACTCGCACTTGTAAAGGCGACACCATGAACAATGAGGCACTACGATGAATCAAAATCAACAATTTCACAGAGTCATCCGTGTTCGTCCGTGTTCGTCCGTGTCCCATTTTTAAAGGAGAAGACGCTTGAAACTTGTTACTTATCAGCTCAATGGAGTGGAAAAAATTGGGGCGGTGACGGGGGCGGGGGTGGTGGATTTAACGGCCGTTTCCCCCACCATGCTCGGCCTCATCGAAATGGGAGCCGAGGGGTTGGCACAGGCAAGGGATGTGGTGGCAGGGGCAGAAACGGCCGTTTCCCTCGCTGACATCACCCTCCTCGCCCCCATTCCCGTCCCCCGGCGCAACCTCATGTGCGTCGGCAAAAATTACCTCGGTCATGTTGAAGAAATTGCCCTGGCACAGGGTCTGCCGGTGGATGTACCGGAACTGCCCCTCATCTTCAACAAAGCCACCACCACCGTCAACGCGCCCTATGGCGACATTCCCTACTTCGGCCACGTTTCCACCCACATTGATTGGGAGGCCGAATTAGTGGTTATTATTGGCAAACAGGGGCGCGGCATTGCCAAAGATGATGCCCGCAGCCATGTGTTTGGCTACACCGTCCTCAACGACGTGACCGCCCGCGACGTGCAGCGCAAGCACAAACAATTTTTTGTCGGCAAAAGTTTTGACGGCAGCGCTCCGCTGGGGCCGTGGATTGTCACCGCCGATGAGGTGGCCGACCCGCAAAATTTGCGCGTCACCTGCCACGTCAACGGCGTGCTAAAGCAGAATGGCAACACGCAAAAGATGATTTTTGGCGTGGATGAGGTCATTCATCAGCTTTCCAAGGCGATGACGCTGCTCCCCGGCGACATCATTGCCACCGGCACGCCCGACGGCGTGGGCGTGGCCCGCACCCCCCCCGAATTCCTCAAGCCCGGTGACGTGGTAGAAACCGAGGTTGAGGGCGTTGGCGCACTGCGTAACGTGGTTGTGGCTGTGGATTGATTAAGGTAGAGACGCAAAATCTTGCGTCTCTACCCTACCAATTTATGGCGTTTGGACAAACGCAGGCCGCCAGTAGGTGTTGCGCTCGCGGATCAGCAACTGTTCTTCCACCATATAGCGGCGCAGCGAGGCGCAATCTTCGTGGAACTGCTTGAGCCACTCGTTGAGTTCCAGTTCATGGTACTGCTGCGTTGGGTCAAGCTGTTGCACCAGCCAGGTTAGCACCACCAGCCGCTTTTTGCGCCGCGCTGGAATGTCGAGCAAACGGCCGTTTGCCACAAACGCCTTTAGCACCTTCTCCTCCCACGTCTCCTCCGACTTCCGCACATCTACCAGTGCCGCCAGTTGCTTGGGCGAAAAAATATCCTTGTTCATCTTTTCCAGTGCCTTCTGGTTCAGCCGATAAAGCCGCAAATTCCCCTCAGGCCGCGTATCAACCAGCCCCAGTTCCTTCAGCAGCCCCAAATGGTGCGAAACCGTTGGCTCCTTCAAATCCAGCATCAATGCCAGTTCACCCACATTGCGCTCCTGGTTTGCCAGCAGCCCCAAAATTTGCAGCCGATTTTTGTTACCCAACACCTTAAAAAATTGTAGCAGTTGTTCAAATCGTTCGTCGTCGCTCATCACACACCACCTTCTTTTGAGAATATCTAATTAGAAATAAATCTAAATAGATTTTAGTCGAAATAGTTTGGGCTGTCAATCCTCCAAAAGGCTTTCATGTGACAAGTAACAGGTGGCAAGTTCTGGTATCAAATAAAACTTGCCACCTGCAACCTGCTACTTGTCATCAGCCTGCACGAACATTTTTTATGCACAACCTACTCGCCAATGCTACAATCTATCCATGACAACCACCCAACTTGTCCTGCAAATTGGTCTCTACGGGCTGGCCCTATGGCTAGGGCTATACCTCATTGCCCGCGATGTGGGCAGCCTACGGCTGTGGCTGGCGGGGCTGGGGCTTGTCACCTACGCCATCGGCCTTGCCCTCGACATCCTCAGCCAATACGCCCTCAGCGGCGAAAGTTCTCTTTCGCTTTTCATCTGGCAGCGTCTTTTTGTCTTTCTGCCTGCCGCCTGCTGGATTGCCCTGCTTGTCTATCTCATCCCCGGCGAACAGGCACTACAAGAACGGCTAGAACAGCATCCTCGACCAACGGCCGTTTTGCTCATCGCCACCCTCTTCTTCATGCTCGGCATCACCTTCCTCATGTTCCCCTTTAGCTGGCTCCCTCGCACCCTCGTCCTATTCGGCATCGGTGGCGATCTACTGCTGCTAGGCATCGTCATCGCCGTTATGGATGCCTTCGACCAGGGAGAAGCACTCCTCCCCCACTTTCTGCGCTCGCTCGACTATGCCTTTTTTACGGCTCTCCTTTTTGGCGGCCAAATCGTTTTGGTAATGGCCTACGGGATTGGCGTCACCTATGCCCTGCTGCTGCTGCTGCTCACCACCATCGCCGCCGCCATTCTGCTGCAAACCTTTGCCGACCCTTTCCAATCCTTCTTTGACCGCTTCGCCTTTTTCAACACCCCGCGCCTGCGCCAAGAGCGCAGCAACCTGCGTGCCCAATCCGATGCCCTGACCCGCAGCGACGACGCGCTCCAGCTAGACAAGATTGATAGCGATACCTTTACTCGCTACACGCGCCAGGCACTTAGCCAAATGGGTAATCTGCCCCATTTAGCCCGCAGCCCACTAACTCGGCTGCCATTGATTGCCCACCGCCTCCAGCAAAACGGCCAGCCTACCGACACCCTGACGCGGGCGGGCGAACTGCGGCTGATGCTAACTGAAAGCATTGAGCGGCTAAAGCCACCGGGCGAAGCTGATTTTGGCACCACGGATGAGTGGCGGCATTACAACGCGCTCCACTATCCCTATGTGCGCGGGCTAAAGCCGTATAGTCGGCGGCTGGTGCTGGGAGAAGCAGAAACGGCCGTTCTTCCCATTCTCGACTGGTTCCGCACCCAGGTTCCTCAGCGCACCCTCTACAACTGGCAAAACGCCGCCGCCGCCCTCGTTGCCCGTGACCTGCGTGAAAGGTCGCGGCGGGTGGGGGTTAACGGCCGTTAATCCCCCTAGAATCTTTAGACAGGATTGACAAGATTGAACTTGAAAATCCTACAAAATCTTGTCAATCCTGCCAAAAAACATCCCACTGGCACCAGTTGGCACCACTTTTCCTCGCTTTGGCACCGTCAAATCCCCTATCCTCCAGCCATCAAGGAATCACATGCCAGGATGCAAATGGCTATCAACAAACCTTTGCATCCTAGTTTATCCACAAATGGAGGTTTTTTATGACTGCTATACAAACTGTTCCCGACAATGCCCACTTCCTACGCCAGGCACTTCGTGGTAACGCCCTGTTCTCTGGCCTTAGCGGGCTAACATCCCTGCTGGCGGCCAGCAGCCTTGCCAACTTTACCGGGATTGAACAAACGGCCGTTTTCCCCATCCTCGGCCTCATCCTCATTCCCTACGGCCTGCTCCTTTTCTGGGCCACCCGTCAGCCCGTTTTGGATGTGAAGGTGGCAAAAACGGCCGTTATGCTCGACATTCTCTGGGTCATCGGCTCCATCCTCCTCCTCCTTGGCGGTTGGCTCCCCCTCACCCTCGCGGGCAAATGGACCATCGGCCTCCTCGCCGAAGCCGTCGCCACTTTCGCCATCCTCCAAACCATCGGCCTCCGCCGCCTCACCCACTAATGCCCCGCAGAAGTTCAACTTCTTTGCAAAGAAGTTGAACTTCTTATCTGCTTTTTTGTGTGCTATACTCCCCTCCGTTATGGTATTTACACAACGGTTCAAAAAACGCCTCAAACTCAAAAGCAAACGTGAAATCGCCCAAATGCGCGAATCTGGCCGGCTGGTTGCCCAATGTTTCGCCCTCCTCGAAGAAAACATCAAGCCCGGCATCAGCTTGCGCGAATTAGACCATCTGGTGGAACACTACATCATTGGCTATGGAGCCAAACCCCTCTACAAAGGGTATGAGGGCAGTGCGGGTGATCATCCCCCCTTCCCTGGCGTGATTTGCGCCTCGGTCAACCACGAAATTTGCCACGGCCTGCCCGACGACCGCGTTCTCAAAGAAGGCGACATCGTTGGCATAGACATTGGCCTGCGCTACAAAGAATATTGTGGCGATGCCTGTGTTACCTTCCCCGTTGGGCGCGTCTCCCCGAAAGTCCAGCGGCTGCTCGACATTGGCAAAGAATGCCTGCACGTGGGCGTTGAAGCTGCCCAAAATGGTGCCTATCTCCACGACATTGGCTCTGCTATCAATGATTACGCTGATACGCAAGGTGTCTCTGTGGTGCACGAATGGGGTGGGCACGGCATTGGCCGCGAGCTGCACGAATCCCCTTCCGTTTCCCATATTCGCCAATCCACCCGTGGCCCCCGGCTCCAGCCCGGCATGGTTTTTACCATAGAACCCATGATCAACTATGGCACCCACGAATGGTACCTTCTGCCCGACGGTTGGACAGTAATTACGGCTGATGGGGAGCTATCGGTACAATTTGAACATACCGTTGTCATTACCCCCAACGGCCCCGAAATCTTAACCAAACTGTAAACAGTCGCATGATGAACTTAAAGGGTTCGTGGCAGTGGCTCATCACGCCGATGGCGATACAAGACGCTGGAACACGCCAACGCCAAACCCTTCTTTCTGCCTTTACCCTCCTCTTTATTGTCGCCACCGTTGTCATTGAAGCCATCATCTATCTCAATTTTCGCAACGAACTGGCCGTCTCGAATGTCAGTCGAGCGGTAACGGTCGTTGTTTTATTTATCCTCACCTACGTCCTCACCCGCACCAAATATTTTCGGCTGGCTATGCTGGCACTGCTGCTGGTTTTTTCCCTTGCCATTGCCCTCTATTTGGGGGCGGTGGTGGAACAGCGAGTGGCACTGCTGCTGTTTTATTTGCTGATTGTGGGGTTTTTTAGCCTGGGATTGACGCTAGTGATTGTCTACCAGCGCAATATTCAAACCAGCGAAAAGCTGGCTCACGCCCGTGAAAGCGAACAAAGTTATTACGCGCTGCTGGAAATGGTGTTTCAGGGGATTGCGGTGCTGCAAGATGGGGTGCTGATTACGGCGGACTCTCGCTTTCTAGAATTTTTTGGCTATGAGCTTGACCGTCTTGTCGGCCGGCCGATCAGCGATCTCATCCAACAAACCAACGCCAAACTGGTCATGGCCGACATTGCCGGAGACGGCCTAACCCACGAAGCCCGTGCCATCAAAAAAGACGGTTCCCAGGTTGATGTGGAACTGGTTGTCCATGCCCAAACCTATCGCGGCATGCCCGCCCAGGTCATTGCCGTGCGCGACATCATTGACCGCAAGCAAAACCAGGAAATGCTGCGAACCGTTTATGAAACCCTGGAGCTGCGCGTGGTGGAACGAACGGCCGATCTTGCCCAGGCCAACGCCAATCTCATGCGCGAAATTGCCGAACGCCAACGCCTCTACCGCCAGCTTGACGCGGCTCACGACCGGCTTGTCAAACTTTCGCGGCGGCTGGTTGCCATTCAAGAAGAAGAGCGGCGACGCATTGCCCGCGAACTCCACGACGAAATCGGCCAAGCCCTCACTGCCCTCAAAATCAACCTGCAAACTTGGCAAACCAGCCAGAACAACCAGCAGCTAACAACCAGCGTTGACATTGTAGACACCGTTTTACAGCAGGTACGAAACTTGTCGCTCGATTTGCGACCGTCTCTCTTGGACGACCTGGGGCTGGTAAAAACGCTGCGCTGGTACATTGATAAGCAGGCGCAGTGGGTGGGGTTCGAGCCGCAGTTTAAAACTAATTTGACCGAACGCCCGCCAAATGAGGTTGAAATTGCCTGTTTTCGCATTGCCCAGGAAGCACTCACCAATATCGCCCGCCACGCCCACGCGCAAAATGTTTTGGTTGAGCTACGTCAGGAACAAGACCAGCTTGTTTTAAGCATTCGAGATGACGGCATTGGGTTTAATGTGGTTGAGGCAGAGGAACATGCTTCGCAGGGGGACAGCATGGGGCTGTTGGGGTTAAAGGAGCGTGCTTTGCTGGCTGGTGGTACTGCTAAAATTACATCAGAGATAGATGGAGGAACGGAAATTTATGTGGTTTTTCCGTTGATTGAAAAAACGGCCGTTTATGAATGAAAAAATAACCATCCTGCTCGCTGAAGACCATGTCCTTGTCCGCGCTGGCATTCGTGCCCTGCTGCAAAGCCTGCCCTACGCCGAAGTCGTGGCTGAGGCTGGCAACGGGCAAGAAGCCATTGAACTCATCAAAACGTTAAATCCCAACATCGTACTGATGGACATCTCAATGCCTATTTTGAACGGGCTGGAAGTCACGCGCCAAGTAGTTCAGGAAATGCCGGATGTCCGCATTATCATGCTCTCCATGCACATGAATGAAGAGTACGTGCTACAGGCCTTGAACGCGGGGGCGGCCGGCTATTTGCTCAAAGATTCTGGCACCGCTGAGTTAGAAATGGCAATTCGCTCTGTCTTTGGTGGCGAAACTTACCTCAGCCCACCTGTGTCCAAACACGTCGCCGACTATGTGCGGCGGGTGGGCAGCCAAACCAGCATGTTAGAGCGGCTCACGCCCCGCCAGCGAGAAATTTTGCAGCTTATTGCCGAAGGGCAAACGGTAAAAGAGATTGCCGCACAGCTTAACATAAGTGCCAAGACGGTTGAAACCCATCGCGCTCGGCTCATGCGGCGGCTGGATATCTATGATGTGCCGGGCTTGGTTCACTATGCCATTCGCATGGGGCTGGTCAACTTGAACTAATTGTTTGTCAGGAAAATCCTGACCAAAGATCAGATTTTCCCCGATGTTTTCCTACAACTGAATACTGTATGCTCCTATGTGGAAAGAAGGTAGTTTGTAATTAAAACATATTTCAATTTGCTTTGAGGGTCCACATTGTGAGTCAATTATCTGCAAAACAGTGGAGTATCCTTCTCGTTGATGAAGATGTCTGTAATGGTCAACGTATTGAGGAAGTATTTGCGAACACCCCATATGATCTTTGTGCTGTGCATTCCTGTGAAGAAGCCATTCAGATCATTCGTGCTTTTGGGTGGCCGCATTTAATTGTAGCGGAACGCAATTTTCGTAACGGTATGGACGGGTTGCAGTTTAGTCAGTTTGTACGTGATTTAAGCGATGTACCCATCATTATGCTTTCAGAACGTATCCCGACGAAGTGGATAGCACAGGCTATTGACGATTTTGCCGACGATTATATGATTAAGCCTGTAGACCCTGAAATGTTGTTGTCACGTATACGTCGGGTATTAAGGCGCATTGACTTTGTATCGCAGGCAGTACCAGCCTATAACGGCCGTTTTGCACCAAACTACCCCACCTAGACCATCCGCAACATCGCAAGATAATTTAGTGGTGCAGAATGTATTTAGCAAACGCAGACAAGTTCCGAATATTGGTAGTAGAAGACGATAGTACCATGAGACGGCTTGTAACCCAGGGTTTAAAACAGTCTGGGTTTCAGACCGTTGACATGGCTTCGGCCGAAGAAGCCATTGACTGGATGCGAAAATTTGGCTCACCCCACCTCGCGTTAGTAGACATTGACCTCCAATACGGGATGAGCGGTCTTGATTTTTGCGGCATTGTGCGGCAGTTCAGCGAAATGCCCATCGTCATGATGACCGCCAACGATGAACCCTTTACCATCATCCAGGCCATAGACAAATTTGCCGAAGATTACATTACCAAACCATTTAGCATCCGCGAACTGGTGACCCGTGTTTCCCGTGTGCTGCGTCGTATTGAGCAATTTAGCGATGATTTATCACCACTAACGCAAATTGATGAGCAATTGTGCGTTGATTTTACAAAACGGCTGCTGATTGCTGGCGAAAACAACATTATACTTACGCCAACCGAATCAGAATTATTGTATGTGTTAGTACGTAATTTGGGGCGTGTGGTGACGATTGAGTTTTTATCGAGGCGCGTTTGGCCGCTTGAAGCGGTTGATAAGCATAAACTCCAGGTGAGCATGTACCGACTGCGACAAAAGATAAAGCAGGTATCGGATTTTGACTATATTGTATCGGAAAGAGGCGTTGGTTATCGGCTTGTCACAGGTGCAACTCAGTGAGTTCTTGTCCCTGAAGCATAGAGAGAAAGGAGACAAGAGAAAGACCCCGGTAATATTACCGGGGTCTTTTTGTTTTAGCGGATGTGCTCTTTTGGCTGAACCAGTTTGCCAGTTTTGGTGGTTGTGGTGGAGGAAACGGCCGTTTCTTCCCGCCCAACCATCGCATCCCCCATCCCATCATCCACCACTGCTGTTAAATCCGGCCACGGCTCCAAATCCAATATCTTGCAATACAAATACCGCCCCAGAATCCCTGCCGAACCCAGCACCGGAATAATAATCAACGCCACCAACACCCCCCCCAGTGCCAGCGACCCAATCACCGCCACAAACAACACCGCCGGATGAATATGAAGCGTCTGCCCCATAATACGTGGCCGCAGCCAAATATTCTCAATCCCCTGAATCCCCCCAAACACAGCCAACACCAACACCATAAACCAAACCGGGTGGATGACTAAAAACGTTGAACCCGAATAAAGAGCCACCAGTGCGGCCACCACCATCACAATCGCCGGCCCCACCGACAGCACCACATCAAATAAACCCGCCAGCACCCCAAAAGCCAGTGCCCCCGGCAGCCCAATCGCCGCCGATCCCAGCCCCGTTAGCACCCCCACCATAAACATCAGTCGCAGTTGTCCGCGCAAATACCGCTGCCACACATTGCGAATCTCATAGTACAACCGACGGGCATCATACTCATACTCATCCGGTGCCCACCCCAAAATCCATTCCCGAAAAATCGGCCAATCTTGCAGCAAATAATAGGTCGTTACCAAAATAACCAAAATCCAGCCCAGATTAGTGGTCGCAGCCTGCAGCGCCAACAAAATTACATCGGTATCTGGCCGGAAAAAGTTGGTTGAAACCCCAGGCAGTCCGCTAAAAATACCGCTTAATGAGATGCGGAAACCAGCAACACTAATGGCACTAGGTAAAGCCGCCTCTAATTCCGACTGAATGATTTGCAGTTCCTCTAAAAACAGGGCGGTCTGCGCTGGGATAATCGGAACAAAAATAATCCCTAAGGTAACAATGGTTGCCAAAGAGGTAAGATAGACCAACAGCACCACCCAATTACGCGGCAATTTAGTGCGGCTGTTCACCAAACTAACCATGGGATTTAACACATAGGCCAACATTGCCGCAATAGCGAGTGGCCCAATCAACCCGTTGGCAGCAACCAAGAACCAAACGAGTAAGATAATCACAATACCCAGTACAAAATAACGCGTTGTTTTACTCCAGCTTTTGCTCATAAATCAAATTGTAGCCTTAATCACGCTCAGAATACAAGAGGTGAATTGACCCACACTTACCTGATGTTATGATTAACCCCATTGGCAACCTTTGGCATCATCGGGAACAAAATATGTTACCAACAGCGAAAACATACACCCAATTACTTGACACGTTTGAATGGCATCTGCCCACTCACTACAACATCGGTGTGGATGTGTGTGATAAATGGGCTATCACGGAACCTGAACGTCTGGCGCTCATTCACAAAGCAGACGACGGCTCGGTGCAACGCTTTACCTTTGGTCGCCTACAGCAGCTTTCCAACCAAACGGCCAATCTGCTTCAGGCGCACGGCATTGCATTGGGCGACCGGGTTGGCATTTTGCTGCCGCAAACCCCGGAAACAGGGTATGGGCACGTGGCGGTTTATAAAATGGGAGCCATTGCCGTGCCGCTGTTTGTGCTGTTTGGCGTGGATGCACTGGCCTATCGGCTGCAAAACAGTGCCGCCAAAGCGGTGATTACTAACCAAGTTGGCGCGGCCAAAATCCAGCAAATACGCCATACCTTACCCAATCTGCAAGTTGTTTTTACTGTTGACGGAGCCGCGCCCGGCAGCCTCGATTTCCACGCCGAGCTTGCCAACCACACCGACCAGTTCACCCCCGTCAATAGTTTGGCTGATGACCCGGCACTGATCATCTACACTTCTGGCACAACGGGCGCACCCAAAGGGGCACTGCACGCCCATCGTACGTTGCTGGGGCATTTGCCGGGTGTCGAAATGTCGCACAATTTTTTCCCACAGCCGGCCGACCGCATCTGGACACCGGCTGATTGGGCATGGATCGGGGGGCTGTATGATGTACTCATGCCCGCCTGGCACCACGGCATTACCGTTGTTTCCCACCGCTTTGCCCGTTTTGACCCCGAAGCCGCTTTCCAGTTCCTGGCCGACTTTGAAATTCGCAATACGTTCTTACCACCAACGGCACTCAAAATGATGCGTTCGGTCAAGGAGCCAGAGAAACGGTGGGATTTTAACCTGCGAACGGTTGCCAGCGGCGGCGAAACGTTGGGCACAGAGCTGCTGGAATGGGGGCGCAAAACATTTGGGGTAACGATTAACGAATTTTATGGGCAAACGGAATGCAACATGATTGTCTCCAACTGCACAGCCATTATGCCAGAAAAGCCGGGGGTGATGGGTCGGCCGGTTCCGGGGCACACGCTGGCAATTTTGGATGAAGACGGACAGCCGGTTGCCGCAGGTACGCTGGGGCAAATTGGCGTCAAACGGCCGAATCCAGTGATATTTCTGGCATATTGGCAAAACCCCGAAGCCACGCAAAACAAATTCCTCGGCGATTGGCTGCTGACGGGCGACATGGGGGTGATGGATGATGAAGGGTATATCCGCTTTGTGGGGCGCAATGACGATGTGATCATTAGCGCCGGGTACCGGATTGGGCCTGGGGAGATTGAAGATTGTTTGCTGCGGCACCCGGCGGTGAAAATAACGGCCGTTATTGGCATCCCCGACCACCTGCGAAACGAAATCGTCAAAGCCTACATCGTCCTCGAAGACGGCTACACACCCAGCGACAGTCTCAAGCAAGCCATCCAAGCCTATGTCAAAACCCAGCTTGCCGCCCACGAATACCCCCGCGAGATCGCCTTTGTCACCGAACTTCCCCTCACCACAACCGGCAAAATCATGCGCCGCAAGCTGCGCGAGTTGGAATGATATTGAGACATGATCATCAACAGCATCAATCATATCCAAATTACCATTCCAGTTGGACAAGAAGAAGCCGGCCGACATTTCTACTGCCATCTTTTGGGACTACCCGAAATTGAAAAGCCGGCCGCGCTGCAAGCAAACGGCGGGTTCTGGCTGCAAATTGGCACCCAGCAGCTTCACGTAGGGGTGGAAGATGGGGTAAACCGGCCGGCAACCAAGGCACATATAGCCTATGAGGTAGACGACCTGGCCGCCTGGCACACCCATTTGCACAACGCCGGGGTCACATTGGTAGACAACACCCCCATCCCTGGCTACAGTCGCCTCATGCTGCGTGACCCGTTTGGCAATCGGGTCGAGTTGATTCAGAGATTGGAGATTGGTTGATTAGAGATTGACGAGCTATGCCAGCCAATCTCCCAATCTCCAATTACGCTGGCGGGGGAGGAATGATGGGCGGTTGGCGCAACGGCCGTTTCTTGACCATTTTCGGCATTGGTGGCGTCACCAGCAGCAGTGGCAACACCTCCGTAATCCGATCCACCAACACAATCTTCAGCCCCTGTCGCAATTCATCGGGAATTAGCTCCAAATCATTTTCATTTTTGCGCGGCATGATAAAAGTATGCGCACCCGCCCGCCGCGCCGCCAATGCCTTCTCCCGAATGCCCCCCACCGGCAGCACCCGCCCCCGCAGCGTAATCTCTCCCGTCACGGCAATATCCCGCCGCACCTTGCGCTCGGTAAACGCCGAAATGAGTGCTGTTGTGAGCGCCACCCCAGCCGAAGGGCCATCCTTGGGCACGGCACCCTCTGGCAAATGGATGTGAATGTCGGTGGTTTCAAAGCGGCTGGGGTCAATCCCCAACGCCTCGGCCTGGCTGCGGGTGTAAGTTAGAGCCGCATGGGCACTTTCCTGCATCACCTCGCCAAGCTGGCCGGTGAGCTGCAAACTCCCCTTGCCAGGCATCAAATTGACCTCGATAAAGAGCAGCGTGCCGCCAGCCATTGTCCAGGCAGCCCCTACAACTATCCCTACCTCGTCCTCATCGGGCAGCAAATCTTCGGTGAAGCGGGGCGGGCCAAGCAGTTCGCGTACTTGTTCGGCGGTGATGGTGGGGGGAAACGGCCGTTTTTCCGCCACCGCCCGCGCCAACTTCCGGCACACATTGGCAATCTCCCGCTCCAAATTCCGCACCCCCGCCTCCCGCGTATACTGCCGAATCAGCGTCAAAATCCCTTCATCCGGCACCGTAATCGGATATTTGTCAATGCCATGTTCGGCAAGCTGTTTGGGCAGCAAAAATTGGCGGCTAATCCCCAGCTTTTCCTCTTCCAAATAGCCCGAAAACTCAATCACCTCCATCCGATCCAGCAGCGCGTGGGGAATGCCGTCCAGATAGTTGGCGGTGGTAATAAACATCACCTGCGACAAATCATAATCCACGTCCAAATAATGGTCGTTAAAGCTGCCGTTCTGCTCCGGGTCCAGCACTTCCAGCAGTGCCGAAGCCGGGTCGCCGTGAAAATCCTGCGTCAATTTGTCAATTTCGTCCAGCATCATCACCGGGTTGCAGGTGCCCACGTTTCGCATCGCCTGAATGATACGCCCCGGCAATGCCCCAATGTAGGTGCGCCGGTGGCCGCGAATGGCGGCTTCGTCCCGCACCCCACCCAAACTCATCCGCACAAATTCCCGCCCCAGGGCGTTGGCAATGGAGCGGCCAATGGAGGTTTTGCCGGTTCCCGGCGGTCCGATAAAACACAAAATGGGGCTGCGGAGCGAATCGGGGGCAATTTGGCGCACGGCCATGTATTCCAAAATGCGGTCTTTGACACGCTCCAACCCGTAATGCTCGTTGTCCAGCACTTCGGCGGCGTGCAGCACGTCGAGTTTGTCTTCGGAACGTTCGCCCCAGGGCAGATGGAGCAGCCAGTCGAGGTAGCTTTGGATGATGCCGACTTCGGGCGACATGGGGGGCATGGCACGCAGGCGGGAAAGTTCTTTTTCGGCTTTGACGCGCACATCGGGGGGAAACGGCCGTTTGTCAATCACCTCCTGCAATTCATGCAGCTCCTGCGAAAAAACATCCATTTCCCCCAACTCACCCTGAATCACCCGCATCTGCTCCCGCAAAAAATGCTCCCGGTGCGCCTTATCCACCTCCTGCTGCACCTGCGAATGAATCTCATTCTCCAGTTGCAGCACATCCAGCTCCTTCGCCAGCAGCGCATTCACCCGGTGCAGCCGCTCCATCGGGTTCACCATCTCCAGCAGCTTCTGCCGCTCCAGCACCGACGTATTCAACGTCGAGGCAATAAAATCCGCCAGCCATCCCGGCTCATCAATATTATAGGCAAAGGTAAAGGCATCATCGGGAATACTGGTGTTTAGCTCACTAATGCCTTCAAACTGCGACAAAATGGAGCGCATCAACGCCTCGGTGTTTGCCTCCCACCCGTCCGGCTCCTCAATCAGCCGCACATTCACCCGCACATACGGATCCCACTGCGTGAACCCCAAAATTTCCGCCCGGCTCTGTCCTTGCACCCAAATGCTGGTACTGTCATCGGGCATCCGCAGCACCCGCCCAATTTCCATCTCGGTGCCAATGCTAAACAAATCATCTGCCGCCGGATCCAGCACTTCGGTATCACGCTGTGTCGCTACAACAAGGCTCTCCCCCTTCGCCCGCGCCGCCTCAATGGCCGCCAGCGACCGCTGCCGGCCGATAAACAGCGGCATCACCATTTGCGGAAACAGCACCACATCCCGCAGCGGCAAAAACGGCCGGTTGATAATCTGATCGCTTCGCTCAATACGCTCGCTTATTTCCGGCTCAAAACCAGGCCGCGAGGACAACGAGGACGGCACTGGTAAAAACTCAAATTCATCTTCAATCATGTTCACACTCAGTTCAGGCAAAAGTCAGGCTCCCCGATTTTGCACTACAAATTAGACACAACAGCGTCACAGGCAAGATTTTAACTGTTCTCCAACATTTAACCAACCTATGCTCTTTTTGACAGCCACCAAAGGGTGGCTAAACTCCTTACACAAACTTGTAAAATGAGGGAAAGATGGGATTTATTAACACCATTCACGCACAACTTTCAAACACAACCTGGCTCTTCTTTCTGGCGCTGGGGCTTTGGGGACTTTATCGCGGCATTCGCGGGCAGGGCATGGACGGCAGCTACATGGGGGCCGTCGTCATTGGGCAGATTCTTTTTGTTGTCCAATCAATCCTGGGTGGACTTGTTTGGTTTGGTGGCCTCAATGTGGGGCTAGACCGCCCCAGCATCCACCTGCTCTACGGTGCCTTTTCGCTCGTCTTCATCCCCTTCATCTACCTGGCCGTGCTGCGCGGCGACACCTCCAACCGGGGGCAGTGGGTGATGGCGTTTGCTACATTGTTTATGTTCGGCATCACCCTGCGGCTCATTACAACGGGAATTTAAACAGTAATCGGTAAACAGTACTGAACACCGATTACTGTTTACTGATTACTGCTCATGGCTGCCAGCGCCGCCCGAATGGTAGCCGCATCCATACCAAAATGCCGGCCGACAAACTCAGCCACCTCCCCTTCGATGGCACGGTCGGTGCGTTGGCCTTGCCAGAAGGTATTGAGGGCAAACGGCCGTTCCCGCGTATTAAACCGCCACGGCCGTTCCGCCACAATCTTGTTAACAATCACGGCATCCAAAAACAACCCGTTCGACCCATAATCATTCGTCGTTGCCGCCCGGTACGCTTCCTCCGTCACCGGCCTGTCGAGCAAATTGAAAATATAGGGATCAGGGCGCGGCGCAGCGTGGATGGTGTACTCATCGGCAGCAATGGGGGTAACGGTGTAGGTGTAAAATTCTGTCACGCGCTCCACCGGCGCGGCTGAATTCAGGGCAATGGGGGCGTTAAGCGGAATGCCGACATCGGTGAGCCACTTTTGCCCGTCCAACAGAATGATGCAGGCCGTGTGGCAGCCAATCGAGTCACGCATATTGTTGATGGTCAGATACCCCTCAAACCCCAGCGCCCGCAGCAGGGCAAAAAAGGCGTAGTTGCTTTCATAGCAGGTGCCTCCCCCACCCCGCTCAATGTTGTCGCGCCAAAATTCATCCGGCCAGCGGGGACAGTCGGCGGTAACGGCCGTTCTCGCCCGCTTCGCCATCCGAAAGGCACTCTCCCAGGGAACCGTGCGAATATATGCTGCCACCAATGCTTCCAACAGCGATACCGTCGGTGGTGCTTCGGCCACCCCTAAACGGCGCAAAACGGCCGTTTTCATCTCATCACCCAGTTGAATCATTACCTTCTCCGATCATCAAGTGCGTGGTACGTAGTGCGTCATAAAGATCATTGAGTCCGCACCACACACTACGCACCAAATTTGCTAACACCACAATATCCGAAAGAATCCCATTCACAAACTCCCCGTTTGCGGAGCGCGGGGCAACGCTGTATCATCATTCCATACAAGATTAACACATTTAGGAATATTAAAACCTTTCATGAATCAAGAAGAGATTGATAGCCTGGTAGAAATGGCTAAAGCAGAAATAGAAGCAGCGGAACAGGAAACAACAGCAGTAAGCAGCCGTTTTCCGTCGGTATCGGTAGATGATTTGCCCGATAGCTGGCGGGAAGCGATGGCACGGGCAGGTTGGGCCAAGCTGATGCCGGTGCAGTCAAAGGCGATGCCATATGTAATGGCAAATTATGACTTGATGGTGCAGTCGCGCACGGGCAGCGGCAAGACGGGGGCGTTTATTTTGCCCATTTTGGAGCGGGTGAACCCGCTGCTGGATGCGTGCCAGGCGTTGGTGCTGGTGCCAACGCGAGAGTTGGCGCAGCAGGTGACGGATGAGGCGAAAGTGTTGGCAGGGGAAACGGGAGTGCGGGTAACGGCCGTTTATGGCGGTGTCGGCTATGGCAATCAGCTACAGGCGCTGCGACAAGGGGCACACATTGTTGTGGGCACCCCCGGCCGTCTCCTCGACCATCTGCTGCGCCGTTCGCTGACGCTGGACGAACTGCAAATTTTGGTCTTTGATGAAGCTGACCGGATGCTCTCAATGGGGTTCTACCCCGACATGAAGCAGGTGCAGCGGTATTTGCCACAGCGGCGGGTCGGTAGCTTTATGTTTTCCGCCACTTTCCCCCCCCGCGTTCTCAGTTTGGCGCGTCAATTTTTGCATGAGCCAGACTTCATGGGGCTTAGTACCGACAATGTGCATGTGGCCGAAACCACCCACTCCTACATCGTGGTGCCGCCAACGGACAAAGACCGCAGCTTGGTGCGGCTGATTGAGGTGGAAAACCCCGATTCGGCCATTATTTTTTGCAACACCAAGATGAAGGTCAATTATGTACGGGTGGTGCTGCAGCGGTTTGGCTATGATGCCGATGAACTCAGCTCCGATTTGTCACAGAAAGACCGGGAGCGGGTGCTACAGCGGGTGCGGGATGGCAAGCTGCGCTTTTTGGTGGCAACGGATGTGGCGGCGCGGGGAATTGATATTCCCGAACTGTCGCACGTGATTCAGTATGAACCGCCAGAAGACCATGAGGTTTACATCCACCGCGCCGGCCGGACGGGGCGGGCTGGGGCAAGCGGGGAGGCCATTTCACTTGTTGACTTCACGGAAAAGATGAAGCTAAAGCAGATTGCCAAGCGGTATGAGATGGAGCTGGAAGAACGGCCGTTGCCCAGCCATGAAGACGTGGCGCGGGTGGTGGCCGAACGAATGACGGTGCTGCTGGAAACCAAGCTGCGCGAACGCGACAAATTGCAAACGGAGCGAATGCAGCGGTTTGTGCCTCTGGCGCGACAGCTTGCTGAAAGCGAAGAGGGGTTGTCTTTGCTTGCCATGCTGCTGGATGATTCCTATCAGCTGTCACTTCATACGCCACTGCCTGCCGAAACGGCGGCTGAGGCAAAACGCGGTGTAGAGGCAAAGAAGTCAGGCAGATCCAGACGCCGTCGGCGCAGCTCACGCCGTTCTTAACCGCTTTCATGAGAATTCTATGAGCGTTCGCCTACCGCTTTTGACCAGTTGTTGGACTTATTGAGCGTAACCACCTATAGTCTGTGAGTATATTTGTTGAATCCGGGCAAAAACTACCTAGTAGTTGGCCTGGAAATTAGTTTTGGAGTTTAGTAAGTTGTCGAAAAAATTATATGTTGGAAATTTGTCGTTTGATGCCACTGAGGAACAAGTCCGTGAACTGTTTAGTCAATATGGCACACTTGAGTCAGTAGCGATGATCTCTGATCGGGATACTGGACGTTTTCGCGGGTTCTGTTTTGTGGAGATGGCTCCGAAAGAGGCAGATGCGGCAATCCAAGCATTGGATAATTACATGCTTGATGGGCGTAATTTACGCGTAAATGAGGCTAAGCCGCGTGAGGATCGCGGTGGTGGTAATCGCCGTGGTGGCTATGGCGGCGGTAACAATCGTCGCTGGTAGGTAGGTAGCCCCCAAAGGGCTTATTACAAAAACAAAAACGGCCGTTTTGCAAAAACGGCCGTTTTTTTGTTTATATTCGCAGCAACTTCTCCCCCGCGTACATCTGCTGCCGCAGTGCCTGCACCCCAGGGTCATTGACATAAACCTCCAACGTCATCATCCGGTCAACCACCCCACCGGGGGTGAACTCAATAATGCGATTGGCAATGGTGTCAATAAACTGGTAGTCATGAGAAGAAAACAGCACCACATCGGGGAAATTAATCAACCCATCGTTAAGAGCCGTAATCGCTTCCAGGTCAAGATGGTTGGTCGGCTCATCCAGCACCAACACGTTAGCTCCGCTAAGCATCATCTTGGCTAACATGCAGCGCACCTTCTCTCCACCGGAAAGCACCCGCGTATTTTTGAACACCTCGTCGCCGGAAAAAAGCATCCGCCCCAAAAAGCCGCGCACAAAAGATTCGCTGTCGTCGCTGGAATATTGGCGCAGCCAATCTACCAGGTTGAGGTCTGTGTCAAAGTAGCTGCTGTTTTCTTTGGGGAAGTAGGCGGGGGTGATGGTGGTTCCCCAATTAACTTTGCCGCTTTCTAGCTCCAGTTCGCCCATGATGACATCAAAAAAGGTGGTTTTTGCCAGGTCGTCGGGGCCGATGAAGGCGATTTTGTCGCCGGGGTTGACGGTAAGGGAGAGGTTTTGCAATAACGGCCGTTCTTCCCCCTGCACCGTCACCCCTTCCACCGACAAAATGACCCGACCAGACGGCCGTTCCGGCTTAAAATCCACGTAAGGAAACCGACGCGACGAAGACGGCAAATCCTCAATCCGCAGCTTTTCAATCAAATTCTTGCGCGAAGTTGCCTGCCGCGACTTGGACGCATTGGCACTAAAGCGGCGTACAAACTGCTCCAGCTCCTGAATCTTATCCGTCCGCCGCTTCGCTTCATTCTTACGCTGCTGCTGGGCCAACTGGCTCGCCTGATACCAAAAATCATAGTTGCCCACATAAAGCTGAATCTTATTAAAATCAATATCGGCAATGTGGGTGCAAACATCGTTCAAAAAGTGGCGGTCATGCGACACCACAATCACGGTGTTGGGGAAACGGAAGAGAAAATCCTCCAGCCAGCCGATAGAAGCCAAATCAAGCTGGTTGGTCGGTTCATCCAGCAGCAGAATGTCAGGACTACCAAACAACGCCTGCGCCAGCAGCACCCGCACCTTCTGCCCAGCCTCCAGATCACGCATCAACGTTTGATGCAAGCTTTCATCCAACCCTAAATTGTTGAGCAGCGTTCCTGCTTCAGCTTCCGCTTCGTAGCCCCCCAGTTCCGCCACCTCTGCTTCCAGATCCGCTGCCCGCAGCCCATCTTCCTCAGAAAAATCAGCCTTGCTATAGATCGCATCCCGTTCTGTCAACACCTCATAGAGACGGGTATGCCCCATAATCACGGTTTCCAGCACCGTTCTGTCATCAAAGGCAAACTGATCCTGCCGCAAAACGGCAATGCGCTCATGGGGGTCGGTCGCAATATTGCCGCGAGTTGCTTCAAGCTCTCCAGCAATTACCTTTAACAGTGTAGATTTGCCCGCGCCATTGGGGCCAATTAGCCCATAGCAGTTGCCGGGCAAAAATTTCAAATTGACATCTTTAAATAGTGTCCGTTGCCCAAAGGCCACGGTCACATCTTGAATTGTTAACATGATGTATCCTGATCAGTGTGGTGAGATATGGTTATTAAATATAACAGCTTTTAATAAAAACAACATAAGATAGCACATTGTTAGCGTAGGAGCGAACGGCCGAAAATTAAATTTTCAGTTTAGCTTTGACAAGCCTCCCTATCATTCGTTATAATTACCAATCGGCTAGGAAGTGCGACGTAAATCGGCGCGGCGGCTTGCTGGCTAGATATAATGATTCGGAGGAATATACAATGCCTTTAAATGTGGCAGAGAAAGCCGAAATTTTTAAAGAGTTTGGCACGCACGAAGGGGACACCGGCTCCGCTGAGGTGCAAATTGCCATGTTCGACCGGCGCATCAAGCAGCTCCAGGAACATCTGAATATGCACAAGCATGACGAAGGTTCACGACGTGGCTTGTTGAAGCTGGTTGGTAAGCGTCGGCGGTTGCTGGCCTACCTGCGCAAGCGTGACCCGGAAAAATACCGGGAAATGCTGCAACGTCTGGGTCTGCGTCGTTAATTTACAACAAAAACAGGGAAAATAGGGGCGATGGTCGCCCCTATTTCTTAGTTAGAGCAGTCGGGAATTGTTGTTTAGGAATTGGGAATTGCTTCAAACAAGCAAACCGTATGGGTCAATTCCCAGTCCCTAAACAGTTCAGCTCTAACTCCTGCATTACTATTGCAATATCATATTGATTGTTTATTTTGTCGCCTGAGGACAAAACGGCCGTTTTATGCCCCAAATCGGGTAAATTTGCGCTTGTATTATCGTCGCGTCCCGCCGGTCTGGCCGCAGAATCAGACACAATCAACACATACAAAGGTTACTATGTCAATTACTGAGTCCACGTTTCACGCCACCATTGGCGAACACGACATTGAAATTAAAACCGGCAAGCTCGCCATTCAGGCGGGCGGTGCCATTACTTTCCGCATGGGCGACAGCATGTTGCTGGCAACTGCCACCATGTCGCCCTCTGCCCGCGAAGGATTAGACTTCTTCCCCCTCAGCGTGGAATACGAAGAAAAAATGTATGCCGCCGGCCGTATCCCCGGCAGCTTTTTCCGGCGCGAAGCCAAACCATCTACCCAGGCCATTCTCACTGCCCGGCTGGCTGACCGCCCACTGCGGCCGCTGTTCCCCAAAGGGATGCGGAATGAAGTGCAGGTTATCGTTACCACGCTGTCATCCGATAGCGTCTATCACCTTGATGTGATGACGGTTAACGCCGCCAGTGCTGCCCTCACCCTCTCCAATATCCCGTGGAACGGGCCGATTGGAGCGTGCCGGGTGGCCTACATCAACGGCGAATTCATTGCCGAGCCAACAATTCCGCAAATGGAAGGCAGCATCCTTGACCTGCGCGTGGCCTGCACCAAGGATGCCATCATCATGGTTGAAGCCAGCGCCAACGAGGTTGATGAAGATACGATGGCGGAGGCGTTGGCCTTTGGTTTTGAAGCGGTGCAGCCGTTCATTGCAGCTTTGGAAGCAATGCAGGCGGCTGTTGGCAAGGAAAAAAGTGCCTACATTAAGGGTGAAATTGAGGCTACTATTGAAACGGCCGTTCGTGAACGCATCGGCAGCCGCGTCAAAGACCTTGTTTCCACCACCCCCGACCGGCACGAGCGCAACGCCGTTCTTGACACCTTACGCGAAGAAGTCATTAACAGCTTTGTGACCGAAGACGAAAACGCCGATGTCAAGAGCATTCACACCGTCTTTGGCGATGTGGTGAAAGAGGTCGTCCGTGACCGCATCCTCTACGAAGGCATACGCCCCGACGACCGTGGCTACGCCGACATTCGCGCCCTCTACTCCGAAACCGCCCTCAGCCCCCGCGCCCACGGCTCCGGGCTGTTCCAGCGGGGTGAAACCCAGGTGCTGTCCATTGTTGCTCTGGGCACCCCCCGTGAAGCACAAAAGCTCGACGGGCTGTATCCGCAGGAAACCAGCCGCTACATGCACCATTACAACTTCCCGCCCTTCTCCACCGGCGAAACGTGGCCGCTGCGTGGGCCACGGCGGCGGGAAATTGGGCATGGGGCCTTGGCCGAAAACGCCCTGCTCCCCGTCATCCCCAGCGAAGAAGAGTTTCCCTACACCATTCGCGTGGTGTCGGAGGTACTCTCTTCTAACGGCAGCACCAGCCAGGCCAGCGTCTGCGCGTCCAGTCTGGCACTGATGGATTGCGGCGTGCCGATTAAACGGCCGGTTGCTGGGGTAGCGATGGGGCTTGTAACCGATGGCAACAAGTACGCCATTCTGACCGACATCCAAGGGCTTGAGGATCATTTGGGCGATATGGATTTTAAGGTAGCGGGAACGGCCGTTGGCATCACCGCCCTGCAAATGGACATCAAAATCAGTGGCATCTCCAAAGAGATGATGAGCGAGGCATTGGCCCAGGCCAAACAGGGACGGCTGGAAATCCTCAACTCAATGCTGGCTGTCATTGCCGAACCACGCGCCGAAATGAGTCCCTACGCCCCCCGTATGCTCACCGTGCAAATTGACCCCGAAAAGATTGGGGCAGTCATTGGCAAGGGTGGCTCCAACATCCGCAGCATGGAAGAGGAGTATGAGGTTTCCATTGACATTCAGGAAGACGGCACTGTCTTTGTGGCTGGTGTGGATGGGGCAAAAACCGAAGCGGCTGCTCTTCACATCAAGCAAATTACCAAAGAGCCAGAACTGGGCGAAATCTTCACCGGCAAGGTGGTGCGGATCACCGACTTTGGCGCGTTTGTGGAATTGGTTCCCGGTTTAGACGGCATGGTTCACATCTCCCAAATGGCCTCCGAACGGATCAACCGCATCGAAGATGTGGTGCAGTTGGGCGATGAGGTGATGGTGATGATCACCGATGTGACCCCCGACGGCAAGATTCGCCTGTCGCGGCAGGCGGTGCTGGAAGGGTGGACATTGGAAGAAGCCCGTGACAACGACAGTGCCAGCTCTGGTGGCGGCCGTGGCGGCAGTCGTGGTGGCGACCGGGGTGGCCGTGGCGGCAGTCGCGGTGGCGACCGGGGTGGCCGTGGTGGTGACCGTGGCGGCAGTCGTGGCGGCGACCGGGATCGCAGTGGTGACCGGGGTGGTCGGGTAAACACCCGACAGCATCGCGGCAACCGGAATGATTAAACGGTAAGCGAAAATAAAAAGCCCCGGCTGTATCAACCGGGGCTTTTTTTATGGTTGCCTTGAACCGAGTTATTGAGCCATCCACCCCAAAGCAATGGCTTTGTCTAGTTCGGTGGCGGGAATTTGGACAAGGTAATGGGTGCTAGTGGGAGCACCACAAACGGCCGTTACCATCATTTCCGTCAGTCCCCAATCTTGGGCATTAATCCCGGCTGCTGCTAATCGCTCCACCGCATTTTGCAGCCCTTTTTCCCCTGTCGGCGCATCACTCGTTTCACACTGCACCCCTTCCGGGCGAATAATCCACACAAACCCAGCTTCATCTACCGAAGGGTATGACCCCGGCAAAGCCGCTTCTGACGCTGGCGGATAATCGCCCGGCAGCGGGTCGGTAATCGGCTGGACGGGGTAGGCATCATCAGCAGGAACGGCCGTTTCTGGCACAACCGCCTTTAATGGTTCGGGGTTCCCATCGGCCGGCTGGCTCGTTACTGCCGGTTCTTCTACAGGCACCTGGGCACTACACGCAGCCAGGAAAACAAACAAAATCATTACAAATTTTTGCACAGTTCAATACTCCTTAAACCGTTGGTTGCTGGTTGCTGGTTGTTATGCACCAGCCCCTAGCAACCAGCAACCCAAATGACGACGCTCATTCTACCGTTTTTTGTCATCATCTATTAAACGATTCATAATCCTTTTTGGTTCCCGCAGTCATTTGTTCAGCTTTTGCCGCGAACGTGGTAGAATGCCGCAAGATTAAAATTTTACATCGTGGAGCATTTGATGAAGAAAACTTTGCTTATTCTGTTAATCATGCTGTTAGTGGCATGTGGCGGTAGTGCGCCGGAAGAGATAGCGGTTTCGGAAGAAGCGACCGTTACCACCGACCAAGCAGCCGAACCAACCGCTGCCCCAGCCGCCGCGCCAACCAACACCCCGGCACCAACCGACGCGCCTACTGAGGAAGCGGTGGAAGAAGAGGTGGTGGTGGAAGAAGAAACGGCCGTTGATGCCGCCACCCAGCCTTTTGAAGAACTGCTCGCCAATGCCAGCACCGTTCGCGACAGCGACTGGTCACAAGGCACCACCGAGCCACTCATCACCATCATCGAATATGGTGACTTCCAATGACCGGGCTGCGGCGGGATTTTTCCCGTCTTTGAGCGTCTGGTAGACGCTTACGGTGACCATATTCAATTTGCCTTCCGGCATTTCCCCCTTAACAGCATCCATGCCAACGCCCAAAAAGCAGCCGAGGCAGCCGAAGCAGCCGGTGCCCAGGGCGCATTCTGGCCCTATCACGACCGGCTATTTGAAACCCAAGGCGATTGGGGTGGGCTAGATGACAGTGCCGCCCAAGCCTTCTTTGTTGAACTCGCGGGCGAACTTGATCTCGACACCACCACCTTTGCCGACGAGCTTGCCAACGGCACCTACGCCGACACTGTAAGTGCCTCTGAGCAAGAAGCTGTGGCACTGGGTTTGCCCGGCACGCCCGCCGTCATCCTCGACGGCCAAATTTTCGCGGGGCAGCAGTTGCCCTTTGAATACGAAATTTGGGATCAATTCATTGGCTCCGAAATTCAGGTGCGGCAGTTGGCCGAGATGCAATATGATGCGCCGCCGGAAATGACCATAGACACCGAGGCCATTTATCTGGCAACCGTCACCATGGCCTCCGGCGACAGCTTTGTCATGGAGCTGTACCCCAAATCCGCCCCGCAAACCGTCAACAGCTTTGTCTTTTTAGCGCAAGAAGGGTGGTTTGATGGTGTCACCTTCCACCGTGTGCTGCCGGGCTTCGTGGCGCAAACCGGCGACCCCACCGGCACAGGACGCGGCGGCCCCGGCTATGTCATCCCTAACGAAATTGACCCAGACCTGTCTCACAGCGAGACGGGCATGGTGGCTATGGCAAACTCTGGCCCCGACACCAACGGCAGTCAGTGGTATATTACCCTGGGTGACGCTTCCTTTTTAGATGGCGGCTACACCATTTTTGGCCGCGTGCGCGAAGGCATGGATGTGGTGCAAGCCATTACGCCACGCGACCCCAGCACCGACCCTAACGCACCGCCTGGGGACGTGATTGAAACGATTACAATCGAAGTGGAGAAATAATAGTCATCAGTAATCGGTAATCAGTAACCAGTCAAGCAACTGATTACTGATTACTGGTCACTGATTACCGATTACTGGAAACATGAGAAGGGAGACCTGGTCATTCTACCTATTCGCGGGGGTGTTGCTGTTAGCAAACCTAGCCTGTTCACTACCGTCATTCGGGGGTGGAAGTTCCGTGGAGCCAACGCCCACACCGCCGGGAGACAGCATTACATTCACGGTGCCAGCCTACACCGTTGGGCTACAGCCAGGTGATTCGGTGCCGGGGACCCGTCTGCAATATGTGGGGCGAAATGGTGATGCGTTTGATGTGGTGATTGATGGCCTGCCGGCCGTCAAACGCACGGGCGACTCCTTTATTTGGGATGGCATCCTCGCCCCTGGCGTTTTTGCCAACTACAATTTGCGACTGGCGACCGTTATTTTTGGCGAAATGCGCGTGGCTGGCCCTGTCAAACTCACCATTCTCAACCCTACGCCTGTTGAACGCACCGACAACACTCCCCTAACGGCTCAAATGGCCTTTAACAATGCGGTTATCAGCTACTATGTGCCGGTGGGGTATGGCATTCCGGGAACAACGGCCGTTTATCAAGGCCTACGCGACGGGTCTGGCGGTCAACAAGCTGAATTCAGCGGCCTCACCAACTATCCCTACATTGCCGCAGGGGATTCACTCATCTGGCAGGGCTACCTGCGCGACAACTTCATCGTCGCCTACAACCTTCGCGCCCTCTCCGTTGGTGAAGAAGGGGTACGCTTCGCCGGCACCGCCGAACTTTTTATTTTGCCCTAACGCCATGCCTCCATTCCCGCGCCAACCCGACCCTCTTGTAGCGCAAAACCCATTTCGGGGGCAAAGCTACAGCCACCAGCCCATCCTGAGCTATCTGGATGCCAGGCCGCTGCTGCCGGAACCCGTGCTGCCAGATACCCCCGAATGGGCAGAAATGTATTGGCGCGGCTGGGAGCTGGCGTGGCTTAACCTGCATCGTCCCCAGCCCCGTTCTGGCTTTGTCAGTAACTATCTCGGTTCTGCTCTCAACAACCACACCTTTATGTGGGACAACGCCTTTATGATGCTGTTTGGGGTTTACGGGCGCCGCGCCTTCAATTTTATGGGGACGCTCGACAACCTGTATGCCAAACAACACGACGACGGCTTTATTAGCCGCGAAGTTGATAGTGAAACCGGCAGCGACCTCTATTTTCCCTTTGACCCAAACAGCACTGGCCCCAACATTTTGGCCTGGGCAGAGTGGTGCAACTTCCGTATTACGGGAGACACAACGCGATTAACGGCCGTTTTTCCCCCCCTCATGGCCCTCCATCGCTGGTACCGCAAAAACCGCACCTGGCAATCGGGGCTGTATTGGGCCACCGGCTTTAGCAGCGGCATGAACAACCAGCCCCGCGTGCCAGACAGCAGCCAGCACCACCGTCACTGGGCCTGGGTAGATGCCTCCTTCCAAGCATCGCTCAACTGCTACATTTTGCGCCAAATGGCAGTCGCCTTGGAGCAGCTTAAACTGGTGCCAGAATTAGCCGACGAGCGGGCCACGTTGACACAGCAGATTAACCAGACCATGTGGAATGAGGCCGACCAGTTTTATCAGGATGTGGACAAAAACGGCCGTTTTTCCCGCGTCAAAAGCATTGGAGCCTACTGGGGCCTGCTCGACCCCGATGTTATGCCCAACGGCCGGCGCGAAGCCTTCATCCAGCACCTGCGCGACCCGTGGGCATTCAACCTCCCCCACCGCATCCCCAGCCAGGCCGCCGACAGCGAAGGCTACAACGCCCTCACCGGCAACCAGTGGCGCGGCGGCGTTTGGCCCTCCACCAACTACATGGTGCTAAAAGGGCTGCACAAACACGGCCAGCACCTCCTTGCCCACGAAATCGCCCTCAACCATTTGGAAAACGTTTGGCAAGTGTACCAGCGCACCGACACCCTGTGGGACAACTACGCCCCCGAATCGGCCAACCCCGGCGAAGATGCCCACCCCGATTTTGTTGGCTGGACCGGCCTCAGTGCCATTGCCATGCTGCTTGAAGATGTCATCGGCCTCAGCACCGACTGGCCGCTGCGCCAAGTGCGCTGGAACCGCTACCTCGCCACCGCGCAGCCCTACGGCGTGCGGAACTACCCGCTGGGCAGCGACGGCGTGGCCGACTTTATCGGCAATGCCAACAAAATCACCATCCAAACCAACGCCTCCTTCACCCTAACCATTGTAGATGGGTCACAAACCATTAAAGCCCCCATCCCCATTGGCACCACGGAGATTGACCTCACTTAACCATGCCTGTTCTGCGCGTCGCCACCATCAACCTCTGCAATCGTCAAGACCGCTGGCAAGAACGACGGCATCTGCTGGTAGAACAACTGCTGGAAACCGTCCCTGACCTGGTTAGCCTGCAAGAGATCAGTTTTCCTGTGCGACAGGGGCGGTGGCTGCGGCAGCAGCTTAATCTGCGCCTCAGCGGCTCCGACAAAAGCCCCTACCACCTCTATCAACAGCCCAAAAAACACCTCATCAAGGGGTATTACGAGGGAATTGGTGTCCTGACCAAGCTGCCCGTTATTTACCGCGACGCGGTGGGGTTGGGGTATGGGGGGCGGGTGGCACTGCGGCTTAACGTGGAGCTGCCCACGCGCCAGACGCTGGATTTTGTGGCGATCCATCTGCACCACGTGCCGGCCGACAAACAAGCACGGTTGGAGCAAACGATGAAGTTGGTGGCGTGGTTAAACGGCCGTCGCCGCGTGCCGCGCCAAATCATTGCCGGAGATTTCAACGCCGTGCCAACTGAACCAGCCATTCAATACATGAAACAGGCGTACCGTTCCGCCTATGCCGAACGGTATGAGCGAGAACCCTTAGCAACCTATCCCACGGCGCTGGTGTCAACTGACGGGTGGGCTGGCTGTCTAGACTATATTTTTGTCTCAACGGCCGTTCCCCCCATCCACCACGCCCAACTATTTTGCACCCGCCACGCTCCCAACGACAACACCCTTTACCCGTCCGACCATGTGGGCGTGTTGGCAACAATTCAATTATAAAAATTGGGAGATTGGAGATTGCGAGATTACGAGACTGAAAGTCTCCTAGTCTCCTAATCCCCAACCTCCAATCCCCCACGAGAATTTATGATGCACCACATTCTTGGCCTCCGCTGCCTCATTTGCGGCAAGCTCTATCAACCTGATGAAGTCACCTACGTTTGCCCCGACCACGGCGACGACGGCACGCTAGACGTTGAATACGACTACGCGCAGATACGCAGCCAGCTGGCCGCCAACCCACCCGACTGGGCGCGGCAGGGCATGTTTGCTTATCGGCCGTTGCTCCCCGTTGCCGAAACCACCGCTGCCCCCCCCCTGCACATTGGCGCAACGCCTGTTTACGATGCACCCCGGCTGGCGGCAACGGCTGGTGTCGCCCAAGTGTGGGTCAAAGACGACGGCCGTAACCCCACCGCCTCCTTCAAAGACCGCGCCAGCGCCATTGCCGTGATGAAAGCGGCCGAACGAGGCGCAGAGATCATCACCACCGCCAGCACCGGCAACGCCGCCGCCGCCCTGGCCGGTATTGCCGCCGCCACCGGGCAAAAAACCGTCATCTTTGTTCCCGCCTCCGCCCCGCAGGCCAAAATCGCCCAACTGCTGACCTATGGAGCCACCGTGCTGCTGGTGGAAGGCAGCTACGACGACGCTTTTGAACTGTGTCTCAAAGCCACCCACGCCTTTGGCTGGTACTGCCGCAACACCGGCTACAATCCGTATATGTCGGAAGGCAAAAAGACAGTCACATTTGAACTATACCAACAGTTGGGGCTGGAGATGTCTCCAATCTCCAATCTCCAATCTCCAATCTCCAACTTCCCCACCCACATCTTTGTCTCCGTCGGTGATGGCTGCATCATCGGCGGCGTGTATAAAGGGCTGCGCGATCTGGTGGGGCTGGGGCTGCTGCCACAAATGCCCAAGCTGATGGGGGTGCAGGCGGCTGGCTCGTCGTATTTGTATGAGGCGTGGCGCAACGATGAGGACGTTGTAACCAAAGCGCCTATTGCCGCTAACACAAGAGCCGATAGTATTAGTGCTGGGCTGCCCCGCGACCGCATTAAGGCGATGCGAGCCATTCGGGAAACGGATGGGGCGTTTGTGCAGGTGTCGGATGCGGCAATTTTGGCGGCCATCCCGAAGTTGGCGCAACATTCAGGGGTGTTTGCCGAGCCAGCGGCGGCGGCGGCGTATGCAGGGCTGCTACAAGCGGCAGCAGACGGCCAGGTTGGCCCCAGTGACCGGGTAGCGCTGTTGATTACGGGCAGTGGGCTGAAGGATGTGGCGGCGGCAATAACGGCCGTTTCCCAAGCCACCACCATCAAACCCACCCTTGCCGCCGTCGAGCAAGCGTTAAATTTGTAGCCGATAGTAGGTGAACTAGTTTTCACCCACTATCGTTTCCAATGTCTATGAAACCAACCATTTCCATCATTGCCCCCGTCTATAACGAAGAAGAAGTGCTGGGCGAACTCCATCGCCGCGTAGCCGAAGTGATGGAGCGACAGCCAGACAGTTGGGAGCTGCTGCTGGTCAACGACGGCAGCCGCGACCGTTCGGCCGAGGTCATTGCCCAACTGCACAAAAAAGACAGCCGCGTCAAAGGCATCAGCTTTTCGCGCAACTTTGGCTTTCAGGTCGCCGTCACCGCTGGGCTAGACCATGCCCAAGGGGAGGCCATCATCCTGACCGATGCCGACCTGCAAGACCCGCCAGAGGTTTACCCCGAAATGATTGCCAAGTGGCGCGAGGGCAACGACGTGGTTTATGGGATACGCCAAAGCCGCGAGGGGGAAACGTGGTTCAAACTATTTACGGCCAAGCTGTTTTACCGGCTCATCTACCGCATCACCAACATCAACATTCCGCTCGATACTGGCGACTTCCGGCTGATGGATAGGCGCGTGGTGGATGCCATTCGCCGAATGCCAGAACGCAACCGCTTTTTGCGCGGCATGGTTCCCTGGGTCGGCTTCAAACAAACAGGGGTCGAGTTTCAGCGGCAGGCACGATATGCAGGGGAAGCTAAGTTCAACAGCATCCGCAAAATGTTGCCCTTTGCCATTGATGCTATCACCAGCTTCTCCTACTTTCCGCTGCAACTGGCAACCTTTTTTGGCTTTGTCTGCGCCGCCCTCAGCGCGTTGGCAATCATTGTCGTCATCATCGTGCGGCTGTTTTTGGCAACACCGTGGCTGGAAGGGCAGGCAACGACACTGGTGTCAGTGCTGTTCCTCGGCGGGGTGCAGCTTATCAGCCTGGGCATTATCGGGGAGTATTTGGGGCGAATCTACGACGAGGTGAAGGGACGGCCGCTCTATTTAGTGGATAAAACGTGGGGAATTGATTCGGTAAACGGTAATCAGTAACCAGTAATCAGTACTAACTGATTACCGATTACTGACTACTGATTACCACCTACTGTCCCGGCACAATAGCAAAGGCAAGCTTGCCGACTTCGCCAGAGGCTGTGGCGGGTTGGATGCAGCCGCTGACCTGAAGTTTGTAGAAATGGGTGCCGCTGTTGTTGGGGATGGTTTGGGGAGAGGTGGTGACGGGGTGAGAAACGGCCGTTTGTCCACTAAAGTACGGTGTCTTGCCACCACAATCTGCACCCAAAACACTGTCAATCATCGAGGGGATTTACGGCCGTTAATAAACAAGACCATTTGGGCAAGCAAGGGAAACACAGGTTCGGCAACGGCCGTTGTCTATAACGTCGTTTATCCCACCCCCACGCCGGCTCCGTAATAGGAGATTGGAGATTGGAGATTAGCTCAATCTCCAATCTCTAATCCCCATTTCCCCGTTTTCCTTCCCTACCCCCCAATCTCCGACATCACCCGATTCAGCGGAATGATGTGCTGATCAAGCTGGTGACCCCACGGCTTGTGCCAAATGCCTTCCTCAATGATTTCCTTGAGTTCCTCATCCGTTGCCCCGCCGCGCAGCGGATCCATCAGGTTGACCTCTTTTTCCCGCAGCAGGCAGAGGCGTAAACGGCCGTCTGCTGTCAGTCGCGCCCGGTTACAGTCGGCGCAAAACGGCTGGGTGACGGAGCTGATAAAGCCAATGGTGCCGGGGGCATCGGCTAATTTGTAGAGACGGGCTTCGCCATCTAAACGGCCGTTATCCACCACCCCCAACGGCCCCAGCGCCGCCGCAATCGTCTGCCGCAGCTCCTCCTCCGGCACAATCCCCGCCTGCTGAAAATCCGCCACATCGCCAAACGGCATCATTTCAATAAACCGCACCTGCCACGGCTGATAAAGCGTCAGCCGCGCCAAATCCACCACATCTTCCTTGTCATTATAATTCCGCACCACCACTGCATTCAGCTTCACTTCCAGCCCCGCCGCCTCGGCCGCATGAATACCGCGCCACACATCCTCCACCTTCCCCCAGCGCGTCAGCTTATGGAACTTCTCCGGGTCAAGCGTGTCAATGCTCACATTCACCCGCCTCATCCCTGCCGCCACCAACTCCCGCGCCTGCTCCTCCAGCCGCAGCCCATTGGTAGTCATTGCCACCTTCTCCACCCCCGGCGTGGCCGCAATTTGGCGCACAATCTCCATAAAGTCTGGGTGAATGGTTGGTTCGCCACCAGTCAGGCGAAACTTGGTAAAGCCCAGTTCCGCAAAAATCCGCACCAGCCGCGCAAACTCTTCCTTTTGCAGCAGCTCATGGCGTGGGCGAAACGTCATCGCCTCTGGCATACAGTAGACACAGCGCAGGTTACATTTGTCGGTTAACGAAATCCGCAAATAATTGATATTTCTGCCAAAGCGATCCCGTGACATGGTTAACTTTCCCTCATTTTTTATCATCGCCCAGGCCATTTAGATGTAAAATAGAAGCGTGTGCCTCAGGCAATGGTATTTAATAACATCTGATACTTTTTAAGTGCATAAACCGATGTTGGCGTGGAGATTAGAGATTGGAGATTGAGTGTCTTGAATCTCCAATCTCTAATCTCCATTTCTAAAACGGTATTTGATGCCCTTATACAGCATAATTCTGGCCTGATTCACCTGGTCTGTCAAACATTTTTATCAATTTTTTCTTTTTTATTCACAGCGAAAAACGGCCGTAGGGAAATCGGCGGGAACTGACCCTGTGGCACAATCGTTTAGAGGTATAATCACGCTGTTAAGCAATCATCATGATGATAGGAGTTTGCATTGCGCCGTTCTAACCAACCCATTTTACCAACCTGGCTCAGCTTTTTGCTGTCAGCCGCCTTTATTTTGTCGAGCATTGCCGTCCTCTTTTTCGCCTATCTTACCTTCCAAGTCGTTTGGAACCGACCCGTGAACCCGGTTGAGGCTGCGGCTGAAAACAATGGCGCAAACCTGGAGATGAGCCAGGACGGACTGGTTCCGGTGCCAACGGCCGTTTTCGGGCAGCCCACCCCCACCCTCATTCCCACCAGCGAACCGTGGGACGGCAGCGAACGGGTGAACATTTTGCTGATGGGGATTGACCGCCGCCCCGGCGAATCGTTTATTTCCCGCACCGACTCAATCATGATCATCTCGGTTAACCCGGCCAACAACACCGCCTCCATTTTGTCGGTGCCACGTGACCTCTATGTAGTCATTCCAGACCGAGGGCGTGACCGCATTAATACAGCCTTTGTGTATGGAGCTAACGGCGACAATCCGGCACGCGGAGCCATTCTGTCCATGAAAACCATCGAGCTAAACCTCGGTGTCCACATTGACCATTATGTGCTGGTGGATTTTGGGGCGGTCATTCGTGGGGTGGACGCACTGGGCGGGATTGATGTCAATGTTCCCTACACCCTCAACGACCCCACCTTCCCTGATATGAACTATGGCTATGACCCGCTCTATATTCCGGCCGGATTGCAACATTTTGATGGGCTGACCACGCTCAAATATGCCCGCACGCGCCATGTGGACAATGATTTTGGCCGGGCGCAGCGGCAGCAACAGGTGGTGCTGGCAATTCGGGATAAGGCACTGGGTTTGGGGATCACGGGGCTGCTGACGCGGGCACCTACGCTTTATGCCCAGGTGGAGCAGGGGATTCGGACGGATTTGAGCCTGGAGCAAATTGTGCGGCTAGCAACAACTGTGACCGATATTCCCGGCGAGGATATTCGTCAAGAGGTGCTGGATTATGATTATGTAAGCAGCTTTGTGACGGAAGCAGGGGCGCAGGTGTTGATTTTGGATAACCAAAAAGCGGCCATTTTGATTCAGCAGCTATTTTTCAATTAATCAACAAAGGGGTCAAATAGACCCCTTTGTTGTATTGGGCTTATGCAACGGTGGAAAACGAGTTCCCAAGAAACAATTCTTGACCACAATAAATTTTTGCGGGTGGAGCAGCATGTGGTGACGCTGCCAGATGGCACGGTGATTGAGGATTGGCCGTGGCTCGACATGCCGGATTATGTGAATGTGGTGGTGGAGACGGAAAACGGCCGTTTTCTCTTCTTCCGCCAATTCAAATATGGGGTGGGCGAGGTGACGCTGGCAACGCCGGGAGGCTATTTGGAGCCAGGCGAAGAGCCACTGTCGGCGGCGCAGCGGGAGCTGCTGGAAGAAACCGGGTATGAAGCGGCTGAGTGGCACCATTTGGGCAGCTTTGTGGTAGACGGCAACCGAGGGGCCGGCACAGGCCACCTCTTTCTGGCGCGTTGGGCGCGGCAGATTGCCACACCCAACGCCGATGATTTGGAGGAGCAGGAAATGCTCTTGCTCACGCGGGCGGAGGTGGAAACGGCCGTTTCTACCCACCAATTCAAGCTCATGTCGTGGTTAACGGCCGTTCTCCTCGCCCTCCGCACCCTCGACAGCCAGTAAAACGGCCGTTTTTCCCCACACCCTAACCCACCCATTCCCCCACCAAGGCCAAAATTTGCCGCTGGGCAAGCGTACTATGCAACGATAGTTCACGCATGTCAGGATCGGCAATCGCCTCCGCTTTTTGCTGCAAATGTGCTTGCGCTCGGTACAGCACATCACTGGCGCGGCTATCACCCTGGCTTTGGAAAATGAGGAAAAGCGAGAGGTAGATTTCGGGAAGTTCGTCACAGCCGGCTAGCCCGTGTTGCTGCAAATGAGCATAGACGGTTTGGGCATGAAAAACGGCCGTTTCCCACTCATCCCGCCGCCGCGCCACCTCCGCCAACCCCGCCAACGCCTCCATCGCCAGCGCCATTGCATTCCCCTCCAGCCATTTCTCCCGCGAAGCATGGAACGCATGAGCCGCCTGCCCCAGCTCCCCCTGCGCCAAAAACAAATACCCTAGATGGAGCCAAGCATAGGCAATGGCATCCAACCCTTGGCACTGCTCCCCCAACCGCAATGCCTCGCGGCCAAAATATTCCGCTGCGTCCAAATCCCCCATTTTGCGGCTGACGGTGCAAAGATTGTGGAGCGTATGGCTTTCCTGATGCAGGTCGCCTAGCTGGCGGCACAGGTGACGCGATGCCAAATGCCGCTCCCGCGCCGTTGCCAAATTGCCCAACGCCGCCTCAATAAACCCCAGCCCATTGACCAGCCGCGCCTCGACGTGACGGTCGCTACCAGCTTGGGCGGCGGTGAGAGCTTCGGTAAAGTAGAAACGGCCGTTCACATAATCGTACTTCTCCACCGCCCAAATCCCCAACAACAGCAAAATCCCCTGTTCCCCCTCTCGGTTGCCAAGCTGCCGATGCAGCACCAACGCCTGCTCACTGTACGCTTTGGATAGTTCCTGCTGCCCCAGGTTCCGAAATAAGCGGCTCAGCCCATCCAAAACCGACGCTTGCAGCGCATAATCGCCAGTTGCTTGTGCCAACACCAAGGCTTGCTCCAGCCGCTGCTGGGCAACGGCCGTTTGTCCCAACTGCAGCAACACCCGGCTGGCCTGCACATAGGCCGCCGCTTCCAGCCCCTGATCCCCCAGATGAACCGCCAACGCCTGCGCCTGCTCTGCCGCCACCAACGATGGCTGATAGTTGCTCTGCCGCATCTGCATGCCCGATTGCTCTAGCAGCAAGCGAGGGCGCAAATCAGTTGGCAAGGCCGATGCCTTTAACGCCAGCCCCATCATCTGCTCCCCTTCCTGGCTCAGCCCCGACAGGGCGTAAAAGTGAGCCAGCGGCTCCAAAGCAGTGGTAAGATCGGCAAAACGGCCGTTTTCCACCCCCCAGAGCCACGCCGCCCGCACATTATCCAGCTCTAGCGAAATGGCGACGCCCGCCTCGGCCAGCCAGTTCAGAAAATAATGGCTGTGGTTCGCCTGCACTGGGTCGCCAGGCGGCAGTTCCGCCAGGGAAAATTGGCGCAGCAGCTCGTGCATGTCATACCGCCCCGTACCAACCACCCGAATCAGCGATTTGTAGCGCAGACGCGTTAGTACCAATGGTGTAGCCTCGGCCACCGCCCGCGCCGCCGCCAGGGAAAAGCCCCCCTGAAACAGGGCCAATCGCGCCAGGGTGTGCTGCTCAACGGCCGTTAACAATTGCCACGAATGGGTAAACACCAGCCGCATACTGCGATGGTGCGGCGCCACATCCCGCAGCGTCGTTTCCAGCATGTCCAAATTGCCGGCCACGCTGCTTGCCAATTCCGCCAGCGGAAAATCACGCACCCACGTTGCCACCAGCTCCAACGCCAGCGGCAACCCGTCTACCAGTTGGCAAATCGCCACCACATCGGCCACATTGTCGCTGTTTAGCTTAAACGCCTTATCCAACCGATAGGCGCGGTCGCAAAAGAGGCGCACGGCGGCAAACTGCCCGGCGTTGTCCATCTCGGTAGCCGTTGGCACAGGCAAACCGCCCAGCCGGAACAAATCCTCGGCCTGGCTGTTCAGCCGCTCGCGGGAAGTGACCAGCAGGGTTAGGCGGGGGGCGTGGCGCAGCCATTCGAGCAGGATGTCTGCCCCGTTGATCAAATGCTCCAGGTTGTCAATGACGAGCAGCATGTGGCGCGGCTGGAGGTGGGTTAGCAGTTGGGTTTGCAGAGCCGCTTCGCTGGTAAAGTGGAAGCCAATGGCCTCGGCAACGGCCGTTAAAACTCCCTCCACCTGCTGCACCGAGGCCAGCGAGACAAAAAAAGTGCCGTCGGCAAAACGGCTGCTAACCTGCCGCGCCGCCTCAATTGCCAGCCGCGTTTTGCCAATGCCACCAGGCCCAACCAGCGAAATCAGCCGATAATCATCCGCTTGCAGCCGCTGACACACCTGCGCCAACTCTTCTTCACGACCAACAAAAGGGGTGGTAATTTCGGGCAGGTTGTGGTTGGGGGTGGCGGTTGGAGGAGTAAAAACGGCCGTTTTCACCTCCGCCACTAAATCGCCCGCCAAAATTTGCCGATAAACCTGCTCCGTTTCCGGCTCCGGCTCCACCCCCAACTCTGCCAGCAGCATCTCGCGGCACTTTTGATAGGTTGCCAACGCAGTGCTGCGCCGCCCCACCTGCACCTGCAGCCGCATTTGCCGCCGGTAGGCGGCTTCGTGCAGTGGGTCTAGTTCAATTTGACGCTGGCTGTATTGGATGGCTTGAGGCAAACGGCCGTTTATCTCCTCACCCAGCGCCAAATCCGCCAAAACCCCCATCACCTGCAAATGCAACCGCTCCTGCTGCACAAACAGCCATTCCGCAAACGCCGGGGCATCATCCAGATAAAACCCAGCCAAAAACGGCCCGCTATATAGTGCCGCCGCCTGCGCCAGCTTTGGCAAACAGTCGCCACACAGATGGCGGCCGGCGTGTTTGTGCTGCTCGGTGGCCGCCAGCAACGCCTGAAAGCGCATAAAATCGGCCGCTATATATTCCGGGTTCGTCTGCACATCCCGGCGATTACTCGTAACATAGTCGTCGCTCCCCAACACCTGCCGCAGCCGATAGAGCGTCACCCGCAAATTGTTCCGCGCTTGTGCTTCCGGCAAATCGGGCCACAGCAGCCCCACCAGCAGGTCACGACTGTGCGTCTGCTGCCCCTCCGCCGCCAAATAGGTTAGCAAAGCCTGCTCTTTGCGCCCCCGGAAAGAAAGAACGCCTAATGTTTCATGTTCAGCTTGCCAACCGCCAAAAAAAGTAAGCCTCAGTTGTGTCAATCTCTATTATGCCTTCCTTTACGTCACCGCGATCAGCAGGCGATTATGGCAAAAAGCGAACAAGGTTTCAATAGACATATCCATTCTAATTTTATTAAATCATTCAAATTATCTTGACTTAGCCAGCTTTTATGATTAAAATCCATCTATTCTAAAAAATTAAAATCGGTCAAGGCGAATAAAATGAACGAGCAAACAACCCAACCCACCGCTGAAATGGTCATCAGCGATGTAGAAACCATGAAAGTGGTGGCCGATGCGCTGCGGCTGCAAATTTTGGATGCCATGCGCCAGCCAACAACGGTAAAAGCGGTGGCAGCGCAGCTAGAGACACCCCCGGCCAAGCTGTATTACCATGTCAACCTGCTGGAAAAACATGGGCTGATTCAGGTGGTGGGGATTAACATCGAAACTGGGATTGTGGAAAAGCAGTACCAAGTAACGGCGCACCGCTTCCTGATGCGAAACCCCGTTTTGGCGGGAGCCGAGCTATCGGCGGAAAACGTCAGTACGCTGGTGGCCTCGATGCTGGATGACAGCAAGGATGGCTTTCGCCGCGCCTATGCCCAGCGTGACCCCAACGAACCCGCGCCGCCGCGCCACCCGTTTGCCAGCAAGAAGGCGTTTAAGCTGACTGAGGCGCAGATCACGGCGTTTCATGCCAAATTGGTGGCGCTGATTGAGGAAACGGACAGGCTGGCGGCGGAAAATGCGGATTTGCCAACGGAGCCGTTTGAATTAACGGCCGTTTTCTACCAACGTCAAGTAAAAGAATAGGACGCAGATTTTCCTAATCAGTTTAATCAGGAAAATCTGGGTCCTATTCCCAGAAAACATATGAACTACCAAGACAAATTGATGACGCTAGCGCGAGAGGTGGCGGCGGAATATGCCCACAAGCCGGGGATGGAGGCGATTTTGCTCACAGGTTCGGTGGCGCACGGCCGCACCGATGGCGTGTCGGACGTGGACATGATGCTTTATTTCCACGAATTACCGTCGCCGGAGCAGTTGGAGCGGGAAAAAGAAACGGCCGTTGCTAGCGGTGGCGGCATCTACAGCTATGAGCCGGGGGAAGGATTGGCCTGCTACCACTTTATCAACGGAACGAAGGTGGATTTTGGCTACCAGACCAGCAGCGAGCTGGCAACCCTGCTGGAAGCATTTGTGGCCGAGCCGAGCGTGGACGACAAAACCCACCACATCATCATGAGCGGCATTCAAACGGGCGTACCACTTTTTGGCGAACCCATGCTGCGGGAATGGCAGGCCAAGCTCGCTGCCCTGCCTCCCAGCTTTGGGCAGGCGTTGGTGGAGCGGCATTTGCGCTTTAGCCCCGTTGCCGTGGCGCAGGAAATGGGAGCCGACCGGAAGGATTACGGGCTGGTGTATGAGCTGTTGCTGGAAATGGTGCCAAATGTGCTCAATGTGCTGTGCGGGTTAAACGGGCTGATTCCGCCGGGCAAAATCAAGGGGCTGGACAGTTGGCTGGCGAAAATGACGGTTACGCCACCACAGATCCGCGAACGAATGGCGGCGATTTGGACGGTGGGGCCAGAAACGGCCGTTTTCCACTTCTACGCCATCGTCCACGACCTCATTGATCTGGTGGAAACCCACATGCCGCAGGTGGACACCCAGCCGGTGCGTCGTCGGCTCCAGCTACAACTGAGGCAATATGGATGATGCAAATTGGACATTTAGAGCTTTTTGTGGATGACCCGCTGGCTTCGCTGTCATTTTACCGCGATGTGCTGGGATTTGAACTGGTGGCGGTGCAGGAAGAAAGTTTTGTCTGGCTGCGGCTGGGGCTGCAAGAGATTTTGCTGCGTCCGGGACGGCCGTTAAGCGATGTTGCCAACTACGAAGACAGCCGCCTCGCCATTGTCTTCTACACTACCGACCTGCCCGGCACGGTTGCCGCCCTGCGGCAGCGGGGTCTAGTGGTGGAATGGATGCCCAACGAAGAAAGCTGCTATACCTTCACCGACCCCGACGGCAACTGGTTCCAACTGGTTGATCCAACCGAGCATTAACCCACAGCGAGACGTTCAACTTCTCGAAGAAGTTGAACGTCTGGTTTCTGGTCAATTCAAGGTGTTTATCCCTTTGTCAGCTTAATTCTGCTAACTCTTGTCATCTGTTCGGGTACAAACGCACAAAGTCCACCACCCAAATTATTATCTTGAAAAACTCACCATCACTTTTCACGTAGGCAGAAACAGCCGCACAATA
>JACKCD010000022.1 GCA_020634215.1 Ardenticatenaceae bacterium | reverse complement strand
TTGCGTTCACCCGCGTCCTATTTACGTTTACTCGTTCAGTAAATCTGCCAGAAACTGCTGTCCCGCCGTTTCCAAATCGCCATCCAGGGCAAAGGTGAGGCTGCGAACGTGAAGATCGCCGAGGTAGACATCCAGCGGGTTGGGCAGGGGAGTAGGGTAAACCAGCACCGCCTCGCGGCATTCTTTGGCCTTGGCGTAGGTGACAACTTGGTTAAAGTCCGGGTTGCTGGCTTTGCCGGGTGCCTTGTACTTGGTGTCCAGCACGGCGTGGACACGGCCGGCCGGATCATACAGCACCAAATCGATCTCAAACCGCATCGCCTCGCCGGTTCCCAGGCTCAGCCGTTCCTGGGCGGTGATGCGCCAGCCGTTGGGCAGATGAGTGCGGAGCCATTCGGCTACAAACAGTTCAAATAGCCGCGCCATGTCTACCAGAAACGGCTGCATTTGCCAACTGCCCAGCCGGTGGGCGGGGCCGGTGTGGGCCAGCAAAAAGCGGCACAGGGCGTGGAGCCGCCGGTAATCCTGGTTGAGCCGGTTGTAAGCAAACCGCGTGCAGTCATTGGCGGTGAAGGGGTGGCCGGTGGTGAGGGGGAGTAGGGTATGGGCGGCGCGGCGAACGGCCGTTTCCACCTCCCCCGCACACAACCCACTCCGCACCACCTGCTCCAGCGTGTAGGCCAATAGCTGGTTGTGGGGCAAATCGGCCGTTTGTTCTTCATAGCGACAGGTCAGCAGTGGGTTGGGCGATGGCTGCATGAGCTGCCGGGTGAGGAGTTGGCCGCGCAGAAACGGCCGTTTGTCCTCCTGCACCACATATGCCCGGTAAAACCCCTGCCGCGCCCGTTGCAGCACCTGCTCCGCCAGCAGCCGCGCCAACTGCTGGTAAAAATCGGCCAGCGAAGCGACCTGCACCGCGCCGTCGAGCAGGCGAAAGCTGGGCAAATGGTAGGCCACCTGCCACATGCCAAACAGGTTGTGCAGCGGCACCTTGGGCTGTAGCAACAGCGTCAGTTCAGGCGACGCGGGAATGATGCCGACCCATCCCTGCGAGGTCAGCCGCCACTGCTGCGCTGTCTTGGGGCTGGGGAATTCAACCAGCAGCCGGGTGTCGTACTGCCGCCACAGCCATTCGCCTAGCTCCGGGGAGAGGTGTTGGGGGGAAACGGCCGTTTGTTCATATTCAACCAACTCAATCAACTGCGGCATAAGAAAAAGTATACGGGAATCGGAGGGGGAGGCAATAGCGTACTGATAGCTGTAAACAAGTAGCAAGTGGCAAGTTTTGTTCGCAAATAAGACTTGCCACTTGCCACCTGTTACTTGCACCAACGGAATGACATTGTTCGCTGTGGTGGTCTGTACAGCCCGGTAGAGTTCGGTATAATCAGAAAAATAGTAAAAGCTGGAGAATGCCGATGACCGCTGAAGAACGAAAACCCCGTATCCTGATTGCCAAACCTGGGCTGGATGGGCACGACCGGGGAGCCAAAGTCATTGCCCGCGCCCTGCGCGACGCCGGTATGGAAGTCATCTACACCGGGCTGCGGCAAACGCCGGAGATGGTTGTGGAAGCGGCGCTGCAAGAGGATGTGGACGCCATTGGCCTGAGCATTTTGTCGGGTGCCCACAACACCCTTATTCCGCGCATTATGACGCTACTGGCAGAGAATGACATGAGCGATGTGCCTGTGTTTCTCGGTGGTATTATCCCGCCAGAGGATGCGGAGGCGATGAAGGCGTTGGGGGTGGCAGGCGTGTTTGGGCCGGGTGCCAGCATTGATGAGATCAGCACCTTTATTTGGGGTGTCATCCGGGGTGAATGAGCTGCTGCAAAAGGTGCTGGCAGGGCAGCCACGGGCGGTGGCGCGGCTGCTGACGCTGGTGGAAAATAGTGAGGTTGAGGCACAAACGGCCGTTTCTCACCTCTATCCCCACACTGGCAACGCCCATATCATTGGCATCACTGGCCCACCTGGGGCGGGCAAAAGCAGCCTGGTCACAGCGTTGGCAAAAACGTTGCGCCGCCAGGGGTTTCGCCTGGGCATCATTGCCGTAGACCCCAGCAGCCCGTTCACCGGCGGGGCACTGCTGGGCGACCGGGTGCGGATGCGCGACCTGGCCGGGGATCGCGGCGTGTTTATTCGCTCCATGGCCTCACGCGGCAGTCTGGGTGGGTTGGCGCGGGCGACATCGGCGGCCATCCAGGTGCTAGATGCCGCTGGTTACGATAAAATTTTGCTGGAAACGGTGGGGGCTGGGCAGGCAGAGGTAGATGTGGCCTCGGCCGCTCACACAACGCTGGTGATCGAGGCACCCGGCATGGGGGACGATGTGCAGTCAATTAAGGCGGGTATCCTCGAAATTGCCGATATTTTGGTCGTTAATAAAGCGGATAAGCCGGGCGCAGACCATACGGTCAAATCGCTGGAGATGATGCTGCATTTGGGGCCGCTGGGCGGCACGCGCCATCATGGGCGGGTTTTGGCTGCGCCGCAAATGGTGGCGGAAAAGGCAAAGGATGCGTGGCAAATTCCGGTGCTGCGGACGGTTGCCATTACCGAGGGAGGTATTGAACTGCTGGCGGAGCGGGTGGTGGCGCACCGGGCGCATTTGCTGGCAACGGGGCAATGGCTGGCGCGGGAACGGGCGCGGAGCGAGCGGGAGGTGGAACGGCTGTTGCAGGATCGGCTGTTGGCGCGGCTACAAACGGCCGTTTTACCAACAGAGCGTGAGGTGTTATTAACGGCCGTTGCCCAGCGTCAGATAGATCCCTACACCGCCGCCGACCAGCTTATGGCACTTGTGCTAAAAAAGAGGTAGGCAAGTAACAAGATACAGGTGGCAGGTCGCGCTAGCCGACAAAACTTGCCACTTGTTACCTGTAACTTGCTCCACAAATTGTATTGGCTGAGAAAGGACTTACTGTAAAACCGTTGCAACAGACATTAGCGGGAGACAATATGTACGGAGATATTAAACTGTTTGCTGGCTCAGGCTGCCCCGAATTGGCGCAGCGCATTGCTGAATATGTCAACATTCCCCTGAGCGGTTGGGATATTCAAGACTTTCCTAACGAGAACCTATTTGTGCGGCTGCACGGCAGCGTGCGCGGGCAGGATGTCTACATCATTCAAAGCCACAGCCGCCCCGTTCATCGCAACATCATGGAGCTGCTGATTGCCATTGATTGTTTGAAGCGGGATTCGGCCGGCCGTATTACCGTTGTTGTGCCCTACATGGCCTATGCCCAAAGCGACAAAAAAGACCAGCCCCGCGTGCCCATCACCGCCCGTTTGCTGGCCGATATGATTGAAGTGGCCGGGGCCGACCGTTGGATGACCATTGATCTCCACGCCGACCAAATCCAGGGCTTCTACAAAATCCCCGGCGATTCCCTGACCGCCTTCCACATTATGATTGATTATTTTCGCCAGAAGCAGTTGGATGCCGTGGTGGTGACACCCGACCTGGGGTATGCTAAAAAGGGGCGCAACTATGCGGCCGAGCTTGATTTCCCGCTGGCGTTTGTGGAAAAGCGGCGCGTGGGCAACAGCGGCCAACGGCAGGCACTGTCGCTAATTGGCAGCGTCCAGGACAAGGATGTGATTATTGTGGATGATTTGGTGGATACGGCCGGCTCCATTCGGGAAGCAGTGGAACTGGTGAAAGCATCGGGGGCCAAGGATGTTTATGTGTCCTTCACCCATCCCGTGCTGTCTGACCCGGCTACCGAACGGCTGCAGCAGTTGCCCATCAAAGAAATTGTGACCACCGACACCATTCCAATTCCACCCGAAAAAATGCTGCCCAATATTACAGTCTTGAGCGTGGCCGATCTGCTAGGTGAGGTGATTATGCGTTCTCATGAGGGGCGCAGCGTTGGAGAGCTATTTAACGAATAAATCGAGTGACACAATTTTTTCTGTATGAATTGCGTTAATTTGCTGTGCCAGGGAGCGTTTTTGGGGAAGATTTGTTACACTCGAAACAGCAAAGCCTAGCTAAGCGGTATAAAATGCCGTTTTGCCAGCATAAGGCTAATCTGAATCTTAGAAAGATTGTGTAGAATTTTTGCTATGTTCAAAAAATTATTTTCAAAAATCATTCCTGACGCAAACCAGCGGCTGATGGACAGCTTGAAGCCAACGGTGGCCGCTGTGGCAAATTTGGAAAGCAAGTATGAGCAGATGTCTATGGAGGCGTTGCGGGAACAAACGGCCGTTCTCCGCGAACGCTACGAAAACGACACTGAGCTAGACGACCTCCTCGTGGAAGCCTTCGCCCTTGTCCGCGAAGCCTCCAAACGCACCACCGGCCTGCGCCACTACGATGTCCAAATCATGGGCGGCATCCTCCTCCACCGGCGCGAAGTGGTGGAAATGCGTACCGGCGAAGGGAAAACCCTCGTTGCCACCCTGCCCCTCTTCCTCAACGCCCTGGCCGGGCAAGGTGTGCATCTTGTAACCGTCAATGATTACCTTGTTCGTCGTGACGGTGGCTGGATGGGCAAAATCTTCCACTACCTCGGCCTCACCGTTGGCTGCATTGGTCCCCAGCAGTTTTCTGCCCTTTATGACCCCGACTACGTAAACCCCGGTGCCGAACTGGAAGATGAGCGGCTGGTTCACTGGCGACCCTGTACCCGCCGACAAGCCTACGAAGCCGATGTCACCTATGGCATCAGCAGCGAATTTGGCTTTGACTACCTGCGTGACAACATGGCTACCAGCCCCGACCGGCTGGTGCAGCGCGATCTGCACTTCGCTGTCATTGACGAGGTAGACAACATCCTCATTGATGAAGCCCGAACCCCGCTCATCATCTCCGGCCCTGCGCCGCGTTCCGGTAAAGAATACGCCCGCTTTGCCGACTATGTGCGCCGCCTGAAAGAAAACACCGCCGACGAGGAAGAAGAGCCAAACGGCCATTATGACCTCGACGAAAAAAGTCGTTCCGTTAGTCTCACCGATATCGGTATTGAAGAGATTGAGCGGCGTATTCCTGAATTGGACACGGGCGCGGGTGACAGCCTCTATGACCCCCGTTTCTACCAACTTACCTACTACCTGGATAACGCCCTCCGTGCTGAATATCTTTACAAGCGGGATGTTCACTACGTGGTGCAAGAAGGCGAAATCTTAATTGTAGACGATTTTACTGGCCGTCTCATGCCCGGCCGTCGCTACTCTGATGGCTTGCACGAAGCGATTGAGGCCAAAGAAGGGGTGCAGATCAAACGCGAGACGGTGACGGTTGCCACCATTACCCTGCAAAACTATTTCCGGCTTTATGAAAAGCTGGCTGGTATGACCGGTACGGCGCTGACCGATGCTGAAGAGTTTGACAAGATTTATGAGCTAGGGGTAACGCCACTGCCTACCAACGTGCAATACATTGTGGAGACGGGGGCGATGGGGTTGAAAGAGCAGCACAGCAAGCTGGAAGGCGCAGATGCGATTGCCTATCTTTCGCCAGAAACTAACAAGCCCATCTTCTTTAAACGGGTGGACTTTGCTGACCAAGTGTATGGAACTCTCGAGGCAAAAGATCAAGCGATTATTTCGGAAATTAGACGTGTTCACGAATCCGGCCGGCCGGTACTTGTTGGTACCACCTCGGTTGAACATTCCGAACAAATTCATCGTTCCTTGCAGCGGGAAAAAATTCCCCATAACGTCCTCAACGCAAAAATACACCAGTCAGAAGCGTTGATTGTCTCGCAAGCCGGCCGTAAAGGTGCCGTTACCATTTCCACCAACATGGCTGGTCGTGGCACCGACATCATGTTGGGTGGCAACCCCGAAGGGATGGCCGCGCAGCAGCTTGAAGAAGATCTATTTGACCGCCCCCTGCTTACCCAGCTTGCCTTCCAACTGCTCACCGAAGGTAATGAATCTGCCCGCGCCTTTGCCAGCAGACAGCCCAAGCTGAGCGAACTGCTGATTGATTCGCTGCTTGCCGTCAAGCAAGAGTATGATGTAGCCCTTCAGGAAATTGCAGAAGTGCAGGTTATTGGCTATTTGGGGCGTGTGTTGCAAGAGCCGTATGAGATTGACTACAACGATCTAATGCGTGTGCTGCGCGATGTGCGCGCCGGCCGACTAGCCGAAGCCCGCGAATTTGTGGAGGAACTGGGTAAAGATTCGGCTCTGGTCGAAGATGCCATGCGACAATGGGGTCTCTACAATCGCTATGTAACGGTGCAAGAGGACGAACGCAAGCTGGCGCAGTTCCTGGCCGAAATGGTGTTTGAACAGCACTACAACGCCCGTGCTGCTCTCATTCGTACCGTGTTGAGTGATGACCTGGAAGGGGCAAAGGCTGTAATTGCTAAGGTTCCAGGGATTCCCGACGACATTATAGACCACATTTTAGCACTGAAGGCGCAAACCGAGCGGGAGCGCAAAGAGGTGTGGCAGTTAGGCGGGCTGCACGTGGTTGGCTCCGAACGGCATGAATCGCGCCGCATTGACAACCAGCTTCGCGGTCGGGCGGCGCGGCAAGGCGATCCTGGCTCTTCCCGCTTCTTCCTCTCGCTGGACGACGATTTGATGCGCCGGTTTGGTGGTGAGCGGCTAAAGAACTTTATGTCACGCACCAATCTGCCTGATGATCTGCCAATTGAAAACCGGATGCTAGATCGCATCATCGAAAGTTCGCAGGAGCGGATTGAAGGCTACAACTTCGATATCCGCAAAAATGTGGTTGAGTATGATGATGTGATGAGCAAACAGCGGCAGGCGATGTATGGGCAGCGGCGCGAGGTGCTGCTCGGTGATGGTTCCAGCCTGGATGACCAGATTGAGGATGCTTTTGCCACAACGATTGCCGAACTGGTTGATAACTACGTAGATAACTACCCTGGGTATGTACGCAGCGAAATTGAGCGGGTAATTCGGGATTTTAGCACCGATGCCACCGATGAAATTAATGTGCGTGGTGTGGTGCGGCAAATGCGTGGGCTGCTGCCAAAGGCCACGACCTTAGATATAGATGAGTTGTCCAAACTTTCGGCGGCACGGCTGACAGATAGACTGATGCTGTTGGCGCATGAGAATGAGGAAGAAGGGACAAACCTGTATCAACTGCTGCGGGCAATGGAGCGGTTTTTGCCGCTGCTGCCACCGGTGCCTAATCTGGGCAGTTTGGCCGGCCGTCCTTCTGGTCGTTTGCAGGCGCGTGATCTCATTCGGCGTGATTATTTGGAGCAAGTGGAGTCGCTGTTTAATGAGTTCCTGGCCGAACAAGCGGACCGTGCCGACCGGGATACGATTTGGGAAAAAGCGTCCACGGAGTTGGAGCAAGCGTTTGCCCAGTTTAGCGTAGATGGGCTTTCGTCCAAAAACGCCACCGCTCGACAGCTTCGCTTTCTGGAGCGGGCCGGTGGGGCACTGCGAGATTTGCTGCTGGATAGTTTGTCGGCACTGGAAGGGGAGCAGATGGTTGCGGCGTTGAAGAGCTATGTGAAGACGCAGCAAAACAAGTGGCGGATTCGTATTGGGGCGGAACAATATCTGAACTTCCAGCGGGTGCTGCTGCTGTCGGCCATTGACCGGGAGTGGCGAGATTACCTGACGGCGATGGACGATTTGCGGCGGGAGATTGGGCTGGCAGCCATTGGGCAGCGTGACCCGAAGGTGGAATATAAGCGGCGCTCATTTGAGATGTTTGCTGATATGCGCCGCAATATTGATCGTGATATTGCCGAACGCTTCTTCCGTGACATTGCCGGGCACCAGCAGTTTATTCAGCAGCAGGAAGCCGAAGCCGCTTATCAAATTCAGGCGCGGGATGCTGGCTATGAGGTGGTGCAGCGGGAGAAGGGCAAGGGTGTGGAACTGCGCCGCGATTCCCCCAAGGTGGGGCGTAATGATTTGTGTCCGTGCGGCAGCGGCAAGAAATATAAGAATTGCCACATGCGCCAGGATTTAGCGGCGGCTGGTGCCAGCCCGGCGGTGATGACTGGCGGCACGGGTGGTGGGCGCAAGAAAGGCAAGAAAAAGCGGTAAAAAACGGCCGTTTTCCCCCATTTGTACTATGTATTTACCATAACAGGTGTTGCATAGTTGGTTGATTATTGCCACGTTATCTGGATAATGTACGTAGAGGCGTTGTGCAACGCCTCTATTTCTATTTTTTGATAATGTAGGCAGCGCGGTTTTTCAACGTTCGCATCATTGCGCTGGCCATTTTGTGGAGCGGGATGTCAGATCGACACATTGGTATAAATGATCTCGCTATATTGTTACGGACTGTAGCAACGGCCGTTTCTTTGGAAGCTGTAGCCGAAGCAGCAGCGCGGTTTTTGCATGGTTTCTTGCCATCGGCACAGGTAACAGTCACACCAACGGCCGTTTTTGCCGCCAACATTGTGGGCGAAACGGCCGTTTCTCTGCCCATTGACCGCAGTGGTTTCTGGCTCAACATCCAGCACAGCGAGCCGTTTACCGCCGAAGATGAGCCATTGCTGCAAACGGCCGTTTCTCTGCTAACCACCGCCCCTTTACCCGGCCAAACCCTGTTAACGACGGCGCAGCTCTCTCTGTTGCAGCGACTTAACCAAATCATTATCCATAATCGCCCGCTGCATGACCAGGAAGCAGGTTTGCAGCAAGCGTTTCGCCAGGCGTTTCCCCATGCCTCGGCGCGTCTGTTTTGGCAGCAAACCGAACCCGAGCGGCTGGATTTGCAGCTTGTGTTTGGGCAGCCAGTTTCTGCGGCTTTGCCACCGCTGGATGGCAAGCAAACGGCCGTTTATCAGCAGCCCGATGGGACGCAACTGGTGGTGCCGCTCCAGCTTAACCCTAAAAATCGGCTGCTGTTGCTGTTAGAATATGGGTCACAAACGGCCGTTTCTCCCAGCGATTTGGCGGCAGCGGAACTGTTGGCAGGGCAGTTGGGGGTGGTGGTCAATAACGGCCGTTTGTTTGAAATCGCCTGGGATCGCGCCAACCAGCTTGAAACCATCTTCCGCGTTACCGAATATGCCCGCTTGCTCAAACCGCTGGCACCAACCCTGCAAACCATCCACGAGCAAATTCAGCAGGTCTTTAAAACTAAAGACAGCTACATTGCCCTGTACGATGCTGAAAAACAGCTTGTTTCCTTCCCGTCCGTGGTAGAGCAGGGTGTGGAAATGGCTGTCAACCCCATTTCGATTTATGATGCCCGCAGCTTGGCCGTCTGGGTTGTCACCAACAACCTGGCGTATACGACGGGCGATTGGCTGGAGGATGCCAAACCGGTGCCTGGGTTGCGCGTGGGTAATTTGTCGCGCTCCATTATCGCGGTGCCCATCCGGCTCAACGATGAAGTGCTGGGGGTGATTTCGGTGCAAAGCGAGCGGCGACAGGCGTTTGCCGAGGCGGATTTGCCGACATTAACGGCCGTTGCCGACCACGTTGCCACCATCATCAAAAACGCCACCCTTTACGCCCAGGCCAAAGAACTGGTTGAAGCCAGTGCCCGCGACCATTTGGCTGCCATTGCCCTGCGCCAGGCCATCACCGCCATTGGCGACTCGCTTGACCATGCGGTGGTGGTAAGAAACTTTTTGCAGACGCTCGGCGGCATCATTACCTATGACACCGCCTATCTTTTCTTGTGGCAAGATCAGCGGCTGGTACTGGCCGATGCCCGTGATAACCACCAGCGTGCCCTGGTGGTCGCCACTGATGAGTTGGAATCTATTTGGAACCACAGCACGCTGACAACGGCCGTTTTGCACAAAAAAGAGCCGTTGAGTATTGCTGATGTGGTTAAGGATTCGCGCTGGGTGTCGTTGGCTGGGCAAACGGCCGTTCGTTCCTGGATGGGCGTGCCGCTGGGAGCCGATAACCCGCTGGGGCTGCTGGTGGTCAACAGCTTTCAACCCAACGTCTTCAGCCAGCGTGAAGAGCGGCTCGTCTCCACCCTTGCCGCCCATGCCGCCGTTGCCATCCAAAACGCCCTGCTGCACCACCAAACCCAGCAGCAGCTTTCTGAACTCAGCATTCTTTACCAGGCCAGTGCCACCATGAGCGCCAACCTCGATCAAGGGTTTGTGCTCCACGCCGTGGCCCGCGAGATGGTGCAGGCACTGCAAGTGGATAGCTGCCTCATTTTGGTGCAAGATGAAGCCAGCAGCCAGTTCCAGCTTGTGGCCCAGGAACATTACGCTGTTAAGGTGTCCGGCCGGCAAACGGTTCGTAATCTGCCCAGTGCCGCCAGCTTTGAAGCCCTGGCGCAGCACCCTGCCCTACAGCAGGCACTGTCAAATGGTTCGCTGAGTCTGCGGCAAGATACCGTTCGCACCGCCACCGAGCGCGAATTGCTGGAGCAATCGGGGTTCCGTTCGGTCTTGTTTGTTCCTCTACAGGTGCGTGACAAGGTGCTGGGGCTGCTGCTGTTGGGGCAGCTAACCGAACTGCGCTCTTTTCCGACATCGGTGCTGCGTCTGGCGCGGAATCTTGCCAGCCAGGCGGCGGTTGCCATTGAACATGCCCGGCTCTATGAACGGGCGCAGCAGCGGGTGGCCGAACTGTCGGCCTTCCACGAAATTGTTCTCCATCTCAACATGCCGCTTGATTTGCGCGTGGTGCTGGACACCATTACCGATTCGGCACTCAAGCTGACGCAGGCCAACAACGTTCACATTTATCTTTATGACAACCATTCCGAAACCTTTACCTTTGGCTCGGCTTTATGGCGTGACGGCCGGCGGCACAGTGCCACCAAACATCCCCGTTCCAACGGCATCACCGCTACTGTTGTGCGCCGTGGTGAGCCAGTGGTCATCAATAGTGCCGCCACTGATCCGTTGTATCAGTCGGCTATTGCCCAAACTTGGGGAATAGCCGCCATTGCTGGTTTCCCGCTGAAATATGATGACGAGGTGATTGGTGCTTTCACCACAACATATCTCAGCACCCATACCTTTACCGATGATGAGCTGTTGCTGCTTAACTTGCTGGCCGATCAGGCAGCCGTGGCCGTCAAAAATGCGCGGCTCTATGCCCAAACGGAGCGGCGGCTGTTGAGCATGTCGGCACTGGTAGACATGGCAAAGCAGATTACGGGCAAGCTCAAGCTGCGTTCGGTGCTAAACACGACCGTTGAAATGCTGCGCGACCTGCTCAAGGCGCGGGCCTGTACCATCACCATGCTTTCGGATGACAAGACGGAGTTGGTGATTGCCACAGCGGCCGGTATCAGCCCCGAATATGTGGGGCAGGTGCGGATGAAGGTGGGCGAGGGGGTTTCGGGGCAGGTGGTGCGTACCGGTGAACCCGTTTACATACCAGATGCCCACAGCGAGCCGGACTTTCTCTTTTTTGATGAGGTGGTTCGCAGCCTGATTGTGGTGCCGCTCAAAATGCGCGATGAGGTTATTGGCACGCTGGCAATTGACAGTGACCAACCTAGAGTGTTTGATGCCGCCGACGTGCAGTTGGTGACGGTGGCGGCGGCGCAAGTGAGCGTTGCCATTGCCAACGCCCGCCTTTTTGAGGAGTTGGAGCGCCATGCAGATGAGTTGTCGGTGGCGTATGATGAGCTAAAAGAGAATGACCGCTTGAAAGACGAACTGGTGCAAAATGTATCGCACGAACTGCGTACACCGCTTACCTTTGTCAAGGGGTATGTTGACCTGCTCATTGAAGGGGAAATGGGGGATATTAATGCTTATCAGCGAGAGTCGCTGCAGATTGTGTCGGACAAAACGGATGAAATTACGCGGATTATTGGCGACATTGTGACGTTGCAGCGAATTGATGCAGCGAATCTGGAGAAAGAAGAGCTGTCAATGGCGCAGCTTGTCCGCACCACGGTGTCGAGCCATCAGCTTATTGCTCAGGAGCGTGGGCTGGTGCTGAAGCATGAGATTGAGCCGGGAGCCAGAGGGATGATTTTGGCCGACAAAGATCGGATCAATCAGGTGTTGAACAATCTGATTGGCAATGCCATTAAGTTTAGCCCAGACGGGGGAACCGTGCAGGTGCTGCTGCGTGAAGCAGAAGGCCAGGTGCAGGTGGCGGTATCGGATAATGGCATTGGGATGCCGGCCGACCAAATCCACCGCATTTTTGACCGCTTTTACCAGGTGGATGGGTCATCGCGCCGCCGCTTTGGTGGGACGGGGCTGGGGCTGGCAATTGTCAAGCGGATTTTGGAAGCCCACGACGGGGCAATCTGGGTTGAGAGCGAGTTAGACAAAGGGAGCACCTTTTACTTTACCCTGCCGCAATTTTTGCCGGTGGCCGAGGCCGTTTAGCTTTTCTCCCAGTCTGCCAGTGCCTGGCGCAGCAATTCTTTTAGCACAGGGTCGGTTAGCTCTTCGGGGCGCTGGTAAGATTTGCCATCAGCTTCGATGCGAAGGTCGCCAGCGGCGGCGCGGACGATTTTGAGCAAACGGCCGTTTAGCTTTGGCTCCTCCTGCAACCGTTTTTGTAAAATCGTGTTGAGTTCATCCACAATGTTGACGCTGCTGTGGGAAGAGGCAGAAACGGCCGTTTGTCTAGCCTGTGGTCGCAAATTCGGTGCCGCCGATGGTGTGGCCTTAGGGGCAGACGGCAGCTGGGTCAACTTGCCCGTTTCACCCACCAGCGGCGGCGCAACCCCCGCATCCACCAGCACCTGGTACCCCCCGGCAAAATCAATCAGCTCACCAATCGCCGCCAGCAGCAAATGCTGGATCGTTTTTTCCGGCACCTCGGATAGATGCTCCACTCGTTTTTGGTTTACCTCCACCGCCAGCCTGCCCAGCGGCGGCTGCCGCAGCACCCGCATAATTTCAACTTCTTTTCGCATCGTTCTTACGTCTCCGGTTGACAAACGGGGCACAAATGGGTGCTGCGTCCACCCAGCACCATGCGCTCGATGGGTGTGCCGCAGCGATAGCACGGCTGTCCCGTGCGCCGAAAAACGGCCACGGCGTCTTGCATCTCCCCTTTTTCCCCATCTGGTTTGATATAGCTACTAATACTGGCTCCCTCGCGCTCAATGCCCATTTGCAGTACCTTTTGGATGGCGGCGTGCAGGGCGGTGATTTCGGCCGTTGTCAGCGTGTTGGCGCGGCGTTCCGGGTGCAGCCCGGCATAAAACAGGGCTTCGTCGGCATAGATATTGCCCACCCCAGCCAGAACGGTTTGGTCGAGCAGCATGAGTTTGAGGGGGCGTTTACGGCCGTTTATGCGCTCTTGCAGCACCGTCACCGTAAAACTGTCTTCCAGCGGCTCTGGCCCTAATTTGCCCACAATGTCGGCCGCATCTTCGACCAAATACACTTTGCCAAATTTGCGTGTGTCGCGGAAGCGCAGCTCATGGTCGTTGTCTAGGGCAAAAATGGTGTGGGTATGTTTATCGGGCGGGGTTTCGCGGCTGACAACGGCCAAATGCCCCGACATTTTGAGGTGGATGATGAGCGTCTGGCCGTCGTCGAGGGGGAAGAGGAGGTATTTGCCGCGCCGATTAACGGCCGTTATCCGCCGCCCATGAATCCGCTGCTGTAGTTCGGCCAACGACGGTGTGGCAACGTGGCGCGGCCAATAGTTTCGTACTTCGGTAATGGTGCGACCCAGCAGCGGCCGGCGCAGCGCCCGCACAACGGTTTCGACTTCTGGTAGCTCAGGCATGGGGGGATTATACCCGCAACTTGGTCAGAACGTTAGCGTTCAGCAAGTAACAAGTTACAAGTGGCAGGTCTCGCTTGCCAACAAAACTTGCCACCTGCAACTTGCGACTTGCCACCTACCCCCACTTTGACTAACATACCCACATGTATCCAGAAGACCGTGTTTTAGTGGCCTATGTGCCCACCCCCAGCGATTTTGCCGCCATCCAGCAGCAGGGCTGGTATCGTATTCCCCAGCGCCATGCCCCCAAGGGGCTGTATGCTGAATATTATGCCTTTTACTTTGGGCAGCGGTTTGGCGAGCAAAAATGGGCCATCCACTACATGGCTCGCCGCACCGGGCATGAACTGGTGACGCGGCTCCAGCTTTTTCCCGACCAGCCGCACCATCCCCGCGCCCAGGATTTCTATTACAAAGTTCAGCTTGCCGATTTGCAGCCGCTACCGCGCCCGATCATCAGCCTGCGCTGGCGGCGCGTGACCTTTATCCACACCACCTGGGATCGGCTGCAGGATGCAACGGAACTCAACGACTTGCTGCTGAACGGCGAGGGATATGTGGATCGGCAGTTTGCGGCGCTGCGGGAAGAGGAAGATGGGATGGGGGAAAACGGCCGTTTTTACCACGCTGACTCACCCTAAGCTATACTAACCAACAGACTTTCGTTTGCAAGTAACAAGTGGCAGGTGGCAAGTCTTGTTGGCAAACTAGACCTGCCACTTGCTACCTGTTACCTGCTACTTGTTACACACAGAGAGGTTTGAAATGGGATACACATTGATTCATAATGGCACGTTGATTGATGGAAACGGCCGTTCTCCGCTCAAAAACGCGGCTGTGTTGGTGCAGGGGAACAAAATAACGGCCGTTGGTCGCAAAGACGACATTATTTTGCCCAACGACGACATCACCATGATTGATGCTCGTGGCGGCACCATTCTGCCGGGGCTGATTGACACCCACGTCCACATCATGTTTGAAGGGATGAACATTCCGCAAATGATGACCACCCCCTTCTCGCTCAACTTCTACAAAGCCCAGCAATACATGCGGCGCACCATTGATGCCGGTATTACCAGCGTGCGCGATGCGGCCGGCGCCGATTTGGGGGTGAAGCAAGCGATTGAGCAAGGCTACATCGTCGGCCCCCGCCTGCAAATCAGCATCACGGCTCTCTCCATCACCGGCGGCCACGGCGATGGCTGGATGCCCTCCGGCAGCAATTTTGATCTGTTTCCGCCTTACCCCGGAATGCCCAGCAACATTTGCGACGGCGTGGAGGAAGTGCGGAAAAAGGTGCGCGAAGTGCTGCGAGCCGGAGCCGACATCATCAAGGTTTGCTCCACGGGCGGCGTATTAAGTCCCACCGACCACCCCGAATTTACCCAGTTTTCGCTGGAAGAGCTGGAAGTGATGGTGCAAGAAGCGGCCTATCGGCGCGGCGTGAAGGTTATGTCGCACGCGCAAGGGACAGAAGGGGTGAAAAACGCGGTGTTGGCTGGCATCCATTCCATTGAGCATGGCATTTTTCTGGATGATGAGGTAATTGACCTGATGGTGGAGCGCGGTACGTTTCTGGTGCCCACGCTGCTGGCTCCGGTGGCGGTGCTGGAAATGGCAAATATGCCAGAATACGGGGTGCGGAAGGCGCGGGAAACGATTGAAATCCACAGCGAGAGCATTGGCAAGGCGTATCGCGCCGGGGTCAAGATTGCAATGGGGACGGATGCAGCGGTGATGCCCCACGGCACCAATTTGCGCGAATTGGGGCTGATGTGCAGCATTGGCATGTCGCCGATGGAGGCACTGGTGGCGACAACCAAGGTGGCGGCCGAATGCCTGGGTTGGGAAGACAGGCTGGGGACGGTGGAAGCGGGCAAGCTGGCTGATATTGTCATTGCCAAGACCGACCCGCTGGCCGACATTCGCTCACTGGAAAACAACGACAACATTGCCCTGGTGATGCAGGATGGGAAGGTGTTGAAGGATATTCGTGGGAAGTAGAGATTAGGGATTGGAGATTGGAGATTATGAACCTTCACCAATCTCCAATCTCCAATCCCCAGTTAACTATTTACGGCAATTTGGCCGGGGAGGGTGGTGCGCCATTCGGGGGCCACTTGCAGATTGTTGCCGTTTTCCTCAAAGGTGTTGTCCCAAATAAAATCATCAGGGTTGGTTTTCAGATAGATGCCCACTTTGTTGTGACGCAGCTTGTTTTGCACAATCTGGTTGGCATGGGCATCTTCCATTAGGTAGACACCCTGGGAGCCGCCCACAATTTCATTGTCAAAAATAAAGTTGGTGGATGATTTGATGTAAACACCCGTGTCGTTGTTGTCCAGGTTGTTGTGCCAAAACTTGTTGTGATGGGCTTCGTCATAGAGATAGAGGCCGTATTGGCTACTGCGGGTAATCTGGTTGTCGGTGACGTTGTTGTTGCTGGATTTGCGATTGAGGCGAACGCCGCGTTGGTTGCCGACGATTTGGTTTTCGTAAATGTTGTTGTCGTGGGAATCCCAGATGGCAACCCCGTCTACGTTGCCGACAAGGACGTTTTGGTAGACGGAGTTGTTGTTGCTGCGGCGGTCAAGCATAACCCCGTGCAGGGCGTTGTTTTCAGAGCGGTTCCAGCGGATGATATTGTTGAAGCAGCGTTTGGAGAAGATGATGCCGTGGTTGCCGTTGTCGTGGACGTAGTTGCGTTCGACGATGAAGTTGTTGGAGTCGTCATGGGGGTCAACGCCGTATTCGTCGTTGCTGTGAATTTCGTTGTTGCGCAGGATGATGTTGGTGGCACCAAAGGAGTAGAAGCCGAAGTAGTTGTGGTGGATGGTGCTGTTTTCGACGGTTCCGGTGACAAGTTCGTGGCCGAAATGGTCTTGGTTGGCGATGCGCCAGGAGAGGCCGTAGACACCGCCTTGGCCTTCGGAGACGGCGAGGGAGTAGCCGAGGTAGGATATGTCGGCGTTGAGGATGTCAAAACGGCCGTTTCTGACCAAAATAAAAGAACGGCCGTCTTTGTAATCCTCATCCACCGTGCCCGTTTCGTTGTTCCACGACGACACCCGAATGCCATCAAGCCACACGCTGCCGCCGTTGGTCGTCAGCGTCACGTGCTTGCCGGGGTCACTTTGCAACTTTAGCCAGCTTACCTGCGGCGATTCCAGCAGCAGCAGCGTGTGGCGACCGAGGAACAGGTTGGCCTTGAGCTGATAAACCCCATTCCCTTCATAGGCCAGCAAATTTTCCTGCTGTAATGCTTTGTAGAGGGTGGGGATGTCTATGACGGCTCCCCAGCCGGAGATGTTGATATTGTTGTTGACGGCATCGTAGCGAATTTCGGCCGGCTGCGGGTCAGCCAGCAGCTCTTCGCGGTAGGTCACGGGGTCGTCAAACGGCAGCGGGATGTCAATCATGGCTCCCTTACGCCATCCTTCAGAAGAAAGCTGGATGCCGGCCGGGTCAAAACCATATTTGCGCCCCAGGAGTTCAGGGGTGTCGCCGTTGTCAATTTGGTAGCTGGTGTACCCTTCGCCCACTTCTTCGGCCCCAGACGGCCGTTCGGCAAGCTCGGTGCGCTGGATGGTGTCGCTAACCTGGCTGAGGTTATAGCTGGGTAAGGCTGCTTCCACCTGGAAAAAGCGGCGATCCTGGATAAACGCTTGGTTGACGGTGTCCACGCGGAACATCCCCAGTCCCAGGATGAAGACCATGCCAAAGGTGGCACTGTAGGCCGGTATCATTCGCAGTTGGCGCACTTGTCCCAGGCGGCTGCTGTCCCAGCGGGTAATCCACCCTTGCTGATTCATGGTAAAGAAGGCAAAAATTTTTGCCAGGGCGAAGTAGTAGCTGTAGAGGATGTAGGCGGGCAGAATGATGATGTCGTTGGGGCGGCGGCGCAGGTGGGGCCAAATTTTGAGGCCGCGTGAAAACATCCACCAGACCAACAGAATGAGCATGAGATCCCACTGGAGGCGGAAGAGGGCGATGAGAAAATAGATGGGGGCGATGAGGGTGGTGAGGGGCTGGAAAATGCGGTCAATGAGGTGAAGCGCCAGGGCCGGTTCGCGCCACACCCAGCCATCGTAGAGGGCACGGAGGTCGGCACGCCAACTGTTGCGTGCCCAGCGCAGCCGCTGCTTGAGGAAGCTTTTCATGGTAGTGGCACCTGGGGTAAAGACGCGGGCGTTTTCCTGATAGCGAACTTTCCACCCTTTGGCCTGCACCAGGTGGGTGAGTCGTTTGTCGTCGCCGCTGATGACTTGTTTGCCCCAGAAGGTTTCGTTGAGCAGCTCATCGAGGAGGGGAAGGACGGCGCTGCGGCGGTAAACGGCCGTTCGTCCCGAAATACAGGTAATTGCATCCCCCGCCGCCGCCAAAAAGCGAATCTCGTCAAAGTAGCGGCTGTCCAGATGGATGTCAAACAGCTTTTGCGCCAGCGTTTCCGGCTTTAGCACGCTTTGGCGCGTGCCAACACCCCCTACTTCGGGGTTGGCAAACGGCACCAGCAGCTTGGGCAGCACCCCGGCTTCCCAAATGGTGTCGCTGTCCACCAGAGCCACGATCTCGCTGGTGGCCGCCAACATACCATCCACCAACGCCGGTCGTTTACCCGGCTTCTTGGTCACAATCATCCGCGCCCCGGCAAAGGTGCGGGCAAAATCACGAAACACCTCGTTACATTTAGTATCGGAATGGTCAATGACGGCAATAATTTCGTCTGGGTTTTCATGTGCCCAGGAGTCGAGTGCCTGGCGGAAGACAACGGGGTCTTCGTTGTAGACGGGGATAACGAGGCTGATGGTGGTGGTGTAGGCATTGGGAAGCTGGTGGCGATAGCGTAAGGCGATGAGCTTGCGGATGAGCCAGACGGTCCAGCGCCAAACGCCGAAGATGCCAACGGGGATAAGTAGATAGATTTGAATGGCGTTTTCAATTAGCCAAAGCGTAATCTGTTCCAGCATGTTGAACCTGTTTGATGATGCGTCGGTTGTGCAGCTATGGTGTGGATTGTTTCTGTTACACTGATGATGCTACTGTCAGGTACTTTTATCCTATGTTGCCAAGCTTACGCCGTGGCTTAAGTGTTATTGAAGTAACATGTTTGCCCGTTTTGGTGGGTAAAGGGACAATTTTTGCAACAAAACGGCCGTTTGCTGCGTAATGGCAGCAGTATTGGAATTCAACGAAACTGGAGACACACATGCGAATCATTCTGTATTTAGGCAAAGGGGGCGTGGGCAAGACAACGGTGGCGGCTGCCACCGCCCTGCGGAGTGCCCAACTAGGTTATAAAACATTGGTCGCCAGCACCGACATCGCCCACAGTCTGGCCGACTCGCTGGATATTCCGCTGGAAGCGCAACCGATCAAGGTGGCCGACAATTTGTGGGCGCAAGAAATTAGCGTTGTGGCCGATATTCATAACTATTGGGGGACACTGCAAGATTATGTGTCGGGGATGATTAGTGGCAACGGCCTGAGCAACATCGTTGCCGATGAGCTGTCAGCCTTCCCCGGTATGGACGAAATTGTCAGCTTGCTCCACATCAACAAACAGGCCAAGGAGCGCAACTTTGACCGCGTGATTATTGACGCGGCTCCCACGGGCGAAACCATTCGCCTGTTGACCATGCCCGACACTTTCCGCTGGTATGCCGGGCATTTGAACAAATTTGAGCAGGGGATGGTGAAGGCGCTCAAGCCATTTGCCAGCCGACTGCTGCAAGGACCGGCCGAAATTCTGGAGGCACTCAACAAGCTGGATGCGGCCACCGCCGAACTGCGAACCACGCTCAGTGACCCGGCCGTGAGCAGCTACCGGGTGGTGCTGCAGCCAGAAAAAATGGTGGTACGCGAGGCCGAGCGGGCGGTAAGCTACCTAGGGCTGTTTAACTATCCTGTGGACAGCGTGATTGTCAACCGCATTTTGCCGGAAGCGGCGGGGGAAGGGGAGTTCTATGCCAAACGGCGCGAAATTCAGCAGAAGTATTTGCAAATGATCGAGGATAATTTTCGGCCGTTGCCCATCTGGAAAGCCCCCTACTACTCCGATGAGGTGGTGGGGCTGGCGGCATTGTCGCGGCTGGCAACCGACTGCTTTGGTGAGGCCGACCCGTGCGACATTTTTTATCGGGGCAAGCTGCAAGAAATTGATGAACTGGAAAATGGCGGCTATATGCTGCGGTTGCCGATGCCGTTTGTGCAAAGCGACAATGTGAAGCTGCGGAAGCGGGGTGATGAGATGTTTATCACCATTGGCAATTTTAAGCGGGAAATGATCTTGCCTGCTGTGCTGGCAAAGCGCAAGGCAGGTGGCGGCTGGCTTCGTAACGGCATGTTGGAAATCGAGTTCAAGCCGTTGTAATTGGCTGGACGGTTGGTTTGTGCTGCAACTTTCGCAGATTAGGTACGTAGAGGCAGTGAATTCTTCCCGATAGTTGTGAAGCTGGGCGAGGATGGGAATCCTCGGCTGCAAGGAGCGTGTTTATGGACGAGAAGCTGTATAAAGCAGAAGAAAAGAATAAACTCCAGCGCCAGGGTTCCTGGCTGCCGCTGGCGGTGATTGGGGCGGGGGTGGTGCTGCTGTTTGCCAATTTGTTTATGGTGAACCCGATGTCGTTTTTGTGGCCGGGGTTTGTGATTGTGCCGGGGTTGTTGCTGTTGTGGCCGTCGGCGCAGTCAACGGCCGTTCGTCAACACCCACTTTCCTTTTTGGCCGTGCCGGGGGCACTGTTAACGGCCGTTGGCGTTCTGCTCTTTGCCATGAACCTCACCGACCACTTTGAAGCGTGGGCCTACTGCTGGACGGTAGTTCCCATGTCGGTGGCGGCCGGGCTGATGTATATCAAACGGTTTGACCCCACGCATCGGGTGCACGAAAACGGCCGTAAATTTATCCGCCTCTTCACCTTTATCTGGGTAGGGCTGGCAATCTTTTTTGAGCTAATCATCTTTGGGACTTTCCAGCCGTGGATGCCGCTGGTCCTAATTGTGGGCGGTCTCTATCTGCTGCTGCATGAACGGCGGCAGGCGGCGAAGGCGGCGTAACAAGTACCTTAAGATGACACAGAGTTACACAGAGATAGGAAAGAGCTTCACAGAGAAAGCGAGATAAAACCTCATTTTCCTCTGAGCCTCTCTGTGTCTTCTCTGTGAGCCTCTGTGTGTAACGTTTTTGGTTCTGGCTTGCCCAGGCTAGGAGACTAAGAGATTTAGTCTCCCAATCTCTCAATTTCAATTCTTATAGGAGTATTTTGTACAAATGAGCGAAAACGAAGAAAAAATTCATGTAGAAGAAGAACCGGCTGCTGAGAAAAACAGTGGTGCAAAAAACTGGACAGAAGAGCTAAAGGTAGCTGGCGAGGAGCTGTTGGGCACCATCAAGCAGCTTTACAACGAAACCACTGTCCGCCGGATTGTTATTATCAACGAGGCTAAGGGGATTCACTTTGAAGTGCCGATGGTCTTGGGCGTGGTAGGCATTGCCTTGCTGCCCGTCTATTCAGCCATTGCCCTGATTGCGGCACTGGTGACGGATTGCAAAATTGTGGTAGAACGCAGCGAAAAGGCACCAGCCGAACCGGCTGAAGCAGTGTAAAGATAGAGAGCAGAGATTGGAGATTAAAGATTGGTTAGTCTCCAATCTTCCTAAGGTGTTAATGGGGCGGGCAGCAGGTCTGTGACTATCCGCATCAATTCCCGCCGCGAAATTGGTTTAGTTAGATAATGCGTGGCTCCGGCTCGCATCCCCGCTCGAACTGCTTCCATCTGTGCCTTGGCACTCACAATTAAGATGGGGATCGCCCCCAATTGATTGTTTTGGCGCACAATACGGCACAAATCAAGCCCACTTAAAGATGGCATAACCACATCAACAATAATTAGGTCGGGTTGTTGCTGCCCAATCATGGTTAAGGCTGCCAGGCCATCATTGGCTTCCATTACATCAAAATCATTTTCTTGTAACGTCAAACGCAACAAAGCGCGAGACATTGGTTCATCGTCAATAACCAGTACCTTATAATTCACTTGTGTTCTCCCAAAGTAGATAAGTTGTTAGATTGGGGAGTTATTTCTACCTTGCTTCACATAAACATATGGCTGTTTTGTTAAAACCACCATTACGGGGGCGATTATGACAGGTTTTTTCAGAAATTTTTGGTTTTTTGAGAATGCGAATCTTCCGACTCAGCTTCTCAAATAGGATGCGCCATTGACATCAATGATTGCCCCCGTCATAAATTCTGCTCCTTCCGAAGCCAAAAAGACGGCAGCATAGGCGACTTCCTCTGGTTTAGCAACCCGACCCAGCGGGCTTTGGCTGCGAATTTCGTCTCCGGCGGGGCTGGCTAAAATGGAAGCGGCCATGTCAGTTTCGACAAAGCCGGGAGCCACCACGCCGACAAAAATGTTGTGAGGAGCCAAATATTTTGCCAGCGATTGGCTCATGGCGTTCATGCCTGCTTTGCTGGCTCCGTAGGCCGGTGCCAATGGTTCCCCGCGAAACGCCCCGCGTGAGGAAATGTTAATGATGCGCCCGCCATGCCCCTGTTTGATCATGTGCCGGGCGGCGCAATAGGCGGCGTTGGCCGCACCAATGAGGTTAGTGCCGAGGGTGTTGTGCCACGCCGCTTGCCACGCTTCGTAGGAAACATCGGCCAGGGGATGGCTTTCAAAGATACCGGCGTTGTTGACCAGAATGTCGAGCCGGCCGAGATGAGAAACGGCCGTTTCCACCATCCTTTGCACCCCATCCGCATCCATACAATCCGCTTGCACGATAAGATGCGGCCCACCCGGTAACGTCGCTACCGTTTCCTCCGCTGCCTGTCGGTTGCTGTTGTAATGCACCGCCACCAGTGCCCCGCGCTCGGCAAATTGCCGCGCCACCTCGCGGCCAATCCCGCGTGAGCCACCTGTTACCAGAACTGTTTTGCCTGTGAAATCCATGTTTTTTGTAGGGGGTGGGGCGTAGGGTGTAGGGTGTATTTCTCCCTACTCCCTACGCCCTACGTCCCACGCTTGCCTGACTAATTCCAACTATAAACCGGCGGGCATTGCCGCCCTTCCAGGTTCAGCGTGGGGGTACCGACCTGAAAACGGGCAATTTCGGCTTCGCCGAGGGGGCGGTTGAGTTGGCAAACGGCCGTTTTCACCACATCCTCCACGTTCACCATAAACTGCCGCGCCGTGTAATCGCGTGAGGCGGTGACAATCCGGGTGCCATCGCTGCTAAAAACGGCCGTTGCCACCCAGTTAGCGTGGTCGCGGAAAATCGTCAGCAGTTCCCCCTGCAAATTCCACAGCCGCACCGTGCCATCATCCGAAGCCGTTACCACCTGTTGGCTGTTGGGGCTAAAATCAATCCATTTGACCACATTGGTGTGGCCTGTTAGCGTTGCCACCAGTTCACCGTCAATTGTCCACAGCTTGCCCGTGCGATCCTTGCCCGATGTTGCCACCATTTTACCGTCCGGACTAAACACCGCTCGCTCCAGTTCATCGGTATGGCCGACAAATGACGCAATCTCTTCCCCGTGCAAATTCCACAGCCGCGCCACAAAATCATCGCCTGAGGTCAGGAACGTTTGCCCATCGGGGCTAAAAAAGGCGGTATTGGTCTTTTCGCCGTGTTCAACAACGACCCGTTCATGGCCTTGTAAATCCCAGACCTTGGTCACACCATCCTCATCGGTGCTAACAACCAATTGCCCATCGGGGCTAAACTGCGCCATTTGCAACTCGTTACCATGCTTCACCCGCGCAATTTCTACGCCCTGCAATGTCCATAATCGTGAGGTTTTGTCATTGGAGTAGGTGAGAAGCAGTTGTCCATCGGGGCTAAAATAGGCACCACCCACTTCGTCTTCGTGCTGCAAGATGGCAAGCTGGTTGCCGTTGACATCCCACAGCCGCGCCGTGCCGTCTTCCGAGGCTGTGACAACGAAGCGCTGGTCGGGGCTAAAATAGGCGGTGTCTACCTGGGCTTCGTGCCCTACAAAGGTGGTGAGGGTGTTGCCATCGCTGTCCCACAGCCGGGCGGTTTTGTCGGTGGAGGCGGTGAGGATAAAACGGCCGTTTGCGCTGTAGACCGTGTTCTCCACCTCGTCGGTGTGCCCAATCAAGGCCGGGGTGGGGGTGTCGGCCGGCCGCCATAGCCTGGCCGTGCCGTCGTCCGAACTGGTGACAATGGTCCTTCCGTCGGGGCTAAAGTGGGCAGTGAAGATGTCGGCCGTGTGGCCGCGCAGCGTGGTCACAAGCTGCCCGTTAAGCTGCCATAGCCGCGCCGTGCCATCCTCTGACCCGGTCAGTACCTCCTGACCGTTAGGGGCAAAGGCAACGCTGTTGATTTTGCGCGTGTGGCCGTAAAACGCCGCCCGCTGACTGCCATCCAAATGCCACAGCCGCAGCCGGTTTTCCCGTCCCGCCGAGGTCAAAATGGCGCTGCCATCGGGCAAGAAGGCGGCGGTGGTGAGCGTTTCGTCATGGTCAAACCGTGCCAACATCTCGCCGTTCAAATCCCACAGCCGCGCCGTTTTGTCTTCGGAACCGGTGAGGAAGGTTTGGCCGTCGGGGGCAAAGCGGACTACCACAATGGTGGCTTCATGGGCGGGTAGGGTGATAACGGCCGTTCCGTCTAGCTGCCACAGCACCGCCACGCCGCTGGCATCGGCTGTAACCAAGTGAGTACCGTCGGGGCTGAGATCAACGGCCGTTAATTCCTCCCCGTCATGCCCATCAAACGTTACCACCGGCTCACCCGCCAGCGTCCACAGCCGCGCCGTGCCGTCGGCCGCAGCGGTGACAATGCTTTGCCCATCGGGGGTAAACAGCGCGTCAATCAGCCCGTCCTCGTGGCCGCTGAGGGTTGCCAGCGGATTGCCGTTACCGTCCCACAGTCGCGCCGTACCATCGGCCGAGGCGGTGAGAATGAGGGTACCATTGGGGCTAAAACGGCCGTTAATCACCTTGTCCTCATGCCCTGCCAGCGTTTCTAGCAGCAGCCCATCGCTGCTCCACAGCCGTGCCGTGCCGTCCTCACTGGTAGTCAGCAGGCGGCTACCGTCGGGGCTAAAAACGGCCTGCGATAGCGAGGCCGTATGACCAGCCAGCGTTTGTGACTGCCAGCTAATTTGGCGCAGGGCATCACGCAGTGCCTGCTCGGTTTGGTAATCCTGGCGGTGGGCAACGGCTTCGTAGGCGAGGAGAACGGCCGTTTCCGGGTCAATATCAGCCTGCGCCTCGGCGGCAAAAGCCAAACGGCGGGCATCCACCAATTGCCGCTGGCTGTTGGCAAACCACAGTGTCCCCACCGCCGCCAGCAGCAGCACCCCCACCGCCGCCAACAGCAGCCGCAGCCGCTGATTTCCCCGCGCTTGCAGCTCCGCCTGCTGCTGCGATAGCTCGGCCAGTTCCTGCGCCTGTGCCAATTCTCGCTGCCGCTGCGCTTCTTCCTCTGCCGCTCTCGCCTCAGCCAACTGCTGTGAGCTTTGCAAAAAGCTGCGCTCAACGGCGTTTAACTCGTCGTCATGGTCAGTGGCCCATTCGCTGGCACGCGCCAGCCGCAGCCCACGATATAGCTCGCCGGGGTCACGGTCTAGCTCCGCCCATGCCTGTGCCGCCTCGCTAAGATGCTGGTGAATCCGCAGCCCTTCGCGGTCTTCTTCCAGCCATTCGTTTAAGGCCGGCCAACTGCGAATCAGCGCTTCGTGCGCCACTTCCACCGTGTCGTCGCCCACTGTCACCAGCCGCGCATCGGCCAGGGTACGCAAAACGCTGGCGATGGTGTTGGGGTCGGTGTCGCGTGCCTCAAACTCAGACGGTGCGGCGCGGCGGCTGGTAGCCTGCCCTCCTTCGTCGCCCAATTCCGTGAGCCGCAGCATGATGCGGCGCAAAATAGGGCGCTGGCTGTCGGGCAGCCTGTCGTAGACGGCATTGGCACGTTGGGCAATGGCTCCCTGCACGCCGCCGCTGGCGTGGTAGCCACGCAGCGTCAGCAGCCGTCCCTGCCGCCGTTGCCAAAGCTCCAGCAGGGCGTGTTGCAGCAGCGGCAATGCGCCTGGCTGCCGCGCAACGTCGTCGAGAATGGTTTCCACCAGCCCTGGCTCCAGCTTGAGTCCGGCGTGCTGGGCGGGCTGGACAATGGCCTGGCGCAGTTCGGCCGGCGACATGCTGCCCACCAGCATTTGCTGGCTGGCAATGCGGTGGGCGAGGTCGCGGTGGGCGGCGCAGCGGTGGTAAAAATCGGCACGCATGGTAAGCAGGACGAAGATGGGGCCGTTGCTGACGGCGGCGGCGTAGAGCAGGTTTTCAATAAAGAGCCGCCGCTCGTTTTCATCGCTGCACAGGGTAAAGACTTCTTCAAATTGATCCACGACCAACAGCAGCTTTTGGTTGGGGTGGGTTTCGCTAAAAACGCGGTTAAGGCCGCGACCGTCGCGCTGCACCTGTTCGGCCAGCCCGCTGGCGGTGAGGACTTTGTCGGCAACGAGGGTGTGGAGGGTGTTGGTGAGGGTGATTAACGGCCGTTGTCCCGGTTTCAGCAGCCGAATTTGCCACGTCTCGCTGTTGGCAATGGCTCCTGCCCTTAGTTGCGGAATTAGTCCGGCGCGAATCAGCGATGATTTGCCCGAACCTGATGCCCCCAGCACCGCCAAGAAACGACCGGGGGCATTGGTGCCGTCGCTTGCGCCCAGCACCATGCCCTCCATCCGCTGCAAAAGCTGCCGTACCAGCGTCTCACGTCCAAAATAATAGGCGGCGTGTTCCTCTTCAAACGGCTGCAACCCACGATAGCATGGCTGGGCATCTTCCGGCAGCGGTTCATTTTGGTCAAACAGTGCCGATGGCAGCCCGCCCAGCGGCACAATGACCTTGTCCAACGCTTCCAGCAGGTCGCTAACGGTTTGGAAGCGGCGGGATGGCTCTTTTTCTAGGGTCTGCAGGATGACATCTTCCAACTCAAAGGGCAAGTCGGGTTTGAAGGTGCGGGGGAAGGGGGGCGGCTCGTCAATGTGTTTAAGGATGATGGCAACGATGGAGTCGCCGGTAAAGGGGAGCGTCCCCGTCACCATTTCAAACAGCATCACGCCCAGCGAGTAGATGTCGCTGCGTTCATCGCTGCCCTGGCTTTTGCACTGCTCTGGCGACATGTAGGCGGGGGTGCCGGTGAGGGCGTTGGAATGGGTGATGCTTTCATGGCCGGCCAGCCGCGAGAGGCCAAAGTCTACCAAAATGGGCTGGTTTCTGCTGTTGAGCAGGACGTTGGCCGGTTTGAGGTCGGCATGAACCACGCCCTGGTTGTGGGCGTAGATGACGGCGCGGCAGATGGTTTGGAACAAGGTAAGGGCTTCGGTCAACGGCAGGGTTTCACCACGAGCATGGATGGGCTTGAGGTAGCTTTGCAGCGATTGCCCGGCGACGTGTTCCATGACCATGAAGAAGGTGCCGTCGGCGATGTCGAAGTCGTGGACTTGAACAATATTGGGGTGGCGCAGGGCGGCGATGATTTGGGCTTCGCGGCGGAAGCGGGCAATGGCTTTGGGGTCATCGCTAAAGGTGTGGATGGTTTTAATGGCGACATCACGCGCTAGAGCCGGATGATAGGCTTTGTAAACTTCGCCCGTACCACCCCGACCAAGAAGCTCTTTTATCTCATATTTACCAATTTGTTGACCAGACCATCTGTTCATCTGTTTTTCTTATACTTATTTGCTGGGGCACCTGTGCCGCCAGTAGACAGACCGTGTTTGTGGCATTTTACCACGTTTGGGCTGTGAAAACGTGGGGGAAACCGTAAGTTGTGCGTAGATTAAGCGGCTGTATAATGGATTGTTATTAAAGTGGCCTACACGTGATTGGATTTGAAGTTGGCAAAGGAGAAGTGCGTGACTATGTTGAAGTTGAAAGTGGGAGCAACGGCCGTTTTTATCACAATTCTATTCTTGTTCGTTCCAGCCTCGGCAGCAAGGGGGCAGGTTGCTCCGGCTGTGGAATTGGAAGGCGAGAACTCAAGTGACTTGTTTGTATCGGTGAGCGACCGTCCTAGGAAGCCTGTTTTTGTGGAGGAAGCGGTGGTACAGGCGCGTTATGCGGCTGTGAATTGGCCGCTTTTGCAAGAAAATCCCCAGCAGATAAGGCTCAATTTGTTTGCCGATGAGGTGCTAACGGCCGTTCTTTTGCGGCGGGAGCAAAACCATTCCGGCAGCACCACGTGGATAGGTCAGGTGGCGGGGGTGGAGCAGAGCAGCGTGATTTTGGTGAGTCATCGCGGCACGCTGCAAGGGATGATTTCCCAGCCCGGTGCTGTTTACCGAATTAAATACCTTGAAGGAGCCTTACACCAAATTGCGCGGATTGACCAATCGGTTTATGAGGATCATGAGGCAGAGGTGCCAGAGCGGGGGCCTCAGCCGGGGTTTCGGCGGTCATTAACGGCTGTCGCCTCTGACGACGGCTCTGTAATTGACCTCATGGTTGTCTACACCGCCGCCATGCGAGCCGCCAACGGTGGCACGGCTGCCGTTGAGGCCCAAATTGATTTGGCCGTGGCCGAAGCCAACATCGCTTATAACAACAGCGGCGTAGGGCAGGCGGTTCATCTGGTTCATGCTGCCGAAGTCACTTATACCGAATCAGGCAGTTCCAGCACCGATCTGACTCGGTTGCAAGGCACCAGCGACGGGCATATGGATGATGTCCACACCTGGCGAAATACGTACCATGCCGATTTTGTGCTGTTGGTGACGAACGGAGGCGGCTGTGGCTTAGGATACCTGCAATCGAGTGCGCCGGATCCCAGCTTCCAGTCGGCGGCTTTTTCTCAAGCAAACGCCGGCTGTTTGACGGGGAACTACACCTTGCCCCACGAAGTGGGCCACAACATGGGGCTGCGGCATGATTGGTATGTGGATGCTAGCGTGACTCCGGCCGCCCATGCCCATGGTTTTGCCTATGTTGCGGGCAGTTGGCGCACGGTGATGGCCTATAACAATCTTTGCGCGGACAGTGGGGGTAGCTGTACGCGGCTGCTCTATTTCTCGAATCCGTCCATCAACTATAATGGCAATCCCACTGGGGTACCGGCGGGTACAGCGTCCAACTGTGTTGAAAACGCGCTTTCGCCTAACCCGGCAAGCTGTGATGCCCACAATGCGGCCATTTTGAACGCCGGGCGGGTGACAAATTCGCAGTTTCGCAGCAGCCAGATTACGTGGCTGGGTAACAGCACCGATTGGAATAGTGCGAGTAACTGGCGGATTTATGAGGGGCCTTTGTCGGGACAAACGGCCGTTAATCGTATTCCCCGCGCCATTGACAATGTTTTTATCCCCACCAGCCCATCTGGTGGCAACTTCCCCACCCTGAGCAGTGGCACTGTCGCCGTGCGTGACCTGACCATTGCCACCGGTGCTACCTTGAACATGAGCGGCGGCACACTGACCGTTTACGGGCATTGGGAAGAGCAAGGGACAGGGACGTTTAACGGCAGTGGTGGCACTGTCACCTTTGCCGGTATTTATGGCGATCAAGCCGTAACCAGCAACGCTGCCTCAATTTTCCCCAATGTCCAAATAGGGGATGGTGGCAGCACGACGGTCAATCTCGGCGGTAATGTGGACATCAACGGCAATGTGCTGATTAAATCGGGCGCTACCTTTAATGCCAGCAGCTACACGGTGGAGGTGAGCGGGAACTGGGAGGACGAGGGCAATGGGTTTGCGGCTGGCACTAGCACCGTTATCTTAGACGGCGTTGACCAAACGTTAGACAAGGTAACGACCCAGGCTGTTTTTAGTGAGAATTTTGATCAGTACATGGACAGTTGTACAAGTGGAGTACCTTCTGGTTGGCGGAGAGAGACGATTTCGGCAGGGTTTGGGTTTGCACAATGTTCTCAGGGTGGTCAATCTCCTAGTGCTAATCGCTGGTCGGATACAACGGATGCTTGGCTGCATTCGTTAGCTGTATCGCTACAGCCCAATATTACCTACCAGCTTTCGTATAAACAGCGGTCTGGTAGCTCGTCAAGCCAGCAGGATTGGAATGTGCATTTGGGAACAACGCAATCGGCAGCGGGAATGACGACGCTAGTGGATTCAGCTACTAATGTCACTAACTCGTCGTTTGTGACTGAAACTGGTAGCTTTACAGTGGCAACCAGCGGGACTTATTATCTAGGGTTCCACAACACCCGTGATACGGGGAGCAGCTATGGGAGTTTGGATGATGTGGTGTTAACGGCCGTTCAAAACCTCACCTTCTACAACCTCACCATCGCCAACAGCGGCACCGCCACCTTTAACCAGAACGCGACTGTGCTAAATAATCTGGTGGTGAATAGCGGGGCAACGGCCGATTTTGGCAACAACGACACCACCATGGAAGGCAGCGTGACCAACAACGGCACGATGCAGCAAAGCCGCAACGTTAGCGACGGCAGCGGGGCCACAACCTATGAATTTCTCATCTTGAAAAACGCGGCGGGCAGCAGCACCAAATATTATGGAGTGACGATTAAGCCGGATGGCGGGCAGGCGTTGGGGCAAACCTCGGTGGCTGTCTCTGGCAACCAAGCCTGCACCACCAATGGCAGCGACCCCGTTTTAGACCGTTGTTACAACATTACCCCCACCACCGCCCAAAGTGCCACCATCAGATATTGGTACACTAACGCCGAGCTAAACGGCCAAACGTGGAACGATTTGAAGCTGTGGGATTGGCACAGCAGCACCTGGACGGAACTCGCCGCCGGGAATGACACCTATGGATCTGGCTGCGGTAGTGATGTTGGCTGTTGGGGGCAGTGGACAGGGGTTGCCACCTTCTCCCCGATGGTGCTTGGTACTACCACTGCTCCGGCGGGATCTCCGGCGGGAACATGCAGTGCGCCCACGGCTCCCACGACCATGGGACTGAACACGGCGGGAACACAGCTAACGTGGTCAGGCGGAACGGCCGATTCTTACCAAGTATGGCGAGCAACCAACACCCCCTACTTTACCCCCGGTGCTAGCTGTGCCAGCCCCGGCGGATTGACCTGCACCGCCAACGCCACGTCACCCCTTGCCACCAGTGCCAGCACCGTTGGCACGAACTACTACTACAAAATTGTGGCCGTCAACACCTGTGGCTCCACGGCCACGGCGACTGGGCATAAGGGGGCGTTTAGCTTTGGCATCACGCCCGGTACACCGTAGGAGAAGTAATCGGTAATCGGTAATCAGTAATCGGTAATTCGTGCGAAACCGATTACTGATTACCGATTACGCCAAATAAGATGGCAGGATTTGCTCAGTGAGCAAACGGCCGAAAAGTTCCGGTAAATTATGGTACTTGGCCGCTGCTTGCAGCAGCAGGGCGCGACCCTGAGTGTAGGTGAAGGTGTAGCTGCGGAAGAGGGGGTGGGTGAGGAAGCGGAAGCTTTGCACGGCGCGGGGGCGGGCGGATAGCCCATAGGTTTGAATGTATGCCACGGCTTGATCGGCGGTGAGCTGGCCGGTGTGGTAAAGAATGGCGGCATTGCCAGAGACATGACGGCCGTATTTGTGTGCCGCCGCCAGCCGCCGCATGTCGTCGGCCGTTTCTTCGGTTTTCATGCCTGCGGCGGGCAGCAGCACCTCCACCAGCCAGTCGTATTGGGTGTCGTTGGGGAAGATGATGTCAACGGCCGTTGTTGCAATTCCTTCGGCAATAACGGCGCTGGGAGAGTGGAGCAGCGCCACGGCTCGCTCGGCATAGCCACGCTCTTGCAGCAGATATTTTTCTTTAAGTGCCCCTTCGGTGTGGTGGCCAGGGTATCCTTCGTGGGCAAAGGTGCCGAGGATGTTGAGGGCGGATATGGGAATGTCGGTGTTGAATTCGATGTGCGAACGGCCGTTTCCCTTATACCAGTTATAGGCCCCCCACGGCTGGTCGCTCGTTAGCGTGACTTCAACATCTTCATTTTCCGGCAGCGTGTAGCGGCTGCCAAACTGGTCTTGCAGATAGGCAACGGTGCGCTGGCGCGTTTCGTTGCGAGCCAATTCTAGCAGCGGCAGCACTTTGTCGGTGGGCAGATTGTACCGCTGGCGGCGGGCTTCCATCCGTTCGGGGATGGTGCCCCGGCCGGGCAGCAGCAGGTCGAGTTCCTTGTGTTCCCGCTCAAATTCGCTTTCGTCTACCAGTGCGGGGGTAATGTCGTAAATTTGCGCCACTTCGTCCAGATAGGCCACTTTTGCCCCGGCAATAATTTGGATGGAGCAGCGCATGGCGCGGAGAACGGCCGTTAAATACGCCAACCGTGCCGGGTCATCTTGCGGCAGCAGCACTTCTAGCTGATCAGCGTCGTCGCGCAGTTTGGCGGGGGGACGTTTGGGAGCGGCAGAAACGGCCGTTTTCAGGTCGGCCGGCCCTCCGTAGGCATCAATATAGCCATCAATATGCTTATCAAGCTCCAGCGTCAGCCGGAAAAATTGGGTATCAAATTCACTGTATGTCATCTAACTCTTGGGGGTTAATCTGCAAAGTCTCAGGTTAACCGTAAATAGACTGGGCTTGTCCAGGCGCGATGTTCATCTTCCTGCACAACGTGGATGTAAATGGGGTTGTTGCCTTCGTGGAGTTCCGTGAGGGGCAAGCTGAAGGAAAAATCGGCGGTGAGTTGGTTATCGGGCAGGCGGTACACAAGCAGTTCTTTTTGCAGGCCACCAAATTGCCAAATTTGTGGTTCCAGGCCAATAGCGGCAATGTCTACTTCGACGTTGCCTTGGAGCGTCTGAATGTGAAGGGTGCCTGCGTCCGCTTTGGCTAAGGTGAGAATGACCCCAGCCGTGCCACCGGTGGTGACAGATTGCCACGCCAAATGTTGGTCATCGGCTGCTCCAACGGGTGGTCGGCGTTCCGTGCGGAGCGGCGGGCGGCGGTGATGGCATTGTTTTGGAGGTGTAAATCTGCCGTTCCACCGCACCAGCCGATCCCTGCCCCCTGTTCCTGCGCCCCGCGCCAAATAATCTTGATCCGCCGCCCCAAATCGGCTGGTGTTAAGGTCGCTGCTGGGCGATGACCGTTATCCCGTTACGCACTTCAACCCGTCTAATGGGGGCAGAACCAGAAATGCGCCCCTGTAAATGCGCTCATATGCCAGCTCGGTATAATCACCCATCATCAAGATGTTGCCAATTTGCACCTGTAGGTCAACCAACAGGCGGTTGCCGGTGGTGGCGTAAAAAGTATGCGTGCATACAGTGCTTCCAGAACGCTTCCTGATCCAGTGCCGCAGCCAGACGCAGGTTAGCCCGCGCCAAGCCAGTCCTTGCCCGCGCTGGCAGATGCCTCGGCCGCCCCTCAGACTCATCTGAATTGGCGCGCAAATCCCGACGCGCGGTACCTTGTCGAAACGCTTCTTCGAGCATCCATTCAAACGTTCTCAAGCGGAATGGACTTCGACGGTGCCAGCCTAAATCTGGGTCGTACGCTGATGTGGGGTATTAGCCGCCTACATGGGCAAACATAAACGGTCTAGGGTTTTGCTGTTTGGCTAAGGACGGTACAGGTCAGCAAACTGTGGGCGAGTTTGACAAATGGTGTCTCCTGGCACCAATTCCGTGGAATCAGGGTTCATTTCGCCCCTTCAAAGGCAAAAAATACGTTGGCAGGTCGCCGCCCGTGGGGTGCCGCCGCCCATTCATAGCCGGGAAGGTGACGAAGGACCGGGTTGGTAAAAAATCGTGCGTGATCGCGGTTGATCTTGTGCCGTAAATGCATCGGTGATTTGAAAATCAAGTTCTGATGGGCGGCAATGTCGAGCAGGGCATAATTCCGGGCAAAAGTGAAATAGTGGTCAATGGTGCCTTCGCCTACGGTTTCGCCCGATTGGCCGTGGAAGTCGGCCCAAAACGGCTGGTGGGGGGGCGGCGTGGCGTGGATGTGGATGGGGTTACTAACGGCCGTTAATCCCGTCCCTTCATCTGTCACCACAAGCCGCCGCACCCCTTCCACCCCAAAACCAGGATGGTTGAGCTTTTGCGGCAGTTTTGTCGGGTTCCCCCACCGATCTTCCAACTTGAGATGATAGGCAAACGGCTGATTGAGGGGCTGCTGTGATGGTGCCAGGCAAACAGCCCGCACCGGCTCGCCGGGAATCACTCGCTGTTCGGGAGAGACAGGCAGTTCCTTGAACTGGTAGGTGGCAATGGGGTCAACAAATGTTTTGAACTCAAAACTTTCGACACAGTTGCTCTGCATCCGCCAGCCGGGTGAACCGCCAGAGGTGTCGCCAAAAACCACCATAATTTGCTCCCCTGTGTTGAGATACCCCCCTTGAATTTGCAAAAACAGAGCCGAACTCCAAGGGCGAACATGGCCCTTGGGATCCCAACGGGGGGCAATGGTGCAGTTGCCTGTTGTCGAAACCGTGCAGTAGTTGGGCGCGGTTGGGTTGTCAAACTGCGGCCGCCCAATGTCGCTCACCTGGCGGAAGGTAATCTTGAGATACCCAGAGCTGTCAACAGGATGCCCGCACGTGTAGGTAAACCGGATGGTTGTGAACGCGCCTGCGACAAAGGTCTGGTTTGGCTGAATAACTGCCCTCCGGATCATAATTGTCCATCTTTACCTCGCTGGAGTCTTTCTGGATCTTCTGGGGTTGATAACGGTGCGTGGTGCGTTGGTGCGTCAGAAGGCTCATTTGCCACGCATCACGCACCACGCACCACGTCAAAAAGTAAGTCAACCCTGACCCCAAAAGCCACCCTCGTTCTATGGCGCGATAACCGGCCAAATGTCGGTTAAATCGGCCAAATGGTGCAGGTGGCATCGGCCGGGGCAGGTACCAGTGTGGCGACGGCCGAAAAATCGCTTTTCATACCCAATTCTACGCCCTTCGATGTCGGCAATGGGGGTTGTCGCCGCCCACATAGACCGCTTCTGTGGCGGTTACGCCTAGCCTTCCAGTGCTCCCTTCTGCGAACAGACGCGGGTCGGGCTTCCGCAGCCCTTTCCCAGCTCCGAAACCATCACCGCTCAATGCTTCCGCCACGCCCAGGGCGGCAAAGTTGTGCTTTTGAAGGGTAGGAGCTGTTGAGATGAGGCAAGGCCGAGCCGGTGGTTGGCGGCCTGCAGACTGGCGAGCATGGTGGCAAAAACCGGGCAGCGGCTAAAAAGGCGAAAGCGGTGATGTATTCATCCAGTAGCTGTCTTGCGGTTGTGGCACGCAGGTCAAATTCCGGCGATAAGCTGCTGGGTAGACGGCATCTTTCCACAAATTCATTGCCATCATCCAACGCCACAAACTGCTGCCGATATTATGCCGCCGCTGGGACATGGGGTTGCTGGCTGCAAACAGCCGCCGGTGCTGGTCAGCAAAGTGGAGTGCCCCATGTCCGTCCATGATGCAGCCGAGCCGAGGTCAAAACAACGGCTTTGATCATTTTCTATGGGACGGTAGATTTGCCTGATTTGCCTGATTTGGCCTGATCAGCACCAGTCTCATCCTCTTTAGTTTGGCATAAATGGCGTGGAAGCGGGGATGACGACGCGCTAGTCGAATTGTTGGGCAAATAAACGGCCGTTTCTTCCCAACTGTTCCCGCAATTTGCATCATGCAGCAGCCGCAAAATCTTGCCGTTGCCAGCGCCGCTGGTTCGTCCGCCAGCAGCAGTTCCTGCCCTGGATTCATCACTAAACCCCGCACCAACGCGGGTGTTACCGCCTTACCCGCCGCCAGTGCCTCGATTAACTTTAGCGCGTGCCGCTGCCGATGCGGAAGGGGAGCAAAGGTAACCAGAAGACCTGTGTTAGATACGGCTGCACCGCTCCACCCACCCGGTGATGGTCACGTTCGGCAGCCCGCGCAGCCGTTCCAGGCGCGGGTGAGGCTTTTGACCAACGATGGCCCAATTGGTTTGTGGCCGTTGGGCAATAATTTGCGGCCAGACGGCTTCGGCAAACCACAGCACGGCATCAATGTTAGGGCGATAATCCATTTTGCCGCTAAAAACCAGGTCAAAGCGGGGGGTGTCGGCTTCAAGCGGCCAGTTGCCGTAATCGGTCACGTCAATGCAGTTGGGGATGACGGTGATAGGCGGGGCGGCGGTGGGCAGAAAGCGAGCGATGGTTTCTTTGTCGGTGGCAGAAACGGCCGTTATCCAATCCACCCCTCGGCACGCCGCCCCCTCAAACCGATGCAGCCGCGCCACCTGAAACCAGGAGTAGGCGGCGGCCGGCCAGCGGCGCGGGTTGGGTAGGTCGGCCAGCATAGCGCGACGTTGGAGGTCGGTTTCGGCGTTGTGGTCGTCAAAGACGATTTTGCTTTGCGGGCTGTGCTGGCGGATCAGGGGAATGGTGCGGGCGAGTTCGATGCCTTCGATTTGGATGATGTCGAAAAACGGCTGTTTTTGCAGCAAGCCAATCAACGCCTCGTTAAACGCCTGGCTGTGCAGCCGGTGGGCCATGTCGGGCAGCCGGGTGGTGAGCAGTTGGCGCAGCCGGGTGGCGGTGGTGCGCGGCGGCACGGGCACGGTGATGATTTGTTGGCAAAGGGAGTCGAGGGGGGTAGAAACGGCCGTTTGTCCCGCCTCCAAAAAGCTCAACAATGTCACTTCATGCCGTTCAGCTACCCCGCGCACAATGTGGTAATTCCGCAGGCTGGTTCCCTGGTGCGGCGGGTAAGGTAGTTGGGGCGTAAGCAAAAGAATGCGGGTCATGGTGGATAATGGGACGCAGATTTGCCTGATTTGCCTGATTTATCTGCGGAATCTGCGAAATCTTTGACGTTCATCTCTGGGTCTAGGGTGTGTCGCCAGGAACGGGCGTAGCAACGGGCTGGGCAACGACTTGTAGCCCGCCTTTAACGCGCAGCGTGATGAGCGGGTCGGGGGTGACGGGCTGGGTGTTTGCCAGTGCCAGCCGGAACTGCTGCGCCAGGGTGGCAAGAATGAGCGTGGCTTCGGTCATGGCAAAGCTGTTGCCGATGCACAGCCGGGGGCCACCGCCAAAGGGTAGGTAGGCGTAGCGCGGGCGGCTGGCTTCGGCCTGTGGCGTAAAGCGGTCGGGGTTAAACTGGTTGGGCTGCGGCCAAAAGTCGGGGTGGCGGTGGGTCAGGTACGTGCTGACGGAGACCAGCGAGCCGGCCGGAATGGGATAGCCGCCAATTTCATCCTCCTCAATGGCGTTGCGCGAGATAAACCAGGCGGGCGGGTAAAGCCGCAACGCCTCTTGGAGCAGTTGCTCGGTGAAGGGGAGGTGGGGAATGTCGCTGACGGTGGGCAAACGGCCGTTTAACACCGCTCCCAACTCTCCTTCCAACCGCTTCCGCGCCGTTGGATGCTGTGCCAGCAAATACCATGTCCATGCCAGCAGGTTGGCTGTCGTTTCATGCCCAGCAATCAGCAGCGTAATCAGTTCATCCCGAATTTGCTGGTCGTCCATCCCCGCTCCCGTTTCTTCGTCGCGGGCATCCAGCAGCAGCGTCAGCAGGTCTACCTGGTCGCCCGTTTGCGGCTGCTGCCGCCGTTGGGCAATGATGTCGTAGATGAACTGGTTCATCACGGCCAGGTTGCGGTAAAAGCGGCGGATGCGGGGCATGGGCAGCCAGGGGGCGACGGCAAAACGGGGTCGAGCGAGCCAAAATATTCGTTGACCTGGTGTTGCTTCATGAATAAATGCCGTTTTGCCGCACATCCAAATCCAAACAGTGCCCGCGCCACAATATCCAGCGTGAGCGCCGTCATCGCCTCGTTGACATCAAACACCGTCTGGTTTTGCGCCAGCATGTACAGCGGGCAGCAAATCGGTCGTTGCCTGTACCATTACCTCGCCTAGTGCGGCAATGCGGCGGCGGTGGAACAGCGGCTGTAACAGGCGACGCTGCCGCAGCCATGACTCACCCTGGTTGGAGATGAGGCCGTTGCCAGACAAACGGCGCAGCACGTCGTAGTCGAGCGTGCTTTTGCCATAGTTGCGCTGGTTGTCCTGCAAAATGTAGCGGTTGTAGTCGGGGTGGCTGAGCCGATAAACGTTCCAAAAGGCGATTTGGTAAAACTGAATATCGGGGCCGTATTGGGCGGCGGAGTGGTGCAAAAAGCCAATGGTGTCGCGTTGCACCTCGCGCAAATTGCCCAGCAGCCAATTGCCTTTGGGGCCAAACGGCCGTTTAACCCGCCGCGCTGTATCGTGTAGGAAGAAGGAACACATGATGGTGATCGGTAATCAGTAATCGGTAATCAGTAATCAGTCAACCTGCTGATTACTGATTACTGAACACTGATAACTGATAACTGAGATCAGCCAAACTCAATCCCCTGCGCCAGCGGCAGGCTGTTTGACCAGTTGATGGTGTTGGTTTGGCGGCGCATGTAGGCACGCCAGGCGTCGGAGCCGGATTCGCGGCCGCCGCCGGTTTCTTTTTCGCCGCCAAACGCGCCGCCAATTTCCGCACCTGAAGTGCCAATGTTGACATTGGCAATGCCGCAGTCGGAGCCAGCAGCACCAAGGAACGCTTCGGCAGTACGCATGGAGTCGGTAAAGATGGCACTGGATAACCCCTGCGGTACGTCGTTGTGCAGTGTCAGGGCTTCTTCCAGGTCGCTGTAGGTGAGCAGGTAGAGGATGGGAGCAAAGGTTTCTTGTTTGACGATGCTGCTTTGCCGGGGCATTTTGATGATGGTGGGTTCGACAAACTGGGGGCCAATATCGCTGCGAGTGTTGCCGCCAGTGAGAACTTCCCCACCTTCGGACTGGGCTTGGGAAACGGCCGTTTGCATAGCCTCCACCGCCCGCTCCGTTGCCAGCGGCCCCATCAGCGTTCCCTCCACCAGCGGGTCGCCAATTCGCACTTGCTGGTAAGCGTTGACCAGTCGGTTGGATAGGTCAGCGGCTACGCTTTCGTGCATGATAATGCGGCGGGTGGTGGTGCAGCGCTGCCCGGCGGTGCCGACTGCGCCAAACAAAATGGCGCGGGTTGCTAAGTCGAGGTCGGCATCGGGGGCGACGATGATGGCATTGTTGCCGCCCAGTTCCAGCAGGCTTTTGCCAAAGCGGCTGGCGACGGTTTGGCCGACGAGGCGACCCACACGGGTGGAGCCGGTGAAGGAGACAAGGGGTAGCCGTTGGTCTTCGCTGATAAGCTGGCCGATTTGGGGGCCACCGGCAACGAGGTTAAAGATACCGGTTACGCCGTGGTCGGCCATGACGCGGTTGGCGATGTTTTGCAGGGCAACGGCCGTTAACGGAGCCAGTTCTGATGGTTTCCACAGAACGGTGTTGCCACACACCGCCGCAATGGCTGCATTCCACGACCAGACGGCGCAGGGGAAGTTAAAGGCCGTAATGACTCCAATTGCCCCCAGCGGGTGCCACTGCTCATACATCCGGTGCCCCGGCCGCTCCGAGTGCATGGTTAGTCCGTAAAGCTGGCGCGACAGCCCCAGAGCGAAGTCGCAGATGTCAATCATTTCCTGCACCTCGCCAATCCCCTCGGCGCGGATTTTGCCCATTTCCAGGCTGATGAGTTCACCCAGCGGTTCCAGCACCTCGCGGGTGGCGTTGCCCAAGTCGCGTACCAGCAACCCGCGTTTAGGGGCAGGGGTTGCTCGCCACTTTTCAAAGTTTGCCATGGCGTGGGTTACAATCTGGTCATAGGCATCGGGTGTCGTTGCCATGATGGTGGCAATGGGTTTGCCGGTGGTTGGGTTGTTAGAAATAATGGTTGGCCCATCGGTGGTTAGCCAACCGTTTGGTCCAAAACAGGCACCGGCGTTGATGTCCTGAATGCCTAGCTTGTCTAAAATTGCTTTCATTAGTTCCTCCAAGTGGATAATGGTTTTATTAAAACGTTTCATAGAGTTTCGCAGAGAAGACACAGAGAGGCACAGAGGGGATTTAGAGGACAAAGCGGTGAATACCGCCGGTTTTGAGGAGCAAAACGTTGAAATTAAAGAGGAGACCTGTTTTACATTGGGCAAACTTCATGTATGACAGTATTTGAGCTTCGTGAACAGGGAGTATCTGATCAATGGATTTTAGTTCCAGAATGCCGGAATTATTGACAAAGAGATCAATACGATAACCGTGATCGAGTTTGATTTCCTTGTAAATAATTGGGACAGGCCTTTGTCTTTCAACAGATAAGACTCTTTGTTCAAGTTCAAAGGCTAGGCAGGTTTCATAGGCTGATTCGAGTAAACCTGGACCTAGATGTTTGTGTACCTCAATCGCTGCTCCGATGATTCGATGAGTTAACTCGTTGATTCTCATTGTTAGCCCCAAAACTCTGTGAGTCTCTGTGTCTTCTCTGTGCAACTCTGTGTAATATTGTCAACAATGATAACCAGTAGCGGTAGAGACGCAAAATCTTGTGTTTCGATGCGAGGAATAGATTGATGGAACGGACGATGTTTTTGCCGAACAGGATGGATTGGGAGGTGTGGGGTGGGTTGTTTACGGAAACGGCCGTTTGGCTCCCCATCATTTACCGCATTTGCCAGCAGGTCGGGCTGTCGGTGAATACAGTCGAGGCGGGTTATCCTGGTACCTGCGCTGTATTTGTGGTGAATGAAGGAACGGTGGTCAAAATTTACCCACCCATGCTGCCGCACGATTTTGCCCGCGAATGCGAAGTATATCAGCAGTTGACGGGGCGGCTGGCGCAGATGCCGCGCCTATTGGGGTCTGGCGTGTATCGGGATCAGCTGGATTGGCCGTATTTACTGCTGTCGTTTTGCCCCGGCGAGCCGATTCGGGAGCTGTACCAGCAGTTGGAGCGGTATAGTGAACGGCAATTGGGGCAGGAACTAGGGGAGATGTTGCGCGAAGTTCATGCCACACCGCTGGCTAGTCTGCAGGCATTTGATACCCGGCCAGCAGCCTGGCACCGCTTTTTACGGCGGCGGCAGGCGGCGATTGGTGACGAACTGCGGCAGCGGGGGAGCTTGCCGCCCCAAGTCATTGCCGAGGTGGAGCAATTTTTGGCGACGATGATGCCGCTGCTGTGTGCCGATGAACGGCTTTGTTTGCTCCATGCGGATTTGACAGAGGATCATTTACTGCTGGTGGAAGAAAACGGCCGTTTTTCCATCTCTGCCCTCATTGACTGGGCCGATGCCGAGGTGGGAACGGTGGGGTATGAATGGGTAGCACTGTGGTATGGGCTGTGCAACCGTAACCTGCCGCTGTTTCGCTCAATTCTCGGCAGTTATGATCCAGCCATTGCTCTGAATGCGGCTTTTGGTCGGCGAATGCTGGCTTACACATGCTTGCACCGCTTTGGTGCGGCTATCATTGACCATGTTTGGCGGCTAGACGACCGGCCTGTGATTAACAACTTGGCTGATTTGGAGGGGTGGCTATGGCCGGAAGCAAAATAGGACGTTCATCAACGGTAGGGTGGCTGCCATTTACCTGGAGTCGCCGCGTTTGGGCTTTGATTGTCATTCCCTTTGTGCTGTTTGGCCTGGGCACGGCGGGGTATATGTGGCTTGAGGGGTGGTCGTTTAGCGATGCTTTTTTTATGACGGCGATCACGTTGACGACGGTGGGGTTTGGGGAGGTGCGGCCGTTGGATGATAACGGCCGTTTATTTACCACCTTGCTCATTTTGCTCGGTGCCTTTTATCTGGCATTTGGGCTGGAATATTTGCTTTCCGCCAGCATAGGCGGCGATTTTCGGAGGCGACGGCTGATGCGGGAAATTAACAAGTTAAAAGACCACGTGATTATTTGTGGGTATGGTCGTGTTGGCGCGAGTGCTGCCAGGAGCCTCAGTGACATGGGGCAGCGCCAGGTACTTGTTCTAGAACGAGATGAGGTGCGTATCCAGCAAGCGTTAGAAGCCGGTTTTTTGGTGCTAAATGGGGACTCTACCAATGATGAGACGCTGCACGGAGCCGGGATTGAACAGGCATGGGGGTTACTGGTTTGCACGGGTGATGATGCCACTAACTTGTTTGTTGTGTTGTCGGCACGGGCGTTAAATAATGGTTTGTTTATTATTGCTCGCAGCACCGAAACGAACGCTGCCAAGATGCGTCTGGCTGGAGCCAATCGGATCGTGTCACCTTACCAGATTGGTGGGCGGCACATGGCAAACATTGCTGTTCGCCCTAACGTGGCTGACTTTTTGGATGTTGTGACACTGGATGGCGGGCGAGAGTTGTGGATGGAGGAGCTAATTATTGCGCCTAATTCGGTGCTGGTGGGGCAAACGCTGGCCGAAGCCGATATTCGCAAGCGGCTGAATGTGCTGCTCATTGCCATTTTGCGCCATGCTACTGGGTCAACCGTTAACCCAACCGGCGAGACGCGGCTGGAGGCCGGAGATGAGATGATTGTGCTGGGAACGCGAGAGCAGTTGGCAGCGCTGGCTGCTCTCGCGGGAGGCATGGCGCGTTGGGGCAATGAATAAATGGCGATTGCTTGCTCCGCAAAGGATGTCTTAGCCGCCGCTTTCCGGGGTGGCAGTGTTGACATCAATGGGCAGTGTGTTCCAAACGGCCGTTAAGTCATCCAGTCCATCGCGGCAGTTGGTGAGGTGCGCGGCGGCCGGCTGCATCGCCTCGATGTCGTTATTGTTAGTACCTTCTTCCAAATAGGTAGCGGCGGCGTGGCATTCACCGCTGGTGGCAAGCAGTTGGTCGTGAGTGGCTTGGGCTTCGGCAGGCGGGGTCAGCAACTTGATTTCGTTGTGGGCAGTGTTGACGGCTTCTGTAGCGGCCAACAGGTCGCTTTTCCACTCCTCGTTGGCAAAATCTACCTCGGCAACCAGTTGAATGATTTGGGTGAGGGCGGTTTGCAGTGGCGCGGCGGTGTCGCGGGCGGTTTGCAGATAGGTTTGGGTGTTGGCGGTGGTGGTTGGTTCAACAACGGCCGTTTCTATCGCCGTCGGTTCCACAGTTGCTGTGGCCGTCGGTTCCGGCGTGGCTGTTGGCTCGGTGGTAGCAGTGGGAACGGTGGTGGGTTCGCTGATGATGACGGGAACGGCCGTTGGTTCGGTGGTGGCCGTTGGGTCGCTGGTAGCAGTCGGGTCTATTAAGGTAACGGCAATGTTTTCCGCCACAGGGGTACCCAGCAAATCATCCTTGACCAGCAGCAGCACGGAAACGGCGTAGAGTGCCGAGGCGAAGATGATAACACCAACAATGATGAGCAGTTTGCGGAAATTGAAACGTTTGGGTGGCGTGCTGCTTTCAGCTAACTGTTCGTGCGGATCGGGGTTGGGTTCCAGGAGCTCGTCTACCTGATCGTAGGGGTCAATGGTGTTGGTAAAAACGGCCGTTTCTTCCCCCATCCCCTCCATGTCATCTTCAAATGATTCATCCCACTGAATGGGATCATCGCTATATGGCGCGGCAACAAAGGCGGGAGCCTCAACCAGGGTTGCTTCACTGGCTGGCTGGCTGACAGCAACCGCAGGTGCCGCTTGCGGTACTGGAGCCACTTTTTCCACAAATCCGTTGTGACCCTTTAGGCCGTGGAGCATCTGGTTGGCTTTGCTGTTTTGTGGGTTTAGCGCCAGCACTTTCTCCAGACATGCCCGCTTTCGCACCGGGTCATCTTCCAGTGTCAGTGCCATCCATAGCCAGGCATACTCATTCTCTGGGTCTGTTTTCAAGGCCAGAGCAAGCTGTTTCTGGGCATCCTGTTTGTTGCCTGCCTCAAAGTAACGAATCGCTTCTAAAATTTGCTCGTCCATAATGTATCTTGCTTTCGCGCACCGATATGGGCAGACGATAAGCGTGAAAGGTTGTGATGAAACTTACGATAATGCGCTGAGAGAATAATTTACGCCGATTTCACACCTGAGAGTTAGGTTCTATTCCTGGTCTCCCAATGGGCAGCTCATGGTAGCAGAATGCCTCAGCTTATGACGCTATCTTTCCTCAATAATGCCATAGGCTGGGTGGATTCGGCATTAACTGGACGTGAAAATCAAAGGAGATTCAGAGGGAAAAAGGCTTAAATTCAGCGTTGATATTGTGTAAGAATGGGTTGTCAACTTGCCATTGTGAAAGTAGTATATGCTTATTAAAAATCTTTGCTAAAGGTGTTGGTCATCGTGAAAGAACCAGAATTGATAACCATCATTGAAGGTCCAACCCCCGACTTTCAACCAAGCCCCCAGCCGTGGCTGCAGTCCATCCACGAGGGGCCTGATGACAAAATTGTAGCTGTGTGTCAACTGCGTACCATGAACGGTCTTGGCATCCAGGAGCGTTCGCAGCGGGCGTGGCAGGAGGGTCGGCCGGTACGGCTTGACTACCCCGACGATATGCGGATGCGGCAGCAGGTTGATGTGGTGGCACTGCGTTTGCAGGAGCTTGACGAGGGGCCACTGCTGCAACTGTGGGTGTCGCTTCCTTTGGAGCTGACGGAGGAAGAGGAAGAAGAGGAGTTTGACGAAGGGGATGACGATCCCCGCTTCTTTGGGTAGGTTTTGTAGCGTAACGGCCGTTTGTCGTTTGCAAAACACCCAGGTTTGGTTGCCAGCCTGGGTGTTTTTGCGTTACGCTTGCAGCAGCTTGGCAACCAATGCCGTCCAGCCGGTTTGGTGGCTGGCGCCCAGCCCCGCGCCATTGTCGCCGTGGAAATATTCGTAAAACAGGATGTAGTCGCGCCAGTGGGGGTCAGTTTGGAAGAGGCCATTGCTGGCATAAAACGGCCGTTTTCCCCCCGCATCACGCAAAAAAAGACGAGTTAATCGCTGCCCCAGCGCCGCTGCCGCCTGGTCAAGGTTCACCCAGCGGTTTGAGCCGGTTGGCAGCTCCACCTGGAAGTTGTCGCCAAAGTAATGGTGGTACTTTTGCAGCGATTCGATCATCAAATAGTTGACCGGAAACCAGATGGGGCCGCGCCAGTTGGAGTTGCCGCCAAACATGCCGCTGCTCGATTCGGCCGGCTCATAGCCCACGGTATGGAGCTGGTCGCCCACGCGTAGGCGAAACGGTGTGGCGGCATATTCTTTGGACAGAGCGCGGAGGCCGTAGTCGGACAAAAATTGGGTGGGGTCGAACATGCGGGTGAGTATGCGTTCCAGCTTGCGGCGGTTGACCAGGGAGAGGAGAAAACGGCCGTTTTCTCCTGGCTCTACCAGCGAGGCCACATTTGCCACTAGATTGGGTCGGTTTTTGATAAACCAGTTGAGGCGGCTTTGGAAGCTGGGCAGCATTTGCAGCAGTTCCGGCTCCAATGTTTCCACCGCATACAGCGGAATTAACCCTACGAATGAGCGCAGCTTCATAGGAATTTGGCTGCCGTCTGGATGGCGGATGAGGTCGTAGTAAAACCCATCCGCTTCATCCCAAAGCCCCGTCCCCTCGGCATATACCCCATCCCCTTGCCCATAGGTGCGGTTAATGGCGTTGGCGATGTAGATAAAATGCTCAAAAAACTTGGTGGCAATATCCTCGTAGGCCGGGTTGTGCCGCGCCAGTTCCAGGGCAATTGCCAGCATGTTGAGGCAGTACATCCCCATCCAGGCGGTGCCATCGGCCTGCTCAATAAAGCCACCGTCGGGCAGCGGGGTGCTGCGGTCAAATACACCAATGTTGTCTAGCCCCAAAAAGCCCCCTTCAAAAATGTTGCTGTCGCTGGCATCTTTGCGATTGACCCACCAGGTAAAGTTGAGCAGCAGCTTGTGGAATGCTTTTTCCAGAAAGGCGACATCCGCTTTACCCATCAGGTTGCGGTCAATTTTGTAAACGCGCCAAACGGCCCAGGCGTGAACCGGTGGGTTGACATCGCCAAATGACCATTCGTAGGCGGGGATTTGGCCGTTGGGGTGCATGTACCATTCGCGCAAAAAAAGCAAAAGCTGCTCTTTGGCGAAAAAGGGGTCAATCATGGCGAGGGGGATGGTGTGGAAGGCGAGGTCCCAAACGGCATACCAGGGATATTCCCATTTGTCGGGCATGGAGATGACATCAAGGTTGTCGAGGTGAGGCCAGTGGGCATTACGGCCGTTTTTGCGGCTGGCGGGTGGTTTGGGGCCGGCCGGGTCGCCATCGAGCCACAGTTCCACCCCATAATGATAAAATTGCTTGTTCCACAGCAGCCCGGCCAATGCCTGCCGCTGCACATTTTTGCCATCGTCGCTGAGCGTGGCGGGCTGTAGGGCGGCGTAAAATTCATCGGCTTCGGCCAGCCGCTGGGCAAAAACGGTGTCGAAGGTGGCAAACGGAGCCGTAGTGGGTTCGGTGGTTAGACGGACTTCAACAGTGAGGCTGGCTCCGGCGGGGACGAGGGCGCGGTAATCAACGGCCGCTTTTGTGCCGTTATGGTCGGGGCTGGTGCGGTCAAAACGGCCGTTTACTACCGCCTCATGAATGCCATCCTTCACATACCTCCCCTGGTTTGGCACGCCAAACAGCCGCTCGTAGTTGGTTTCGTTGTCGCAAATGTGCAGCGGGGCGGCCACGTCTGTGCCCAGCAGCCGGGTGTACCAGTAGCGTGGGCGCAGGTGGCGGTGGGTGGTGGAAACGGCCGTTATCCCTTCTCCCTGGTTTCCCAAACGGTGCAGGGTGGGTTTGGGGCGGTTTGGGTGCCCCCACGACCAGTCGTTGCGAAACCAGATGTGGGGCAAAATGTGGAGTGGGGCGGGGTCGGGGGCGCGATTAACGGCCGTTATGCGGCACAAAATGTCGGTTGGTGTCGCTTTGGCATACTCCACAAACACATCAAAATACCGCTGCTGCCGCCAGGCATCCCCCAGCGCGTCTATCAGCTCATATTCGGGGTCGTTGCGGCTTAAACGGCCGTTTGCCTGCTCCAGTGCCGCGTAGGGGTACGCCACCTGGGGATATTTGTAGAGCATTTTGGCGTAAGAATGGGTCGGTGTAGCGTCAAGGTAAAAATAATACTCCTTTACATCCTCGCCGTGGTTGCCCTGCGGCCCCGTCAGCCCAAAAAAGCGTTCCTTCAAAATGGGGTCTTGTTCGTTCCACAGCGCGATTCCCAGACACAAATTTTGCCAGCGGTTGCACACCCCTGCCAGCCCGTCTTCGTTCCAGCGATAGGCGCGGCTGCGAGCGTGTTCGTGGGGAAAAAAGCCCCAGGCGTCGCCGTTGGCGCTGTAATCTTCGCGCACCGTCCCCCAGGCGCGGTCGCTGACATAGGTGCCCCATCCCTTCCAGGCACTGCCGTTGTGAAGCAGACGCTGGAATTCGGCTGTTTGTTGCAGTTTGTCGTTCATGGGTCGTTACTGGTTTAGGGTAATCTGGATGACGCAGGAGCCGATGGGGTTGCCAAAGCTGTCAACGGCCGTTAAGCGCACCAAATAAGGCCCCGGCTGCCACTGGCTCAGGTTGGCATCACCCAAAAAGCCGTTGCGCACCGATTGGCTGACCGTTGTGCCCAGCAGCGATACCCACTGGCCGTCTGTCTGTGGGCCATTGGCGGCCAGCTCATAAAAGCGAAAGTTGGGTGGGTCAACGGTGCCGTTGAAGGTGACCAGATTGGAAACAATGGCTCCGTCGCGGGGGCCGGTGATGGTTAGGTCAGGGGTGCAGGCGACAAAGGGGGTGGGAACGGCCGTTGGCGTGCCCTCCACCACAATCTCCTGCGTGTCGGTAATTACAGGCTCATCAATCAGCGGAATGTTGGGCTGGCTGGCTAATGTGACCGTTGGTGCCAGCCCCGGCGTTGGCACGGCCAAGTTTTCCACCGTCCCCAATGGCGTGGGCGAAGAAAGCGGCGTGGCAAAAATGTCGGGGGTGGGAGTAGGCAGCCGAAACAGCGTAGGGTTTAGCGTGGGGGCAATACTGCTGTTGACATAATAAACCAACCCAGCAATAGCCGACAAAAGCACGATAAAGAACAGGGCATTGTTCCGCAGCCGTGCCCCCGTTTCACGCTCCAACCCAAACATGGCGCGGCGTAGAAGGCTCAGGGCGCGAATCAGTTCGCTGCCATACCAGAACAACCCCAACACGCACAGAATATAAATCCAAACGTCGTTGCGGATAATAAAGACGTAGAATGCGTCCATGTAGGGCTAAAGATGTTGCAAGATGCCGTGGAGAAGGGTTGTCAGTTTGGGGATGACTTGCCTGCCTGTTTCTAGCACTTCTTCATGGGTGAGAACGGTGCCCGGTGCTGGGTTGGGGACGGCCATGTTGGTAATGGTGGAGATGCCTAAAACGCGCACCCCGGCATGGCGGGCTACAATTACCGAAGGGACGGTAGACATGCCCACGGCATCGCCGCCAATCATCCGCAGGAAGTTGAGTTCAGCCGGGGTTTCATAAGAGGGGCCGGCCACGTAAGCGTAGACCCCTTCGCGCAGGCTGAAGCTGTTGGCAGCGGCAACATCATGGGCTAATTGGCGCAGCTGGCGGCTGTATGGCTCGGTCATGTCGGGGAAGCGGGGGCCAACGGTGTTGTCGTTGGGGCCGCGCAGCGGGTTGTTGCCAGCAATCCCCAGCATGTTGAGGTGGTCTTTGATCAGCATTAGGTCGCCGGGGCGGAAATCGGGGTTCATGCCGCCGGCCGCATTGGTGACGATGAGGGTTTGCACGCCCAGGGCGATCATGACGCGCACGGGGAAGGTGACTTGCGCCATGTTGTAGCCTTCATAGAAATGGACGCGCCCTTGCAGCACCAGCACGGTTTGTCCTTCTAGCTTGCCGATGATGAGCCGGCCGTGATGACCGGGTACGGTGGAGGTGGGCCAATGGGGGATGTCGCTGGCGGGAATGATGTCGGGGTTTTCTACCGCGTCAGCCAAGCTGCCGAGGCCGGAGCCGAGGATGAGGCCGATGGTGGGGTGGTGGCTGGTGCGCTGACGAACGGCCGTTGCCGCTTCCTCAATGTGTGAGTGGCTAACAAATGGTGCGGTCATTCTTCCTCTTCATCGCTGCCTGCGATTTGGGTATAAATTTGTGTGGTCGAGATATTGGCATGACCCAACAGTTTTTGTACCTCTTGCAGGTCAGACCCCGTGTAGAGTTTGTGGGCGGCAAAGCTGTGGCGCAGCGTGTGGGGCGTTACGCTGGTGGTCAGGTTAACCTGTTTCGCATACGCTTTGATAATGAGCCATAGGCCCTGACGGGTCAACTGCTGCCCCCGGTGGTTGAGAAAGAGAGATTGTTCGCGGTTGTCCTTGGCAAGATACGGCCGGCCATGCTCAAGATATGTGTGCAAAACCTGTTTGGTGCTGTCATCAAAGGGCAACTCACGCGCATTGCCATCTTTAACGGGGGAGTGCAGTAGTGACTTAGCCAGATTGACATCGCTCAGCTCCAGCGACACAACTTCGGTTACACGCATGCCTGTGGAGTAAAGCAGCGTTAGCAGTGCCGTGTCACGCAGATGTTTAGGCGACTTTTTGCGCGTTGGTGCTTTGAGCAGTCGCTCAACTTCGTCAAAACTTAACGTTTGCGGCAGCCGCTTTTTTACTTTGGGCGATTCAATCTCAATGGTGGGGTTGTGGTCAATCTGCTCACGGGAAAAAAGGTGGTTAAAGAACGATTTGACGGCGGCAACTTTGCGGGCAATGGATGAGGAAGCGTAGGGCTGTTGCTTCATAAACGCAACATAGGCCTGCACGTTCTCATCGCTTACTTGTCCCCATTCCTGCAGCCTATCTCCTTGCTGTTCCAGAATGAAGTGGAGGAACTGCGTCAGGTCATTTTTATAGGCTGCAATTGTATTTTTGGAATATTTGAACTCGTCTTCCAAAAACTTGAGAAAATCAAGAAGTTGCTGTTCCATTGCCCAGTTACTCCTGTCCGCTGTCGTACCACTCTGGTTTGCGTATAGCCAATGGTGTATTATGGGGTTGACCAACTTGGTCAGTCAAACTTGGTGTGGCTAAAGGTGCTGCTAAAACAAACGATTCCGCTACATATTGCCTGATTGTGAAAAGATTATGTTAGTTAAAACCTTTTGGCATTATAGCAAGAGTTTTCATAAGATCAAACCACAAATCAACATAATCTTTTTGTTGGCTGTGTGCCCGGTAGTCCCACGCCATTAATAAATTCGTGTAGACATCAATGGCAACAAAAGATGCACGCAATGGGGAAGAGAGGATTGGGTGAAAACGGCCGTTTACCGCTATAATCTTTTCATTTGGAGGACTGTATGTGGCCGAATGACGAGAGATGCGCTGTTTTATTGACCTTTGATTTTGATGCTGAACTGCTGTGGGCAACCACTTACCCTCGAACCCCTTCTTATTTGTCGCGGGGGCAGTATGGGGCGCGGGTGGGGGTGCCGCGTATTTTGGAACTGCTGCAGCGGTACGGAGTGACTGCCACTTTTTTTGTGCCAGGGGCAACGGCCGAAAATTATCCCCATCTGGTGGAGCAAATTGCCGCTGCTGGGCACGAAATTGGGCATCATGGCTATTTGCACGAATACCCGAACCAGCTCAGCCGGGAGGAGGAGCGGGATGTGTTGGCGAAGGGGTTTGCGGCGTTGGAGAAGGTGGTGGGTAAACGGCCGTTAGGCTACCGCTCCCCCGCCTGGGATCTCAGCCCAAACTCGCTGCAACTGTTCAAAGAGGCCGGTTTTCTCTACGACAGCAGCCTGATGGCCGACGATTTTCAGCCCTACCCACTGGAAGTGGACGGCGAAACCACCGACATCGTTGAAATCCCCGTGGCCTGGGAACTGGACGATGCACCGTACTATCTCTTTAACTTTCACCCCTATCGCGCTGGTCTGTCGTCGCCATCACACGTTTACGAAATTTGGAGCAGCGAATTTGACGGGGCGTACCGATATGGTGGGGTGTATACGCTGACAATGCACCCGCAAATAAGCGGCCGTTTTCATCGGCTGCAAATGCTGGAAAAGCTGATCCAATACATGATTAACCATAGCGGCACCTGGTTTACAACTTGTTCCCAGGTCGCGCAAATTTGCCAACAACAGTGGAGGAATGATGTTTAAAAAGATTTGGGACAACTTGGATGATTTGGACATGGAAAAAGTCGTTGAGGTGGTGAACCTGGTTTGGAACAACCGCGACAAAATTATGGATTTGGTGGAGCGGTTGCCTGAACTGTTGGACGAAACGGGCAACACCATCGAATCGGCGGGGGAGAGTGCCATGAAGGCCAGTCTGTTTTTGACTGGGGGCAAAGGAAACACGCCCAGCGCGGGTGAATTGTCGCAACTGGCGGCTACCGCGCTGGAGCGATGCCACAAGGAGATTCAGGATGTGGCTCGCGTGATGGATCGGTTTGGGCAAGAGATGGACGATATTCGCATTCCCAGCGTCCAACCCAAATATACCGAGGTGATGGGCATTGATGTGATCAGCGGCATTGATTTTGGCGAATCGGAACTATTTGACAACGCTGCCAATCGGCTGAAAAACGGGTCAGACCGTTTAAACCAGGTAGGCACCGATTTACGCAATGTTGCCAAGCATTTGCGGTCATTGGGTGGGGCACTGACGGAAACGGGCAATGATTTGAACAATGTCGGCGTCAAGCTGACGCAAAGTGGTCAAACGCTGCGCTCGCTGGGGAATTTGCAGAGCGAAAGCGGTAAGAAACCCACAGGTGGTGCTATTCTGGATATTTAAGTGGCTTGAGGATGGTGTACCAACCGCTAATTCTCAAGCTCTAGCAAACTTTGCTGTGCTTCCTGAATGGCCTGAATAATACGCTGATGCGTAGATGGCTCAATCGTTTTGGGCTGCGCCGAACGGAGCACTTGGCCGGATTCTTCGTGGGTGCTCATGATGTTGAGCAGTTTGCCGAGGGTTTGCGAGGTGGTGACACGCATGGCGTTGCGCTGGGCTTCGGCCTGCTGACGGCCGTTTTTTTCCTCCTCCGCCTCGGCCTCATGCCGATCTGCCCGACGGCCTTCAATGGCAACGCCGAGCCAAAAGGTGACAACGGCGCTGAACAGCGGGAAAAACATGTTGAGCAGTGCCTGCGCCCGGTCAAATGTATCCACCATTTGCTCATTGCCCCCCACGCTAACCACCAGCGGCGGCGTATTGATGAGGCGGTAGGTTTGAATGAGGGCAAAGACAAGCACGGCCATCAGAACCAGGCTAAGAAAGCTGCCGCCAAGCTCCTTAAAAGAAGTAGGTTGCCACCACTTAGGACGAGGCTGCTGCTTTTTCATCACTGCCCCCAAGGTGCTCAGGAGCATGGGGTTCATGTTTTGTAAAGCGGCCATTTCGGCATCGGTTAGGTCATGTTTGTAGGCAGCCAGCGTTTGCTCCGGGGCTTCGGCTAGTTTTTGGGCAAAGGTTTGGTTGGTTAACGCTTTTTCGAGAATGGTTTGAACGGTTTTTTCAGACATGGATTTCTGTGCCGCAAATGTCGCACTGGCTGAGGCAGCGTAGACGAGATTTGGGGTACGATTATCAAACGATGTTTAACTGTAGCGCATGGTGGCAAATTATCAAAGGTCTAGCATGATGGTTAGGTGGCACAAACGGCCGTTTCTTCTCCTCCCTCTCTTGCTCATTGGGTGCGGGCTGTGGTCACAGGAGGTGGTGGTGCCGGAAGCGGTATTAACGGCCGTTTCCCACCAACTCTCACCCGATGCCATTGTGCTGCTGCCCACGGCTGCCAGTCATGACGAGCTGATCACCCTTGATTTGGACAGCGTGGATGAAGTGGTGCTGCGCGACTTGCTGCGGAGTAGCGAGTCGGTGTACTTACTGTTTGACCCGGACGCGCTGGGGGTGTATGGAGAAACGGCCGTTGTTAACATCGAATGGGTGCAAAATCATTCCCAACCCGTTGAACTTGATCGTTATGATGGCGGGCTGGTGCTGTATTGGGTCGTTGTTCCCCCAGAGAGCCTCTTTGAAACGCCGGGGCTGCTGGTGGCACCGGGTAGTTGAGTTGGAGATTCGAGATTGGAGATTGATGAGGGTTTCCAATCTCGAATCTCTAGTTTCCAATCCCGATTATCTGATAATCAGTGATGCCTACCAAACCTACCTTTTCCCTGAGTCTCTTTTTTGCCGTGCGGCTGCTGCTGACGCTGTGGGCGGCGGTGACCGTGTGGCTGCTGCCGCCCGCTGATCTGCCCGGCATGGTGCCGCCCCAGCAGGCTGGGCTGGGCGAGGGGGCACCGCGCTGGCTGCTGGAGCCGTGGCAGCGGTTTGATGCCAACATTTATCTGCGAATTGCCCGTGAGGGGTATGCCCACGAAGAAGATTCAGTCTTTCCGCCGCTTTATCCGCTGCTGGTGCGTGGCTTAGGCTGGCTGCTGGGGGGCAATTTAGCGGCGGCGGCGCTGCTGCTGGCAAACGGAGCCACGCTGCTGCTGTTGCCTCCGTTGCAAAAGTTGTCGGCCACAGAAGTTGGCGAGCGGGCAGCGACGCGGGCGCTGGTTTATTGGGTGCTGTTTCCAACCGGCTTTTTTTTGTTTGCGGGGTATACAGAGTCACTTTTTTTGCTGTGGGTGGTGGGGAGCCTGTGGCAGGGGCAAAACGGCCGTTTTTTTCCTGCCTCTCTCCTTGCGTTCCTAGCGGCTCTGACGCGGCTTAACGGCTGGCTGCTCTTTTTCCCGCTGGCGCTGCTGGCATGGCAGCAAGGCAGACGGGATTGGCAAACGGCCGTTTTTCTTCCCTTACCCCTGCTCGCCCCTGCCCTGTTTATCGCCTACCGTGCTTGGCTTGGTTTGCCCTCGCTGGCGGCGGTTTATGCGGCGCACTGGTTTCAACGGGTGGGGGTGCCGGGGCAGGATGTGGTAACGGCCGTTCGACTGCTGATTTTTGGCGACCAGATCACCAGCAGCCGCTTTGTGCTGGCCTTCAACCTGGCTGTTGCCATAGGGTTGTTGGCCGGAACGTGGCTGGTTTGGCGACGATTTGGGGCGGTTTATGGGGTTTACATGGCAACCATGCTGCTGTTTATCCTGCTGCCCACCTCAACCGTCAAACCCCTCTATTCGTTTTCTCGCTATGCGCTGGCCTTTTTCCCGCTGTTTTGGCTGCTGGGGGAGTGGGGAGAAAAACGGCCGTTTGTCCACCGGCTGATTCTTTACACCTCCTTTTTACTGTTCTTATACTTTAGCGGCCAATTCTTTCTCGGCGGTTGGGTAGCGTAGCGTGGCTTGCATATGACTTGGCATGTGCCACCCGGCACTGTCGCATATGACCAAACGGCCGTTATCCTATTTCCATTACACCAAATGGAGATAAATGATGATCAACAACAAACGGTCTAATCTTGGCAAAAAAGCCCTCTGGGGACTCATGACCTTTTTCGCTATCGGAGTCGCGCTTTATGCCACCATTGTTTATGGTAGCCTTAACACCGACTTCTTCTTTCCTCAGCAGCGGCTTACCTATTTGGCACATCTAACTGGCATTCTCACCCATGCCCTTAGTGCTTCCGTCGCCCTGCTCATCGGCCCCTTCCAATTTTTACCCCGGCTGCGGCAAAAGCGGTTTCTATCGCTTCACCGCTGGTTGGGGCGTATCTACCTGCTGGGTATTTTGCTCGGTGGTCTCAGCGGTTTTTACATGGCGCGGCTGGCGCACGGCGGCTTCCCGGCACAGGTCGGCTTTTCCCTCCTTGCCATCCTTTGGCTGTTCACTGGGGTAATGGCCTACCAGCGCATCCGAACGGGTAACGTTCGCGCCCACGAGCAGTGGATGATCCGCAACTATGCCCTCACCTTTGCCGCCGTCACGCTGCGGCTCTATTTGGGGCTGGGGCAGGCTTTTTTGCCGGGGGTGGAATTTACGGCCGTTTATATCACCACCGCCTGGATTAGCTGGATACCCAACCTCCTCATCGCCGAAGCCCTCATCCAGCGTCGCTATCCCCAACCTCGTCCCACCCTCTCCACCGCCAGCTAATCAATGGGGAATTGAGAAGGAAGAATTGAGAATTGGGAAACGATTCCCAAATCTCAATTTTCCATTCTCAATTCTTAATTTATACTTCCTCTATGTCCCAAACACGCATTAGCAACTACGGCTTCTGGCTGCTCAATATCGCGGCCTATGCCACCTGGCTGACAGTGGCTCTGCTCGTCATCGCTAATTTGCCCACCACCAGCCTTAAATGGCAAGCGGCTGGCTATTTTCTCGCCTTTGGCGTGGTCATGGGCTTCTTTTTATATACCGAGACCCGCGCCTGGCTGCCACACCTCTACTTTGCCATCCAGCTTGCCCTCGTTTTGCAAATTTACTACCTTTCCCCCGCCCACGCTGAACACGTCCAAACCCTGCTTTTTGTCCTCAGTGCCCAATCCATGCTCTTTCTTTCCCTCTATTGGGGCTTCGCCTGGGTCATTGTCTTCTTTATCGCCGCCACCCAGGGATTGCTCCATGCCATCGGCTGGGAGAATTGGCTGTTGGCACTGCCCATGTTGGGCGGCTATCTCTTTTTCGCCAGCTTTGGTGCAGCCTTGCAGCAAGCCAACAACGCCCGCCGCCACAATGAGGAACTATTGGCACAGCTACAGGAAAGCCATGAGCAGTTGAAGGCGTATACCACCCAGGCCGAAGAGCTGGCCGTTGCCGAGGAGCGCAATCGGCTGGCGCGTGAAATGCATGATGCATTGGGGCATCGGCTAACGGTGGCGGTGGTGCAGCTAGAGGGGGCGCAGCGGCTTATCCCCAAGCAGCCGGAACGGGCGGCGGCGATGGTGGGGACGATGCGCGACCAGCTTAAAGTGGCGCTGGCGGATCTGCGGCAGGCGGTTGCCACGTTGCGCTCGCCGCTGGCCGATGATTTGCCGCTGCCAACGGCCGTTTCCCAACTCAGCCACACCTTCCAGGAAGCCACCGGCCTGCCTATCCACCTGACGCTGCCCGACACGCTACCCGATTTGCCCACCAGCCACCGGTTGGCGCTCTTTCGCGCCGCGCAGGAAGGGCTGACCAACGTGCAGCGCCACGCCAACGCCACCCAAGCGTGGCTATCGCTTACCTCCCACAGCGACCAGATTACGCTAACGGTGGCGGATGATGGGCAGGGGGTGCAGGATTCGGTGGGGGAAAACGGCCGTTTTGGCCTTCAAGGGCTGGCTGAACGGGCAAACCAATTAGGCGGCACTGCCCAGCTTAGCAACCGCGCCGAGGGTGGGGCGGAATTGCGGTTTGAGATACCGATTTGCTAGGAGGGATTGGAGATTGGAGATTGGAGATTCAATAATCTCCAATCTCCAATCTCCAATCACAGCTATGACAGAACAAATTCGGGTGATGATTGTGGATGACCAGCGGCTGATGCGTGACGGGCTGCGGACGCTGCTGGAGTTGGAGGAGGATATGCTGGTGGTGGGGGAGGCAGGGGATGGGAAAACGGCCGTTTCTCGCTACGCCGAACTCCAGCCAGACGTGGTGCTGATGGACATTCGGATGCCCATCATGGATGGCGTGGCTGCCACCCAAACCCTTTGCCAGCAGTGGCCGGATGCCTGCATTCTCATTCTCACGACGTTTGACGACGACGCCGCCCTGTTTGAGGGGCTGCGGGCGGGGGCAATGGGGTATATGCTGAAAGATGTGTCGGGGGAGGAGTTGGCAACGGCCGTTCGCACCGTCGCCGCTGGCAGTGCCCTTATTGGCCCCTCTGTTGCCCGCAAAGTGCTGTCGGAACTATCGCGTCAGCGTCCTGTTGCCGTACCCGAACTCAGCGATCCCCTTTCCGAGCGTGAGCTAGAGGTGCTGCGGCTGGTGGCGCAAGGCCACAGCAACGCCGCCATTGCCCAGCAGCTTTATTTGGCTGAAGGCACCGTTAAAAATTACGTTAGCACCATTCTGCAAAAAACCAACAGCCGCGACCGCACCCAAGCCGCCCTCCGCGCCCAGCAGCTTGGGCTGATTTAGGGATTGGAGATTAGAGATTAGTCAATCTCCAATCTCTAATCTCCAACCTCCAACCTCCAATCTCGCAAACCTGTTCTATCTGCTTGCACCGCCTGCAACCCTTCCACCCGTTCCAGCCGCAAATCGTCAATAAAGAAATCTTTGGGGCTGGGCCATTTGCTCTTAACGCGCACCTGAATAAACGCTTTGCCATCGGATGGGACGACAAAAATACGCTCGTGACGGTACCATTGGCGGTCGCCCATCGCAAAACCGTGTACCCAGCCTCCTTCCCCGTTCACCCACACGCTCGATTCAGCGGCGTAGGGGTCGGTTTCGCCATGCAGATGCACCTGGATTGGCACGGTTAGCTTCCACACGGAGCCGGGCGGCAAATTTTCTATCGTTTGGTTGAGTTCGCCGCCAAAGGGTGCGCCAAAGTGGAAAATTTTGTAAACGGCAATGCCATCGAGAATGAGAGCCTTAGATCCACCAGGTTGCTCGTCGGGCGGCAGTTGATTTGCCAACTTGTGGATGGATTCTGGCACGCCACCGGCCACATCGGTGGAATCAAACAGCGGTTGCCCCGGTTCAATCCAGAAGTATTCCCAGCCGTTGGGTTTTTGGTTAATCAGGTTGCCGGGAGCAGGCGGCATGTTTGTCCACCCTTCTTCAAAGGAGCCGTTGACCAGCCCATCGGATTGAGGCGTAGGAATAGGCGTTGGCGTGGGAGGAATGGCTTTGCTGACATAAGGTAAGTAGGTATTTGAACTTCCTTGTGCCCGCACGTTGGCGGCGGCGCGGTAAAAGCCTAGGGACATGATGGTGGTAATGGTGAGAAAAACGGCCGTTAATGACCAAAAACGACGCATACTACCCTCCTAACGGTAATCGGTAAACAGTAATCGGTAAACAGTAGCACTTGTACAGTATAGGCCACCCAAGTTGCCCTATGTGTAAAGAAGGAGTAAGAATGCGTGAAAAGTAGGGAAAGAATAGCCCCCTTACAGCACCTCTTAAGAAATCCTTATGAAGTAAAAAAAAGGGTTGACAAGAGGGGGTGTTTTTCTGTAATGTTTACCCATTCGTTTTAAAAACATGCGGGCGCATGAAAACAAAGGAACACAAGTATGGATACGAAGGCAAAATCATTGATGCTGACGAAGGAAGGCGATTTACCGGAAGAACATGAAGCCAACCAGGTCATGCGGTGGCGTCTCGTCAGTGGTTCGTTTTTTGTTGTATTAGGTAGTGTTGGGGTAGCCAGTGTTGTCACCAAGCTGTTTGCCTTCAATTGGTGGGCACTTCTTCTTTTCCTGCCCACGCTGTATATTGGGGAGCGCGTCATTCGTACATACGCACAAACAAAAACATTAACCGCAAAGACGACTCAGGATATGCTGGGTTGGGCGGGCATCATTTTTGCCATCGCCACCGTTTTGCTCTTTGGCCTCAACTGGCTTTATTTGCTGCCAGTGCTGCTGTTGGCTTGGGGCGCAACCCACATGCTGGTCAATTACGCTGAATAACTCTCCTAAATTGATGTAGATGCAAAAAAGCCTCGGCAGGTCTTGTCGGGGCTTTTTTGTTGCATGAATCTTTAGCTGCCGAGCTTTGTACAACCTTGCTGTGTGTACCATATGTGCATACAATATTGTTATGGAATTTGAATGGGACGAAGCCAAACGACAGAGAAATAGAACCGCCCATGGGATTGACTTCGCCGACGTGATTCAGATTTTTGATGGCTACACCATCACGACTGAGGACAAACGCTTTGATTATGGTGAAATACGCTATTTGACGCTGGGGATGATGCGTAATTTTGTTGTCGTGCTTGTTGTCCACACGGATCGAGAAAGTAACAAGATTCGCATTATTTCAGCGCGAAAGGCTACCAAACATGAACAAAAACGATATTTCAGCTAAAGAAGGAGTAAATGCAATAACTGGAACAGATTGGGAAAGATTGGCGGCAATGACGGATGAGGACATTGATCTGTCAGATATACCTGAATTGACGGAAGAACAACTGCAAAATATGCGGCCAACGGCCGAGCTAATTCCAGCCCTTGCCAACAGGGGAAAAACGCGCATTACGATTCGATTGGATGACCAGGTTGTTGCTTTTTTTAAGCAGCAGGCAGCCGATAATGACGCTAGTTATCAGACATTAATCAATGCTGCCTTGCACTATTTCATGATTCAACAACAGCAAAAAGATGACTTACGGGTCATGATTAGACAGATCGTGCGAGAGGAATTGGCTAATGCGGGAGATTAGCGGTAATAACTTTCCCCAGCGCAGGGTCGGCAGAGAAAACGGCCGTTTTTCACCACCTCACGCTCATTCCGCACCTCCTCCCCACATTGGTCACACACGATCCGCGCTTCCGGCCGGCTGATAATTTCGGCCACCGATTGCGTTAGCGTCACCCATTCTGCCCGCAGCAGTTGGTCGTCAGGAATGTGTTGGTATGCCTCTAAATAGGCGTGCCAGCGGCTTTCTGCGTCTTCGGCCACATCTTGTGCCAGCAGCCGTGCCTCTGGGTGCGGCCACAGCCGAACTGGCGGCAACTCTCCCCAGGTGTCTACCAGCGTCGCCGCCATTTTGCCAAAATCCAGCACCCGCAGCGTGCGCCGCCCCACAAAGCAGCGCGTTGCCACCGCCACCCCATCGGCTCCACAGCCATCGGTCTCCACAATTGTCAGCAGCCGCTTGTCGGCATTATTAAAGCGAGGCGAATAGTCGGCTCCGACCAGCCCCAGCAGCCGCAGCCCACACAGCCCCAACCGCACCCCCAGCACCTGACGCGGGCACAAATGGTTGTGGCGGGCGGCAGATTCGGTGAGGAGGGGGTCAAGAACGGCCGTTTCCGGCACAAAACACCCAATTTCCAACTGTCTTTCTCCTTTTTTTCCAAATTGTAACCGTTTTGCCCCGCACCCAAAATGGCATATAGTTAGCCAAATGGATTAGAGATTGGGGATTGGAGATTGGAGATTGACCCGTTTTTAATCTCCAATCTCCAATCTCCAGTAAACATCTGAACGAGGAATCATGGAATATCAACGTTTTAGCGTCAAAATTGAAGACAAAATCGCCCACGTTGCCATCAACCGCCCCGATAAAGTCAACGCGCTGGATGAAATTGGTTGGCGCGAGCTGCAAACCATTTTTGAAACGCTGGATGCCACCCCAGAAGCACGGGTCATCATTCTCAGCGGCGAGGGCAAGCATTTTTGCTCCGGCATTGATGTCAGCCTGCTGATGTCCATCCGGCAGCAGGTGAGCAATGATTGCGAGGGGCGAATGCGCGAAACGATGCGCCAGCTTATTTTGCAGCTACAGGCGACCATCAACGCCATCGAAAAGTGTCGCAAGCCGGTTTTAACGGCCGTTCATGGCGGCTGTGTTGGCGGCGGCGTGGACATTATCACGGCGTGCGACATGCGCTACGCCACCGAAGATGCTTTTTTCACGGTAGCAGAAATTGACATGGGGATGGTGGCCGATTTGGGGACGCTCCAGCGGCTGCCCAAGCTGATTGGCGACGGCATGGCGCGAGAGATGGCCTACACGGGGCGGCGGGTCTATGGGCCAGAGGCAAAGGAGATTGGGCTGGTAAACCGTTGTTTTGCTGATCGGCAGTCGCTGTTAACGGCCGTTACCCATCTCGCCACCCTCATCGCCAACAAATCCCCCCTCTCCATTCGTGGCAGCAAAGAGATCATCAACTACACCCGCGACCATTCCGGTAGCTTATTTAGCCCCACTACATGGCCGTCTGGAACGCCGCCATGATCCTTCCAACGACCTCAACGAGGCGTTTATGGTGAAATGGAGGGCGTAGCCCGTTTTTCGTGATTAGAGATGCATCTTTTATCTTGCCCCTTCTCTAGAAACTCAGATATAGATTGAGCAATAACTGCACTTAAAAGGAGTTGAGCTTCTTGCTCCGGGCGTTAATTGTGGCGTAATACTGCCGACGCTCAAGACGAACAAGAAAAAAATAGGCTAGAGTAGACACGTTGTTTGTTGATACCAATTCTGACCAATCATAGGAAACAAAATGAATCATTCGGCTGGCTTTTGTGTTAGGAGATATATCGGCAACATCGGTGCCTGGCTTAATTCAATCAATGTTTCTTCAGATGGTTTAGCAGGGGCGTCGGTGAAAATACCCGTATGTTTTTGCATGATTTTCTTAAAGTTGTATTATAAGCTTACATATTTTGGAAGTGTTGACGCAGTTTCGAGCAAATCACAACAAACATGGCAAAGGTTAATTACTGAGAGTATGCGATCCGGTGTGGTTATGGACAATAACGGCCGATAGCCATTGTTCTGGTAATATTTCGTTTGTCAATTGTTTTAGGGTAACAGAGTCGGTTGGGTTTGCTTTGGTTTTTGATTTGAACCCATAAATTATCGGATACTTCGGTGAAAAAAGAGAACCCATGTTTAGATATTTTATGCAGTAGTTCGACTTCTTGGCTAAGTTCGTTATCAATAACTATCCACGGGGATAGATGATCTATGTTACTATTTTGTAGGTTTTCTATCATTTCAAGAATAAGTGTCGATTTCTCTTTAAAATCTACATCAGTAATATTGTGATTGTTTCGGTACGTCTCGTAAACCGGTTGCTGTAGTAAGGCTTTTGGTAAATAAAGCGTTTGATCTAATAGTACATTTTGTCCATCTCGACCTAAGTAACCTAGAGAAAGAGTCGTTTGTTTTTCCAACTGTTTCAACAAATTTTGTGGCTCTCGAACCGATTTGATGTCTTGGGCAGAACAGCCTAAACCAGATATATGATGACAACTAACTGCTGCCAAAAAACGCTACCCTGTCTGCTAAATCTTTTGAGAGACAAAGTTCCAGTAAGCTTTTTGGAATGCGGTTTACTAGCCAATGGATATTAGTTAAGGTATGTGTTATTGCTTGCATGTGTGGTGATAATTCACCACTACGCGCCGTGATAATTTGAAAGGATCAAGGAGAGTTTGCTGCAGTTGAAGACCTTTTGCCTATATCTAAGTTGAATATGCAACGCGATCTGTCGAGTTGTTCCAAAAACCCGCATCCATTCTTTCTTATCACTTTTTGTTAAATTACGCTCCGCCATTGATTTTCTTAAAGGCAGAAAGTTGCCAGGCGCATTGACAATAATTGAATGTGGATATTTCAATTTGGAAAAGTAGTCTGTGTTTTTTGGATAAGTCTGGTTTGCCCTTGCGCTGGAGAAAGCTAGGATCGAGTTCATTTTACTGTTAGGCTAAAAGGAAAACACAAAAAGATAGAGCCAATCCAATAGCCACGTAAAAAGCCCCAAACGTATTCCCTAAATCGGCTAGGAGATGGAAAACGACCGTTTCGCCCATGCAAACCAAAAAAGGTATGGTAAATATACCAAAGAGTAGAAAAACGTCACCGTTTTATATCTTAGTAAAACATTGCGAATATTAGTTTCCCGTATAGGTATATTGAAAAACTATAACACCAAGTGTTATTAACCCGCAAGGTAAGCTGTTGAGATGGTATTTTTACCAATTAACACAATCTCAAATCTAGTCCTCAGTGTAGTAAAATCCCACAGTAAAATAACCATAAATCCCCATTTCTCATTCGTTGAGAAAATTGTTCCATCTTTCAGCAAGCTCCACCAGGTTAAACAACTGATTCTAAAATGAACCTACTTCTAGACATTGTTTGGCCTATCAAAGTTCCAATAAAAGCAGAAGCTAATATGGTTCCAAGAACCGCCGAAAGTACTATACTTCCAACGTGCTTGACCTTGGTTCATCTTCCTGCCACGTTTCAACCTTTATACCACACAGACCATTTATATATACCTGCATCCATTTGATTTTGCTTTGGTTCCGAGCAAAGAGATCATCACCTACACTCGCGACCACTCCGTGGCCGACGGTCTCCACTACATGGCCGTCTGGAACGCCGCCATGATCCTCTCCAACGACCTCAACGAGGCGTTTATGGCAAAAATGGAGGGGCGCAGCCCGGTGTTTAGCGATTAGAGATTGGGGATTGGAGATTGGCACCAGCGAAGCGGCAATCTCCAATCTCCAATCCCCCAAATCTATAACTGCTCCAAAATACGCTCCAACTGCCGAACGGCCGTTTTCAATGCCGCCACCCGCATCTCCCGCACCTCATCCCCCTCGATTTCCCCTACCGCCTCAAACGCCCCCAACACCTCATACACCTCTCGCAATGGCGACCACGGCGGAATCTTGATAATCTTGCCCCCCACAATCACAAACCCGCCCCCATCACTCGCCACCCCGCCAAAAATTTGCCCTACAACCTCAGGAATGTGGGGACAACTTACCTTCTTCGTCTGCACCTCATCAAAAAACAGCTCCTGCACCCCCGTCCGCGTGTCTGTCCACAGCAGGGCAAACGACTCTTCGCCCGCATCCAGCCCAAAATATTCGCCAATAAAATCCACCGCGCCATTGCCGTGAACGGCTGGCGCATTCACCAGCGGATCCCATGACTTGTCCGTTACCGTCACAAACGTTGGGAACGTCACCCCCTTGTCCCATGACCCCGCCAACTGCACCCGAATCAAATAATAGCCAAACTCCTTGCCAAACACGTAAAAGGCACAGCCAACGACTCCTGTCTCCGTTGCCACAATTTGCGGATGAAAACAGTGGCTATCCCCATACGACACATTTGGTAGCAGCGGTTGACCAGCGGCCGGCCCTTCCCATGTCGCCCCACCATCAGGCGAACGGCGGTAATAAATCCGGCTACGCCCTTCCCGCATATCGGCCCACGCCACCAGCACCGCTTTTCCCACCGTGCAGCTTGTCACCAGCGTTAGTACGCGGAACTTGCTATTTTCAAAATGAGGCCATTGATCTACCTCTGGCAAGTTGCCGCTCAAGCTCTCCATCCCCACCACCACCGTTTGTAGCGGGGCAAAGCTGCTACCGCCATTGGTTGAACGCAGATATTTCACCTCGCTGCCACCGCTATTGTGCCAAAACAGATGCAGCGTCCCATCTGGCGAAATTGCCAATTCTGGGGCAAATGCTTGCATGGAAACCAGGGTGCTACCCGCTGGCTCGCCAGCCTTCCCCGTCCACGTTTGGCCGTGGTCAGTGGAGCGGGCAAAACGGAGTGGCGAACTGGCTGCCCAAACCACATAGATATTGCCATAATGGGGGCTAAAGCGATTGTTATCACAAATGACCCACTGCTTATCGTCGGTCGTGTCCGTGGTAAGCTGTATTGGCTCTTGCCAAGTGGCTCCCCCATCTGTAGAACGGTAAACAACCATCCCCAGCCCGGTTAAATCCTGGCTGGTTCCCACTTTGTCACGGTTAAAGCGCAGTGGCTCACCCACCAAAAAGCAGTTGCCAAAATCATCAAATGCCACCGTCGGGTCAGTCATCCCGTCCCAACCTGATCGCATGGGCAACGTGGCTTCCTGCCAGCTATTCCCCCCGTCAAAAGTGTAGATTACGCCTAGCCGAAACAGATAAATATGCGGGTCAATAAACTTTTTGGAGGCTCCTACCATGTTGCGGGGGTTGCGCGGGTTAATGGCAATACAAGATTCGCTGCGAGATTGGGACGCATTGCTAAAGGTTGCTTGCCGATTTGCGGTCGGAAACAGCCCTGGCTGAACATTGCAAAGGCTCACCTTGTTCAACTCAGCCAAAAAATCAAGATTGAGATCAAAATCTATGGGCATTTTTTGCTCCTCACGCACGGCAGCCCAAACGGGCTGGGTTTGTGTTATGGGGGATATATTAGGGGTGCTGTGGTTAGGGACGATGGACTATCGGATATTATAGACCTTTGGCAAAAGAGAAGTGTAGCGCAGAGCATGAATGCTGTGTGTCTCACCAGACAATTGTCAACAAAAAAGGGCTTCCTTGTGCCAGGAAACCCTTTTAACAAATCTGCGCGTACCTTTGTTAACCCCGCACGTACCGCACCACGGGGTGCGTTTCCTGTTCGATTTCGGCAATGTTGGCCGCCACCAATTCGCCGCGCTGGTGCAAATATTCTACATGCGCCCCCGCTTCTTCCAGTGCCAGCAGCACATGATAGCTCTCTACCTTGCCAAACAAGTCACGGCTAATGTCGGCAATAGATTTAGGCGTGGCGCAAATGTCCAGAATCTTTGCCAAGCGCCGCTCATGCGACGCTTTGATTTCGGCAATACGGCCGTAAATGTCATCCATTGGCGCTTCATGCCCACCCAGCCCCAGCCGAATCCCTTTAACCTGCTCCATCTTGGTCAGGGAATCGAGATAATGCCCTAGCCCCATGTTGTTGGTGATACTTTCCGGTGCTTGATGGGGGGTAGTGCGGGAAAGAATGTGGTCGGCGGTTAGCAGCACGTCGTCTACGCGCAGGCAAACTTGCCCCGGACAGTGGCCGGGAACATGGTATACGCCGATGTCGCCCACCGTTGGTTTGCCTTCTTCCAGCAAAAACTGTACCGGCAGTGAATGGTAGTAATTTTTGGAAAAGAGGTAGACATTCATCAACCCGCGCCGATGATCAACCGAAACGCCTGCATTTTCCAAAAACGCTTCCAGGCGGCTGGAGGCAAAGACAACGCGCTCTTCGTGGTTGGACAGCACGCGCCTGTCCAGCACATGAATGCCGACCGGGGCGTTGGTATGCTGGCGCACAAAGGGCAGCCCACCAAAGTGGTCAATGTGGCCGTGGGTAATGAGGATGTCGGTGATGTCGGCGAGGGTGATGGGGAGGTTGTAGGTTTGGGAAACGGCCGTTATTCCCGCCACCAACCCCTCATTCGACAACGGCATTCCCGACCCCGTATCCACCAAAATCAGCCGGTCGCCGTCATCAATCAGGTAAATATTGCTCACCAAGCTGGGAAACGCCTGTACCTGGAAGCTGTAGATGTGGCGGCCGGTGCTGGTGGTGAATTTCTGTGGTTGGTTCATATGGTTATTGGAGATTGGAGATTGGAGATTGGTGAAGGTTCATAATCTCCAATCTTCAATCAACCAATCTCTAGGTTACACCCGTCGCTGCTTCCCGATATTTCTCATGTAGTCCTTGTTCAACAACGGCGCGGAGGCGAGAAACGGCCGTAAAAATATCCGTAAACGACGTATACAGCGGCGCAATCCCCAGCCGAATATTGTCCGGCTGACGAAAATCGGGCAGCACCTTCTTCTCGTTGATCAACGCCAAATTAATCGGCCACGCATCCACATGCCCCAGCGCCACATGCGATCCACGCACGGCGGCATCCAGCGGCGACTTCAGCGCAAACCCCAGCGGCTTTAGCTCCGTTTCCCACAGCTTGATCAAATATTCTGTTTGCTGCACCGACTTGGCCCGTAGCCGCTCCATCCCTGCTTCCAGCAGCAGTTCCGCCCCCACCAGCACCGGAGCCATGGAAAGCACCGTCGGCGTGCCGGTCAAAAAGCGGCTCACGCCCTCCGCCGCCTGATAATCCAGGCCAAAGTCAAACATATCCTTCTGCCCAATCCAGCCCGAAACCGGGTTGCCAAGCTGCGCCTGCAAATCTTGGCGGACATAAAGGAAGGCGGGCGCACCGGGGCCGCTGTTGAGGTATTTGTAGGTACAACCCACGGCCAAATCGGCGTTGGCCTTGTTGAGTTCCACCACAACCGAGCCGGCCGAATGGCTCAAATCCCACAGCATCAACGCCCCGGCATCATGCGCCAGCTTGGTCACGGCGGCCATGTCGTAGACGTAGGCACTTTTGAAGACGGTGTGGGTCAGCGTCACTAGGGCCGTGTCGTCGTCAATGGCGGCGGCTAATGCGCCCACTGGCCCGTGAATGTCGTCGGGGGAGGGAATGACCTGGATGGTTAACGGCCGTTTCACCACCTCACAAATTCCCTGCAAAATATACAAATCCGACGGGAAATTGAGGTTATCGGTCACAATCTTGTGCCGTCCCGGCCGCGCCTGCACCGCCGCCAACGCCAGCTTAAACAGATTGACCGACGTTGAATCCGCCACCACCACTTCGGCCGGCTGCGCCCCAATCACCCCCGCCACCTTTGCCCCCGCCGTGCGCGGCAAATCAAACCACCCCTCCCGCCACATCCGAATCAACCGCTCCCCCCAGTATTTATCCAGCAGTTCATTCAGCAATGGCTTCGTCGCCTTCGGCATTCGCCCCAGCGAGTTACCATCCAAATAAATCAGCTCCGGATCCTCAAAAACAAACCGCTCCCGAAAAGAAGCCAGCTCGTCCTGAGCATCCAAATGCTGTGCATACGCCAGTTCAGTTGAAAACTCCATCCTCTTTATCCTTACTTGATCAATTGCTCTAATGTCTCAACAGGAGAACGATACCCATAAACTATCATTTGTGCTAAGAGCCTATTCGCTTCTTCAAGTGACAAAACACCCACTTTTATCAATCTAACCAAAACGCCCAATGTACCACTAATTGCGACGCCTATCTGTCCGGCTACCTGTCTCGCATTTCTATCATCAGATAAAACAATTCCCTGCCGCCCTAACGCCACAGCCAAGCAAGACGCTTCACCTGCGTCAACCTGCTGCTGCAAGTGGGTCATTTGGGTTAATTCATCACGAGTTAAGGGCAGAACAGCTATCCAGTCAAAACTAATTGGTGGAACGCGCCCTCGTCTGACACCATCTTCATATTCTTGAACAACATATGGTGTTGTCGCAAGGTGTTTGCCAAAGACCTGAACTAGCAATGGTAACCGTTTAACCAGCGCAAAGTTTGAAAGAACTGTATTGTCGAGCAGGGCAATCATTTTGCTTTAGCCTACTCTAGTTTATCAAACCAACTGGCCAGAGCTTGGATTTCTGCCTGAGCTTCTGCCAAAGTTGCCGGGCCAATTCGTAGCGGGATTCCTAAGTCGATAAACCGCGTCTTTAAGTCCAACTCGTGCATATTCAAATGTTCCGCTGCTTTACCCAGGCTTATTTTGCCATCCTGATAGGCTCCTATTACCAATGACCAGCGCAATTCTGGTTCATTGCCCAGCAAACGAGTCATGGCATTTTCAACCAGATCTGGCCGCATTTGGCGCAGTTTTTGCAGTTGATCAAATGCCCAGGGCATTGTATTTTGCATCATTTGTCCAATCCTCGTGTCTATTTGTGTGCATATTTTGCGATAGACCGTATCAAAAGGGCGCAAATATCGTGTGAAAGGGGAGTGTATTCCCGCTTGCAGGGGGTGTCAAGCGGCGGGCGGCATGTTACGATGCACGATGAGCAAACAGCAGTGACCCAATTTGTACCGATTACCGCTCACTGTTTACTGATTACTGGTATGAAGGAGTATTGACCATGCCAAAACGGCCGTTTTTCATCACCCTCACCCTCATCATCACCGTCCTTTCCGTCAGCTTCACCCTCTATGCCGACAGCCAAGCCGGGCAACGCGCTTATTTGCCCATCATCAAGCGTAGCCAGCCCACCCCCACGCCGGGGCCGGTCAACGGCACCCCCCTTGTCAAAATCAACTTCCAGCCCGCCAATGCCCCGCTGCCCGTTGGCTACCAGCTTGACAGCGGCGCACCGTTTGCCAACCGGGGCAACGGCTTCAGCTATGGCTGGAATAGCGACAGCAGTAGCGTCACCCGTGACCGCGACTCAGCCAACGCCCCCGACCAACGGTACGACACCCTCATCCAACTGCAAAAGCCGGTCAACCCTGATGCCATTTGGGAAATGAGCGTGCCGAACGGGGTGTATGAGCTGCTGCTGGTGGCAGGTGATCCCGATTTTAGCGACAGCGTGTACCATTTTCTGGTTGAAGGGGCAACCGTGTTGCAGGCTACACCAAGCGAGGGGAATTGGTTTAAAACGGCCGTTTTTCAAACCCACGTCACCGACGGCAAGCTCACCATCCGCAGCGGCCAAGCCGCCCAAAACAACAAGCTCGCCTTTATCGAGATCAACACCGTCTCGCTCGACCCCGCCATGCCAACCCCCACCCCTCAGCCCGGCACCATGACCGAATTTCGCGGCCTGTGGGTTTCCCGCTTCGACTGGACCAGTTCCAGCAGTGGTAGCCCCAGCAAAATTGACCAAATTGTGGCCGATGCCGCCTACGCTGGCTTCAACGCCATCTTCTTCCAGGTGCGCGGCGAGGCCGATGCCTTTTACACTCCCGGTCTGGAGCCGTGGTCGTGCCGCCTGACGGGGACGCTGGGGCAAAACCCCGGCTGGGATCCGCTGGCGCGGCTGATTGAGCAGGCTCACGCCCACAACATTCAGGTTCACGCCTACCTCAACGTCTACCCGGTCTGGACAGGGTGCGACACCCCCCCCAGCAACACCACGCCGCAGCACCTTTACTACAAGTTGCGCGATGCCCACGGCACAACCAGCGGCAAAAACAATGGGCTGCAATGGGATAGCAACGGCAACGTTGTTTGCAGCAGCTACCAACGCGCTACGCCTGCTTCCGTCTACCATGACGACCACATTTTGGCCGTGGCCCGCGACTTGGTGACGCGCTACGATGTGGACGGCATTCACCTTGACCACATCCGCTACAACAGCAGCAACGCCTCTTGCGATCCGGTAAGTTTGGCCGCGTTTGGCGGTTCCTGCTTCAGCAGCGGTTATGCCGACTGGCAGCGGCGGCAGGTGAACGGCACGGTGAACAAATTCTATGAACAAATTGTGCCGCTCAAGCAAGGGCTGTGGCTTTCCGCCGCCGTCTGGCCGATTTATATTGATTATTGGGGCTGGGGTGGGCAGGAAGGGTATCACGACTATTACCAAGATTCGAAGGCGTGGCTACAGGGCGGCTACATTGATTCGATTTCGCCAATGATTTACCCCAGCAGCTTTGATTGCAACAATGAGGGGTTTTGGACGCAGTCGCGCTGGCGCACGCTGGTGGAGAATTTTCAGGGGGACAGAAACGGCCGTTTTGTCATCCCCGGTATTGGCGCAGGCTACTGCACCTTTGCCGAAATTGAAGCCCGCATCAACGCCGCCCGCAGCCTGGGTACGGCCGGCCACGCCATCTTTTCCTACAGTGGCCTTGCCAGCCACGGCTATTTTGATGATTTGCATAATGGGCCTTATCAGCAAACGGCCGTTCCCCCCACCATTACCTGGCATCCTTGAGATAGGGGATTAGAGATTGGAGATTGATTGACCGTTTCAATCTCCAATCCCTAATCTCCAAAAACGCCAAACCTCAACAGCGGCGAATGTGATAAAATGGGAGCCTATGCAAACAAACGAACTGATTGTTATTGGTGGTGGGCTGGCTGGAACAGAGGCGGCGTGGCAGGCGGCTGAATTGGGGGTGCATGTTAAGCTGGTTGAGATGCGGCCGCGTCAGCAAACCCCGGCGCACGTCTCGGACAGGTTGGCGGAATTGGTGTGCAGCAATTCGCTGGGGTCAGATTTGGTGCATAAGGCACCGGGGCTGCTGAAGGCGGAATTGCGCGGGCTGGGGTCGCTGATTTTGCGCTGTGCGGCAGAAACGGCCGTTCCTGCTGGCTCCTCACTGGCCGTAGACCGGGAAGGGTTTGGCGAACGAGTAACGGCGGCGATTGAGAACCACCCCAACATTGAGCTGGTGCGCGAGGAAGTAACGGCCGTTCCTGACCAACCGTGCATCATCGCCAGCGGCCCCCTGACCTCCCCAGCCCTTACCGCCGACATCGCCGGGCTGTCGGGCAAAGACCACCTCTACTTTTACGATGCCCTTTCCCCCATCGTCGCCATAGAGTCCGTTGACATGAACATCGCCTTCCGCAAATCTCGCTATGACGAGGGGGAGCAGGACGACGGCGACTACATCAACTGCCCGCTCAACCGCGAGGAGTACGACGCTTTTTGCGCCGCGCTGCTGGCGGCGGAGACGATTACACTAAAGCAGTTTGAGCAAGAAGACCCCCACTTTTTTGAGGGGTGTATGCCGATTGAGGTGATGGCGGCGCGGGGGCAGAAGGCGTTGGCGTTTGGCCCCATGCGGCCGGTGGGGTTGATTGATCCACGGACGGGTAAACGGCCGTTTGCCGTCGTTCAACTGCGGCAAGACAATCTCGCCGGTTCCCTTTACAACATCGTTGGCTTCCAAACCAACCTGCGCTGGGGCGACCAGGCGCGGGTGCTGCGGCTCATTCCGGGGCTGGAAAAGGCAGAATTTATGCGTTATGGCATGATGCACCGCAATACCTACATCAACGCTCCCACCATGCTCCACCCCACCATGCAATATCGCAACCGCGCCGACCTCTTTTTTGCCGGGCAAATTGTGGGGGTGGAGGGGTATGTGGGCAATGCGGGATCGGGGCTGCTGGCGGGCATTAACGCGGCGCGGCTGCTGCAAGGGCAGCACCCCGTCATTTTGCCCACCACGACGATGATGGGGGCGTTGGCGCATTATGTGACCCACGCCGAGGCGAAGAGCTTTCAGCCGATGAAGGCCAATTTTGGCCTGTTTGCCCCGCCGCAGCAGCAAATTGGCAAGTCGGAGCGGTACCGCTGGTATGCGGAACGGGCCTTAACCGCGCTGCGCCGCTTTGCCCGCGAAAGTGGGCTGCGCTATGACCGAGCGGTGGCAGAAGCGCAGGGGGGCAGGGGGGCGGAGGAGCAGGGGTGATTCTCCCCTGCTCCCCTGCTCCTCTGCATGTTTTTTATGGAAGGAGAAACGGCCGTTGATACAACCCCACAGTCTACTACTCTATAACCGCACACTTTCCCCTTTGCAGCAATGGCTTGGTGAGCAGGTTGAGCCGCTGGCGGAGGTGGTGGGGGAACGGATGCCCAATATGCTGGTTGGGCCGGCCGAAATTGCGCAACTGCTGCGGATTGTTGTCGCCGAACTTGAGGCCACGCCGGAAAACCAGCTTGCCAAAATTCAATATTGGGCCATCACCGAAATTGGCTACGATGCCCCCTTTGCCGCCGATTGGCGCACGGCGCTGCGGGTGCTAAAACATGAACTGCTCAACCGGCTGGAGCAGCACTTTTCCCCCAAGGATGCGCTGCGCCACTGGCGTGAATTGGACGACATGCTGACCTATGCCCTGATTGAGGTGACGCAGCTTTCCAGCGATATTGACCATGCCGTAATGTTGGATCACGTGGTGAATTTGCGGCAGCAGACGGAGAAGTTTGAGCGCACCAAGAGCAATTTTGTGGTGGTGGCGGCGCATGAATTACGCACGCCGCTGACGATTTTGGAAGGGTATGCCAAGATGTTGGCGGCAGAAACGGGGGAGGAGACAACGCTGAAAGTGTATGTCAATGGGTTAGTGTCTGGTTTGGAGCGAATGAAGGCACTGATCACGGATTTGATTGATGTGTCGCTGCTCGATTTGCGGACGATGGAGCTAGAGTACAATCAATTTTATCTGGAAAAGATTATTTTGATGGTGGCCGATACGGTAAGTAGCCATTTTGCGGCGCGGAATGTGGATTTGATTATTAAGCCGCTGCCGGTGCAGCAACGGATTTATGGGGATGCGGAGCGGTTGGCGAAGGCGTTTACCAAGGTGATTATGAACGGGCTGAAATATACGCCGGATGGGGGAACGGTAACGATTAACAGCGTGATGCAGGGGGGAGAGGAAACGGCCGTTGATTACATTGATGTGCAAATTACCGATACCGGCATTGGCATCAACCCCGAAGACTTGGAGGCGATTTTTCGTAAATTTAACAGCACTTCCGATGTCAAGCTTCATTCATCGGGCAAAACCAAGTTTAAAGGCGATGGTCCTGGCTTGGGGCTGCCCATTGCCAAAGGGATTATTGAAGCACACGGCGGGCGCATTTGGGTGGAAAGCCCCGGCTGTGATGAACTGCGCTGCCCTGGCAGTACGTTTCATATTGAGCTGCCGATTTTGCTGGAAAAACCGAATCAGTAATCAGTAATCGGTAATCGGTAACCAGTAATCAGTGTGCAGGTCAACTGATTACCGATTACTCCCCCAAAATGGATATTCAATTAACGACAACAGTAACCGACGTGACCGTATACCCCGACCGGGCGCGGGTGGTTTGTGGCGGGGAGTGTGTGGTGGATGTTGGGCAGCAGCGGCTGCTGCTGGATAATTTGCCCTTGACGCTGGATGCCGATTCGCTGCGGGTGACGGGGCGGGGGGAGGCGCAGGTGCGGCTGCTGAGTGTGGATGTGGTGCGGCAGCATTTTGCTGAGGCACCGGCGGCGAAGGTACGCGAATTGGAGCAGGCAATTGAGCAGGCCGAGGATGAATTGCAGCAGCTTGCGGATGCCCAGGCGGGGTGGCAGGCGCAGTTGAGCCATTTGGATGGGCTGCGGGGACAAACGGCCGTTTTTGCCAAAGGTCTGGCACGGGGACAAATGACGCTCGACGACCAGCGGCAGTTGCTCGCTTTTTGGCAAGAGCAGGACGACGGCGTGCGGCAGCAGCTTCGTGAATTGGCCGGGCAGCAGCGCGAGGTGAATGCGCGGCTGCAAAAGCTGCGGCAAGATTTAGACGCGCTTCGTTCGGCGTGGCCACGCCAGCGATTTCAGGCGCAGATTGAGATTGAGGCGCTGACAGCGGGATCGTTTTTGCCTACTGTGTCCTATGTGGTGCAGAATGCGGGGTGGCAGCCGCTCTATGATTTGCGTTTGCGGGAAAACGGCCGTTTTCTCCACCTCACCACCCTTGCCAACATCACCCAAAACAGCGGGCAGGATTGGAACGGCGTGGTGCTGACTGTTTCCACGGCGCGGCCGGCGCTGAACCAGCGGTTGCCGCAGCTAAAGCCGTGGTATGTGGACGTGTATCGGCCGCCACAGCCGCTGCCACGCGGTGGGCAACTGCGGACTATGGCGGCTGAGGCAGCCCCACCGCCGCCGATGGCTGCTGCCATGCCAATGGCAAAGATGGCTGAGGCGGAACTGGTGGTGGCCGAGGTGGAGGAAGTGGGCAGCGCGGTTGTGTTTCGCATTCCGGGGAAAACAACGGTTCCGAGCGATGGGTCGCCGCACAAAACGGCCGTTTCTGACCTTCGCTTTGCGGCCAAAATAGATTATTTGACCGTGCCGCGTCACACTGATGCCGTTTTCCGTCGCGCCAAAGCGGACAACAGCGGCCCCAGCCCACTGCTGGCGGGGCAGGCCAATCTGTTCGTCGAAGATGAGTTTATTGGCAAAACACAGCTTGCCTACACGCCGATGAATGGGGAGCTAGAGCTGCTGCTGGGGGTGGAGGAACGGATCGCCGTTAAGCGGGAGCTGGTGCGGCGGGAGGTGGATAAGCGGTTTATGAGCGACAAGCGGCGGCTGCGTTATGGCTATAAGCTGGTGCTGGAGAATTTGCTGGAAACGGCCGTTACCGTCGTCGTCCAAGACCAAATCCCGGTGTCGCGCCATGAAGAGATAAAAATTAAGCTAGAGCAAGTTTCACCAGCCGTTACCGAGCAAACCGAGCTAAATATGTTAGAATGGCGGTTATCGTTGGCGGCAAAGGAAACGAAGACGATTGTCTATGAGTATGCCGTTGAGCATCCCCGTGAGATGGAAGTGATGGGGCTGCAGTAGCGACGGTAATCGGTAATCGGTAATCGGTAATCGGTCAGACCAGGCTACTGATAACTGATAACTGATAACTGGATCGGAGGTTTTTTATTACGAAAACACATCAAATTAAGGCACCGCAGGAGCGGGCGTTTTTGGTGGGGGCAGAGTTGAAGCAGGAACGGCCGTTGTTGCCCGTTGAGGACAGCCTGGACGAACTGGCGCGGCTGGCAACCACCGCCGGGCTGGAAGTCGTGGGGCAGACGATGCAGCGCATGGACAAGATCAACATCTCCACCTACATTGGCCCCGGCAAAGTGGAGGAGATCAAGGCACTCATTGGCGAACTCGAAGCGGGGGTCGTTATTTTTGACGATGAGCTATCGCCGCGCAACCAGCGCGAATTGGAGCAGGTTTTTGGCGAGGATATCAAGGTGCTGGATCGCACCGCCCTCATTCTCGACATTTTTGCCCTGCACGCCCAAACGCGGGAAGGCAAGCTACAGGTAGAACTGGCCCAGCTTGAATACCGCGTGCCGCGTTTGACGCGCATGTGGACCCACTTGGCGCGGCAGGCGGGCGGTCGCGTGGGCGGTATGGGCGGTGGCGTGGGGCTGCGCGGCCCCGGTGAAACCCAGTTGGAAACGGACCGGCGGGAAATTGGGCGGCGTATTAGCCACATCAAAAAGCAGCTTGAGGCGGTGCGGGCGCACCGGGAACGCCACCGGATGAAGCGGCAGCAGACGGAGCTAAAGGTAATTGCCATTGTTGGCTATACCAACGCCGGTAAATCCACGCTGCTCAATAAGCTGAGTGGAGCCGATATTTTGTCGGCCGATATGCTTTTTGCCACGCTGGATCCCACCACGCGCAAGGTGGCGATGCCGGGTGGGCGCGAAGTGCTGTTCACCGACACGGTGGGGTTTATCCAAAAGCTGCCCACGGAAATTGTGGCGGCGTTTCGCGCTACGCTGGAGGAGATTCAAAACGCCGATTTGCTGCTGCATGTGGTAGACAGCACCCATCCCAATGCGCTAGAGCAAATTGAGGCGGTCGAAGACACGTTGGCGGAGCTGGAGGTTGACCAACTGCCGATGGTGGTGGCCTTGAACAAGTGCGACCAAGTGGATGATCCGGCGGAGTTGGCGGCAGAGTTAGAGATTGAGGGGGCCGTCGTGCCGGTATCGGCTCTGACAGGACAAGGGATTGCGGAATTGCTGGTGGCGTTGGAGGCGGCGATGGTGCAGGCACTGCATCCAACGCATGTGCTGCTGCCCTATAAGCGTGGGGATTTGATGTCGCTGTTTCATGAGCGGGGGCAGGTGGATGCGGAGACGCATGGGGTGGATGGGGTGGATATTTACGGCCGTTTGCCCTCCCGCCTTCTCCCTTATTTTGAGCCATACAAAGTGAGCGATGAACGAACTGTTAGACAAACTCGGTGACTTTTTCGGTGATCGCCCCGGTTTTTTGCCGCTGTTGGGGTTGGGGTTGATTGTGGTCAACTTTGTGCTACAGCTGGTGCCTGGTCCCGGCAGCGGCTGGTTTGTAGACAGCAATTTGCTGCTGCATCTGGGGTTGGTGGTGGCGATTGTCGGCATTTTGTTGATTAGGGTACTGCGTTAATAAGATTAGGACGCAGATTGACCTGATTATCCTGAGTGACTTTTTCATCAGGTGCATCAGCTAAATCTGCATCCTGTTTTTTCAGGACAGGAGGAAGATGAGTTCTCAGATTGATTCTATTGCGGCGCAGCCGGCGGTGCAGGCGGCGTTGTCCCATTTTCAGCAATCGCTCCACCAGGCGATTCAGACGATTATTGCCGTGCAGCAAATTGCATCCCCAACCTTTGCCGAGCAGGCGCGGGCGGCGCATGTGGCCGAGCGTTTTATGGCGCTGGGGCTGCTGGATGTGGAGCAAGATGCTGTGGATAATGTTTACGGCCGTTTTCCCGGTTGGATGTCCCATTTGTCTCCCGTCGTTGTGTCGGCCCACATGGACACCGTCTTTCCCGATGGGACAGATTTGACGGTGACGCGAAAAAACGGCCGTATTTATGGCCCCGGCATTGGCGATAACTCCACCGGCGTGGCCGGGCTGCTGTTGCTCATCGAAGCCATGAACCAGTTTAACCTGCGTCCGCAAGCTGACGTTTGGTTTGTTGCCAACGTGGGCGAGGAAGGCATGGGAGATTTGCGCGGAATGCGGGCGGTTGGCGAGCGGTTTGGCAAATCCGCTGCCTATCTGGTGGTGGAAGGGGGGCTGTATGGGCAAATTGCCCACCAGGCTATTGGCGTGCGCCGCTTTCGGCTGGACGTGGCGGCCAACGGCGGCCATTCTTGGGCCAATTTTGGGCAAGCCAGTGCCATCCATGCGTTGGCGAGCATCATTACCCACATTGATGCCTTGCCTGTTCCCAAAACCCCCAAAACAACCTACAACATTGGCACCATTGGCGGCGGTACATCGGTTAACACCATTGCCCAAACCGCCACTTGTCTACTCGATTTGCGCTCGGAGGATACTGAGGCGTTGGCGCAGTTGGTGCAGCAGGTGGAGGGGATTGTGGCGCAGGTGGAGCGGGAGAAGCGAGGTGAGGTGAAGGTGACGATGACGCAGGTGGGGAATCGGCCGGCGGGGCAAATTCCGCGCCAGTCGCCGCTGGTCAAACTGGCTGAAGACGCACTTCGCGCCGTTGATTGCCCCACTGCCACCTATATCATCGGCAGCACCGATGCCAACATTCCGCTAAGTATGGGGGCGCAGGCGGTGTGTGTGGGGCTAACGGAATCGGGTAATGCCCATCGGCTGGATGAGTATATTGACCCAGCCAAGCTGCCGCAGGGGTTGGGGCAGTTGCTGCTGCTGCTGCTGGCGGCAGCGGAATCGTGAAAAGGGTTTGAAGAACGAGGATTGGAATCCTCGGCTACAGAGTAAGCAAACAAAAAGCCCTGCCATTTGGCAGGGCTTTTTTATTTGCTGTTAAATCTTAGCGGCTATTTCACGTTGACTCGTAGCTGATACGGGTCGGTGAAGTTGAAGTCGCCACCATTGACGATGAGGATGTGGTAGGTACCGGCGGCGCGTTCGCCTAGGTTTACGGTCTTATTGGCCGTGGTGATGGTGTTGATAGAGATGAGGCTGAGGCTGTCGCAGGAGCCAGACCAGAGCCAGATTTGACCATCTTTGGGGGCAAAGTTGGTGAGTTCCACGGTTACTTGCCCGGCGTTATCGAGCAAGAAGCGGTACCAGTCGTTGTCGTCGTTTGCCAGGAATTCGTGCGTAGTGTTGATGCTGATGGGGTAAGCCTGGCAGGGCGAGTTGTTGGGTTCGTCAAAGCGCCGACCGTGCGGGATGACGGGTAAGTAGATTTTTTGGATCATTTCCACGGTGACGGTGTCGCTTCTTTGCAGGGTACGGTTGTTCGTGTCGGACGTAACGGCCGTTACTGTAGCCTCATAATCACCGGCCGGCCCAAGAATCTCCACCTCAAAGGCGCAAGTATAGCTGCCGCCACGGATGGCAACGGTGACACCCGCCACGCAGCTAGTGGCCGTGATGAGCGGATTGTCCGGGTCGGTTACGTCCCCATACGGTTCACTCATCAAACTGTCGAGCGTTAATTCCTCTTTGCTGCTTTGGTTGACAACCTGCACCGCATACTGCACTGTGCCACCGGGCTGCCGCAGTGTTGCAGGGTTGGCGGTCAGCGTCAGCGTCATGTCAAAAACCTGCACTTCGGCAAAGTCGGTGGCACTGATGGGGACACCGTTGTTGGCGTTGTTGGCGGTTACGGTTGCAAGCAGCACCACTTCGCTGGTGATGTTGGCTAATGTACAGCTATAACCGGCATCGTCACCAGCCGGCAGTGACCCCAGCGAGCGGTTGCAGTTGGGTGCTTCGGGGATGCTAATGGTGACATTGTTGAGGTCAACGTTGTTGCTGATGTTGAGGACACCGATGCTAAAGGTGGCCGTGCCATTGTAAGCCACATCTTGGCTTGGCGGCAGCACAATGATGTCGAGGATGGGGTTGTTGACGTTGACAAAGGTCGTGGCGCTATCGCTCACGGTGTCGTTAAGCGGGTCAACGCCGCTGACCTGGGTTTGGTTAAGGAAGCTGTTGATGACGTTGGGGAATTCGCAGCTATAGGTGTTGATTTTCCCGGCTTCCAGCGTGCCAATGGTGCGGTCACAGCTATCTACCAGGGTGTTGACGACGTTGACATTGGTCAGCGAGACGTTGCCGGTGTTGGTGATGACCACAGTAAACTGGGCGGTTTCCCCGGCGTTAATATCTTGTCGTTCCGGCGTGACGCTAAGAGCAATTTTGGAATCCACGATGCTGACAACCGAGGTGGCAATGTTGCTGTTGAGTTCGCCATCGTTAACCACAAAATTGATGTTGCGGGCGGCGGTGTTGGGGGTGAGGGAGGTGTTGTTGTAGGTGATGCTGCGCAACACGCGCCGGTAGTTGGCGAGGGTGTCGGTGCCGGTGAGGACAAGTTGCCCTTGCAGAACGTTGTAGTTGGCGACGATGCTGGTGCCGCTAGTGTTAGCGACCAGAGATTCAGCGGCGCTGTCCTGGAGGTTGACGATGGTGACAACGGCCGTTTCCAGGTGCGTATCATCAGGGTCTACCACATCCAGATCGGTGTCCGTGACGTTGACCGGGCCGCCGCCAACGGCAAAGGGGACGGTGAAGCCGGTGCCGGGGCCGGTGCCATTGAGGTCAATGGTGGGGGCATCATTAACGGCCGTTATTGTCACCTGCACCGTGGCCTGGGCACATTCAAACGGGTCGCCATCATCACAAATTTGGTAAACAAAGCTGTCGCTGGTGGTTTCGCCACCATCGTGGGTATAGGTGTAGGCTCCCGTGGCTTGCAGAGTTACGGTGCCGTGGCTGGGGCCGCTGATGGGGGTGGTGGTAACGGTAAGAACACCGTTTTCCGGGTCACTGTCGTTGCTGAGTACACCGGGGGCGGGAATAACGGCCGTTTCTCCCTCGGCCACCGTCAGCGTATCATTTTGCGGCTGTGGTGCGTCATTCACTGGCTCAATAGTGATAAAAACCGTTGCTTCATCACATTTGCGTGGCGTACCTGCATCGCAAGCGCGATAGCTAAACGAATCGGAAGTTGTCTCACCGCCATTGTGAATGTAGGTATAAGCTCCATTGCTATTAAGCGTCACCGTGCCGTGAAGCGGCAGCACCGTTGGCGTAACCGGGTTTACCTTGAGCGAATCACCTACGTCTGGGTCTGTATCATTTCCCAACACACCGGGCAGTGGAACTGCCAGCGTTCCGCCCTCAAGTACCGAGGCTTCATCGTCTACAGCCGTGGGCGCGTCATTCACCGGGCTAATACTGATGTTGACGGTGCCATTGGCGCACAGCGAGGGCGTGCCGTTATCACATACTTGGTAGACAAAACTGTCGCTGGTTGTTTCGCTGCCGTCATGGGCATAAGTGAAGGAACCATCTCCATTAAGCGTTAGCGTGCCGTGAGCAGGGGGTGTCACAGGCGTGGTTGTTACAGTAAGCGTATCGCCTTCCTGGTCGGTATCATTGCCCAACACACCGGGAGCCGATTGTGAGGCCGAACTGCCTTCGGCCACGCTAATCGAGTCGTTGACGGGGGAGGGTGGGTCGTTGACGGGGACAACGGTGATCGACACGGTGGCCGTGGCGCAGAGCAGTTCGTTGTCGCACACCTCATAGACAAAGCTATCGCTGTCGGTTTCGCTGCCGTCATGGGTGTAGGTGTAGGCACCATTGCTGCTTAACACAACAGTGCCGTGTGTTGGGTTGGTGACAGGTGTGGTGGTGACTGTCAACGGGCCACCTTCGGGATCGCTGTCATTGACCAGCACGCCGGGGGCAATAACTTGAATGCTTGCACCTTCGGCAATGATATTGCTGTCATTTTGCGCAATGGGGCCTGCCGCTTGCACTGCGCCAGCGGAAACCAGGAACATCAATAAGACGATTGAGAAAATGGAAAAATGTACGCTTTTCTTCACTGTACCCCTACCTGTATGAATTTGCATAAACATGCGACACAAACATCAATGTCCTATGACGAAACTGCGGTGCCTGATGCGCTCAGATATATTGTCTGAGTTACAACAGATTGTATCATAACATCAATTTTATTTCTTCGCACCTTATGTCATCTATCCTGAACCAAACGGGGTTTAGTCTATCCATAAACGGCCGTTTGGCTTTTCTGAGCGTGATGTAGGCTCAATAACGGATTCGCAGCCCGTATAAATCTTTTGTGTTGGGTGCGCTGCCGTTGAACACACGTATGAAATAAGTTCCAGCGGGTCTATTGCCCAAATTGAGAATTTTCGTGGTGCTGTGGTCGCCATTTTGCCCCAGCAGGGTTAATCCGTTAGGACAAGACCCAGCATAAGCGATAAGCTGGCCGTCCCCCTGGGGAACAAAGTTGGTTAATTCGATGGTGACAGCACCGGCGGCTGGAATGGTAAATTGATACCAATCTTCCTGGTCATTGGGCAAGAAGTGGTAATCCCGGTTAGCAGCCAGCGGGAACGCCTGCTGGCAACTGTTGTTAGGCTCGTCAGTGCGTTTAAATTGCTTGGGGGTGATGGGTAAATGGGTTTGATAGGGCGGGACGATGTTGCTTTGCGCCACCTCACTGTTGTTGGTGCCATCGCTGGCAATAAACGTGACGATGCGGGTGGTGATGGTGGGGTTGGCGCTGTCGTTGCGATAGCTGAGGGTACGCAGCACTTTTTGGTAATTGGCAATGGTGTCACTGCCGCTAATTTTAAGTAGACCTGTGTCTTCGTTGTAAGACAGGTTGAGGCTGGTGCTGGTGGTGTCGGCGGTCAGAAATTCTACGTCGCCGTCGGGGCGATTTTGCAGGGTGACAGTTACAGAAACGATGTCTTCGCTGTCAATGTCAATGAGGGTAAGGTTGCGAGAGACAATGCGGATGGTGCCACTGTCGGGCAAGAAGGCGGCATTGTAGCTGGTGCCGGGTTCGCTGCCGTTGAGGTCAAGGGTTGGTGGGTCGTTAACGGCCGTTATGGTTACCTTCACCTGGCTGCTTGCAGCCGCATAAAACTCGCCGTCGCTGGCATTCCAGCCAAAGCTGGTATTGCCCGACCAGTTGGTGGCCGGGAGAAATTTGAGATTGGTGATGTCGTTGGCGTTGATCTCTTGCCCAACCACCACACCGTTGTTGCCAAGCCGTAGGGTGCCGTTGGCTGGCAGAGTCATGACTTCAATGGTTTGTAGGGGGTTGCCCTCAATGTCGCTGTAGCCACCGTTGAAGTCGGCCAGCGTAAAGGGGAGCGCATTGTCTTCGCTGCCAAATTTTTCAATGGGGGTCAGGGTGGGGGGGTCATTAACGGCCGTTATCGTCATCACCACCGATGCCACCACCTCGGCCGAGAGTTCACCGTCGGAGCCGTTCCAGTCAAAGCTGATGATCCCCGTCCAATCTTTTTCTGGGGTAAAGGAAAGCTGGGTCAGGGTGTTGGCGGCAAAGGTGTCGTTGATGGAAACGGCCGTTTCGCCAAAGCGCAGCGTTCCCCGCGCTGGCAGCGATTTCACCTCGATGCTCATCAACGAGTCACCGTCGGGGTCGTTAAACTGCATGGCAAAATCGCCGGGGCTAAACCACAGACGCTGATCCTCGTCTCCTTCCTTACCCACGTCACCCAGCACCGGCGCGTCATTCACTGGCATTAGCGTCACCGTCACCGTGCCGCCGTTAGCTGGATACACTTCATTGTCCTTGCCATTCCAGTCAAAGCTGGTGGTGCCAAACCAATCGGCCAGCGGCACAAAGCGCAACTGCCCAATCTGCGCCGCCGGAATGGGCTGCCCCGCAGCGATGGGTGTCCCGGCCAAAAGCAGGGTGCCGTTAGCTGGCAGCGCCGTGATCTTTAGCTCGGTCAGGTCGTCGCCATCGGGGTCGGCAAAATGTTGGTTAAACAGCCCCAGCGACAGGGGTATAGCCACATCCTCAGTGCCGGTAATGGCAAAGCTGTTGATGACAGGCACATTGTTAACCGGGTTAATACGCACCGTGCTGGTTACAGGCTCACTGCTGCCGCCGCCGTCATCGGTCACGGTGAAGATGATAAAGCGGTTTTCAGTATCGGTGGGGGCCTGCGACAGATTGTTGTAGGTGGTGGTACGCAGCAGGGATTGGTATTGGTCAATAGGAGCCAGCCCGGAAATGGTAAGGCTACCGGCCGCTGGATTGAAGTTGACCGTAAAGTTGCCGGGGTTGGTCACGCCCAAAATTTCCTGGCTGGGGTCAAGCAAATTGCTGATTTCCACCAGGGCGCTTTGGATGTTGATGTTATCCACGTCTTGCAGGGTGAGCGTGGGGGAGACGATGGCGACAGGCCCTTGGGCTTCAATAAAACTGGCCGTAAATTCACGACCAGAGGCCGCACCGTTCAGGTCAAGGATCGGCACGTCGTTGATACTATTGATGATAATGGTAGCGTTGGCCTGAGCCGCGCTGAAAGGCGAGGTGCCGCCGTTGATGTTGGTGTTGATGTTGGTGGCACCAATGGGGCTGTTGCCGCTGCGATCCCAGGCGCGGAAGGTGAAGCTGGCACTGCCAGCGTAGTTGGCGTGGGGTACAAAGCGGATGCGCTCGTCGCTGCTGAGGAGGGTGGCACTGATGCTGGAAACGGCCGTAAAATCCAGCCAGGTTGTGGTGCCATTTAGCCGATACTGCCATTTGCCGTTGCTGTTGTCAATGCCAATGACCGCAATGCCGCGAAAATCATTGTCCACATCGGTTACCGCATTGGGGTTGTTGCTGGTCAAAATATTGCTAACCAGGCTGCCCAACGAGCCGGGGTCGTCTTCTTCAATGGCCGTCAGGGTAAAAGGTTGGGTGGTGTTCAACACCGGCGCATCATTGACGCGGTTGATGGCAATGGTACTGATGGCCTTCACGCTGGTGCTAATGCCATCGCTGATGGTGAACTCAACCTGCCGGTCGCTGTTGGTGGGGTTCTGCGATAGGTTGTTGTAGGTGATGGAACGCAGCACCTGCTGGAATTGGGCGGGGGTGGCTGGCCCTTGCAGCCGCAGTTGGCCGGTACTGGCGTTATAGCTGCCGGAAATTTCTGGCAGCGTAACCTGGGCAGCCAGGGATTCCTGGTTGCCGTCTGGTTTGTTGGTCAGTTTCACCAGTGCCTCGGTTAATTGAGCCGAGTCGGGGTCGGTAACGGTGAGCTGGGCTTCATCCACAATGGCGATTTTGCCACCATCTTCGGTAAAAATAGCCTGATATTTGGTGCCTGCATCTGGGCCGTTAAGGTCAATGACAGGGGCATCGTTTTGCGGGGCGACAACAATGGTTGCCTGGGCGATGGTGTTGCTAAAGGGGGTAGAGCCGCCATTGCTGCTGGTGTTGATGCCCGTGCTGCCGCTGCTGTGCCCGTCGCTTTGATCCCAGGCGCGGAAGCTGATGCTGGCACTGCCGGAGAATTGGGGAGCGGGTAGGAAACGAATTTGGGCGCTGGGGTCGAGCAAAACGGCCGTTTGTGCCGTCACATTCCCCACATCTATCCAAATGCTGGCCGTCTTGAACTGCCATTTGCCGCCGTTGTTGTTGGCCGACACAATGGCAATCCCTTCCAGCGGCCCATCCAAATCATCAATCAAGGAACTGCCCTGCTTATTGAGTAAATCGCCAACCAGGTTGCCGGGGTTGTTGATGTCGTCTTCTTTGATGTCGGAGAGGTGCAGTGGACTGCTGTTGTCAAGCAGTGGAGCATCATTAACCGGCTCAATGTCAATGATAGCGTTAGCTGGGGGGCTTTCCGTGCTACCGTCGCTAATCACAAAGCGCACGGTGCGGGGGATGGCAGAAGGGGCTTCAGAATCGTTGCCATAGCATATGGTGCGGAGTACCTTTTGAAAGTTGGTTAAGGTTTCCCGACCACTGGGCGCAGTCAGGGACAGAACGCCTGTTTTGGCGTTGTAGTTGGCAACAAGCGTGGTACCGCTGGTGTCTACTTTGAGCGTTTCGGCGTTGCCGTTAAGCAACTCAACCAGGGTGATGGTGGCAGAGGCCAAATAGACGCTGTCGGTGTCGGTGATGGACAAGGCAGATGTATCCACAATCGGCAGCAGGCCAATGTTTTCGGTATAGGCTGTGTAGAAGTCTAGCCCCGGCTGGCTGCTCCCATTCAAATCAATGTGGGGGATGGTAGCGGTCGTGTTGGTGAGGTTGTTGGCAACAGCGGTCGCCACGCCTTCCAGCATAACCAGCAGGGAGAGGGCGGTGATGATGATCAGAATGATGAAGAATAGTCGGTTTCTTTTCACGATAGCAATACCTGTTCGTGTTAACCTGTAGCTAGTTAGCCACCACTTGTAGGAAGGGGCGGTGGTGTACTCGATGGCTGTGGCTTAGGTGAACCGCCGCCGCTGCCGCCGTCGTCTGTCTCCAGGGTGGCCGTCGGAATGATGGTGGGTGTGGCGGTGGGCGTGGCGGTTGGCGTTGGTGAAGGCGGAATGGTGGCCGCCACGGGAATGGTTAATGGGTCTGCGCCCCCTTCAATTTCAGTCACGCTGCTGGCAACCCAACCGGTTGAGCCATTGTCGAGTTGGATGTTGTACCAAATTTCCTGGTTGTCACTGCGGCCGATAATAACGGCCGTTTCTCCCTCTTCCATAAAAGCAACCGTGTCATAATGCGTCCCCGGTCCGGTGCGAACGCTGATTGAGCTAAAAACAACCCGCACGCGGGGCTGCGGCGTGGGGGATGCCGTCACCGTTGGCGAGGGGGAGGGGGTTAATATCGCCGTGGGGCTAGGCGTTAATTCGCTGGTAGCTGTGGCACTTGGTGTGGCCTCAACAACCGCTGCGGCGTTGGTGGCCGTGGCGCTGGCCTCGCTGGTGGGGGTGGCGGTGGGGGGCATGATAATGGATTCGACTAGTGGGGTGCTTAAAGCAGCGGCATTGATACTGCGGGTGGGCGGTGGCTCGTTGCCAGATAACCCGCGCAGCAGGAAGGTGCTGCCCACGGCCACGACGACGATGAGGCTGAGGGCGATGATGATAAACGGCCGTTGGTTGCGACGCGGCACAAAAACCGTATCCGATATCGTCCGCATCCGAACATCTTCAGCCATAATCGCCTTGTCCAGCACCTCAATAAACGCCTCAATCGTTGGAAACCGCTGCCACGGCTCCCGGCGCAAACATTTGTCAACCAGCGCATACGTTTCATGCGTCAAATCACCGCGTGCTTTTTCCAAAGCCGTGCGCCCGCGCACAACCTGCCGCACTAATGGCTCCCAACTGCCTTCCAGCTTACTGGGAAGTTGCCCTGTAAGCAGCTCATACAGCATAACCCCCAGCGCATAGACATGGCTGCGCCCATCAATCGGCTCCTGTTTAGTTTGTTCCGGTGCCAGATAGGCCGTATGGCTGCTGTTGCCATTGGTGCTAAACGAGAGTATTTGGGTGATGCTGGTTGGAATTCCCAGGTCTAACACCACAACCGCGTCATCCGATTTAACCGTAAACGTTTTGAGCAAGATGTTTTCGGGCGCAAGCGCATAATGAAACAGCTTAACCTGTTCAAGCTTTGCCAAAGCCTCTGCTACCTGCCGGATGATACGCAGCGCATAGATGCTGTAAACCGGCAGCCCCTGTTTCGCCAACTGATCAAGCCGCTCCGTTAGCGGGTAGCCAGCAACATATTCCCGCACGGTGTAGGGCGAACCGTTAGGAAGCTTGCCTAAGGCAAGAACACTGGGCAAATTGGGGTGAGTGATCTGTGCCAGCACGTTTATGCGTTCCGTATAGTGCGTAACAAAGTCTTTGTTTTTGGCATATTCCGCTTTGAGAAAATCAATCGCTACCGTTTGTTCCTTTTGGGTATCATAGGCAATGTAACTAGTAATATACTTTTTCTCAGCTATCAACTCTTCGAGCCGATAACGATCATCAAGCGGCTGTTCAAAAAAATCCTGTACATCCATTGCTTCGCAACAGGTTTAAGCTGATTGCATGAATTGCAGTAGGCAAACCCATTTTGGTTTTGATTTCACCAAACGCATGTGGCATCTGGGCTTTTGTTTAACAATCGTTTGCCTCATCAAATCCGTTTTCCTGATTGGCCTAGGGAATAGTCATGACCAGGTTGTATTTCGTCTGGCTAGTCGTCCCGTCATTAATCACAAGAACGAGATAATAGCCCTTGGCTAGATTATTGAGTGTAACTGTACGTGAAGTGGTATTGAGCGTGTTGTTGAAGCCCACAATTTGGCGGGAGCCACCATTGGCGGTGCTTTCACAGTTCACGCCATTCCATTTGTAAACCACAACTTGTCCCTGTCGGGGCACAAAATTGCTGACCGTGACCGACATGGTAGATACCTGGCTGTCTAGATCAAACATATACCAATCGTTTTTGTCATTGGGGGCAAAACGGTATTGGTGGTTGAAAAGATTGAGCGCATAGGCTTGGGTGCAGACGTTGTTTGGTTCGTCAGTTGTACGCCAATTTTTCACGGCGATAGGTAAATATTGCACCAGGGGTGGCGTAATGGTGATACTGACCTGTGCTTCGTCCTCGACAGAGTGGGGTGTGATGTCATCGTCAAAACCAGCGGCAAGGAGTGAAACGGGGATGGAGGTGCCGGAACCGCCGGTTATGGTAATGGGGATGGTGCAGCTATAGCTGCTCCCGCTGCTAATGGCTTGCGGCAGAGCGCAGGTGCCGTGGTTATTTAGGTTGCCGATAATGTTGTTGTCGAGCGTGTCAATGGTGATGGTATCAACGGGGCTTTCGTTATGGATCGTTGCTGTAAACTCTAGCACCCCACCGGGAGAGGAGATGGAAGTTTGGCTGGCTTCGAACTCAACAGCGATAGCTGAAGGGGTGTTGGTGATGGTGACGCTGCCATTAGTTGTTTCGCTGACGGTGACATCGTTTTCATATTCATCATCTGCTGTTGCCATTATGTCCACGGTGATGACCTGGGGCTGCCCGGTAATGGGCGATTCAAATTCGCAGGTGTATTCACCACCGTTGGCAACCAGCGTGGGGGCGGAGCTATTGCTGGCGCAGGTGTTGTTGCTGACATTGCTGTTGCTGGAATCCAACAGGTCACCAAAGCGGGTGCTGGTTAGGCTGGTTAGGTGAACGTCAACGCTGCCGGTGTTGGTGATTTTGGCGGTAAATTGGATGATGTTGCCGGGTTCAGGAGTCAGGGCTGGGTTTGCGACCAACTCCATTTCCAGGTCGAGAATTTCAATTTGGGCGTCATCGCTGGTGCTGACAGCACCGCTGGCAGGGCTGGTGCCAGTGACGGTGGCGACGTTGTTGAAGGCTTCAGTGACGTTGGCAATCGTGCAAATGTAGCTGTGGCTTGATTGGGCTTCAAGCCGCCCAATTTCGCGGTCGCAGTTTGGGACTAATGGGTCTACCACTTCAACGCTGCTGAGAGCATTAGTTTCACTGTCGTTAAAAACAGTAATCGTAAAGATGGCGGTACCGTTGCGCTGGATGACGGGGGTAATGGTGGCTTTGTCAATACTGATTTCGGGGTTGTCTACATTGATGAGGGCGGTGTCGGTGTCGGAGACGACAACGCCATTGGGGTCGCGTCCGCTAACGGTGGCTTCGTTGAGGAAGCTGGCCTGGACGTTGGTACGCTGACAGGTGTAGGTTTGCTGTTGACCAGGGGCTAACGCGCCTAGGGTGTTTTTGCAGGTTGGGGTAAGTGGGTCTTCAACGCGGACGTTGGTGAGGGGAACATCGCCGGAGTTGATGACGGTGATGGAAAATTCGGCGATGCCGCCTTTGACAATTTCGGGGGTAACGGCCGTTTTTTCAATGGCAATAATGGGATTATCAATGTTGTCGTCGCTGGGTGTGTTGGCAAAAACGGCCGTTTTGCCCAGTAAAAGCAGGGCAACAGCCACAAATAAGATGACGGGAAGCATTCTCTTTAGTATGGACATTTCTGTGTCAGGACTCCTTTCGGTGCCTAAGGCGCGGTTGGTTCGGTGCGCCGATGTTGTGGGTTAAGGATGATTAACGGCCGTTTGTTGCAGTTCATAAAGTGGTGATAGCCCCAGTGGCTATCACCACCAAGCAAATTAAGGGACATCAATCGTCAGCTTATACTTCTGCCCCGTTGTCGTACTACCGTCATTAATGATGCGGACAAGGTAATGGCCGGCCGAAACCGTACCCAGGCTCACACTCTTGTCGGTGCCGACAACGCCGTTGCTGTTGATGACCGTGCGGCTGCCACCCTCACTGGGCGCGTTGCAATTGTTGCCATCAAAGCGATAGATAACAGCCTGCCCGGTCTGCGGGGCAAAATTGGTCACCCGTACCGTAACCGATGTTGCCTTGTCAAGTTCAAAGACATACCAATCAGTCACATCCTCAGCTAGGAATTGATATTCCTTGTCAAAATAAGTCAGCGGATACGCTTCGGTACACACATCATTTGGCTCATCCTGTGTCCGCATCCCCTTGGGTGCCAGCGGCAGAACCAGACGATAGCTGCGAATTTCCACCTTGGCACTCCCGCCTACGGGGTCGCTGTCCTCATCAACACCTTGAGCCGTCACAATATGGGTTTCTTTTTCACCCGCATTTGCGGCAAACGGAGCCTTGAAGGTACATTCAAAGGTGGCTTTTTTGGCAATCTCAAGGCCAGCCTGCGGCATCTCGCAATCCCCTTCCAGGTCGGCCAGCGGCCCAAGCAGGGAATCTTCCAGTGCGGTAATGGTTACATCACGCAGCGTGCTGGCATTTTCGATTTGGAGCGTATACGTCACCATTTGTCCTGGGCCGACCACGCTGTTGGGGCTGGCCTCAATCGTCAGGTTAATGTCTGAGGCCACGGCTAGGATGGTGATTGAAGCGGTATCTTGCTTGGAAACAGTGATAGGCGTATCGTCTTCAGCTTCCACCGTCAGTTCAACCTGATAGCTAGGGGGAATCCCAAATACAGTGGTGCTAAATGTACAGGCGTAGGTGCCCCCATCGGCATCAAGCATGTTGCCAAGTTCACAATCGGTGCTTGGCAAAGCCACAATATTGCCAAAGGTGTCGGTTGTTAGCTTTGTAATCTCAACGTCTTTGCTGCCTTCGTTGCGAACCTCAACGGTGAAGTCAACCACTTGCCCCGTTTCGGGAATTTCGTTGGGGCTAGGCGTGATGTTGATGTTGAGAGCCAGTACGTCAAAGGAGGCAAAATTGGTGTCACTGACATTGCCGCTGCTGGCTGTAAAAGCGACTGTTAGTGCTTCAGTAACATTGGGCACCGAGCAAGTATAGCTTTTGTTCTGGTTGGGGTTTAACGTACCAATGGTGTGATTGCAGGCAGGGATTTCATCACTCGTCACAACCACATTTGTCAGCGTCGTTAAGTTGCTGGGGTTACGCACTGTAATGTTGAAGATCACTGTGCCGCCTTGTACAACTGTAGGCGTGACCGTCGTTGGCACAATGCGGATGTTGGGGTTTTCAACGATCACGGTGACTGTGCTGTTGTCTGTCACGGTGCCGCCCAGCGGATCTTTGCCCGAAACCGTAAGCGTATGATTGAACGATTCGGTGACGTTATTGCGTACGCAGGTAAATGTCTTGGTTTCACCAATTTGCAGCGAGGCATAATCTTTTACGCAGTCATTGATGGAAGAGGAGGTTTTGATTTGGGTCAAAACCACATTCCCCTCATTTTTTATTGCCACATCAAATGAGGCCGTGGCACCGCTAGGGATTTCCTGGCTGTTGGGTGTCATGGACAGGGTGATGATGGGGTTGAGAATGTTCACCAGAGCCGTCGCTGGTGTGCTATCGCTTAAACCATCGTTGGCGATAAAAGAGATAGACCGCTGCCGTGTATCGGGGTCTTGTGCAATATTGTTGTACGTGATGGTACGCAGCACCTTTTGGTAATTACTGACCGTGTCGTTGCCAGATAGGGTAAGCGTCGCGTCAGACGGGTTAAAGCTGGCGTTGATTGATGTGCCGGCCGTGTTGGCGGCCAACGACTCAGATGCACCATCCCACGGGTTGGTGATGGCAATGAGGGCTTTAGCCAGGTTAGAATGATCCACGTCAACCAAACTTAAATCAGTATCCACAATGGTGACGGCACCACCATTGGCAACAAAATTGGTTTCAAAGCCGGTTCCAGGGTCTACCAAGCCATTGAGATCAATCACGGGGGGGTCGTTGACCGCAAGCACACTGAGGGTGGCTGTTTCGGTGGCAATGCTAAAAGCCGTGGAGCCGCCATTGGGAATGGTGTTGATGCCAGTGCTACCGTTTGAACCGCTGGTTTGGTCCCAGGCGCGGAAGGTGATATTTCCCGCTGATCCATTGTAGTCAAGGTTGGGGACAAAGCGGATTTTAGCGGCCGGGTTGAGCAAGACGGCCGAATTTTCGCTAAGCGTTCCAAATGGATTCCAACTAGTACCACCATTGGTGGAGTATTGCCAGATGCCGTTGGTGTTGTCGCGGCCAATGACGGCAATCCCTTCCAGCGCAGCCACATCAACATCGGTGATGCGATCCAGCCCGGCGCTTAGGATGATATTAGCAACCGTGTCGCCGGCCGGAGCCAGCGTGTCTTCATTAATGTTAGGCAGCACCATTGTTCCCGTGTTGTCCAACACAGGGGCATCGTTAATTGCCTGTACCGTGAGCGTTGCTGTTTCTGTTGCCACGCTAAAGGCCGTGGTGCCGCCGTTGGGAATGGTGTTGATGCCGGTACTGCCGTTCGACCCACTTGTTTGGTCCCAAGCGCGGAAGGTGATGTTTCCGGCCGGCCCGCTGTAGTCGAGATTAGGCACAAAGCGGATGCGGGCAAAATTATTGAGCAAAATAGCGGATGTGTCGGTTACAACGCCAAAGCTGTTCCAACTGCTGCCGTTGTTGGTGGAATATTGCCAGGTACCATTGGTATTGTCTGCTCCCACGACGGCAATGCCTTCGGCGGCGTTGAGATCCACATCAGTGATCCGATCCCCACCAGCACTGCTGATAATGGCTAGAACAACATCTCCGTTGGGGTTTTGGTTGTCTTCATTGATGTTGGAGAGAACCATGTTGCCGCTGTTGTCTAGAACCGGGGCATCGTTGACATTATGAACCTGGATGATAAAAGATTGAGTATCGGTGCTGTTAGACGTATCTTTGGCTTGCAGAGAAACACTAAAGAAGCCTGTCAGTGCTTCGTCGTTGGTTGGGGTGCCGCTTAGGGTGGCGGTGCCGTTACCGGTGGGGGTGAGTGTAAGCCAGTCGGGCAGGGTAGGGGCACTAATGGTAATCGTGTCGCCTGTATCCACATCATTGACGACGATGTTATAGGTGTAGAGGCTGTCTTCGTTAACACTTGTCCCCGGCGTACTCACAAATGTTGGCGCGTCGTTTTGGCCGTTAACCGTGATAGAGACGGTAGCGTTGCTGGTGCCGCCGTTGCCGTCGCTAATGGTGTAGTTGAAGGTGTCAACGGTGGATTGACCGGATGGCAGGGCTTGGAGGGTGGCTGCTGCGGTGGGGTCATAGGTATAGCTGCCGTTGCCAATGGTGTTGAGGGTGACGTTGACGACTGCGCCTTTGGTGCTAACGTTGCTGGCGCTGGTCACACGCAGCGGGTCGCTTTCAGGGTCGGTGTCGTTGCTGAGAACGCCGGGTGAGCTAACGGAGAGGACGCTGTTTTCGCTGATGGTGGCGGTGTCATTAACGGCCGTTGGCGGGTCATTCTGTGGCGTAATCGAAATGTTCACTGTGGCTGTGTCACAGGAAACGGCACCCGTATCACACGCTTGGTATACAAAATAGTCAGAAAAATGCTCGCTACCGTCGTGCTTATAGCTAAAAGTGCCATTGGCGTTGACGGTAAAAGCGGCCGTTGCAAAATCTGGCTGATCGATGATAGACGCCACCGTAAGTGTATTGCTCGTAACGTCATTGACCAAGACAGAGGTTGCTCCCGTTGTCAATTGTGTTGCGGTGCCGCCTTCCAAGACAATAATGCTGTCATCATGGGCAATAACGGCCGCTGCATCGGCAAAGGTGGTTCCCAAGGTGAAAAAAATATAGAAAGCAAACCCTACAACTGTCACCAATACAAAGATTCTATGTTTCATGACACTCCTGCCAAGCTGGTTACATCCAAACTGTAAAGTTGTTTATACCAGGTTCCCTATACAAAAATACCAGCACAGGGCTGTGCCCGTAGCTGGTTGGCAGCACAGTACCATCTCTTCCTTACAGCTATCCTTACATCTGCCTTGCCGCTACATCAATGAGTATGCGCTACCCCTGAATTGTTAACCGCTACTGCATATAAAAAGGGAGGTTAGACCCACGTGGGTCTAAACCTCCCCTTTTACCTTTATCCATATCACGGGGGTGGTGTCGGTGGTTTGTCCCCGCCACCGCCACCGCCACCGCTTCGCCCAGGTGTTGCAGTGGGCGGTACTGGTGCCGGGGTCGGTGTATTGGTTGCCGGAGGTCTGGGAATGTACACTTTTTGCCCCACGCTTAACACCGGGTCTGGTGGCAAACAGTTGACCTGTAGCACAAAGTCGAGGCTACTGCCGCCAGCAATTGCCAGATTAAAGAGGCTGTCGCCTGATTTAATGGTGTATAACACCCAGCTTGGTGGTGGTGAAATCACACAGTCGGTGGTGGGGGTAATGCTAGGTGTGGGTGTTACCGTTGGGGTTGGCGGTTCCAACTGTAGCGTTAACGGCCGTCTTTCGCTTTCAAAAATACTGTTGCCCGTGGCAACCGTTTCCAGCACCACTTGCCAATCAACATTGGCTTCGCTGGCATTCAGCTCGCTTACCGGAATACGTACCCGGTAATTAAAACCCAATATCGGCTCTTTAACGGTTTCAACCAGGGAAACTTGTGTGCTAGTAAAGAGATAGATGGCAAATTGTTGCCCTGGCGATAATTCTACAGGCCAGCGCCAATCAAAGGTGATGGTGTCGCCCTGTGCAAATTCGCTGCCCGGCAGTGGCTCCAATAGCTCGATCACCAATTCGGCCGTTGGCGTGAGGGTTGGCGGGATTAAAACAGGGACGGGAGTGCGGGTGGGAGGGGTCGTGGCCGTTGGCGTGGCTGTGCTGGTAGCCGTAGGCACGACGGTGGTCGCCTGGGCAATGCTGTTGGCTTCAACATCATTGGGGTCATTGCCGCTGTTGAGGAAAATACCCAAGATGATGAGGACAATGATTACAGGGATGGCAATGGGCAGCCAGCGGCGGGTGGAAGTCGGCACGGGGAGAACTTTGGGCAGGGCACGTTCGGCGGCGATGGCAGCGTCGAGGGCGTTGATGAGTTCCGTGGCGTTGTCGTAACGGCTCCATTCCTGCCGCCAAAGGCAATTACGCACCAACCGGTAGGTTTCGCTGGTAAGACCGACGCGGGCTTCTTCTAACGGCACTTCCTTGGGGGTAGCATCACGGTCAAAAATGTCCCAGGAGGTGGCGGGTAATTTAGGCGCGTGCCCGGCCAACAGTTCGTATAAAATGACACCCAGTGAGTAAATGTTGCTGCGGGGAGTGATTTCGCGCCCTTCTTGCTGTTCAGGGGCGATGTAGTCAATGACATTGTTTTGCCCTATTTCCCATTTTTGTTCGACAACTTCGGGCACGTGGGGGACACCAAGATCGACGAAAACGGGGGTGTTATCTTCGCGCATGAAGATGTTGCTAGGGCGCAGGTCATGGTGGATTATCCCGGCGCGATGGGCAATGCTCAAGGTGGCGGCGAGATGGCGCACCAGTTCAAGGGCTTTGATGACGGGTAGGGTGTTGTTTTCCCGTGCCCAGTCAGCTAGTTTGTCTGCCAAGGTGGTGGTGGATTGGTTTTCGATGACGGCAAACGGCCGTTTGCCGCTCGATTGGCTAATTTGCAGCACCTTGGCAATGTTCGGTTGCCCTAACGTTTGAATCACCGACATATTATGCTGGAAAGCGTCGGCAAAATGTTGATTCTCCTTCACCGATTGCTTGGCAACTTCCAGCAGAACCTCACCCTCAGAGCGGACATCACGTGCCAAATAAAGGGCACTACTTTTGCGTTGGGTTAACAGTTGTTCAATGTGGTATTGGTCTAATTGGTGTCCGATTAACTTGTCACTATTTTGCGCTACCATAGTTTCAGTGCCTTAGCAAATTTAAGCTGTCCTACCGTGATGTCAAAGCCTAGAACAATCAATGAAATATAGGAGATTTGAAGGGAAGGTATCATTAGGCAAGCACTTAAATGATGCGTGATTTTATCCTCAGCATTTCATCATAATTGTCTTACATTTGTCCTTACCATTCACGATCTTATTTGACCAGGATGTTGCCAAGAAAGTGGGGGATGGTGGTAAAACGATAAATGCCTTCACGTCTGCCTACGTCTCATGTTCTGACAATTCCAATACAAAATAATAAATTGAACACCAACCTTGTTGGTGTTGTTGCAAACGGCCGTTTGATCGTTTGGCGGTGTTATTAAAGCAGAGTTCAGTGGGTTTGGGTGTGAAATAGGCTCAAAAAAGTTCCTTTTCCTTAAAAGAACCTAACTTTTGCTTACTCAACAACATATTATTATACATGGAACAGTGAGCGAACTTCAAGCGCGGATGCGTGAATAATTCGACAGGGAAAGTGTAAAGTTTAACACACTGGTAGAACGGCCGTTTTCTTGCCTGCGAGGCGAAACGGCCGTTATTTTTCCTGCCCATTCCCCCCGAATGTGGTAGATTATAGTCTAACAATGCGTGCGAATTCGTGAAATTCGTGGCAAAAAATGACAAAAGGTACCCTCCATGAATACAAAAACCGAGATCGTCAACTGGCTTGATCGCAACCAGAGCAACTTCACGGCTATGGCCGACGAAATATGGGCCAACCCGGAAATTCGCTTTGAAGAGTTTAAGGCATCAAAATTACAGGCCGACTTTTTAGAAGAAGTTGGCTTTGCCATCACCTGGGATGTCGGCGGCATCAGCACCGCCTTTATGGCCGAATGGGGCAGCGGTGGCCCCGTCATTGGCTTTGCTGGGGAGTATGATGCCTTGCCGGGGCTGTCGCAAAAGCTGCAAAGCGACCCCAACCCTGTTGAGGCGGGCGGCCACGGCCACGGCTGCGGCCACAATCTGCTGGGTACAGGCTGTTTGGCCGCTACCGTTGCCGTTAAGCAATGGCTGCAAGAGACCGGAACGGCCGGCACGGTGCGCTACTATGGCTGCCCGGCCGAGGAGGGAGGCGGCGGCAAAATCTACATGGGGCGCGATGGCGCGTTTGACGATTTGGATGCCGCCTTTAACTTCCACCCTGGCTACACCAACTACGCCTCCAAAGGCAGCATGTTGGGCGTGCAAAGTATGCTTTTCCGCTTTCACGGGCGCACCGCCCACGCCGCCGCCATGCCCGAAATGGGACGCTCCGCGCTTGATGCCGTTGAATTGATGAATGTGGGGGTCAACTTTATGCGCGAACACGTGGCCGACAGTGTACGCATCCACTACATTATCACCGACGGCGGCCTGGCAGCCAATATTGTGCCAGACCGCGCCGAGGTGCACTATGTGGTGCGGGCGCATTTGCCCAACCAGGTGCAAAGCGTGGCTGACCGGGTGCGGAAGGTGGCGCAAGGGGCGGCCATGATGACGGAAACCGAGGTAGAAGAGATTTTTGTCTCTGGCACCACCTGCGTGCTCAATAACCATACTTTGGCTGATTTGCAGTATGAAGTCATGCAAGCCCTGGGGCCAATTCAATTTACCGAAGAAGAGATGGCGTATGCAGCCGCGATTAACGCCAACAACCCACCCGGCAACAGCCAGATGATTACCCAATACATGGGGCTGCCGCCTGCCCAGGCTAACCAGCCGCTGATTGGTGATGTTTTCCCCAGCGTAGACATGGGGCGCATTTTCCCGGCCTCGTCTGATGTGGGTGATATGAGCTGGCGCGTGCCGCTGAGT